>NZ_CP113866.1:1706250-2355000 GCF_026914305.1 Caldicellulosiruptor acetigenus | reverse complement strand
GATCTACCCTTGGCCAGGGTGAAGTGTGGGTGAGACCACATGGAGGCCCGAACCGGTCGTCGTTGAAAAGGCGTCGGATGAGCTGAGGGTAGTGGAGAAATTCCAATCGAACCCGGAGATAGCTGGTTCTCCCCGAAATAGCTTTAGGGCTAGCCTCAAGCGATGGTCGCTGGAGGTAGAGCACTGATTGGGCTAGGGGCGCAAAAACGTTACCGAACCCTATCAAACTCCGAATGCTGGCGGCTTTAGCTTGGGAGTCAGACCACGAGCGATAAGGTCCGTGGTCGAGAGGGGAACAGCCCAGACCGACTGCTAAGGTCCCAAAGATGTGGCTAAGTGTGCAAAGGATGTTCAGCCGCGAAGACAACCAGGAGGTTGGCTTAGAAGCAGCCATTCCTTTAAAGAGTGCGTAACAGCTCACTGGTCGAGCGGCTGGGCGCCGAAAATACTCGGGGCTGAAGCCACACACCGAAGCATCGGGTTTAAAGCTGCGAGAAAGCAGCTTTAAGCGGTAGGGGAGCGTTCTGCGACAGGGAGAAGCCCAAGGCGCAAGCCAGGGTGGACGAGGCAGAAGTGAGAATGCCGGAATAAGTAGCGCGAGGCAGGTGGGAAGCCTGCCCGTCGGAAGCCCAAGGGTTTCTGGGGAAGGCGAATCCGCCCAGAGTTAGCCGGGGCCTAAGGCGAGGCCGAAAGGCGTAGCTGATGGGTATCAGGTTGATAATCCTGAGCCACCTGCCGGAGGTTAACCTACGAGGCGGGACGCAGGAGGAGCAGGCAACCGGGGTGTTGGTAAACCCCGGCCAAGCGGCGAGCGGGGGTGTGTAGGCAAATCCGCACACCCGTAAAACCGTGAGCCGTGATGGGGAGCCGAAATTAAAGTAGGCGAAGTGCTGAGCTTCACACTGCCAAGAAAAGCGTCGCGTAGGCGAAGGCAGGTGCCCGTACTGGAAACCGACACAGGTGGGCGAGGAGAGTATCCACAGACGGACGGGTGAAGCACCGCTAAGGAACTCGGCAAACTGACCCCGTAACTTCGGGAGAAGGGGTGCCCTGGCGATAAGTCAGGGTCGCAGGGAATAGGCCCAAGCGACTGTTTATCAAAAACACAGGTCTCTGCCAAGCCGAAAGGCGAGGTATAGGGGCTGACGCCTGCCCGGTGCTGGAAGGTTAAGGGGAGGGGTGGAAAGCTCCGAACCGAAGCCCCAGTGAACGGCGGCCGTAACTATAACGGTCCTAAGGTAGCGAAATTCCTTGTCGGGTAAGTTCCGACCCGCACGAATGGCGTAACGACTTGGGCGCTGTCTTGGCGGTGTGCCCGGCGAAATTGTGGTACCAGTGAAGACGCTGGTTACCCGCGGTTGGACAGAAAGACCCCGTGGAGCTTTACTGCAGCCTGGCACTGTGTTTTGGTGTGCCCTGTACAGGATAGGTGGGAGGCTGAGAAGTGGGTGCGCCAGCATCCATGGAGCCGACGGTGGGATACCACTCTGGGTGCACTGGAGCACTAACCAGACACTCTGAACCGAGTGATGGGACACTGTCAGGTGGGCAGTTTGACTGGGGCGGTCGCCTCCTAAAAGGTAACGGAGGCGCCCAAAGGTCACCTCAGCACGGATGGAAATCGTGCGGTAGGAGTGCAAAGGCGGTAAGGTGGCTTGACTGTGAGAGGGACACCTCGAGCAGGGACGAAAGTCGGGCTTAGTGATCCGGCGGTTTTCAAGTGGGAGAGCCGTCGCTCAACGGATAAAAGTTACCCCGGGGATAACAGGCTGATCTCCCCCGAGAGTCCACATCGACGGGGAGGTTTGGCACCTCGATGTCGGCTCATCGCATCCTGGGGCTGAAGTAGGTCCCAAGGGTTGGGCTGTTCGCCCATTAAAGCGGTACGTGAGCTGGGTTCAGAACGTCGTGAGACAGTTCGGTCCTTATCCGCCGCGGGCGCAGGGTATTTGAGGGGAGCTGACCCTAGTACGAGAGGACCGGGTTGGACGGACCGCTGGTTTACCAGTTGCACTGCCAAGTGCACGGCTGGGAAGCCAAGTCCGGATGGGATAAACGCTGAAAGCATCTAAGCGTGAAGCCCACCCCAAGATGAGATACCCCACACCGATGAGGTGGTAAGGGTCCTGGAAGACTACCAGGTAGATAGGCCGCATGTGTAAGCGCTGTGAGGCGTTGAGCAAGGCGGTACTAATGGCCCGAGGAGCTTGACCGAAAGAGAAGCTTTCTCCCTATTCACTTGCGAGGCTGCTGAAAAAAATGAATACAGGAAACAAATCCGGTGGCGAAAGAGCGAGGGAAACACCCGTTCCCATTCCGAACACGGAAGTTAAGCCTCGCAACGCCGATGATACTGTGCTGGAGACGGCACGGGAAAGTAGGTGGCTGCCGGATTTTTTATTTTTGTGTATATGTGTTAAATGTTTAACAATGCACGTAAAAAAGTTTGGGCTCACCAAATGGCAGGTCTTAAAAATTGCAAGAGGTTTTAAAAGAACTGAGCTTAAATGTGTTCAGTCTATCTTAACTTGTTGTTGTATTTCAAAAAGCAAAATTCTCACTTGGTACTGCTATCTTTTCAAGGATTTCATTTATCACGTCTGACGGCTTTGTGTTATTGACTGTATATTTTTTAATAAGAATTCTGCTCTCTATATAATTTTCATGGAATCAAATGTTTCTTAAAACTTCCAGCTAAAAAGTCTCTCATTACAGTTCAAGTAGTTTCCTTAGAAAAATCGAAAATAATCGAAAACGATATTGAAAACAATTCGAAAACCATTTATAATAATCTTATACGACAATCTCAGCAAAGGGGTTTGCTTTTCATGGGAAAAATCAAGGCAGCCATTTTTGACATGGATGGTGTTTTGACAGACACTGTAAAGCTACACTTCAAAGCATGGAAGAAGATGTTTGAAAACCATGGTTATAAATTTGAATATGAAGATTACAAATGGAAAGTTGATGGAAAGCCAAGGCTGGATGGGATAAAAAGCATTGCTTATGATGTGCCTGAAGACAAGCTAATAGAAATGGCAGAGGAAAAACAAAAGATTTTTTTAGAATTTGTTGAACAAGAAAATTTAGAAGCTTTTGAAGATAGCACATGGCTTTTGAATCATTTGAAGCAAAATAGTATAAAACTTGCTGTTGCTTCTTCAAGCAAAAATACCACTAAAATTTTGACCAAGATAGGAATTTACAATATGTTTGATACAGTTGTAACAGGGTATGATTTCAAAAAAGGAAAACCTGACCCTGAAATATTTCTTACTGCTGCACAAAGGTTAAATGTAAATCCAAAAGAGTGCGCCGTGTTTGAAGATGCCATAGATGGTGTTAAGGCAGGTATTCGTGCGGGGATGCTTACAATTGGGGTCTGTAGAGATGGTCAATTTGATAGACTAAAAGAAGCTCATTACGTGATTGATAGATTAGATAAGATTAGTTTAGAACTTCTTGAGAATCTTCATGAAAAACTTTTCAAAATGGTTTAGGAGGTTTTCAACAATGAAACTTTCAGAAAAAAACTGGCTGATTGAACAGGAAAGTTTTGGAGTTTCACATAAACATGAAACCTGTTTTGCTCTTACAAATGGGTATATAGGAATAAGAGGAATCAACGAAGAGGTTTTTTGTGATGAGATACCAGGAACTTTCATAGCAGGTGTATTTGACAAAGACACAGCTCAGGTTACAGAGCTTGTGAATTTACCAAATCCAATAGGTCTTAGGATATATATAAATAGAGAATATCTGAATCCTTTGAAATGTGAAGTGCTTGAGTTTAGGAGAGTTTTAGACTTAAAACAGGGACTACTTTTCAGAAAATTGAGACTAAAAGATGAAAAGGGTAGAATTACATCAATAGAGGGATTTCGATTTGTCAGCATGAAAAATAAAAATCTTATTGTTCAAAAGTACAATGTGATTTGTGAGAACTACTCAGCAGTTTTAAATGTAGAAAGTTTTATTGATGCTGCTACCGTGAACTCTAAGGATATCCCAAACGATAGAGTAAAACATTATGAAGTAGAAGATAAAAAGGATTGCAAAAGCTGTATATTCCTCGGCATTACAACAAAGGATGAAAGATACAAAGTGGGAATAGCAAGTTCTACAGAGGTTTTATTAAATGGGCATAAATGTTATTTTAATAGATTTGTTAAAGATTTAGGAAGCATTATTACCGAGAACATTGAAGTTGAGGCAAAAGAAGGAAAAAGTTATGAGATTGTAAAGCTGATTGTATTGGTGTCCTCGAGAGAAAATGTTGAGGATATTTTTAAAAGTTCACAGAACAAGCTTGAAAGAGCAAAAGAATTAGGTGTTGAGAGGCTGCTTTCTGAGCATATAGAAGAGTATGACAAACTCTGGGATGTTGCTAAGCTTGAGGTAATTGGTGATGAGGTTGCAGATAGAAGTCTCAAATTCAACGTTTTCCATCTACTTAGTATGGCGAATCCAGAAGATGAACGTGTAAGCCTTGGTGCAAAAGGCCTTCACGGAGAAGGTTACAAGGGACATGTCTTTTGGGACACAGAGATATTTATGCTCCCGTTTTACATTTACACAAATCCGAAAGCTGCAAGGGCAATGCTGATGTACAGGTACAATCTTTTGGACGCTGCAAGAGAGAACGCAAGGAAAAATGGATACAAAGGTGCGCAATTCCCCTGGGAGTCTGCAGACACCGGACAAGAGGAGACACCAAAGTGGGGGTACGATTATCTTGGCAAACCTGTTCGAATATGGACAGGGGATATAGAATATCATATTTCAGCAGACATAGCCTTTGCAGTTTTAGAGTATGTGCGTGCAACAGATGACATAGAGTTTCTTTTAAACTATGGTGCGGAAATTGTGATTGAAACAGCAAGGTTTTGGGCTTCTATTTGTAAATACAATGAAGAAAAGGATAGGTATGAAATAAATGATGTGATAGGTCCGGATGAGTTCCATGAACATTGCAACAACAATGCCTACACCAATTATCTTGCAAAGTGGAACTTAGAAAAGGCTTATGAAGTATTGAAACGCTTAAAGGAAAATTACCCCAGCCATTTTGAAAGGTTAGTAGGAAAAATAAACTTATCAGAAGATGAACCTTTGAACTGGCTAAAAGTTGCATCAAAGATTTATATTCCATACCATCCTGAAACAAAGCTAATTGAACAGTTTGAGGGATACTTTAATCTTAAAGATTTTGTTATTAAAGAATACGACAGCAACAATATGCCAGTCTGGCCAGAAGGTGTTGAGCTTGACAAGCTGAATGATTATCAGCTCATAAAACAGGCAGATGTTGTGATGCTTTTGTATTTGCTTGGCGACCAGTTTGATGAAGAGGTTATGAAAATAAACTATGATTACTACGAAAAAAGGACAATGCACAAATCGTCATTGAGCCCGAGCATCTATGCTTTAATGGGAGTAAGAGTGGGTGAGACAAAAAGAGCATATATAAACTTTATGCGTACCGCTTTGACAGACCTTGAAGACAATCAGGGCAACACTGCCTTAGGAATCCACGCTGCATCTTTGGGCGGCACATGGCAAGCTTTGATATTTGGTTTTGGAGGTTTAAAAGTGGAAAAGGATGATGTTCTATCTGTCAATCCGTGGCTTCCTGAAAAATGGGAAGCTTTGAAATTTAGCATCTGGTGGAAAGGAAACTTGTTGGATTTTGTTGTAACCAAGGAAAATATTGAAATCAGAAAAAGAGTAGACAAAAGCAGAGTAAAACTCAAGATAAGAGATAAAGAAGTGGTCTTATAGCCTTTTTGACTTGCAACTCCCTGTGGGAAAAAATTTTTCACAGGGAGTTTAATTTCACGAAAAGATTTCGAAAAAAGTTTGAAAGCTTGGACCATATGAAACAGCATTGCTTATGCTTAATAAACAAAATTCGAAAATCAAATAAAAAACCTATAGACAAAATTACTAACTTGTTGTATAATAAAATTATCGAAAACATTTCCGAAATATTTAATTCAAAAGGGAGGTTTGTTTTATGAAAAAATTTCTAACAGTTTTATTAACGCTAATTTTCCTACTTTCCTTGGTTGCAGGAGCGTTTATTACGCAAAAAGATGTTTTTGGCACTTCCAAGATAACTTTAAAGCTGGGTGCGTGGGCATCTTCTCCTGCTGAGAAGAAGATTGTTCAAAACCAAATCGCAGCCTTCAAAAAGCTCTATCCCAATGTCGATATTAAATTAGTTGAAATTGTCGGTGACTATAATCAAAAGATGCAACTTCTCATGGCATCTAAAACAGAACCTGATATCTTTTACATGGATTCAATGCCAGCTTGGCAGTACATTGCAAAGAATGTCTTAGAGCCGCTTGATAGCTGGATGAAGAAGTACAATGTCAAAACAATTGGTTATGAGTCATCACTTCTTCAGCCATTCATCTACAAAGGGAAAGTGTATGGACTTCCAAAAGACTACAATACATTAGTTTTGTTCTACAACAAAGAGATGTTCAAACAAGCAGGTCTTACACAGCCACCAAAGACATGGCAGGAGCTGAAAGAGTATGCTAAAAAACTTACAACAGACAAGGTTGTAGGTCTTACCATGAACCTTGAACTTGCAAGAATTCAACCTTTTGCATATCAAAATGGTGGTAAAGTATTTGATGGCGAAAAGCCAGTCTTTACAGACCCGAAAGCTTTGGAAGGTTTAAAATTTGCGCTTGACCTTTTCAAAGAAGGAATATGCAAGACACCGAAGGATTTAGGTGCTGGCTGGGTTGGTGATGCATTTGCTGACAAGAAAGCTGCTATGACAATTGAAGGTGGCTGGATGATTCCATTCTTAAACGACAGAAAGATACCAAAAGACTCATATGGAATTGCAGAACTTCCCGCAGGACCAGCTGGCAAGTCAACAATGGCATTCACCGTTGCATATGTAATGAGCAAGAATTCAAAGCACAAACCTGAAGCATTCAAACTTATAAGATTCTTAACAGGAGAAGGCGGGCAAAAGTATGTGGTTGAAGCAGGTCTGGCACTTCCTTCATTAAAGAGCGCAGGTGCAAACTTTGCTAAGACTTATCCAGAGAGAAAGGCACTTGTCGATGGCGCAAAATATGCGCAGGTCTATTTCTATGGTCTGGATGGCACAAAAGTTGTGGATGTCTTCAACAAAGCATTTGAAGACTATGTAATTGGCAAGAAGTATGACCTTAAGAAGAACATTGAGGAAAGAGTAAAGCAAATCATGAAGTAAAATAGAAGATACTACCTGAAAAATAATCAAGGCAGGTAAAAAAGCCTGCCTTGATTTATAAGAATATAACTGTAAGTTATAGGGGGATGTGAATAAAAAATGAGAAATAGAACAAAAACGCAAGAATACTTGACAGCTTTTGTCATGCTGCTTCCTTATATACTGTCTTTTTGTGTATTTTTTGCTTACCCGCTTGTAAAGGCTTTTGTAATAAGTTTTCAGAACTTTTCATTCTTAGGAGATGCTCCACCTAAATTTGTAGGCCTTGCTAACTATAAAGAAGCGCTGACAAACAAGATGTTTTTAGATTCTATCCTTAACACACTTTATTATTCTGTTTTAGTTGTTCCTACTCAGCTTATTATTGCTCTCATTTTAGCTGTGATAGTAAATGATAAGGTGAAATTCAAGGAGTTTTTCAGGACAACATATTATCTTCCCACGGTTACATCACCTGTAGCAGTATCGATTATATTTCTGTTTTTGTACAAAACAGATGGACTTGTGAATCAGATTTTAAGGCATATTGGGATTACTCCTCGAAACTGGTTCAATGAACCTTCTTTTGTGATGCCCGCAATTGTGAGTGTTGCTGTTTGGGGGTCTGTAGGGTTTTATATGGTTACATTTTTGTCTGGGCTTTCAACAATTCCAGACCAGCTTTATGAAGCTGCAGAAGTTGAAGGTGCAGGAGAGCTTACAAAGCTTCTTAAAATCACAGTACCTCTTTTAAAACCGATGATATTTTTCAACACAGTTGTATCTTTTATTAGCACTCTCCAGATGTTTGATTTATCATACATTATAGGCGGTTCTGATGGTGGTCCCATGGGAAAAGCAATGACAATGGTTGTGATGATATACAGAACAGCTTTTAAAGAGTTCAACATGGGAGTTGCCTCAGCTATGGCGTTTGTTGTGTTTGGGATTATCTTTGCATTGACATTAATTCAGCGAAAGTTTTTTGGCGAGGAAATGTCATATTAAGTAATAATTTTTCTGGATTATCGAAAAAGGAGATGAGAAAAAGGTGTGGAAGAAGGAAAGTACCTATGGGATTGGAGTCAAAATAGTGCTATATACAATCTGCATTTTATGAGCACTGATAACCTTGGTACCATACCTTATTGCAGTTATAACTTCTTTAAAACCTGTAGAAGATGTGACAAAATTCTCTGTTGATTTTGGAAAGCTGAGCTTCAGTAGCTATAAATATATCACGACAGAGTTTCCGTTTATGAGGTGGCTTTTTAACAGCTTTGTGGTTGCAGTGGCTGTAACAGCTGGCAATCTGCTTTTCAATTCCATGGCAGCATATGCTCTTGCAAGGCTAAACTTCCCATTTAAGAAGGTTGTTTTTTACATTATCATAGGCACAATGATGATACCTGGGCAGGTACTCTTGATTCCTATTTACCTTATTCTAAACAAACTTGGCTGGATTGATTCGTACAAGGGATTAATCATTCCATGGCTTGTGAGTGCTTTTTATATATTTTTTATGCGCCAGTATTTTTTGACAATTCCCAAGGATTTAGAAGAAGCTGCATTGATTGACGGGCTGTCACGGTTTGGAATATTCTTTAAAATATTCTTACCGCTATCATTGCCAGCTTTGGCCACTCAAGCTATATTCATATTTGTGGGCAACTGGAACAGTTTCATGTGGCCAAGCATTATAGCTTCGTCTGAAGAGCTGTATACCCTGCCGGTAGGACTCAACTCATTTTACGGTCAGTACTATCAATTTTGGAACCAGGTTTTGGCAGGAGCAATCCTTCTTTCTTTGCCAACCATAATAGTTTTCGTAGCATTTCAGAAATATTTCGTCAGGGGAATAGTCACAACAGGGCTTAAAGAATAACAAAAGTATTGAAACAGAAGGCAAAGAAAGTGTATAATTAATTTCAAGGTTTTAGTGAAACATTTCAAAAATAAGAGGGAGAAACGAGAAAATGAGGAAGAACAAGAATGTGACCATAAAAGATATTGCAAAAGCTTTGGGACTGTCGCCAAGTACTGTTTCAAGGGCGCTCAATAATTACTCAGATATAAGCCCGGAGACAAGAGACAAGGTAATAGAGATGGCCAAAAAACTAAACTACACACCAAACATCTTTGCAAAAAGTCTTGTTACAAACAAAACAAAAAGAGTTGGACTGTTCATTGAAGACATGGAGAAAGAAGGTATATACGGTGTTTTCTATTATGAGATACTTATAAGCTTTAGGAAAGCTGCAATGGACAATGGTTATGAGGTTGTTTTGCTCTCAACATCTTCAGAGGAACAAAAGAAAATCTCTTTTGATGCAGTTATGCAGGAAAAAGGGCTTGAAGGTGCATTTATAATGGGACTTAAAATGGATGATGAGTATTTAAATGAAATACAAAAAAGCAGTTATCCTGTTGTATTGCTTGACATTCCAATAAAAAACTCAAATGTAGGTTATGTGACAACAAACAACCTAAAAGGTGCTCAGCTTGCAACAGAACATTTGATTAACCTTGGACACAAAAGAATAGGGTTTTTGAATGGTCACAAAAAAGCATATGTCAGCCAAGAAAGATTAAACGGTTATATATTAGCACTGAGCAGGAACGGACTTCAGGTTGACAGTGAACTTATTTATGAAGGTGATTTTACAGAGGCAAGTGGGTTTAAAGCAGCAGACTATTTTGTCCAGAAAGGTGTCACAGCAGTGTTTGCTGCATCAGACATGATGGCAATCGGTCTTATAAAAAGATTAAAGGAACTTGGTGTGGATGTGCCTAAAAAAGTTTCGGTTGTTGGATTTGACGATATATCCTTGGCACGCTACATCACCCCCACTCTTACAACAATAAGACAGAACAAGAGTGAGATGGGCAAATCAGCCTTTTACTTGCTTTTGAACCTGATTTCAAAGCAGCCCATAAACCACATTATTTTAGAGCCAGAGCTTGTAAAAAGAGAATCAACAGCAAGACTGCGCTAAATATCTTTGTAAGCTTTTCAAAGACGGCTGTGAGAAGAAAACGCAAATCTTCTCACAGCCTTTAAAATTTTAATTAGCAAGTATAAATTCTTTAGTCTGTCCTCTTTTCAATTCAAAACTGCTACCATAGTGTGAAAGCTGAATACTTTCACCTTCCAGAAGTGTATAGAAAGCTTTGTCTTTTGTGATTTCCACGTTCAAAACTTTTCCCTTGTATCTTACTTTGAACGATAAACATTCAAGCCTTTCAGGAAGCTTTGGAGCAAAGGAAAGTACACCTTTGTTTGTTCTCATTCCACCAAAACCGAATACCAAAGCTTGCCAAGCACCGCCCATACAAGCAGCGTGAATTCCATCTTTTGTGTTGTTATTTAAATCGTCAAGGTCCATTCTTGCTGTATATACAAAGTATTCGTATGCTTTGTCTAAGTACCCAAGCTCTGCTGCTAGGATGCTAAAGATTGCAGGTGAGAGTGACGAGTCGTGTGTTGTAATGGGTTCATAGTATTCATAGTTATTTTTTAAATCCTCAAATGTAAAGTTTTCTCTCAAAAGGTAAATGAGCAAAAGAACGTCTGGCTGTTTGCAAACCTGATATCTATAGATGTCTAAATAATGCCAGTTCAAAAGAAGAGGGAACTGACTCTCTGGAATTTTTGACAAATCAAGCCTCTTTTTATAGATGAATGAATCGTCCTGAGGAATAATTTTCAGCTCTGGATTGTACGGCAGATACATGTTATTTGCAATGGTTTTCCAGAGCAAGACTTCATCTCTTGAAAGCTCAATTTTTCTGCAAAGTTTCTCAAGAGCATTACTATCTTTTTCTTTCAATAGATTATAAAGCTCTGTAGCAAACTCAAGGGTCATCTTTACCATGTAGTTTGTATAAGCGTTGTTGTCAACAAGCGCAGTATACTCATCAGGACCGGTGACACAAAATATGCAAAATTTTCCGCCTTTTGCTTCACTGAAATGTCCAAGTTCTGCGTAGAATCTTGCAACTTCAAATACAATCTCTGCACCATAGTTTTTTATGAATTCCAAATCATCTGTTGCTTCAAAATACTTTTTTATAGCATATACAATATCAGCGTTTATATGGTATTGAGCAGTCCCTGCTGGGAAATATGCAGAACACTCTTTCCCTGCAATTGTTCGCCAGGGATATAGTGCTCCTCTGTGGTGAAGTTCTTTTGCCCGCTTTCTTGCTGCATCTAAAATGTTGTATCTATATAAAAGAAGCATTTTTGCAATTTTTGGCTGGGTATATATGAAAAATGGAATTATATAAATTTCGGAGTCCCAGAAATAATGTCCGCCGTAACCTTCACCTGTAAGACCTTTTGCGGTAATATTTGAAATACCGTTCGTGCCTGTTGATTGAAGCAGCGAAAATAGACTAAATCTTATAGCTTGCTGAATATTTATATCTCCTTTTACCACAACATCAGCATTTTCCCAAAAGATGTCTAAAAATTCTCTTTGTTCTTTCAAAAGATTTTCAAATCCCATCTTTTTTGCCTCAAGTATTTCAGCAGCGCAGCGCTCTTCAATCAAATCTTCTTCAACATCTCTTTGTGTAAAATATGAAAAATATTTTGTCAAATTATATTCCATATCTTTGGTTGCATCAAATTCAATCTCAAATACGACAAGGTTTTTTTCTTTGTCAGCAAAAGATTTATATTGAAAATCGTCAAAGCCCAAAACATGATCTACCATACAGCCATATGAGAGCCTGCTCTTTTTGGTTTTCTGCATCAAAAAGCCATTAAGTTCATCACAGTAAGCTTTAATTGTTTTAAAAGGGAATTTTTCTATTCCAGAGCCGACCCTCACATCTTCTGTCTCAAGAAGATTTGAAGAGTTTCCATCTATTTTGCTTACAATTTTTATTCTGCCAGAAAAATTAAGAGGTTTTATTCTGACGTTGATTGCTCCTAAATGCTGTCTTTTAAAGCATGTAAGTCGTTCAAATACAACATAAATTTTTCGGCCACTGTTAGATTCCCAGATTGCTTCGCGTACTAATGTCCCACTTTTCATATCAAGTTTTCTGACGTGCTTGTAAATTTTGCTACTGACCAGATTGAATTTTTCACCCTCAACTATTATTTCAAATGTCTTCACATCAGCCACATTTACCATTGCCTCGCCGCGCTTTGCAAATCCATATCCACCCTCTGGATAGGTTATATCATACTCTTCATAAAAACCGTTGATATACGTTGCTTTAAAACTTTGATTTTTGTCGGGGAAATCTTCATCCAAGTTTCCTCTCAGGCCCAAATATCCATTTGCAACTGTAAATATGGTCTCAAGTATAAAATTATTTTCAGGATGAAATCCCTCTTCTATTATGTTCCACTCATCTGGCAAAAATATAGCTTGCTTTTTGGGAAGCTTTCTCAAGCTGTATTCTCCTTTCGCAGCAAAATCTTTTTTATGTAATCATACCTTATTATAATTTTACAGTCAATGGCTGGAAGTTACTTTTTAAATATGTTTTGGGAATGTTACCGAAATATTTTCGATAAAGTTAGATTCAAATAAAGCACAGATAGAATATTCTTGTTTGTGAGCTACTATATTTGACATGAAAAATAATACAAAGACTGACCACGGAACTACCATGGTTGATCTTTGCTTGTTATAAAAATAAGAGAAAATTGAAGAAATTTTAAGATATTTAGAGAAAGAGAAATTTTATATTGAAAAAATCACAAAAATTAATTAAAAAAAAAGAAAAAACGAGATTGACAATATAAAGATGTGAAGGATAAGATTTGCATATAAATTCTTCTTTTGTGTAAATCAGGGTAATAAAGCATAGGAGGGTAAAGGTAGAAATTAAGATGTGTGGGAAAGAAATAGAAGTTGGGGGCAAGAAATTAGTAGTTACAAACGAGATTTTGAGGAGTCCAGAGGGCAAAATATATTTTATTGTAGATTTTGAGACAAAGTTTGAAGAGCCTGACATATCTAAGATTCCTGTGAGAGCAGTTGAGATTAAGACAAAGGAAGAGGAGTATCTTTTGAGGAGATACAATATTGTAGTAGGAGAGATAGAGGACAATGTTGAATATAGGTTTTAAGGGCAAGTATAAGGTATTGCATTTTACCAATGAGATAGGCGGTTATATTATAGGTGGAATAGCTACATTTATAGAACAGCTATATAAGTTTCATAAGGCAGATGAGGGGTTTGTACATATTTATGATGGGGACATATTGGATGAAATAGATATAAGAAGATATGTAAATGTCAATATCAAAATGAGACTATAAATAATTTTGTGTAAAGTATAATAGCCTCCTTCTTGGTAAGAATCAGAATATAAACAAAAATAACCAAGTGGGAGGCTTTTATTATGGAAAATGTTTTATCAAAAGAACAATTACTCGAATTCATAAGAAAAAATAACATCCAGAGTGTAAGCGACATTTATGAAAGCTTGAAGGATCTATTCAAAGACTTACTACAAAGCTTTTTAGAAGCAGAAATTGAAGAAAGTTTAGGTTACGAAAAATATGATGTCAAAAACAAGCAGACAACAAATTCACGAAACGGTTATAGTCAAAAGACTGTCAAAACCAAGTTTGGTGAAATGGAACTTGATATTCCAAGGGATAGAGAAGGCGAATTTGAACCCAAGATAATTCCTAAGTACAAAAGAGATATTTCAGAGATTGAAAACAAAATTATAGCCCTGTATTCAAGAGGAATGACAACACGAGACATTCATGAGCAAATTAAAGATATTTATGGTATTGAAATATCTAGCGAAATGGTTAGCAAAATTACAGAGAAAATTATTCCTGAGATAAGAGAATGGCAAAATAGACCTTTGGAAAAGATATATCCGTTTATTTTCATGGACGCGATTCATTACAAGATAAAAGATGAGGGTAAAATTGTAAATAAAGCTGCCTATGTTGTTTTAGGTATTAACATTGAAGGATATAAGGATGTTTTAGGGATATGGATTGGAGAGAGTGAAAGCTCTAAATTCTGGTTGGGTGTTTTGAATGACTTGAAAACAAGAGGAGTAGAAGAGGTACTACTGTTTTGTGTTGACGGCTTGACAGGTTTAAAGGAAGCAATAGAAGCAGTATTCCCTAAAAGCGATGTTCAAAGGTGTATTATTCATCAACTAAGAAATTCGTTCAAATATGTTTCATACAAGCATATAAAAGAATTTTCAAAGGATTTTAAGAAAGTGTATCAGGCAACTAATGAAGAAGAAGCGCTGGAGAATTTTTATCAGGTAAGAGAAAAGTGGGGGAAACAGTATCCTTATGCGTTCAGAAGCTGGGAAAACAACTGGGATTCACTGATATCGTTTTTTAAGTTTCCCCCAGAGATAAGGAAGATAATTTATACCACAAACATCATAGAAGGAATTCACAGACAGTTTAGGAAAGTGACAAAGACAAAATCAGTGTTTCCAAATGATATAGCATTAGAGAAGATGCTTTATCTTGCGACAAAAAATGTTGTAAGAAAGTGGACACAGAGGTACAGAAATTGGGATATAATATTAAATCAGCTTTTGATAATGTATCCTGAGCGTTTGAGAGAGTATATAAAGTAGATAGCGATTACCAGTTCGCATTTTAAACTGCTTCCATGGAAGCAGTTTAAAACAACAAATAAAAAACAGAGTATTATAACCCAGTATTAAATTTTGTCCAGGATTTTAAAAATTTATGCATAAAAATTTTTAAAATGGTAATACTAAAAAATAGAAAGTAGACAAGTTAATCTGAATGATCTCTTACCAAGAAGGTTGGCCTAATTTAAATACACAAAATTATTTACAGACCCTCAAAATGGTTCTTTCCTAACTTAGTTGAAATTAAATAATAAAACCTTACTTCTTAACATTTCAAAACTACAGCGACCATACATAATTCTCTTAATAACTTTTATCTTATTTATAATCCCCTCTGCTAAGCCGTTACTGTATTCATACATAATACAATTTCTTACAGCTTCATAATCTCTCTTTACCCCTGACACAAAACTATTCAACTCGGGAATATCTAACTCTTCACTCTCTTTAAGCCACTGCTCTACCTTAAACACTTCTTTTTTCAATAGGATTTCTTTAAACTGCTTGACTAATCGGTAGATTATCTTTAATTGGGGATAAATCTCCATTACTTTTTCCAATTCCTCACCTGTTATGGCTTTTTCTTCTTCTATCCCTCTATAAAGCAAACTTATCAGACTCTTTCTCTCGACTATCTTAATTGTCTCACTTCTATCTTCTAAAAATATCATTTCTTTATTCGTATTAGCAATAAAGTATCTTACTAACGAATATGAACCATCGTATCCCATTTGCTTTATCTTTTCAAATATTCTTGCGCCACTATATCCCTTTGAAAAAAGTTCTAAAATGCATTCTTTATAATTGTCTAACTTACTTTTAAATTTTCTTCCTTTCGATGCATGATTAAATCTACCATCTGATTCAAGATATTTTTTTACTGTTTTTCGATCTAAACCTAATTCTCTCGATATCCCAGTAATGCTATATCCTTTCCTTCTAAGCAATTTGGCCTGTTCAATTAATTCTTCCTTTCGTTTACAAATATTTTCCTGCTTCGATTTCCCAATCGGCTCCTTGTCATATTTTTCTTTTTCGCTCTCATTTATTTTTGAATACTTTATAACAGTTTTATTCCCAAGTCCTAAAACTCTACATACTTCATTTATTGTACAACCATTCGAAATCATCTCTTTCACAGCAAGTATTAATTCCCATTTTGTCTTATAATGGTATTTCATCTTTGTCTCAGTTGAATATTTTGTTTCTGCTTCCCTTACTGTTGGCATTTCTATTTTTATCTTATTTTTAATCTCTCTTTTTATATATTCTCTGCAATAATCGGTTAAATTTTTTAATAAATGAAATCTATCACTTATTTGAATTGCTTCACAATGTGAATCTTTTATTGCTTTAGAATAAGTTACAGAACCATCTCTACATACAACCTCTATATTTGGATATTCTTCCAACCATTGTTTTACATCGTCGTAGTCTCTGGAATTTAAAATATCAATAACCTTCCTGCTTTCAATATCTATCATTACTGTTGCATATTTCTCCCTGCGCTTTAGGGCAAAATCGTCAATACAGACTCTTTTAACTGTATCTCTATCAATTAGAATTGCTTTTTTTTTATCATTTCACAAATTGTGCTCTTACTTATGTTTGCAATGTTTCTCCTTAATATCTTTGACGCAGCTACAGAACTTATATTCATTGAAATGTTTAATATTTCATCTTCAAGTCTTTTAGTTCTTTTTGCGTTATCAGAGATAAATTGAAATCTTTCAGCAAATGTTTTTTTACTGCACACAGGATTTTTACAAAAGAATTTTCTATTCTTGAGAACTATAACAACTTTTTTATCTTGTATTGGAAGATCTTGAAAACTTCTCGAATAGTAAGAATGTATTTTATTAGAACTTTGATTGCAATAAGGACACGTAGCTTGTGAATTTTTAGATTTAACATAGATGTAAATTGTATCATCAATTATTTCGTATTTCTCCATGACAAGATTATTATCTAACAGGTTTATAATTGACTCCATTGTATTGATTTCTCCTTTGATCTAATAGTCCTTTCATTATAGCCGAAAAATAAAATTTATTCAACTGACTTCGGAAAGAACCATTTTTATTTTATCATTTACAAGAAGATATCCTGGAGATAGAGATATATTAGCCATTGACTATAGGGAGATAGAGAAGTTAAGTAGATTTGAGTTTGATATAGGAGTAATTCACTTTCATGGGTTAGATTACTTAATGGATAGTGGAGTATTTGAGGATAAGAAGATAGTATATGTGATACATTCTGTTCCGACCCCTGAACCATATTTTTTAGACAATCCATTTGGGGGGCATATTGAGGTACAAAGGAGTTTTGAAAGGCTTAGCAAAGTGGCAGATATTTTAGTATGTGTATCCAATTGTGAAAGGGAAAAGTTGATTAGATTGTATCCCCGATATGATAGCAAGACAAGGGTTATATACAATGGAATAGATATGACGCCAGGTGAAGTTAAAAAAGATAGGCAATAGATGCATTAATAGTGCCATCGTTATATGAGCCGTTTGGGTATGTAGTTTTAGAGGCAGGGAAATTAGGTACACCAGTAATTAGTAGTTGCAGAGGAGGGATATATGAGGTAGTAGGATGTGAGTATCGGTATGTTTTTGATCCATATGATAGAGGGAGACTGACTGAATGTATTAAAAGGTTTCAAAAAGATTTTGTAGATGTAGTGGAGAGAGAGGTAAGTAGGCTAACCGAGAGGGTCAAGATGTTTAGTGCAGAGAAGATGGCAAATGAATACAGGAAATTGTTTAATGAATTATTAAATTAGCAAATGAGGAGTTAGTGAGGTTTTTATGAAAAAGTATTTAATCATGATATTAACAATTGGAATTATATTTTTTTCTGGGTGTGCAAAATTTAGTAATATTTCAGAAACTAATTTCAAATCATCATTCCAATTTAATATAACCTCAAGCAAAAAAGTTACTTACAATGCAGAAAAAAATCCATTTTTCTTCAAAGAAAGTATTTCAAAGGTAGAGTATAAAGGAAAGTTTTTGTTTGATGATCTTGTTGAAAAAAATGTAAAATTGAATATTATTAAAAAGGCTAATCTTAAGTACGGCGAGTTATATGAATTGAAACTTGAACCTATTGAGGGTATTCCAGATGAACGTTTGAGTTTAGGTTATTTTTACGTGCAGAAAGATAAAATATATAAGATAGACCCAACCAAAGAAAATCTAAGTAAGTTAAAGACAAGAGAAGAATTGCCGAATGATAGTGTAATTGTTTGCCAAGACAAAGAAATAAAAGATTCGTTAAGTGAAAACGAGCGTGGGTGGCATAGGTATTTGAGGGTTGAAAGGGATAAAAGGGAATATCATGCGTATAACAATCAAGTTGAGACAGGATATTATGAAACATTTATTTGGGAGAAGAATAAAGGATTAATATGTTATCGAAGTGGATATGGTGCTGAAAGGGACTCTATTGAATTGCAAATTAAAGATAAATAAAATACAGCCGATGTTCAGCAGGGGGCTTCAAGCGTGTTTAACAGTATTCATGTTTCAACAAAATCATCTAAGCTATTTGCTGTGGTGACAAAAAATAATAAATGGTTTTAAACATGTTAAAGTTTTTAATAAAGTATGTTTACTTTGCTTTGTGATTATGCTATAACATTTGTGGTTGATACAAATATGAAAGCAAAAGAGGTTCTAAAATTATTAAAAATTTCAAGACCGACGCTAACTAAATACGTAAAAGAAGGAAAAATAAGAGTAACAGTTATGTCAAATGGATTTTATGATTATAATGAAGAAGACGTATACAAAAGATAATTGAAGAAATTATAAGTTTACTGCACTGTTACAGTATGAAATTTTATAGCAAAAGAAAAATGCAAAAAATAAGAAAGCTTTTAGAAAGCGAGGTGTTTGAAGATAATAATCAAGAGAGTGGAGAGAATACAGATAAATAGAAATCATGAATTGTGGAATTATTGTGATGAAACATGCTTTGCAGCAAAAAACTTATATAATTATGCTAACTATATTGTAAGACAGGAATTTATAAACAACGACAGATGGATAAGATACAGAGAACTTGATAAAGTGTTAAAAGAACATGAGACTTATAGAAACTTGCCAGCACAAACATCACAGCAAATCTTAAGACTTCTTGAAAGAAATTGGAAAGCATTTTTTAGAGCTATAGAAGAATGGAATAAAGATAAAGATAAATTCTTAGGTAGGCCTAAACTGCCAAAGTATAAGAAAAAAGACGGCAGGAGTATAGCTGTATTTACTAATCAACAGTGCAAAATCAAAGATGGATATTTATCTTTTCCCAAAACAGATTTAAAGCTCAAAACAAGAGTGGAAAACAGATTAAAAGAAGTGAGAGTAATTCCAAAAGGAAGTGTTTATGTTATTGAAATAGTTTATGAAAAAGAGATAGCTGAAACAAAAAAACCTTCAAAGAGGATAGCAGGTATAGACTTAGGACTTAATAACTTTGTAACTTTGGTAAATAACATAGGCATAAAGCCTATTGTTATTAATGGCAGAGTTATTAAGTCAATAAATCAATATTACAACAAGAGGAAAGCAGAATTGATGAGTTATGTAGGCAACAGAGGCAGTAGCAGAAGAATAGAGAAGTTGACTTTAAAGAGAAACAACAAGATTAAGGATTTCATGCACAAGGCAAGCCGTTTTATAGTCAATTGGTGTAAAGAATACGAAATAGACACCCTTGTAGTTGGATATAATCCAAACTGGAAGCAGGAAATAGAGTTAGGAAAAGTAAACAATCAAATTTTTGTGAATATTCCTTATTATCAATTCATAGGAATGCTCAAGTACAAATGCGAAGAAGAAGGAATAAATTTCATAGTTGTAGAAGAGAGTTACACCAGTGGCTGCAGTTTTTTAGATGGAGAGGAAGTGGGCAAAGAAAACTATGACCCAAGCCGCAGGATAAGAAGAGGGCTATTTAGAAGCAACAAAGGAATATTAATAAATGCTGATGTAAACAGCGCATATAACATTATAAAGAAAGTATTCCCCGAAGCATTTGCAGAGGGGATAGAGGGTGTGGGGTTACACCCAGTTAGGCTGAATGTAGCCTAACAAAGAATAGTGTTTAATAAAATTTTAAATAGTTTTTAATACTTTTAACACTATTCATAACCTGATGTTTACTTAAATGCTGCAAGATATCAAAATGAAAAGGATATTAAAAAGATAAAAAGGGGCTGTCCAAAAAGACGAATGGACAGCCTCTTTAATTTTGTATTTTTGACATAGTGATATATTTTTGATATAATATATAAAAAATGATAACATGAGGTGATATACCAGTGGCTCGTAAACATGATAAAGTTGTCTTCAAAAATTACAACCCATACCAATATTTAATGCCTATCGACCCAGAAGCTTTTATACCTCAAAATCATTTGGTCAGAATAATTGATAAAATCATTGATAAGATAGATATATCAACCGTAATGGAAAAGTACAAAGGTGGTGGTACAAGTAGTTACCATCCACTGATGTTATTAAAAGTTTTAATCTATGCTTACATACAAGGTATTTATTCATCAAGAAAAATAGCTCGGGCTTTACGTGAAAACATTACTTTTATGTGGCTCTCAAAATATCAAGCTCCTGATTTTAGGACTATCAACAGATTTAGAAAAGAAATTTTGGGGGATGCAATTGAAAATATCTTTGCCGAGGTGGTTAAACTCCTTATAGAGTTAGGATATGTAAACTTCGACTATTACTATCTTGATGGGACAAAAGTTGAAGCTAATGCAAACAAGTATTCTTTTGTTTGGGCTAAAAGCACAAAAACTTTCGAAAAGAAACTGAGAGAAAAAGTAAAAAACACTCTTGAAGAAATTGAAAGAATAAATGAAGAGGAAGATAAAGCATTAGGAGATTTAAATGTAAAATTGGAAGCTGACTATGATAGCAAGCAGTTAGAAGAAAAAATTGAGCAAATAAATCAAAGACTTGAGGAAGCTGAGTTTAAAAGTAAGAGAAAAGAAAAAAGAGTAAAGAAATTGGTAAAGGTATTGAAAAATGATTGCGTTTTCAGACTCAAAAAGTATGAGAATTATGAGACAATTTTAAACGGCAGGAACAGTTTCTCTAAGACAGACAATGATGCCACATTCATGAGGATGAAGGATGACCATATGAAAAATGGGATGCTAAAACCTGGATATAATGTTCAAATCGGCACACAGAACCGATTTGTAATAGGTTTTAGCATCCACCAAAGTCCCACAGATACTGTCTGCTTAAAAGAACATCTTGAGGCTGTGAAGAAGATGATGGGATTCACACCCAAGAATGTTGTAGCAGACAGTGGCTATGGGTCTGAAGAAAATTATCTTCATCTGAAAGAATGTGGCATAAATAGCTATATTAAGTATAACACATTTGACTTGGAGCAGACAAGAAGATTTAAGAAGGATATTTTTAATGTAAAGAACTGGGAGTACATAGCTGAAGAAGATGCCTATATTTGTCCTGCGGGTAAGAAGGTTAAATATTTGTATCCGAAGATAAGTGTAAATGAGAGAGGATTTGTAAGCTATGAGAAGGTATATCAATGCGAAGAGATTTGCAATGGCTGTGAACACAGAGAAAAATGTTATAAAGGTAGAAGATGGAAGAAGAGATTTAGTGTAAGACCAAGGTTAGAAAAATTGAAGGAAGAGGTAAGGCAAAGACTATTGAGTGAAGAAGGCAAAGAGATTTACAATAAAAGGAAGGTAGAAGTTGAGACAGTATTTGGGATAATAAAGAACAATAAAGGATTTAGGAGATTCCTGCTCAGGGGCTTAAAGGGTGTAAAGCTTGAGTGGGGTTTGGTTTGTATTGCCTATAACATAGAAAAATTAGCAAAGATAATGATAGAGGGTTGGGGTAAAACTGTCGCCCAACCCTCTTTTTATTTGCTTTATAACTTAATATTGGTATTTAATACCACAAAACGTCCTTTTTGGTTATTAAAAATTATTGTTTTGGGACAGCCCCTTTTTTATTACCCTTTTAGAATTTCTTCAATTTCTTTTAATTCTTCTTCTGAAAACTCAAGATTATTGATACAACCCACATTATCTTCAATCTGAGACACTTTGCTTGCACCAACAATTACTGAAGCTACAACTTTATTTCGCAAAATCCACGAAAGTGCAAGCTGTGAAACTGTCTGCCCGCGCCTTTTTGCAATTTCAGATAACTTTTTAACTTTTTCGATTCTCTCAGGAGTTATATCACTTTCTTTTAAGAATACGCCCGATTTTCTTACTCTTGAATCCTCAGGAATTCCATCCAGATAACGCTCTGTAAGAAGCCCTTGAGCAAGAGGAGAATATATCACAGCTCCCATGCCAAGCTCATTTAATGTATCAAATAGACCATTTTCAACATCTCTTGCAAACATATTGTATCGAACTTGATTTACAATGAGTTTTAATCCCATTTGCTTGGCAGCTGAATACGCCAGTTTGGTTTGTTCAGGATTATAATTTGATATCCCAGCATATAAGGCTTTTCCACTATGGACTGCCTGATACAAAGCTTCCATTGTCTCTTCAATTGGCGTTTCAGGATCAGGCCTGTGAGAGTAGAAGATATCAACATAGTCAAGGTTCATTCTTTTTAAGCTTTGGTCCAAGCTTGCGAGAAGGTATTTTTTTGAGCCCCAGTCGCCGTAAGGACCTTCCCACATTGTGTATCCTGCTTTTGTTGCAACAATAATCTGGTCTCTGTAAGGTTTTAGGTCAAATTTAAAAATCCTTCCAAAGTTTTCTTCAGCCGCACCTGGTGGGGGACCATAGTTGTTTGCCAAATCAAAGTATGTGATTCCAAGGTCAAAAGCCCTCAAAACAATTCTTCGCATGTTGTCAAATGGGTCGTTGTAGCCAAAGTTGTGCCAAAGGCCAAGAGAGATTGCCGAAAGTTTGAGTCCGCTCTTTCCACATCGCAAGTATAACATGTTATTGTATCTGTTCGAATCTGCTACATACATTCTTAAATTATCTCCTTTTAAAGTGTTTTTATAATTTGATTTTACCCTTTTGAGCTCAATAGTTCAACCACTTTCCCAAATCTCAATTGCAAATAAACCTAAAAAAAACTATAATATAGTTAACAACACTTTCAAAGCTTTTTAAGGATGTATGCCGATGGATGAAAATATCAGGAGAGAAGATAATTTGAAAAGAATTGAAGTAAAGATTGCGGGTATGAATTATGTATTAAAGACTGACGAAGATGAAGAGTACATAATGAAGATTGCAAATTATATAAACAAGAAGATGTCAGAGGTTGTGGCTAATGAGCCGCAGCTTTCTACATCTCTTTCGGCAATGCTCACAGCATTTTTGGTGGCAGATGAGTTTTTTAAACACCTATTAGAATGTGACGAGAAACTTTCAAAGATGGCTGTTGAAAGTGAGAAATATCAAAAAGAGGTTGAGGAATATAAAGAGAGGTTAAAAGAGGCAGAGGAAAAGCTCTTGAAGCAAAGTCAAGAGATTGAAAAGTTAAATGAAATTATTCAAAATCTTAACCAAGAGCTTGAAAAAACAAAACAGGAACTTGAAAAGACCAAAAAAGAACTTGATGATTTCATAAACGCATTTGATGGTGATAGATAAGATGAAAATGCTTTTTATATTCTTAGACGGTGTTGGAAAAGGGGAGAAAAATGAAGCTAACCCCTTTTTTTATTATCATCCAAAAGCATATGACATTTTTTTAAAAGATGGAAATGTCTTGTTTTTGGATGCAACGCTTGGCGTTGACGGTCTGCCACAAAGTGCCACAGGCCAAGTTACAATCTATTCAGGCATAAATGCGGCAAAAGAGATAGGGTTTCATATTAACGGACAGATTACACCAAGCCTCAAGAGAATAATTGAAAGACAAAACATTTTTACCACTCTTTTGCATCGTGGCTTTAAAGTAGACTTTGCAAATGTTTACAGAAACGAATATTTGCAAAAGCTATTAAATGACAAAAACTTTAAAATGTCTGTGACAAGCTACATGACCTTGATATCAGGAATAAGATTTAAAACGGTGGAAGACCTTCTAAGAGGTGAAGGGGTGTATTTTGATATTACAAACCACGTTTTGATTGAAAGTGGATATGAGGTACCAGTTTTTTCACCACAGAGGGCAGCTGAAAATCTTTTAAATGTGTTAAATAAAAATGATTTTGTCCTGTTTGAACATTTTAAAACAGACATTATAGGGCACTCATGTGATATGGAAAAAGCTTTAGAGCTTTTAAAACTTTTAGATGAGTTTATACTCAGTTTAATTGAAGATCTTCCAGAGGATGCTTGTCTTGTTGTGACATCTGACCATGGCAATATAGAAGATCTGTCGACAAAGACACATACAAAAAATAAAGTACCTTTTTTAGCATATGGAAATAAAAAAGAAATCTTTGCATTAGAGTCAATTGAACAGATTTATAGCAGCATTTTAAAATACTTCGAAATAGGAACACAGAGGGATGACAAAGAAAGATGAAAAAGGTAGAGCTATTGTCACCAGCAGGCGGATTTGAGGAACTTGTTGCAGCCATAAAAGCTGGGGCTGACAGCGTGTATGTTGGTGCAAAAGAGTTTTCAGCAAGGGCATATGCGAAGAACTTTTCAGAAGATGAGCTGAGGAAGGCTATAGATTTTTGTCATGAGAGAGCGAAAAAGATATATCTTGCAATAAACACCCTGGTTTACAATGATGAGATGCACAAAGCTTTAAAGCTTGTAGAATTTGCATACAAGGAAGGAATTGATGCTGTAATTGTGCAGGACTTAGGTCTACTCTTTATTATTTTAAAAGAGTTTCCAGGTATGCCTGTTCATGCGAGCACCCAGATGACAGTTCATAACTTAGCTCAGGTAAAGTTTTTGGAGGACTTAGGAGTAAAGAGAGTTATACTCTCAAGAGAGCTTTCTTTGGATGAGATAAAAAACATAAGACAGCAAAGCAGTATTGAACTTGAGGTTTTTGTGCATGGAGCTTTGTGCATTTCATATTCTGGTCAATGTCTATTTTCAAGCATAGTTTTCAAAAGAAGTGGCAATCGCGGCCAGTGTGCTCAAGTTTGCAGGCTTTATTATAAGCTTTTTGACAAGGAGAAAAAAGAAATTGATGAAGGATACCTTCTTTCACCGAAAGATATTTGTCTTTTAGGAAACATAGATAAGCTAATTAGAGCAGGGATTGACTCTTTCAAGATAGAAGGAAGGCTAAAGGACAAATACTATGTCTACACTGTGACCTCAATCTACAGAAAGTATATTGATATGTACTATGAGAAGGGTAAAATAGATATCGACATCACTGACAAACAAAAACTTCTTCTTGTCTTCAACAGGGGGAACTACAGCACAGGGTATTTAGAAAATGCTGATATTGACGAAATAATCTTTAAATCTGCTCCTAACAACACAGGCCTTTTTATTGGAAATTTTTATTTTGAGAATGAAAAACTTTTTTTGCAGACTTCATATAACCTTTCCAACGGCGATGTAATTTCTTTCAGAAATAGCAATTTTGAAGAGATTCTTCTTGAAATAAATAACAATATTATCAAGAAAGATGACAAGAAATTTGAGGTGAAAGTTGATTTTGAGAGAAAAAAGAGATTAAAAGAATTTTCACAGGGTCAGGTGTTTATTGTAAAAAGCAAAGAACATGAAATTAGAATAGAAAAAGACCTGAAAATGGAGAAAAAGTTTAGGAAGGTTGATTTCAAGGTATGGTTAGAAAAAGAAAAAAGAATAAAAGCTATAGCCCTGTGTGATGGATTTGAGATAGAAGAAGAGGGAGAAGTTGCTCAGCAGGCAAAAGAGAAAGAGGTTACAATCCAGACTGTAATCAGCAGCTTTTCAAAACTTGGTGGAACAATTTTTGAGATGGGAAATTTTGATGCGTATATCGAAAGTGGCTGTTTTGTGAAGGTTTCAGAGCTAAACAGGCTGAGAAAGCTTCTGATTGAAAAGCTTTCTCAAAAGATAATTAGCTTTTACAAGAGAAATCTAAAACAAGATGTTGAAATTTCAAGGTATCTTGGAGATGGTCGTGTAAGGTCATTTAATAGGAGTCACAGGTTTTCTTTCATGGTAGACTCACTCTGGCAACTTGAAAAACTTAAAAAGTGGTGTGAGGCACGCAATCTTTCAAACTATGAAATCTACGTGCCTTACAATGTAATTTTTGATTTGAGTCTAGAAGACAACATGGTTGTTTATCTTGACAGGATAACACATGATGAAGATTTGAATAGGGTTGAGGTTGAGAGAATAAAAGAAAAGGGTATAAAAAAGGTTTTGGTGAGGAACCTTGGACAGTATGAGATTTTCAAGCACCACTTTGAAATTTACTTTGATTTTAGCTTGAACACAACAAACTCTGCTTCATTTAAATTTTTAGAACTACTTGGTGGCAAAAGAATCTGTCTTTCGGTTGAGCTATCTAAAACAAGAATTATAGAAATTTACAAAAACGCACAAGAAAGTGAGGTAGAAGTAATTGTCTTTGGTAGAATTCCTCTGATGGTAAACAGGCTCAAATTTTTCGAAAAGGGAGAGTACTTGCAAGACAGAAATGGTGAGCTTTTAAAACTCATAAAAACTCAGAGTGGGAAAAACGAAATCTTAAACCCCGCGTTTTTGTATATAAATGACAAAGATGTGCCGGCTGATGTGTTGAGATTTGACTTTACAGGCCTCAATAAAAAAGAAATGGAAAAAGCTTTGGAAGGATATTTTGATAACAAAGAGATTGGTTTAAAAATCACAAAGGGGTATTATTTGCCATGATGAGAGAGTTTACAAAAAACCGGTTTGTGGTTGCAATGATTTATGTTATCCTAATTAGCGCATTTATCTTTTCATGTGCATATTTAATCAAGACATTTGACCTTTTTGTAAGGTTTGTGATAAAAGCTTTCATTCCGGTTATTATTGGACTTTTCATTGCAGAGGTGTCTGAACCTCTTTTAAAATACTTGGAAAAAAGAAAGGTAAGCAGGACAATCTCTGCAATTCTTATACTGATTGTTCTAAACATAATACTTGGTTTTATGCTTGCAGAGGGCATATATATTCTTGTGAATGAGTGCATGAGTTTAGTTGCAAGCCTTCAAAATATTAATTATGACAAGATTTATCAGGCTTTAGACAAGCTCTTTGCAAGTGTAAAAAATATATATTCAGGTCTGCCGGGACCTATTGTAAATTTCATTCAATCTGGTGTTGATGAGCTCACAAATGTCCTCAACCAGATTGCCACAATGAGTTTGAAGGTAATAAAGGTTATACCCGCAACTTTAAAGGGTATTACGGTATGGTTTTTTTCTGTGCTATCAAGCTTTTTCTTTATGCGCGACAGGCATAGAATGAGAGCATGGCTGATTCAAAATTTCTCAGTCCAGCTCTACAGAGAACTTTCTTCAATTGCTTTTAAAGTCATAGATTCTGTTGTAGACTATGCAAAGTCTCAGATAATTCTGGCAGTTTTGATGTTCCTATCAGGCCTTATAGGACTTTCGATAATAAAAGCACCTTACTTTTTGGTGATAAGCCTTCTTTTAGGTCTTTTGAGCATAATTCCAATTATAGGCTCAGGCATAATATTACTTCCATGGATAGTTGGCAGTTTTATAGCTGGAGATACCAATTTTGGGTTAAAACTGCTGATTGTATATCTTATAATTTTAGGCATTCGCGAGTTTGCGTCTATCAAGATTGTTGCGAGCCAGGTGGGAATTTCGACCTTTACAACACTTGTCTCTATCTATGCAGGTGTTGAAATATTCGGTGCGTGGGGATTTGTGATAGGTCCGCTTTTGGTTGTGTTTTTGAAAGCAGTATATGAGACAGGGGCAATTAAAAAGATAAGAGAAAATCTCTTTATGCCCAAAAAGGAGTGAAAGTGTATAAAATGCCGGTTGTAAAAGTTTACGCAAAAAATGAGGTTATTGCAGAGATAGAAGCAGAAAAAAGCTCAAATCTTTTGGATGTACTACAAAAAAAGTCAGTTGACATTGAAGCAAGCTGTGGCGGGAAAGGCGTATGTGGAAAGTGTAAAGTGAAAGTCAAAAAAGGTCAAAAACCCTACTTGGAAAATCTTACGCCAGAAGAAAAAAGGCACCTGAGAGAAGATGAGATATCAAGAGGTGTTCGGCTTGCATGTAAAGTAGAGGTTTGCGAAGATTTAGATGTGTTTTTAGAAAAATCCTCTGAGAGGGCAAATATACTTTCACATTTTGCCGTGAATGATTTTGAGTATGAAGAAAATATAATTGTAAAAAAAGTGATTTTACAGAAACCTTCTTTAGACGACCAGAAGAGCTTTGAGTTGAGGCTAAAAGAAACAATTGGTGATGGTAATCTAAAAGTTTTGCCAAGGACTTTGCAAAAGCTTGCAAGGCTAAAAGACCAGGAATTTTTCGCAGTTGTGTATTCAGATGAGGTTGTGGATGTGAAAAGCTCTTGTTTGGCATTTGGCCTTGCTGTGGATATTGGAACAACCACTGTTGTATGCTACCTTGTTGACTTGATTCAAAAAAGGGTTGTGGATTTTTATTCTTTTATAAATCCACAGAAAAAATTTGGTGCTGATGTTATTTCACGAATAGATTTTGCAAGAGAAAAAGAAGGGCTTTTTATTCTCCAAAAAGAGATTGTAGACGCTATAAATAGAGCCATACAAATTCTCACTGAAAAAAACTCTATCTCAAAAGATGATATTTATAGCGTTGTATTTGTCGGAAACACGACAATGCTACACCTTCTTTTAGGAGTTGACCCTCAGACAATTGCTATCTCTCCATTTGTTCCAGTTTTTACTGAAAGTATTTGCGCAAAACCGAATGACTTGGGGTTTGAAATAAATCCAGCAGGTACCATTGAGGTTTTAAACAGCATCTCAGCATACATTGGAGCTGATATTGTTGCGGGAATACTCTCAACCCAGATGCACAAAAGCTCCAAGATTTCTCTTCTTTTGGACCTTGGGACAAACGGTGAGATGGTGCTTGGCAGCAGCAGCTTTATGCTTGCATGCTCAACTGCGGCAGGACCTGCATTTGAAGGTGTTAACATCTCGTGCGGGATGGGCGCGGTGGAAGGTGCAATTGACAGTGTTAAGATAGAAAATGGCAAGGTGTATTTTACCACAATAGGGGCAAAGCAGCCAGCTGGAATTTGTGGTTCTGGAATAGTAGATGCCATTGCTTATATGCTAAAAGAAGGTATAATTGATGAAACTGGCAGGTTTTGTGATAAAAATGATACTTATAAATCATACATGAGAGAAGAAAACGGTCAACAAGCCTTTTTCATAACCGACTCAGTCTATATAACTCAAAAAGACATAAGAGAGATTCAGCTTGCAAAAGCGGCAATCTCAGCTGGGGTAAAGACAATGATTGAACATGCCAAAATTACAGAAGATGACATCGAAAATGTATATTTAGCAGGTGGGTTTGGAAATTACATAAATCCATGGTCAGCCATTGAAATTGGTATCATTCCAAAGAAACTAAAAAGCAAAATAGTTCCTGTTGGAAACAGTGCTGTAGCAGGTGCTGTGCTTGTGCTTCTGAGCCGCAAAATGGCACTTGAGGCACAGGAGATTGGCAGGAAAGTAAAATACATTGAGCTTTCAAACTCTCAAGATTTCAACCAATTTTTTGTTGAGAGCATGATGTTTGAGAACTTCAGCCAAGAAGGTGAGCAGAAGCAAAATGGTTGATGAAGTAAAGGTAAAGGATAAGATAAAACTGTGGATATTCATCTTTATCATGGTGCTTTCCATATTTGCTCTTGTGTATGCCGAAAAACAGCATCAACTAAACCCTAAGTATATCAAACAGTATATTTCTCATTTTGGTGTTTGGGCACCGCTTGTGTTTTTGATACTATACTCAGTAAAATCGTTTATAATCTTTATCCCGGCAGGAGTATTTATGCTGGCAGCAGGACTTTCGTTTGGTACATTGTTTGGAGCACTTATTCTAATTGTGGGAACTCTTCTTTCCTCTACCATTGGTTTTGTGTTTGCAAGGTATTTTGGTAAAGACTATGTACAGAAAAAGCTACACAGCACAAAGTTTTCTAATGTAGGAAAGAAGATAGCCCAGAAAGGTTTTTTAATCATACTACTTTTGAGGCTTGTGCCAATCCTTCCTTACGATGCGATAAATTATATATGCGGTCTTTCAAAGATAAGGTACAGAGACTTTATACTTGCCACCTTTATTGGAACAGTACCTGCATGTTTTTTGTATGCTTATCTTGGTGAAAATATCCTAAGACCGTTTTCTAAAGGATTTTATTTGAGCTTGTGTTTGGTGATTGTTATATCCCTCACGCCAGTTCTTTTTGCAAAGACAATAAAAGAGTTTTTGCAGGATGATAAAGAAGAAGAGGATGAGCATAAAATTTAATTATGAAATAGAAGATTGAAGATAAAGGAAGGAATAAAAGGGTTGAAAAATAGAAAAGTAAAGCTATTTTCAATTTGCACGGCATTTTTAGTTTTTATAGCTTTAACAGCTTTTTTGTTTGTAAATACCAATATATTCAAAATCGCTGAGATATTCAGCGAAAACAACATGTATTCAAAAAAACTTATTGTTATTGACCCTGGGCATGGTGGGTTTGACCCGGGGGCAGTGAGCGGCGATATAAAAGAGTCTGTGATAAATCTTCAGATTTCAAGAAAGCTCAAAGAGTATTTTGAGATGTTCGGTTTTAAAGTTCTTCTTACACGCTCAACAGAAGATGATTTGAGCGAGCACGACAAAAAGTCGCATGACCTGAAAAAGAGAAAAGAGATTGTGCTGGAAAACAATCCTCAAGTTTTTATCTCAATCCATTTAAACAGCTTTCCTGTTAGCAAGTACTTTGGTGCGCAGGTGTTTTATGACAAGTCAAATGAGGAGGCGAAAAAACTTGCTTTGTTTGTCCAAAATGAGCTAAGATATATGCCAAATGGACTTATAAACAAACGACAGCCAAAACCAATAGATGTGTATATTCTAAAAAACATCAAAATTCCTGCCATATTAGTAGAATGTGGTTTTATGTCAAACAAGATGGAGCTATCTTTACTTCAAAGCCAGAAGTATCAGGACTGGCTTTCATACTCAATATTGAAAGGAGTTTTAAACTATTTAGACCAAAGAGAGGAGATGGTGAGAGGTGGATGAGGTAAAAGCGCTGATAGACAGAGAAATTGAAAATTTAAAAGATGAAATAGTGAATACTACTTTGCAGCTTATAAAAATCAGGAGCGTTGAGGATACACCTGCACCTGATATGCCGTTTGGCAAGGGAATTAATGATGCCCTGCTTGTGTGCGAAAATCTTTGCAAAAGCTTGGGATTTGAAACAAAGAACTATGACGGATATGCGCTTGAGGCAGTCTATGGAAATCAGGATGAAGATGTGTGCGTGATAGGTCATTTGGATGTTGTGCCCGAAGGGGAGGGCTGGAGTGTACCGCCTTATGAAGGTGTTGTAAAGGACGGTAAGATTTTTGGCCGTGGTGCGGTTGATGACAAAGGTCCAACTGTGGCAGCTCTTTATGGCATGTATGTGGTTAAAAAGCTTGCTGAAGAAAAGAAGATTTCTCTTAAAAGAAAGCTAAGGTTTGTTTTTGGTACAAACGAAGAGGGTGGCTCTAAGTGTCTTCAGTATTATTTTGAAAGAGCAAAATATCCAACTGTTGGGTTTACTCCAGATGCTGATTTTCCAGTCATCCAGGGTGAAAAAGGTTTTTTGGTGTTTGAGCTTGCAAAAGATGTGGAAGATACCTTTGAGATTGAGGGCGGACAGCGACCTAACATGGTGCCTGACAGGTGCAGGTTCGAAGGCAGTTTTGATGTCCAAAAAGCCAAAGAAATTATTGCAAAAAAAGGGCTGAATGACAAGGTAGAGGTTTTTGAAGAAGGCGAAAAAGCATTTTTAGTTACAAAGGGCGTTTCTGCGCACGGGAGCCTGCCTTTTAAGGGCGAGAATGCTATATCGTATATGTTTGATATTTTAGATGAGCTTTGGACAAAAGAGGATGATTTTAGAAGATTTATTGACTTTTACAACACTCACATTGGGTTTGATGTGTTTGGCGAGAAACTCTCAATTGGGTTTGAAGATGAAAAGTCTGGCAAGCTTGTGTTAAATGCCGGGATGATACGCAAAGAAAAAGGCAGACTTGTCCTTACAATAAATGTTAGATATCCAGTTGACACCTCATATGATGAGATAGAAAAGAAAGTGAAGGAAGTAGTACAGAATTACAATATTGAATACCGTTTGGTTACAAACGTACCCCCTCTTTATTTTGAAACTGACCACTTTTTAATCAGGACCTTGCTTGAGGTTTACAAAGAATTTACAAAAGATGATACACAGCCGCTTGTGATTGGCGGTGGAACATACGCAAGGTGGGCAAAAAACGTGGTTGCTTTTGGTCCAAATATGCCAGGTGATGAAGATGTTGCCCACCAAAAAGATGAGTATATCCTTATAGACAGGCTCATACTGTGCAGCAAAATCTATGCAAATGCTATTTACAGGCTTGCAAAAGAATAGTAAAAAGCAAAGAGGCTGTAGTCTTGGTATGCACAGGACTTTTCGGCCTCTTTGTCTTTTTTAAAATAGATTGTAAATTCCAAGAACAATTAGAACAATCCCCGGGATGTAATTGGCAATAAGTGATTTTCTGAAAGTCTTAAAAAAGTAGGCAAAGACATTTCCTGCAGAGATAGCTAAAAATTGAAAGGCTGGTATGAGAAGTATTTGCTTTATGTTTGCAAGGTTTGAAAGACCCAATGAGAATGAAGCTGAAAGACTATCAAACGAAAGCGCAAAAGCAACTAAGAGCGCTTCTGCAGGCTCTATTGACCCTGAGCTGTCGATGTCGGATAGTACAGGCTCTTTTATGATTTTTATAGTAAGTCCGAGCGATTTTAAAGAGAGGTTAACAAGTGTCTTAGGTAAAGGGCTGCTGTTCTTCTCAAGAAGTGTTCTAATTACAAATACTATGCCGATTATTATCATAAAAATGGCGCCCAAGTGTGAAGAAAGTTGAGGTTCAAGAAATTTGCCACAGCCTTTTCCCATGAAAAATGAAATTATGGTGATACTCATAGATGTAAAAAAGATGATTAGCTTTGACTTTGCAAGAATTTTAATTCCTTTTGCACCGAAAGCAACTCCAAAGAAAAGTGCGTCAATGTTGAGTGAGAGAATTACAACAAGCACCTGATATATGTTCATTTCTGAAATCTGTGCACCCACCATTTTTTGGTCTTTATTATTATACGACCGAGCAAGTTATTTTGGTAATTGAGCGAAACGAAATTTTTACTTTTCGCGTTATAATAAATATAGTAAAATTTAGGTGTGTGATAAAAAATAAGCAAGAGGGGATTAAAAGTAGACAATGGATGAGAGAGAATTAGTAGAAAAGGCAAAGAAGGATAAAAAATACTTTGAAAAATTATATGAGATGTATTTTGACAAGATTTATTCTTACATATACTACAGAACGTTCAACCATCCGATTACCGAGGACCTGACCAGCGAGACCTTTATGAAAGTGCTAAGGTCACTTGACAGGTTTGAATGGAAAGAAAATGGTTCTTTTTCAGCATGGATATTCCGTATTGCCCAGAATGTTGTAAATGACTATTACAGGAGCAAAAAAGAGTTTGTTGATATCGAGAAAATATCGGACAGTTCATGGCTGAAAAATCCGGAGGATGAGCTTTTAGATAAAGTTGAGAAAGATATAATTAAAAGTGCGCTGAGCAAGCTCACAAAAGACCAGCAGGAAGTTGTAATTTTGCGCTATAGCGCGAATATGAAATTTCATGAGATTGCAAAGGTAAAAAACAAGTCTGATGTAGCGGTGAGAGCCCTGTTTTTCAGAGCAATGCATTCGCTTAAAGAAATGCTTTTAAAAGAGGTGCATGAAAGTGAATGATGAAAAACTTGACAGAATTTTTGAAGAGGCTTTTAAAGTGGAGTATAGGAAAGAGTTTAAACAAGAGCTAAAAGATGTGTTATTAAAAGAATATGATAAGAGAAAAAAAGCAAGATTTTTCTTGAGAATATCTACTGTGGTTGCGGCTTGTATAGTTTTAGCCATTGTCGCCTTTGGAGCTATGAAACTTGATTTGATGAGATTAAATGTCCCGGACACTTCCTTTGTAAAGACCGAGATGGAAAAAGCTTTTACACAGCAGGATACAAGCACAAAACAAGAGACCAAGCAAAATAGTAAGAATAGTAAAGATAATAGCCTTTCTGTTGAGCAGAAAACTTCGCAAAATAGTGATGTTCCTGAAAAAAGTCAGACGCAAAGCACAAAGCAAAAACAAAGTTCAAATGATGCTTATTCTACATCATCTTCAGCAAAGCCAGAATCCAAAAAAACTGTAGAAAAATCTTCTAGTATCACAAAAAAATCGAGTTTTACTACAAATGAAAACAAAAATGCATCGAGCAAGAAACCTTTAGCTGTTAGCAGCTCTTTGCCAAATTCTTCGACCAAAAAAATTGTTGAAAGCGATGTGAAAAATAAAACTAAGCAGAGTATTGAAAAAGCTTCTGAGTCAAATGCTAAAAACGAAAGCTCAAATACAACTGTAATTGTTACAAAACAGAATATAGAGCCGGCAAAAGAGCAGAAAGATGTGGTTGTAATAGCGCAAGAAGAGAATGTGTTGGAAAGTGTTTATGTTTTGAGAGAAGAAGAGCTAAAATTTGATGAAGAATATATTTTAGATGTACTGGGCAGCATTGTATCATCTGATGTATATGAAAAAGAGTATTTTACACCACAAAGTATTGTTCAGGCTCAGGTCTATGATGGATATTTTAGTTTTGAGGTTGTCAAAAGCGATACACAAGTTTCAATTTCTAAATTTTCAGGGCAACTGGAGCAGGAAAATGTTTTGGAGAGCGTTTATAATAAAACTGACCTTATTTTACAAAAACTTGGTATAAAAGATTACAAAGTTTCTGTCTTTCCCCAGCAGGAGGGCTACAGAGCAGAGATTGCCATTTACTTTGACGGATACAGGATATTTGATGCAGATGGTTATATAGATTATTCAAGCAGTGCAGATGTTATTGGCGGAAAGATTTATCTTAAAAGCTTTTCAAAATTAAAAAGTGTGAAAATAATAGATGCAAAAACGGCAGCAAAAGAGTTTGAGAAAAGATATAACCTCAAAAATGTAGAGCCATCTGATATTGCTATTGTATATAAGAAAACAGGAGAACTTTTTATTCCAGTATATATTTACATTTATGAAAACAAAATATACTGGTTGGAAAAGTAGAGTTTAAAATGATATAATAAGATATACAAAAATGTTTACGGAGGTTTTTGTTATGAACCTTGATTTAAAAGAGAGAATTTCTGAAAATGGTGTCGTGATTGAGCTTAAAGGAGAGCTTGACATATTTTCTTCACCAACTTTGAAAGACAAGCTCTATTCATTGATTGATACATCATCAAGTGACGTTATTGTTGATATGAACGATGTGAGCTATATAGACTCAACCGGGCTTGGTGTATTTGTAGGCGCTCTGAAAAAATCAAAGCAAAAAGGCACAAATATTGTTCTTAAGAACTTAAAACCCAACGTGAAGAAGGTTTTCACTATCACCGGACTTGATAAGGTGTTCAGAATTGAATGAGGGGGCAAAAGTTAAATATGGACCAAATTATGTTAACAATTCCGCCCAAAGCTGAATATATTATGGTAGTAAGATTAACGCTATCTGGGATAGCTGCGCGAGCAGGCTTTGATTTTGAGACAATTGAAGATTTGAAAATGGCCATATCAGAGGTTTTTAACCTTTTTGAAATAGAAAAGCTAAATAGAAAAATATCTATAGAGTTTAACATTGCAAGTGAGTATTTGGACATAAGAATTGATGTGCCAAATGGTGAGATAAAAGACAACGAGCTTGCAAAGATGATTCTTCAAACTTTGATTGATGAGACTGAGTTTGAAAAAACTGAAGATGGCCATATTGTGAAACTAAAAAAATATCATCGAGGGGTCTGATTTGATGGTTGATGAAAAAAGGACATTAGAGATTGATGATGAAAAAATAGATAGACTCTTCGAAGAGTATCAGAAAACCAAGGATATTAAGCTTAGAAATGAACTTGTGAACAAGCACCTTTATATAGCCGAGATTATTGCAAAAAAGTTTGTCAACAGAGGGATAGACTATGAAGACCTTTACCAGGTCGCATGCATTGCGCTTATAAACGCTGTGGAGAGGTTTGAACCCAACAAAGGTTATAAATTCACAAGTTTTGCAACCCCAACCATAATGGGAGAGATAAAAAGATATTTCAGAGATAGAGCTTCAATCATCAGACTTCCAAGAAGGATCTACGAAACTTCTGCCAAGATAAAACTTGCCACAGAGATACTCTCTACAAAATTAAAAAGACCGCCGAAGGTAGAAGAGATTGCTCAGCATCTTAACATGAGCACAGAAGAAGTTTTAGAGGTAATGGAAGCATCTAACAACTATCTTCCACAGTCTTTGGACCAGACCATGTATGAGGATGAAGAGATGACGCTTGGGGATGTTCTTGGCAAGAGCGATGAGAACATCTTGCAGGTAGAAAATGTTGAAGCTGTAAAGAAGGCAATTGAAAGGCTTTCACCTTTTGAGAGAGAGTTTGTTCAAAAGCGGTTTTTTGAAGAAAAAACTCAAAAGGAAATTGCAGAGGAGATGAACGTTTCACAGATGTACATTTCACGGCTTGAGAAAAAGGTGCTAAAAAAATTGAAGGATTTTATTGAAGAGAAAAAAGAGGAATAAAAAAATATAAGACTGCCGTGGTGGGCAAAAACCAATTTTTTTCTGCACGGCAGTCTTTTTTATTTATTTGTTGCTAACTTTATCCAAAGACCTCTTCATACATTTCAAGTTGATTTTTGAGTTGAAATCTTGAAATAAATGTGATGATATTAAAGAGCATTGCTTTTTGAAGATTTTTATCACACATTTTTTTCATTGCTTCTACCAGGAGATTTTCGTTATGTGGCTCAATTAACAGACCAGTTTTTCCGTCATTCACAATCTCATTTATAGCACCTACATTTGTAGCTATTACAGGAAGACCATGGGCGTATGCTTCTATTATCACTCTACCAAATGATTCATAAAGAAGGCTTGGGAATACAAGCACATCTGAAAAAGAAAATATGGCTTCTTTTTCGCTATCCTGTACAAACCCGAAATATTTTATTCTAGGATTTTGAGAAGAAAGCTTTTTAACCTCATTTTCCAGAGGACCACGCCCACATATTAAAAGCTCTGCATGGCTGCATTCCAATTTTTCAAATGCGTTTAAAAGATTTATAATTCCTTTTTCATAAGACAGTCTTCCCATATACAAAAATCTTGTTCTTTTATTGGTTTTAAGATTTCGTATTCTCCAGTCAACCATATTTTTTATACTGATTTGTTCAAAATCGATGCTATTTGGTATGACTCTTTTTTGAGCGTTTTTAAAGTAACCTTTTGAAATAAAGAAGTTGAGGATGAAATTTGAAGGTGCACAAACTGCGTCTACAAAACCTGACAAGAATTTAATGTAATTCCTGTAAAGTTTACAGAAAGGATTATTGCATTTGGCAGGTATTTTTTTACCTGCGTTAAGCTTGTCCTTGGGACAAAAAAGCCAAATATCTCGTATAGTATGGACCACTTTTAAGTTGTGCTTCTTTTTTATAAACTTCCACACATAGGGGGAAATAAAAAAGAGATTATTTGTAAGGACCACTTCTATTTTAAACTGTTCTATCACCTTGCTCAACTTTCTTAAAAACAATGGGTTGAAACAGTCTAACATTCTGTATACAAACCAATTAGATTTATTTTTGTACAAAATTCCTTTTGTTCTTACAACTGTGACACCGTTATAGTTTTTAGCTTTTATTGATTTGTCAATACCATCTGCAGAAAAAACGATTACATTATGACCTTTTTTTGAAAGCCCTTCAGCTAATAGTTTTATACTCTCTTCAGTTCCGCCTATAATGTTGGGATAATAATATGTATTCAAGATTAGTATATTCATGATTTTCCTCCGTGTGTATATTTTACACTGCCTATATTGTACGGTTTGAGTTTTAATAATTTGTTAATATTCTGTGAACAATTGTGAACAAAATTAAGATGTTTTATGACAAAATTATTACAAATGTTTATCTTCCTTTTTCTAAACATTTTCCAAAAAACATGATATAATACCTTATATAAATGCTGTGAAGGAATACAAATATTGAACAAAGGAGAGAACAACAATGTTTAAAAGTTGGGGAAAGAGATTTTTTGTTTTTTTGAGCTTACTGAGTTTTCTGTTAAGCTTTTTGGTAAATACTTCATTTTCTCAAAACCTTTCTTATTATCAGCAGGCGGCACAGGTTTTAAAGCAAAAAGGAATAATGACAGGTGACACAAAAGGAAATTTGAATCTTGACAAACCTCTCAAACGTTCAGAGATTTCCAAAATGATTATCATGCTGCTTGGCAAAAAGCCTTTAGCAGATTTTTATGCAAATCAAAAAAGGTCTTCTTTTAAAGATGTTAAGGCAGATTACTGGGGACTTGGCTACATAGAAGCAGCAAAATCAATAGGATTGATTTCAGGGTATACAGATGGGACTTTCAGGCCAGAACAGTACTTAAAAGTTGAAGAGTTGACTGCCATGGTTGTAAGGGCACTTGGTGTGAAGGAGTCGGAGCTCAAAGGCAAGTGGCCACTGAACTATATCCAGAAAGCATATTCGATGAACATTTTTTATGGGATAGAATCCGAAATTGAGATAGGAAAGCTTGTCACAAGAGGCCAGACGGCAGCTATACTTTACAATGCGTTTTTAAACGAAAGCTTAAAAGCTGCAAAGCCTGTCGGACTTGAAATAATTGACCTGCAAACTTTAAAGGTAACATTTGATAAGGAGATTTCTTTAGTTGCAAAATCTGACTTTTCGTTTGATGGTGGACTTTCTGTTGTGGATGCGAAGTTTGCAGACTCAAGCAAAAAGGTCATTGAGATAAAAACATCTGCCCAGCAAGAAGGGAAAGAGTACACGCTTTTTTACAAAGGGCAAGCTACAACTTTAAAGTTTGTGGCGAAGACAATACCTTTTTCGCTTGCAGAGGATATTAAAATTGAGAGTTTAAAGAAAGTGGATTTGAAGTTTACAAAGCCGATTTCAAAGAGCCAGCAGGATAACCTGCCGATAAAAATTTATGTAAATAGCAAAGAAATTACAGATGTAAGGAAAGTTCTCTCGAGCGATTTTAAAACTGTGAGTATAATCTTCCCAAGCAGATTAAATCAAACTGACAAGCTGATGGTTGAGATTTCAAACCTTCTTTCAGAAACAGGCCAGAGCTTAAGCATAACAAAAGAGCTAACAGTTATTGATGCAACCCAGCCAAAGGTTGTGGATTTTAGGGTCATTAACAGCAAAAAGTTTAAAGTTATCTTCACTGAGCCTATGAATATTGATTCTGCAAATGCTTACAAGGTATGTGATTTATCTTCGGTTGGAGCAAATATCAGAATTGACTCAAATTATGTGTATGCAAAAGTTACACCAAAACATCAAGAGAATGCTATTGATATTGAACTTTTATATCCTCTTGCTGATGGGAATCACACAGTTGAAATAACAGAAGCGAAAGACTTTGCAGGATACAAAGCTCCTGACTTTAAAGCTACATTTACAACAGTGCTTGAAAAAAATCCGCCAAAGCTTGTGTCCTTAGACCTTGTTTCAAACAATCGAATAAGGCTTGTATTTGATGAAGAGATAAGAAGCTTAAATGGTTTGACTCCAACAGGCGAGTATGAGGTTTACCAAGCACAGGACAGTACCAACCATGCAATTGGCGCAAAAATAACACTTCTTTCAGATGAAAAAACAATTGACATTCAGTTAAATCCACAATTGAAGCTTGATAGCAGGGCACTTGTTTCATTTGAAGTGAGGTTCCGATACGTTGAAGACCTTCTTGGCAACAAGGTATCAGATTGGGTATCAGTAACATCCAAAGCTCAGGATGATACTACAAAACCGGCAGTCAAAAGTGTCGAGGTTTTGGATGGGAATATAATTAAGGTAACATTTACTGAAAACGTGAATGCTGATGGTAAGGTTCAAAGTTTTTCTCTGCTTTCAGCAGATGGTACACAGATAGTAGAGACTCAGGCAAAAGTAGTAAAACCGTTAAAAGAAGAAGATAACTCAATGTTTGCTGTTGAGTTTTCGACACTTGCAGCAATAAATGGTGGAAGATATACTTTGAAGATTTCAGGCATCTGTGATACATCTGTGAGGGAAAATGTTATGGACAGTAGCACATATGCAATAGATGCAAAAGACACACTTGCACCTACTGTAACTGCTGCAATTGCCAAGTATGATTCTTCTTCGGATGTGGACAGAATAGATGTATTTTTCTCAGAACCAATGGATGTTGAAAAACTGAAGAATTTGAGCAGTTATTTTGTGGGGGCATCAAGTGCAACAATTCCACTTTCGAGCATCAAAGGAGCAAAAGTTGATTATATCTCACCAAACGGCGACAGAATCACCCTTTTAATTCCAGGGGCAGACGATACATCGCCTGGCAAGTGGAGTCAATCGGGGGGTGTGATAGACAAATTGGCAGCTCCTACCCTCACAGACAAGGCAGGCAACTTTTTAGCAAATGCTACAATTGCAATGCCAGTTTCTGTGTCGGCAAACTTTAGAGGGATATCTGCGCAAGACATAGAGGTTGTTGCAGTGGACAAAAATACTATTGAACTTAGAGCTTTGAATGGATACATCTTTGCATCGTTTGACCCTGCAGCAATAATGTTCAGAAACGCATATTCGACTTCAAGTTTAAATGGAAATCCTGACAACGATAAAGTGGTCAGCCTTGGAATTGTAAGTTATTCAATTTCTCAAGACAAAAAGACCATTACTTTAAAAACATCAATTTCTTTGACTTCAAGTGCCATGGCTGATACAAATGATTCTGGTCAAGATGCTGAACAGCTGAAAATATTTACAGTAAATTCGAATATAAAAGACCAGTTTGAACAAAGCCTTGTAATTCCGCCAATACTTGATATTAGCTTTTATCCATCGATATTGCTAAAAGACAAAATTAGTCCACAGCAGACAGGGGTTTCTGTTGGAAGTGGAAATCAGTCAGACACAATAGCTATTACATTCGACGAACCAGTTTTTTCCCTGCCAGGTATAAGTACCACAGTGCTGGCTGCAGGAATTGAGCTAAAGGTTGGAGGTATTACTTTAATTCCTGATGTTGACTACGCAGCTTACATCCAAAATGGCATAGTTTATGTGAAGGTCAAAAAACCAGGGACTGTAGACAGCAAGATAAGCTTAGAGATAAAAAGACCAGACTTAATAGTAGATAGCAATGGAAATTCTTCTGTTGTGTTAAAAGCTCAAACTGTTGAGCATGTGACAGAAAGGACTTCCCCTGATGTCACAGCAGAGTTTTCTTCGACGGATACAAGAAAAGTCAAACTCACATTTTCTGAACCCATGGATGCTTCAACACTAATTGCTCAAAACTTCTCATGCGTTGCAGGCGGTAGTATTGTAAGCTTTGTAAAGTCTTCTGATAACAGAGTTGTTGAGATTACATTCACAAACCCGCTTCCAGCAGGAAGCATTGTAAATATCTCACCAAATGTCAAGGACTTGGCTGGAAATTCAGTGTCAGTCCAGGCGGTGAGAAAATAGGGGAAAGAATGTGGTATAATAAATTTATAAGGAAGTTGAAAGTAGGTGAGAAAGTAATGCTGATTAATGCCGAGGAATTTAAAGAAAATGTTCAAAAGTTTTTAGAAGTTGCCAAAAGAGAAGAAGTAATAATAGCAGAAGATGGGAAACCAACACTTAAAATTGTGCCTCTAAGAGATAATAAAAATAGAAAAAATAATTTAAAGAAAAAACAAAAGGTTTTTGAACTAATTGACAAGCTTGCAGGTGCTGCAAGTGATATAAAGGATATAGATGTGGATAAGGCAAGAGAGGAGAGAATATTAAAAATTGAATAGAATCTTATTAGATACGAATGTAATATTAGATTTAATACTTGCTAGAGAACCTTTTTATGAATCAACTGTGAGACTATTTAAACTTCTTTTAAGTAGTGATAATTATAAAGGTTACATTACAGCAAATAGTATTACCGATATTTTCTATATTGCAAAAAAGAGTATACATTATGAGAAAGTAAGATTAATGTTAATTGAGCTGTTAAAATATATTGAAATCGTTAATGTATGTAAGACAGACATTAAAAAAGCTCTTTTAAGTGATTATCCAGATTTGGAAGATGCTCTACAGATTGTATGTGCAGAAAAAAATAAAAGCATATGCAATAATTACTCGGGATAAGAAAATGAAAGCCACTAAAATAAAAATTTTAACACCAACAGAGTTTTTGGGAAAATATATTCTCCCAGACCAAGAGATATGAACATCTTGGTCTGGGTTTTTACTTCTAAGATAAATAATGTATCATTATCTGAAGGAGAGTGAGAACAATCATGCTTCTTAAAAAAATCTTCAAATTTGATGCAGCGCATAATCTTACAAAGTACAATGGAAAATGTGAAAACCTTCACGGGCACACATACAAGCTTGTTGTGACAGTGGAAGGCAAACCCGATGACCAGGACATGGTGATAGACTTTGTGCTTTTGAAAAAGATTGTGCAGGATGAGGTAATTGACATCTTAGACCATGCATATATAAACGACATAATAGAAAATCCTACTGCTGAGAACATTGCAAAGTGGATATGGGGGAAACTTAGCAAAAAAATAGAAGAACAAGGCTGCAGACTTTATGAAATTGAAGTGTGGGAGACAGAAGATAGCAGCGTCATATACAGGGGTGAAGATGAATGATTGATGTGCAGAGCCAGAAAGACCAGAGAGGGATTTCCATCCAGAAGGTGGGGATAAAAGACCTGAATTGGCCAATTGTTGTAATGGACAGAGAAAACAAAACTCAGACAACAATTGCAAAAATCACCGCTGCAGCAGAGCTAAAAGGTGATATCAGAGGCACGCACATGTCCAGGTTCATTGAAGCTATAGATGAGCTGAAAGTTGTAGGACCAAAGGAGATCGAAAAGCTTTTGGATAGGATAAAAGAAAAGCTGAATTCAGAAAAAGCCTATATAAGGTTTGATTTTCCTTACTTTATCAACAAAAGAACACCTGTGACAGGAACACTTTCTCCACTTAAAGTTGACTGTTATTTTGAAGCAGAAAAAGACCAGAAATTTGACCTCAAAACTGGTGTGATTGTCCCTGTTCACACTCTGTGCCCATGCTCAAAAGAAATTTCAGAGTATGGAGCTCACAACCAGAGAGCTTATGTGACGATAGAAGTGAGAATGAAAAAGTTTATGTGGATTGAGGAACTTGTTGAGATTGCAGAAGCTTCTGCATCATGCCCTCTTTATTCTATTTTAAAAAGACCTGACGAAAAATGGGTAACAGAAAGAGCTTACCAGAACCCTCGCTTTGTTGAAGACCTTTTGAGAGAGGTTGTTTTGAAAATAAAGGAAGATGGGCGAATAAAATGGTATAAGGTTTTTGTTGAGTCAATTGAGAGCATTCACAACCACAATGCCTTTGCGTATATTGAAGGTGAAATAACAAAATGATACAATTAAAGTAACAATCTGCTTTGAAAAAGCGAGGGAAGGTTTTTAAAAAACCGATTGATATGAAAATAAAGATTTATACAAAAAGGCTTGGGATAAGTATTGCAGCGTTTGTATTTGGAATTTTGTTTATAATCCTTTTAATCAGAAATTTTACGGTCAAAAATACGCCAACCCAAAATGACAACATAACCTATGTAAAAAATATGTTTGAACTGAAAAATGCAAAGCTTGTTGAAGACAACATTGTCATCGAGAAGTTACCAGACGATACCTTTATGTTCAAGTATCTTTTTGAAGACTCAAAATCAAAATATGAAATATACATGAAAGAAGACCAGTCAATAGTTTATTTTAAGAAATTTACTCCTTCCGACATGGTTAACAAGTTTTCAATAAGAGATGTGAAGACAAAAGCTTTCAAGCTTTTATATAAGCTTGCGCCTTATACAAAAGGAAATGTTGAGATTGAGGTGGCTTCATCGCCAAACGCCTACATTTGTGTTTTTAATCGCTATGAAGGCGACAAAAAAGTTTTAGGAAACTGGGCAACGGTTGTACTTAACAAAGATAATGGAGAACTTTTAGAGTTTAGCATAAACTGGCATCAAGATATTAACTTCAAAAGTGCAGGCAAAAAAGGTGACGAAGAGGGTAAAATCTTAAGTAGCATAAAGGTTGTACCTGTTTTGAGCTCTGATTCTTTTTTAAAGTATACCACATTGAACAGTGTCCTTGGATTAAAAGATGTCTATTACGACTTTGTTGATGGCAAAGTGTATCCACAGATTAATCTATCTACAAACACTTTAAATATTCGGGATTACAATAACTATGTTGAGTATGCTCAAAAAAAAGCACAGGTTGAATATGTAAAGTTGAAATTTGGAAAGATTTTAAATCTGCTTTCTTCCCAGGCAAGACGTCTTCCATTTTCTGCTTCCGAGTTTAGCATTTCTTCCAGTGGTGAATACTCATACACCAAAAAAAGTATTCTTGGTACTGTAAAGATAACTGCCGACAAGTACGGGAACATCTTGAAAGCCATGGCAGATTTAAAATCATCTGGTGAAATAAAAAAGGTTGACTCTAAGGTCTTAAACGATAAAGCAGAGCAGATTATGCAGGTGCTTGCTGGCAAATACGTTGTTGCAAAATCTTATATATTCGAAAACGATAATCAGCACACTGTAAGTTACAAGCTCTATATAGGGAATGCCTACATAATGAATGGAAAACTTGAAATTGCATTTGATAAACTTTCTGGAGAAGTATTAAAACTTGATTTTGATTTGGGCATAAGACCAGAGTTTATGGAAAAGGTGAAAACTTTTAGAAGTACATCCGAGTATATAAATCTCATAAAATCAAGTGGATTTGAAGAGGTTTATGTTTTGACAAAAGAATATGGGAAGGTGTACCTTTATCAGAAACCTGTTGAGGCGCACTTGGCGCTGAAACCCAAATTTGATATGACATATCTTATGCATGCAACAAAATAATCTTGAAAGATATTCAAAGGAGGAAATCTACAGCGATGGACATCTTAATAAAAAATGCAAAAATCTATACAATGGATGAGAAAGGAATTATTGAAAAAGGCGATATACTTATCAAAGATGGCAAGATAGCAATGATTGACCAAAATATTCATGAAGAATTTGCCCATGTAATAGATGCAACAGGAAGACTTGTCTTTCCAGGGTTTATAGATGCGCACTCACACATAGGAATGTGGGAAGACTCTGTCGGGTTTGAAGGTGCTGATGGGAACGAAGACTCAGACCCTGTCACGCCGCACCTGAGAGCAATTGATGCTATAAATCCATTTGACAGGAGTTTTGAAGAGGCAATTGAAGGTGGGGTTACATGTGTTGCAACAGGACCAGGAAGCGCTAACGTGATAGGCGGGCAGTTTTGTGTCATCAAGACGTTTGGCAAGAGAGTTGACAAAATGGTTGTGAAAGAACCTGCTGCAATGAAGGTTGCGTTTGGCGAAAACCCAAAAAGCGTGTACCATGAAAAACATCAGATGCCTCAAACACGCATGGCAACTGCTGCAATCTTAAGAGAAGCACTTTTTAAAGCAAGAGAGTACTTAAATAAAAAACTTGAGGCTCAGCAGGATGAAGAAAAAGATATGCCAGAGTTTGATATGAAAAGTGAGAGCCTTATAAAGGTTTTAACAAAAGAAATTCCGCTGAAAGCGCATGCTCACAGGGCAGATGACATATTCACGGCAATAAGGATAGCAAAAGAATTTGATGTAAATCTCACACTTGACCATGTGACAGACGGATATTTGATTGTGGATGAGCTAAAACAAGAAAATATCCCATGCATTGTTGGACCAAACCTTACTGACAGGTCAAAGGTTGAGCTTAAAAACCTTGATTTCAAAAATCCAGGAATACTTTCTAAAGAGGGCATTCTTGTTGCTATTATGACCGACCATCCTGTCATTCCGCAAAAATATCTTGTGCTATGTAGCGCGCTTGCGTGCAAAAGCGGAATGGATGAGATAGAGGCTCTAAAAGCAATTACCATAAACCCTGCAAAGATTTTAGGAATTGATAATAGGGTTGGGAGTATAAAGGAAGGCAAAGATGCTGATATTGTAATATACAAGGGTCATCCTTTTGACATATTTTCTGAGGTTGAATATGTCCTGATTGATGGCAAAGTTGTATATCACCGCAAATAAAAAGGGGAAATTATGAAAAATGAAGGAGATAATGTCTTATTCGTATGATGAAACAGTGTCGATTGGCTATAACATTGGAAGAAATCTTTTCCAAGGTGCTATTGTTACCTTAGAAGGAGAACTTGGTAGCGGAAAGACTGCACTGACATGTGGGATTGCCAAGGCTTTTGGGATTGAAGATATTTCAAGTCCAACGTTTACCATATTTCATGTGTATGAGGGGAAAGATGGCATTTTGGTTTATCATTTTGACATTTACAGGATTGAAGAGACAGAGCTTGAGGATATAGGATATGAGGAGTATTTTTATGGTGATGGTATTGTGATAATTGAGTGGGCTGATAAGTTAAAAAGACTTCATCCCAAAGAATATTTAAAGGTTGAGATTCAGAAGATAGATGAGAATGTTCGAAAAATATTGATAACAGGTGTTGGGGAAAAGTACAAAAATGTTGAGGATGTGATAGAAAAAGATGAAGATATTGGCGATTGAGACGTCCGGCAAGGTTGCAAGCGCTGCCTTGTTGGAAGACTTAAAAGTAATTTCTGAGATAGTGCTTAACACAAAACTTGTTCACTCTGTAATGCTAATCGATTTGATTGACCAGGTATTAAAAAATGCTTCGAGTAAAATAGAAGATGTTGACCTATTTGCGGTATCAATAGGACCTGGTTCTTTTACAGGACTTAGGATTGGTGTTTCAACAATAAAAGGTTTTTGCTATGCTACTTCAAAGCCGTGTGTAGGTGTTGATACCTTGAAAGCTCTTTGCTATAACTTCTGGGCTTGTTCAGATTTTCTGATGCCCATTTTGGATGCAAAGTCACAAAAAGTATTTACTGGAATTTTCAGATTCGAGGAGGGCAAACTCAAAACATATCATCCAACTTCGATACTTGATATTGAAGAAGCAAAAGAACTTGCAAAAAAGTATGACCCTGTTTTGCTGGGCGAAGGTCTGGACATTTATGATTTTTCTGAGTTTAAAATTTCGCCCAAATTTTTGCAGTACCAAAAAGCATCAAATGTTGGAATTTTGGCTTTTGAGCTTGCCCAGGAAGGCAAGATTTGTTCTCATTTTGACCTTATACCAGTTTACCTTAAAAAATCGTATGCAGAAAGGGACCAGGACACATGAAAAAAGGCCTAATAAGAAGGATGACAAAAGAGGATATAGATATGGTGCATGAGATAGAAGTTTTATCATTTTCTGTTCCATGGAGCAGAGAAAGCTTTGAGTATGAGGTTCAAAATGAGTCTGCAGTATATTTTGTATACGAAGAAGATGGCAGAGTATGGGGTTTTGCAGGGATGCATCATATTGTGGATGAAGGGCACATTACAAATATTGCTGTACATCCTCAAAAAAGAGGGCAGGGAATAGGAAAATTGTTACTTTCTGCCCTCATTTCATATGCAAAAGAAAATGGCCTTGTTGGACTTACACTTGAAGTGAGAAGCAAAAACCATGTTGCTATTTCACTTTACAAGAGCTTTGGATTTGTTCAGGAAGGTATAAGAAAAAATTACTATTCTAACCCACCGGATGATGCCATAATTATGTGGCTGTGGTTATAGAATCTAATTACTATTCAAAATCTCTTTGCAAGTTCTAAAAATTGGTCTTTTGGGAGAGGTTTGCCGAACAAATACCCCTGCCCAAAGTCACAATCAAAAGATTTTAGTATCTCAGCCTGCTGACTATCCTCAATACCCTCTGCTACAACTTTTAAGTCTAAGATGTGAGAAAGGTCAATCAGACTTTTAGCTATTCTTTGTTCTTTTATGTCAGTGCTCATATTTGCTATAAAGCTTCTGTCGATTTTAACAACGTCAATGGGAAGCTGTTTTAGATAGTTCAAAGAAGAGTAGCCTGTGCCAAAATCGTCAAGAAAAACTTTAATACCTTTTTCTTTGAAGGTATTGATCGACTTTATGGTATTTTGAGGGTCTGCCATTGCAACCGATTCGGTAATCTCTATTCCTAAAGAAGTAGGGTCAGCTTTTAAGGCTTCAATTGTATAAAGTACGTTGTCAACAAAATTTGCGCTTGAAAACTCTCTCAGAGATGCATTGAAAGAAACATAAAAGTTGTGGTTTGTTACTTCTCTGATGCTTTTCAAATCCCAAATAGCCTTTGTCAATACCCATTGACCGATTTGTGATATTAGTCCTGTCTGCTCAGCAATTGGGATGAAAGACATGGGTGGTATCATACCTTTTTGTGGATGTATCCAGCGAATGAGTGCTTCTGCTCCGCATAGCTGCATTTTTTCAAGGTTTACAATTGGCTGATAATACAAAACGAACTGGTCTTTTTCAATAGCCTTTCTCAAGTCTGATTCAAATTCAAGTCTCTGCTGTAGTATATTGTCCATTTCCACGTTATAAAAACAAAAGGTATTTTTGCCTTTTTCCTTGGCAAGTTTCAAAGCCTTATCGGCATTCTTCAGAAGTGATATACTATCCTGGCCATCTGAAGGATATATGGCAACTCCCATACTTGGTGTAATGTAAAAATCATATTCCATTATCTCCCATGACATTGAAAACGAATTAAAAATTTTATAGATAAAATAATTCAAAACATTAAAATCAAGAAAGTTATAAATTATTATTCCAAACTCATCTCCTGTTAGTCTTGCAACAAATCCGTTATTACCCACTGCTTCTTTAAGCCTTTGCGCAATTTCTTTTAAAACAATGTCACCAGTCTCATGGCCAAGAGTATTATTAATTTTACTGAAATTATCAATATCGATATATATCAGAGCAAGTTGCTGGCCTTTGAAATGTGCTTCTTTAATAGCCTTTTCAAGTACCAGCATAAAATGATTTCTGTTTGGAAGGTTAGTTAGCTGGTCAAAGAAAGCAAGCTCTTTTATCCTTTCCTGGTTTTTTAAAAGTTTTTTGTACTGGACAACAAGCTTTTCCTGTGTTTTGGAAAGCTCAGCATTTGTCTTTTGAAGTTCCTCTAATGCATTTTGGAGTTTATTTTCAGAAAGGTAAAGCGAATAGATTTTTTTGCGAATCAGAAAATACAAAAGGCTTGCAGTGATAAGTACAAAGAGCCAACCTTTAATGACCGAAAAAATGGTAAAAAGCCCTCTCTTTGCAAAAAGGGTTGTTGTTAATATGTCAGAGACCAAAATCCAAACTGCGCTCACAACTGCATATATTATTGAAATTTTAGCTGCATAATTGTTGGCCTTACAGTTTAAATCTTTGTTTTTCTCAGGCATTTTGTTTACCACCACAAATTATATGAAAAATTTTTCTTCTCATATTTATACCCAGAAAAAAGGGTCTAAAAACATCTTTTGCATATGTATTCTCAAGGTGCAATTTTTTTATTTTCAAAAAGGGTATAAATGATATATAATTTCTGCATATTGCATATCCTATTCTTTAGAAAAAGACAGGTGGTTTTAATGATAGTGAGAGCATATATAGATGACTTTAACGAGATAGTAGTTGTGCTGTCCCAGATGGTTCACTCTGTAAAGAAAGAAGATTTTAAAGTATTTTTAAATGAAGAAGAAATAGACATAGAAAGAATAGACAAGATAATTCCTCACTCCGACAATCCTTATGAAGCAGAAATGAGAGGTTATGAGATTTGCGAGCAAAAAGGAAAGATTAGATTTGTGTTAAAAGAAGGGCATTTTGACTATCACCGAAAACCGCTCAGAAGACCGGTATTTGTCATTGGTGAGATGAATGGCTGGCAAATTTCGCCCGAGTGGGAAATGACATATTCAAAGCTGCGTGGAAGATATGAGCTTATAAAGGATTTAAAAGAAATAAAGATTGGGCAAAAGTTTAAATTTGCAGAAGGTGCAAATCAAAAGCTTTGGTACCCGCCCGGATTTGGCAACGATATTGTAATAACAGAATACTTTGACAGAGAAACTGCTTTTACAAATATGATAAGAATTATTACTTCAAAGAGGCTTTTGCCAAATTTAAAATACAAGGTTGTCTACAAAACAGAACACATTTGGGCAAGACCACGAGAAATTCTAACAAGGCCTGAGTTTTTTTATCCTGGTGAACTTGGAATAAAATATGAGCCATATGGTACCTACTTTAGACTGTGGGCTCCCACTGCATACAAAGTAAAGGTTAAGATATTTGATGAGAGCGAAAATTTCAGATTTGAAAAAGAGATGGCAAGGTCAGAAAACGGTACATGGAATATACACCTTACAGGGGACTTGAAAAACCACTACTATCTTTATGAGGTTTGGCATTACAATTATGATGAGGACGAAGGTTTTATTGTGTACGAGGTTCCTGACCCTTACTCAAAAGCTTCTTCCTCAAACTCTCAAAAATCTTTCATATTTGACCCGGCAGATACGCTAATTGAAGGCTGGCAGCAGGATGAGTTTGTTAAAACAGTAGAAAAGCAACAAGATGCTATCATTTACGAGATGCACGTGCGAGACTTTACAATTGATGAAACCTCAGGTGTAGATGAAAAGTTTAGAGGAAAGTTTTTGGGCCTTTGCCAGCAAAGCTTCTACAAAGAAAAGTTTTCAACAGGTCTTTTGCATCTAAAAGAGCTTGGAATAACCCACATTCATCTTCTTCCAATATCTGACTTTGGAAGTGTTGATGATAAAAATCCTGATAAAAAGTACAACTGGGGATACGACCCTGTTTTATATCAGTGCCCAGAGTACTGGTACTCAACAAAAAGTGGTGGAATTGAGGCTTTAAAAGAGCTGAGAACTATGATTAAAACTTTGCACCAAAACGGCATAGGAGTTGTGATGGACGTTGTTTTCAACCACACATACCACACAAAGGGCGGAAAGTTTTCTATCTTTGACAAAATTGTTCCTGGATATTTTTATAGGATAGATGACTATGGCGACTATTCAAACGCAACAGGCTGTGGCAATGAAATCGCAACAGAAAAGCCAATGGTAAGAAAGTTTATACTTGATACAATAATATACTGGACAGAAGAGTTTCATATAGACGGATTCAGATTTGACCTTATGGGCCTTATTGATACACTTACTATGAGAATGATTTCAAAAGAAGTGCGGAAGCGAAATCCTCATGCCCTCATTTATGGTGAAGGATGGGTGATGGGAGATAGTACGTGCCTTTTAGAAGAGAGGGCAACAATTGAGTCAACAGCGCATCAGGGGTATTCAATTGGACTTTTCAACGATAGAATAAGAGACAGTATAAGAGGTGACCTTGACGGGTTTAAAACTGGATACATGCATGGAAACCTTTCTGATGTTGAGAGATTAAAACAGGGTATAAAGGCAGCCATTGACGATTTTGCAAAAGAGCCCGATGAATGTGTAAATTATTGTTCCTGCCATGACAACTTGACCCTCTTTGACAAGGCACAAAAGACAATGGTGGGTGAAGATATATTCTGGATTGACCGGGCATGCCGCTTAGCAAATGCAATCATCTTAACATCTCAGGGCATTGCGTTTTTGCACGGTGGAGTTGAGTTCAATAGAAGCAAAGGAGGGCACCCGAACACATACAACGCAGGCGATAGCATAAATAAGATTGACTGGAGTTTAAAAGAAAAGTTCTATGACACCTTCAAATTTTATTGTGACCTTATAAAGTTGCGAAAAGAACATTTGGCGTTTAGAATGCGCTCATCAGGCGAAATAAGAAAATATCTAAAATTCTTGCCAGCACCTGATGGCATTGTTGCATTTTTGATTTCGTATCCTTATGATGTGTGGAAAAAAATTATTGTTGCCTACAATCCTTTTAAAGAAAAGAAGGTAATTGCGCTTCCTGATGGAATGTGGAAGATAAAAGCAAATGATGGTGTTGTATTTTTAGAAGAAAATGAACAGGAAGCAATTGGTAGTTTTGAGATTGCACCTATCAGTCTTTTCATAGCATATCAGAAATGATATCTTTTTTGCTATCCAAAAGAACATTAAGCCGCAGGTGTGAATACGAACATAAAGTGAGCCTGCGGCGATTTTTACTTATACTCTGGCGCTTTCTAAAAGATGCTGTTTTGCCAGAAAAATTCTCACATTTTCTGACTCTAAGTTTAAAGCTTTTTCATCATACTCAAGAAGGATAATGGTAAACTTAACTCCCAGCGAGGAGTAAAGGAGAATAGAGTCTTCCATCTCCTTGTTCACAAATGAGGTAATTATAAAAAGCTCACGGAAGTTGTAACTTCTTAAGACCTGATAAAGCAAAGATTCAAAGTATTCGTTTACCTGAATTTTAATGTGTGCAAGGGTTTCGAGAATTTTTAAAAGCTGGTTTTGGTCTTGGGAGGGAAGAAGAATTTCAAGCGGCTGCAAGGTTTCTTCATCTACACCATTACAAACAAAACCAACTGGGATGTGAGCATCCAAGCATTCTTTTGCTAAGCTTGCTGCAATCTTTATTCCAAACTCAATGGCGTTTTTGTTAAAAACCTCTTTTCTTTCATACTCTGAACTTTGGACATTCAAAAGTATCAAAGCATCCCCTGATGAGGTGTATTCGTACTTGTTTACCATCAAAGTATTATACTTTGCAGTTGCATTCCAGTTTATTCTATTGAAAGAATCAAAAGACTGATACTCTCTAATTCCTGCAAAGTGAAATATATCTTCATAATAGTGTCTTTTTACCACAACTTCACCTGAGAGGCTTGAGCGGGGAAGAAAATGTTTTTTCAGGTCCAAAAATGCTGGGTAAATAGTAATGTTGGAATTTACATAGTAACACCTGTCATCTGTTGAAAGACCAAAAAGGTCACCGGTGACAAGATATATTTTGTCAAGCTTATAAAATCCTCTTTTTGTTGCAACAAATCTGTGCCGTCTTACTATTTGCTGATAAGGCAGAAGAAAGAAAATACTGATGTACCTTAGCTTATCTCCCACTACATAATTTTTTGCATTTTCCATGAAAAAGAATGCTGACACTTCAAATTCAGATTTTACCCATGGAAGTGGCAAAATTTTGCCGTTGTATATTCTTTCGACAATGTGAATCTCATCACCTTCAGTTTTTTTGTTCTCTTCAAAGTAGATTTCATACTCAACGTTTTTTAGTCCAAATTTTTTAGTTACGAAAAAATTTAGAGCAAATAATAAAGAGCATATTATAAATAACCAGAAGGTTTCCATACAAATAACCTCGCGCTTTTTTGAATTTATTTCTATTATAACCTAACCATTTGAATATTAAAATTAGAAATTTCTCCAGAGAATTTGTTAGTGATAATATTCCTTCTTAACAAAACTGACCCGAGCATAATTAATTTTTTATTTTAGACCCTTGACTTTTTACCTTGAAAGAAGGTAAAATGAAGTTGGTAATTCAATCTACGGCAGGATTTTATCAAAATCTACCGCTTTGACAACCTCAAAAATTTATGATATAATCAATCTTGCTTGAAAATTCAAAAGGAAAATGTGCCGAAGTGGTGGAACTGGCAGACGCGCTGGACTCAAAACTGCCATAGATGGCACAAAATAACAAATAAGCAGTATGAAGATTTAGAGGCGTTTTTACAATCAGAAAAAGCTACATAGTCGTAGAATGGTAGAAAAACAAAGTAATCAGTCATTTAACACCGAACATAAGGGACACCACCGAGACGCAAAAAATAAGCGTTGAGGTGGTTTTATTATGCCTAAACAACTTAAAGCTAACAATTCAAGTTCAGATTGGGAAGATGTTTTGCAAATATTTTTAGCTTATAAAAAAGCACAAGGCAGAAGCGAAACCACAATTGAAGACTATAAATATCACATCAGTTCATTTTTCAAGCGTTATCCAGATTGTTTTAATGACCCAGAGAAGTTGAGAAAGTGCTTGATTGAATATTTATCGCAGCCTATGAAACCAGTCACTTATAATCTAAGAATGAAAAACTTGAAAGCATTTTTGAATTGGTGTGTTGAAGAGGGCATTATACCGACAAATCCTATTGCCAAATTCAAACCAAGAAAGACGGACGACAGAATTGTTGAAATTGATATTGAGACACTTCAAAAGTTACTCCAATTGCCGAACAGAAAAACTTTTGCTGGTTTGCGTGATTATGCATTGATGTTATTGACGCTTGACACAGGAATAAGACCTAAAGAAGCCTTTTCTTTGCTAAAAGACCATTTTGATTTTAAGAATATGCAAGTTGTAATTCCTTCTGATGTGGCAAAGACAAGAGTATCAAGAGTGCTGCCAATCTCACCAGTAACAGCAAATGCAATTAAAAAACTCATATCTTCAAGGCATCCACAATGGGATGACAGCGTTCCTGTATTTTGTTCAGTTACAGGGAAGCCTTTTAACAGGAGTAGATGGGAAGAAAGAATGAGAATTTATAGTGCTCAATTAGGTGTAAAAATAAAACCATATGACTTAAGGCATATGTTTGCTTTGCTATATCTCAAAAATGGTGGTTATGAATTGAGCTTACAAAAGATAATGGGACATACAACATTGGAAATGACAAAAAAGTATGTCCACTTTACACAGCAAGACTTACAAGATATTCACGCAAAGGCAACACCGATTAACACTTTGCTAAAACAACCCTTAAACAGGGTTGGGAATATAAAAAATCAAAATAAAAAGAAGGGGTGAGTTTAAAGATGTTGTATCATTTTTATGATGAGGAAAGCAAAACAAACTTCTTTGTCGGTTACAGCGACGTGTTTAAAGAAAATCAGGTTGCAGGCGGTGGTTGTTTAATTTTAGAGGAAATGGGCGTCAAAAATGTTTATCTTCAAGTGAACAGAAAAATTGACAGAGACAAAAGAATAAAAGCGTGGTTTAAGCTATTAGAAGGGATTGATAAGGCTTTAGGAGCGTTACCATCACAAAGCAGCATTGTAAGGGTGTATGCCGATGAGGACAAGCTTTCAGGTGTAATTGCAGCGTTTAAAGAAAAAGAAGACGCAGAAGTTGTTATGACATACTGAAAAAAAGTTGTATGCACAGGTTTAAAGCAGTTGTTACAATAAAAAGCAAAGACAACAACTTATGAAGGTAAATCCTGCATTTTTATTATGTATCATGCTATTAATTCAAATGTTTAGCATTGCTAATATTTTGAATACCAAACCTTGTCGGCATATCCAAACGTATGTTCTACTTGACAAATATGGTATAATATTGTATAGAAGGGTAAAAAGTGAACACACAAAATTGAAAAATTAAGCTGCCTCAAAGAGGTTTTATAACTTCTTTGGGCAGCTTTTATTTTTGAAAAACACATGAAAGGAGTTGATTTAAAATGACAAAGTTAGAATATTTGAAAAAACAGCTTAACTTATCATCAGCTAAACTATCTTTGGCAGCGGGTATTAATTACACTTTGTTAACAGCGATTGAAAGAGGCGAAAGGAAAGCATATCCAAAGGTTAAAAAGAGACTGGCAGAGTTTTTCAATGTGCCAGAAGATGAGCTATTTAATGAAGATGGTTCCTTGAAAGAGATTGAAAACAAAATTGCATAAGAAAGGGTGTGTTAATCATGGCATACTTAATAGATTGGTTAGGCAATCAAACTCAAACCAGCAGAAAAAATCAAATTCAAAGCATTATTCAAGACTTTAAGCAAAATCAATTTCTTGCACCAAGACAGCAACAAATAAAAACAGCTATTCAAAATTTTAAGCAAAATCAATCTAACCCAAGCTGGGGACAGTTCAAACTTTTAGACCAGCAATTATCTTTAGCACAGAGTGTTAAACCAACAACTACACCGACGACAAAGACAACAACACCGACAACACCATCATGGGGACAGTTTAAAGTTTTGGATGCACAATTAAATCAACCGACAAGTCCACAGAATTTGAGTTATACGGCGACAACAAACCCATCATGGGGAAGTTTTAAAGTTTTAGACGCACAGCTTAGCAAACAAACACCATCAGCGCAGTCAACACAGGCAACTGCAAAAACAACATCAGTTGCAACACCGACAACAAAACCTTTGTGGTATCAAGACCCATCAAGAAAAGTAACCATCTATGATTTTTCAAGCGGTACACCAAAAGCATTAGGTGAGGGTTATATTGGTCCTGATAACAAGACTTATGTCAATGTAAACGGTCAATGGATATGGGTAAGAGACTTATACCCAAATGCTGATTGGACATGGAATAGAGACCCACAGACAGGCAAAATGTATATTGGCATTGTGCCATATAAGACACCTTCTAATTTAGAAAGCTTATTGCAAGCAATAACACCGACACAGGGATTGTCTCAAGAATTTGCTAAAATACCATCAACAGAAGAATTACAGAAGGAAGCAGAAGCGATATACAATCCGATTTATAATCAAAGGGCACAAGAGATAAAACAGGCTATTGAGCAAGCAAAGTCAAATGTATCAAATCAAATGTTATCAAGAGGACTGGCAAGGTCAAGCTATGCGGTTGACAAAATAGCAGAAGTGGAAGCTCAGGGACAAAAACAATTAGAACAGCTTGATGAAGAAAGAAGAGCACAAATAGCTAATTATATAGCACAGCAAAGAGAGAAAGCAATTGAAAGGGCAATGCAAGCTCAGCAATACAATGCTGAATTGCCATACAGAAACGCACAGATAGCAGCTGCATTGTCTAATGTATTAGGTGCACAACAGCAACAGAAACAGTCAGCACAATTATTCCCAATTCAGAAAGAGACGGCACAGACAGAATTAGCGACAAAACAAACAGCTTTGCAGCAATCCAAGGAATTATTCCCAATCCAGAAGGAAGCTGCACAAACAGAGTTAGCGACAAAGAAATTTGAATTAAATGTCAAAGAACAGATGGCACCAATTGAAATAAAGCAGGCAACAGAGCAGTTAAGGAATATGCAGTTGACCAATGATAAGTTAGCAAAGATGACACCATTAGAATTGCAGCAATTGGATTATCAGATAAAATTGTTAGCTCAAAACTATGAGAAGAATAAACAGATAATTCCATATGAAGTCAAACAGGCTGCATTGGAAGTTGATAAAGCTAAATTGCAAAACGGTATATTGGAACAGGAATTAAAACAGCAGAAGATAAACACAGATACATTGCAGAAGATGTCTCCTTATCAGATAGAAAAGGCTTACTGGGATGTGCAGTTATTGAAACAGCAATATCAGCAGAATAATAAGAAATTCCCATTAGAATTGCAAGCTATTGAGAGTCAGTTATTAACAGAAGCAGTTAGAAGAGCAATTATGAATGATGAGAATTTCAGAAATAATGAGTTATTTAAGGTTGAATTGTCATTGAAAGGTGTTCAATTACAAAAGGCACAAAAAGATTTGGAAGCAGAAATGAACAAAGGGATTATGGATAAAGCTTTAGGTGCTGCCATAACTCAATGTTTAAAAGACATAACCACTAATCAAAAGAAATTACAGGAACAAGCAAAAAACAAGAAAAATAAAAATGCTACTCAACCAGATTTAGCAGTAACACCATGGGAATGGCTTTATCAACCCGCTAAAGACAGCCAAGGCAGAAATATAATAGACTCTAAAACTAAGAAACCAGTTACAAATGGTGAAGTGTTAGCTCAGGCAGGTTTATTACAAGGATTTATAAGCTTTATACAGCAATACAATTCAGGGTTAAGTGATATAGAGAAAATTAAGATTATGTCTTTAGAGTAACCATAATTGAGGAATTCCAAAGGGACGAGTATACAGAAGCATTATCGTTACTTTCTGAAACTTCATAATTCGACAAGATTTGCAGCAAAAATGAAAATTATTTATAACAAAACTTAAACATTATCCACATTTGGCTTTAAGGAATTCTAAAGATATAATATATAGTGTGAGAGACAACAAGGAAACAAGACATATTGTTTTAACATATTTTTTAAAACAATTTTGTTCCCTGTTGCTTTGAAAATTTGGTTGGAATATAATATATTATGGAAAGAAAAAGAAACAACACAATATATAGTGTGGAGTATTAACAACTTACAAGGAAATCTTTTATAATTGAATTAGAAAAACAAAAATTTGGAGGGATATAAAAATGATAAACGAATTTGAAAAAATGACTTACACTCCAAAAGAGGCAGCACAGGTTTTGGGGATTAGTCTTACTACTGTTTTTAAGTTAATTAAGCAAAAAAAGATACCAGTTATCAGAATAGGCAGGAAAGTTTTAATTCCAAAAGCTAAATTAAAAGACTGGATTGATAAAGTGGCACAATAGTTTAATTTGTGGGTGGAGCGGGGCGGGTAAAAAAAATCTGTTTTGCAAAAAACAAAACAGATTAACTCTATTTTTCACGTTTTATCATTAAACTTTATTATCCTCTATTAATTTTAATTTTACTTTATGTTTTTTAAAAAATCAATATGAATTTAATCAAAATTAAAAGAATTAGCATTTACTTTTGTTTTCTCTTTAAAAAATACTAAAGGAGGAACATTAAATGGAAACTATATTAAAAGCTGATACAAGCAACCTACAGTCATTTGAAGCAGAAGAAGCAGTTATAGGTGCTATGCTTCTTAGCAGAGAAGTAATTTCTGATGTTACCGAGATTTTAACAGAAGAAGATTTTGCAATGCCACAGCTTAAAGAGATTTTTTCTGCTATAATGGACCTTTTTGAAGAGGGCAAACCGGTGGATGTCATAACTGTGGCTGAAAGATTGAGAGAGAGAGGAACATTTGATGCAGTTGGAGGAAGTGAGTATCTGACAAGCCTTGTGATAAATACTCCAACAACAGCAAATGCAACATATTATGCAAAGATAATTAAAGAGAAATCACTTTTAAGACAGGGGTTAAACAAATGTGAAGAGTTAACAAAAGCCTATCAAGAGGGTAACATTACACGCATTCAACAGTTATTAGATGATTTATTGAAAATCAAAACCGTTATAGAGTCAGGACAATTTGACAATCTCTTACCAACAATATCATTAGAAAAAGCCTATGAAAAAGAACTAAGTTTAGGAATGAATAAATGGAGAATACACAGACTTTTACCAGCAAAGGGATTGATATTATTATGTGGTAGACCCAAAAAGGGCAAAACAGCAATATTATGCAAAATTATAGCTGGTTTAATATTAGGCAAAAATTGTTTTCAAAGAAATGTGTATCAAGAAAGCGAACCAAAAATTTTGTGGATAACCAATGAGAATACAGCAGAAGAATTAAGAAACTCAATCAAACTTTATGGAGATATTGATACAGATAAATATATCCGAATTATTGATATAGAAAAATTAGAAGCAATTTCTTTGTTTAACATTGACACGATTGTTAACACAGCTAAATATCACAGTTGCAATCTTATCATAATAGAACCTTTAACACTTTTAAATGAAGTAATGCAAGCAGAGAGCAAAAAGAATGCTAACTTTGACCAGGTTTATGGAACCTTAATTAGAATAAGACAAAAGCTAATAAAAGAAAATTTAAGCCTTATAGGTGTAAGACATAGCAAAAAAGGGACTGGTGTTCTTTATAACATGGATGATGTTATAGATAGTCCTATGGGAAGCACAGCTTATCCATCTGCCGCAGATGCAATAATAGGTTTTGGATTGCCACCTAATACAGAAAAAGACACTCAACGTCGTATAATGGCTATAGGTCGTGGAGTTTATCTTGATTATCTTTTAGACTATGACGAAGAACAGGGCTACATAGAGCTTGGTGATTATGAAAACGAAACCAGCAGTATTAAACTATCAGAAAATCAAAGAAAAATTTATGAATATCTTAAAAAAGTTCCAATAGCTAAACCACATGAAATTGCAAAAGAAACAGGAATAAATTTTGATACTGTTAGAACTATATTATACCGATTAACCCAAAGAGGTTTAATTACAAAATCTGACAATGGTTATTCATTGCTTATTTCAAATTCAAATAATGAGACAAAAAATATAAACAAAATTGACACTCACGAAAGAAATGAAAAACATGAAACATTTGAAACAGTTGAAACATATGAAACGTCAAATAAAGTGTTTCAAAATGTTTCAAGAAGTTTGAAACGCTCAGAAGTAGACAAAAATCAAGGCTTAGAGGTAAATAAAAGCAATACCGTTTCAAACGTTTCAAGTGTTTCAAACATTACAGAGGTGAAAGATGATATTAAGAAAACTGTTTGTGTTTATAAGAATTTAAGTTTTGATAAACAGAATGAAAAACAGAATATTAAACATATTATCGGTTTTGATATCCAAAGATTTTATGTATTAAACTTCAGTCTATTAACGACAGAAGATTATAGGGAAGCTGCAAAGCATTATAAATGTGAATGTGGTAATATTCTGGAATATGGCGAGGCTATAGACTGTTTTGTTTGTAAAGTTTGCAGACAGATATATCGTTTAATACCAGGCAGAACATCTGATATTGAAGGAGGCAAACTATTTATTGAGCTCAAAAAATTAGATAAAGAGGCAGTCTAAAAAGGCTGCCTCTATTTTTGAAAAGAGGTGAACAACATGCTTGAAGCGTTGTTAGTTTATATCTTTGTTCTTTTAGCTTTTCTACCAGTTTATTATTTTACAAACGACAAAGGCTTTATACTCTCAATCCAGCACAGTTTGTTTTTATCTTTAGCTGCTATGACTAATACAATCTTTTTGATTGCAGCGATAATAAACATAGCCATTCTATTGGTGTTGTTTTTAATCAGGTATTTAACAGTAACCAGAAAACAAAGGGGGTCTTTGTCATGAGGACAAAAACAAAGAGAAATTATATTGATGAGTGGTATTTTTTCAAGAACGACAAGGGTAAAATTCAATACCATGCTCTTTGTGAGAAATGCCAGAAGAATTGCAAACAGAGTTTTAGAGTGAAGGAAATTCATTGTCCAAAATACATGGAAAAATGACTTTCTAAATTGGAAAGGCAGCATAAAAAAAAGCATTGTTTTAAACACATTTCAGGGTGTTCTAACATGGAACATCCATAAAATGAGAATAAGAGACCACCTTAGTTGTGGTCTCTTTTCTTTTTTATAGCCACTTTGTAGAATTGCATACCCTATCAGCTTGAAATGTGCTTAAAAACTGAATGTGGTAAGGGAAATAAAGGTAGTAACAAAAGCAAAATCAAAAGTTATCAGAAATAATCAAATAAAAATTTAAAAGTAAATTATAGCACAAATTAAGTTTTAAAACTATAAATATTTAAGCAGCAATTATATTCTAAATCAAGCAAAAGTAAAATAATGGAATTCAAGAATTTATTCATATTTTGAATGTTAATCTTTTTGATTGGTTTACTGTTAATTGTGCTAAATGGCTTGAAATTTGAATGATGGCAATTAAAGGCATAAATAAATTGTCCACTGCAAAGAATAAATATGCATTAATTTAGAATAATTATGAAAATCAATTGCCAAAGATAATTTTAGCATAAAAGACTTAAATTAAGTAAGTTGAAAACTGTAAGAAATTAAACTTTAATTAAGAATTAATACAGCTTAATACAAATATTTCTTCTTCTAAACAGAAAATAAGATTTACAGAATTTCAGTTAAAATTTTAAATCCTGGACTTTATTTTACATTGTTCCTTGTGGTCAAAATGTGGTTGTGTCTTATTTTATCCTGTCCGCAGTTTACACGTCAAATCTGTTCTTTGGCTGCTGGTTTTAACTTGACAAATTAGTCATGAGATTTTTAAAAAATGTCTTACGAAAAAAGGGTAAAAAGTCGGTTGATGTTAGATATATCAAGGCTTTTAAGACACAGCTTTTTTACGAAAAAAGTACGAAAAAAGTACGAAAAAAGTCCAAAGGCTTGTCATTTCTATGTTTGTGGCAATTCTCATTGATTTTACAAAGTATACTCCCGATTTTCAGGCTGAAAATCTAAAGTGTATTTGTGATTGTCAAGATTTTAAAATACAGCCTTATAGAGAAGCGAAAATTTGAAAGGTGATATAAAGATATTACCCAGCTATTTTTTGAAGCTTATAAAGGCTTTATATACAAATCTTATTGTGAAAATGGCTTTTATCATAGGTGTATCAAGGTTTTGCAGCAAATCATTTTAAATTAAGCAGTATCAAGGCTTTGACAGGATTTTTTATTTTTGTTTTTAGCTATCTTATAAAGCTATCCCTAACTTATTGAGACCTTAAAACATTTTTGAAATTTCAAAAACCATAGCGAACATATAGCGAACAAAGTTAAGGGTGGTATAAAAATATTACCCATTGAATTTTAAATCTAAAGAAACCGATTTCAAAGAATTTTGTTTTGAAAAATTGTCTTTTAGATTAGAAGTATCAAGGAATAGAAAGCAATTTAATTCTAATCAAGCAATATCAAGACTTTTCAGGTTTTGTTTAAAAGTGGTTTTTGGAAAATGAAATTGAAGTTATAAGGGATAGTTGATTTGACTATTCCTTTTGGTTGGTAAATTGTATATGAGTTATTCAACATTGAGATGGGGCGGTAAGTTGCCGCAGCATTCTAAGTGTTTTAAATATTATGTACGCAAATCTAAGTTTTGTTAGTGGATTGTAAGGGGTCGATAATATGTCGATACCTTAGGAAAGGTGTTTGTGAAAAGTAAAGCTAAAGATTTGATTATTTTATGGGTGTAAAAATGCGACATTTTTGCACAAAATGAGTAACCCTTGATAGGGTGTTAGGTTTACACATCAAAGCCTTGAGAAATGGCTAATTGAGAATGATTTTCAATTAGAAAAACAGGGTCAAAGTGTGTCATTTTGTAACTGGTAAAGAAGGGGATAGGGCAGTTTACAGAACAGAAATTAAATTACATCAAAGACGATTATCGGCATTTGAATAGTCAAAACCATGGTATAGCAAAACAAATAAGGTGGTAATGTAAATTTATGTTTGCACAAAAATATAATTTTGTGCAATGTTAAATTATGGCGCTGTTTAGAGACAAAAGCTTTTGGTTTTAGGAAAGTCTATTCAATGGTTGTGTTATGGGGTTCGAAAGTTGCGAGGTCGTCAATAATGTTTGGATATGTCAAACTACTTTTTCTTTGGTCTTTGCTTGCAAAATAGAATTGATTTCTGGCAGCAATTAAGAAGGAAAGCAAAGCCATGAAGCAGCCAAAAGCAAGGGGTAGGGGGCAAGAATTTAAAGAAGGTTCATTGTTGCGTGCTGCCTTTAGCCGATATTTTAAAGCACAAAATCAAAAGTTATGATAGGGTATTTATAATTAAAGACCACTCACGACAAACAAAATTTCTGTATTGTATAATCCTGAATTTGAGGTTAAACTAATAACGAACAAAGCGTGCTGGATTTTTAAATGTCTTGATTTAGAAACTTTGAAAGTCCAGCACGGTAAATGTGAATATGTAGCCAAATCTTGGTTGGTGTCCCTTGTGTGACAACCTCAAAAATTTATGATATAATCAATCTTGCTTGAAAATTCAAAAGGAAAATGTGCCGAAGTGGTGGAACTGGCAGACGCGCTGGACTCAAAATCCAGTGGCCGCTGAGGCCGTGCGGGTTCGACTCCCGCCTTCGGCACCATAATTATTCGCACATAACCCCTTTTTTAAACCTGTAAGGGTTTGAGAAGGGGGTTTTTTATTTTTGCTTTTTGGAGTTAAAAGTAGATGATAATAGAAAATTAGGATGATGCTTAAATTGAATGTAAATTCATGAGAGTTAACATAATATTCAAATTTTAAAGTTCATTGATTTATTTATAACCAAATTATGCAAAATATTGGACAAAGATAGGAAGAAAAAAGATTGCAAGAAGATGTGTTAAGAGTACTAATCAAAAGGGTATAAATTATTTTGAAAAAATCATTTGAAGTGGAAAGGAGTGAGAAAATGCCGCAAATTGAATGGCTTGACCAGTACTCTGTAGGTGTTGAGTCAATAGACAATCAGCACAAAGAGCTTTTTGAGAGAATAAACAGGCTTTTGGATGCCTGTGCTCAGGGTGAAGGGAAGAAAGTTTTGCCAGAAGTTTTGGACTTTTTGGGCGATTATGTGGTTTTTCATTTTTCAACCGAGGAAAAGTACATGAAAGAGTATCTGTATCCTGAGTATTTGTCTCACAAGAAAGAACACGACAGCTTTGTTGAAACCTACAAAAAATTTCGAGAGGAGATAGAGAAAGAAGGAGCAGGAGTTGCAGCAGTTATAAAGACAAACAGACTTGTTGTCGACTGGCTCAAAAATCATATCCTTGGAACAGATAGAAAACTTGGAGCCTTCTTGAAAGAAAAGATGCCATCTAAATAGATGAATGATTCTTTTAGGAAAAAGCTGTCCACCGCAAGGGTAGACAGCTTTTTGTTTATATGCTAACAAGCTTTTTCTGCTTTGTTCTTCCAATTGAGCTATTGTCTTCTTTTCTATTTCTCAAGCTTTCAACAGGGTGTGGAGCCATCTCCCACCTGTAATCTTCACCTTTTACCATTTTGTGCTTATCAATTACTACATGGCTTGCAACTAAATTTATATCGTGATTTACTTTGTTCTGGAACCAGAAAAATGTGTGATTTTCTGGCAGGTCATTTACGTTTCTCAGGTCTTCTTTGTCAGCTGTGATTTCAACCATCTGGGAAAGAACTTTGCGGACATATTCGCGTGTGTCGTGGAACATCAGAAGATTTGGGAACTGTCCGCCAGGGATGACCTCGCACCAAGATTTGTTCTCATGTTTTTGCAAAAGCTCAGCTGCTTTATGAAGATGTGCAATTTCAGCATCAAGATGCATCTCCCAGATTGATTTTACATTTGAGTCAACCTCAGATTCATAGAATGAGTAATACAGGTAACATTCTGTGTATTCATGCAAAAGAAGACTTTCAAACCATGTGAGTCTCGGGTCAATCAATGAACCATACTGGGTTACGTGTTCTTCTTCCACTAAGGCTATTTCCAGGTAGAGCTGTCTTCCAAGGTCGTTGTAATAAGTGTTACCAATGTTGTTATAAAAATTCATTGTCTGCTGCTCACCGGCTGTTATAATGAAGATGTTTAACTTTGTTCTAATATCTGCCTTTTTGAAATCAACATATCTGCTGACGGTGTCATGAGGATGTCTGTGATGGGCAATTGTCGGTCTGCCTGGTGTTATTTCAACATAGTTTTTTACCAAATTGTTTGCTGGGATATTTGAGTCCATGTCAAGAAGGTTTGCATAACGGTAAAGATGGTCAAAGTCCTCAAGCAGAATAAAATCAAGTGTTTGTTTTACATAAGGGTCAGGTTCATTTTGAGCAAGCCAGGCGGTAAGGTCTACAGCAACATGTTCATATCCAATTGTAGTTTCAAGAGGTGTCTCGTCGATTGGCTTTAACCAGTTGATTTGTTTTTGCTGCATCTGCTCAATTCTTCTCATCATTGCTAAGTCTTTTCTTGTTTGATTGTCAGTGCAGTGACGATGGAGCTGATGAGAAAACATCGAGGCTTCAGCTTCAATTCCGTTCATGAGGATTATTCTTGTCTTTGTGTAAGGGTCAACTTCGTTTTTGCAGTACGACTTGGGGTATATTGTTTTCCAGTCCACGAGAAAATTTTCAATTGGCTTTGGCTTTTCTTCAAATGGGTTGAACACTTTTTTCAAACCTCCTTTTGATTGAATGTCGTATGAACAGCAGCTTTTGGATTTTCAATATATATTTTCTCTAAGACTTTATGAAATTATTATTTTCTTGCTATAAAAAAATAGTGTAAAATATTAAAGCGAAAAAAACAAAGAAGTATCAGGGGGAAAAGATGTGGTAAAAAAGTCGCAAGAGTATATTGTCAAGATTGACACGCTTAATCACCAGGCACAGGGCATTGCAAGAATTGATGGGTTTGTAGTGTTTGTTGACAATGTTCTTATTGATGAGGTTGTAAAAATCAAAATAGAAGAGGCAAAAAAGGAATATGCCAAAGCAAAACTGGTTGAAATTTTAGAAAAAAGCCCATATAGAAAAGACCCGGAATGCCCTTATTATGACTTTTGTGGTGGATGTCACTTAATGCATGCAAAATACCAGCATCAGCTGAAGCTAAAAAAACTTCTTGTTGAAGATGCTTTTAGGCGAATAGGTAAGCTCAGTCCTAAAATAAATGATGTTATTGGAATGGAAAACCCATTTAGATACAGAAACAAAACTGCACTTCCAGTAGGTGGAGATTATAAAAATCCCCAAATAGGATTTTATAAAAAGATGACACATGATGTTGTCCCTATAGATTACTGTCTTATTCAGCATAAGTTTTGCGATGATGTGATAAAAGGTATGAAAGAGCTGATAAAAAAGCACAAGATAGAAGTTTATGACGAAAGAAAACATCAAGGTGTTTTAAGGCACATTGTTGTTAGAAATTCATTTGCATTTGATGAAATGATGCTCATTCTTGTTTGTACCAAAGTACCTGAGAATTTAGAGGCCATCAAAAATGACATTTTAGATAGGTTTACCAAGATTAAGTCCTTCTTCGTCAACTTGAATCCTAAAAGGACAAATGTAATATTGGGTGAGGAAAATATATTGATTTGGGGCAGTAGCACAATAAAAGATAAGATAGGGAATTTAACATTTGAAATTTCTTCAAAATCATTTTTTCAGGTAAATTCTATGCAAACAGAGGTGCTCTACAGTCAGGTAGTAAAATATCTAAGGAATATTGATGCAGAAATTGTGTTTGATGTATACTCTGGAATAGGCACCATTTCCATGTTCGTCGCTCCTTTTTGCAAAAAGGTTTACGCTATAGAAATTGTTGAAGATGCAGTTGAAGATGCTAAAAAAAGCAGCAAGAATAATAATATTTCTAACATTGAATTTATATGCGGTAGTGCTGAGATTGAAATTCCAAGGCTGATGAAAAGCGGAATTATACCCCAGGCTGTGATTCTTGACCCTCCGCGAAGTGGATGTGAAAAAGAGCTCTTAGAAAGCTTAATAGAGCACAAGATACCAAACATAATTTATGTATCCTGCAATCCTTCAACACTTGCAAGAGATAGCAATATTCTTTGTTCAAATGGCTATGAAGTTGTGGAAGTTCAGCCTGTTGATATGTTTCCGCAGACATTTCATGTTGAGTGTGTGGCTTTGTTTAAAAAGAGAGAAGAGTAGGTGAATTTAAATTGAAAGTATCAATTGGCTATCTTCTATCTCCACTTGGGCTCATAAAAATTGTAGGACAAGACGACAGCATAGTATCAGTAGAGTTTGTTTCACACAAAGATGAGGAAGAGGTAATAAGCCCTGTTGTAAAGGAAGCTATTTTGCAACTTAAAGAGTATTTTGAAGGGAAGAGGACTGCTTTTGAGCTAAAACTTCGTTTAGATGGGACAGAGTTTCAAAAAAGGGTTTGGAGCAAGCTTATTGATGTTCCTTTTGGAAGTGTAATTTCTTATAGAGAGCTTGCGGAAAAAGTTGGAAAACCACAGGGCGCAAGAGCTGTTGGAAATGCCGTCGGCAAAAATCCAGCTGTGATAATTGTTCCGTGTCACAGAGTTGTCAAATCGGATTTAGACTTGGGTGGTTTTAGCGGAGGGATTGAGAAAAAGATTTGGCTACTTTCACATGAGGGATGGAAAATAGAAAACGGGCTTTTGAGAAAGTGATTTCTCCAAAAGCCCGCTTTTGTTTATATTTACGAATTTTCCTTTATATACTGCTGATAAAAATAGAAGCTGTCTTTTTTAATTCTCTTTTGGGTTTCATAGTCCACATATATAACTCCAAACCTTTTTGTATAACCCATTGCCCATTCAAAATTGTCCATCAAAGACCACACAAAATAACCCCGCAAATCTACTCCATTTTCAATTGCCTTTCTTGCTGCCTCAAAGTGCTGTTTTAAATACTCCACTCTCTTTTGGTCATGAACCCTTCCATCTTCTACCTTGTCGTTATAAGCAGCACCGTTTTCTGTTATATAAATTGGAATTTGTGGGTAACTTTCTTTAATCCAAATCAAAAGGTCAAAAAGTCCTTGCGGGAACACTTCCCAGCCCATTTCAGTGTATTCTCCTGCAGGATGTTCCCATCTTATTGGGAAAATCCAACCAGAATTTTCATCATAAAGCCTGACGGCACGTGTGTAGTAGTTGATACCAAGAAAATCAGGGAAAATGAAATTTTCTTTTACTTCCTGCTGCATATTATTGGCTTTTTGAGCTTCCAACAAATCTTTTTGAACAAGATAATCTAACAGCTTTTGTGGATAGCTTCCTTTAAGTACTGGATCAAGGAAAAGTTCGTTGTCAAGCTGACTGCTGAGGTTTACCATTTCTCTTTCAATTTCGCTTACCTTATATCCAAGACGTTCTGTTTGAAGGTAAACTGGAGTTAAATTTAATGTAATTCCTACTTCAACATCAATATTGTTTTCCTTTACAGCTTTTACAACCTTAAAATGAGAAAGCATAATGTTGTGCACAACATCCATTGCAACTTTAAAGTCTTTTATTCCTGGTGCGTGAATTCCATGCCAGTGGCCTAAAAAGGCAATACAATAGGGTTCATTGAATGTTATCCACTTTTTTACTTTGTCTTTATAACGGTTTATGATAAGCATTGCATATTCAAAATAATAATTTACAATTTCTGTGTTTGTCCAGCCGCCAATGTCTTGTAGCTTTTGAGGAAGGTCCCAGTGGTAAAGGGTGACAACCGGTTCAATACCGTTTTCAACAAGCTTGTTTATTAGTTTGTCATAAAACTCAAGACCTTTCTGATTTACATTGCCAAAACCGTCTGGAAAAATTCTTGTCCATGAAATGGAAAACCTGTAGGCTTTTAGCCCAAGTTCTTTCATAAGAGAGACATCTTCTTCGAACCTGTGGTAGTGGTCGCAGGCAACATCTCCATTATGACCATATAGAATATTTCCTTTTTGATGTGTGAACCTGTCCCAAATAGATTCGCCTTTTCCATCTTCATTCCATGCACCTTCAATCTGATATGACGCAGTTGCAGCACCCCACAAAAATCCTTTTGGAAAACTCATGTTTGTAAACCTCCTTGAGTAATAAAGCTTTTTAGTTGTGAAATCAATTACACTCATATCAAAATATATTGCCATATAAAATTTGAGTTTGCAAATAAAAATTTTAAATAAATATAGCAAAATTTTTAGATGTTTTTCACCAGCAGATGTTTTAGAAAAGAAACAAAAAAAAAGACACACCACTTTTAAAATACAAGGTGTGCCTCTTTTTGTGTAGTTTTATTTTCCTACTTTAAAGGGCTATTTTCCCATCACAACTTCAACTACATTTTCCTCATCAAGCAATTCTACTGGAATCAGATTACCCACAATTTCTTTTCCATTTACCAATATCTTTTTAACACCTTTTGAAATATGATCTGGATTTGAAACCTTAATGGAAAGTTTTCTTCCTCTGAAAACTCTCTCGAATTCAAAACCGTCCCACCATGATGGTATACATGGGTCAATTATAAGACCTTTGTAGTGTGGGCGAACCCCCAGGATATACTGTGTTGCTGCAGTAAATGCCCAGGTTGCAGTACCTGTCAGCCATGGGTTTCGTGCTCGACCAAAATAATATGGATGTTCTTTCCCAGTGATGAACTGAGAGTAAACATAGGGTTCTGCTGTGTAGATTTCAGCTATGTCGTTTTTGTTTGCGGGCAAAAAGGACATGTAATATTCAAAAGCATACTCTCCTCGACCCAAGATTGCCTCAGCAATAATTACCCATGTGTTTGCATGGCAAAAGATTGCAGCATTTTCTTTTAAGCCCGGTGGGAATGATGTTACAGCACCAACTTCAATGATATAGTCTACATATGCTGGCCAGTTTTTGACACAACCATGCTCTGTTGCAAGATACTTTTTAACACTGTCCATTGCGGTTTTTCCTTTTTCATCAACGAAAGCACCCGAGAATACTGACCAAGACTGGGAGTTTAAGAATATCTTAGTTTGCTCACTTTCTTTTGAACCAAGCTTTTTACCGCTTGCAAGATACCCTCGTACAAACCATTCTCCGTCCCATGTGTATTCTTCAAGAGCTTTTCTTATTTCATCTCGATATTGTTTATACTTTTCAGCATCCTCAGTTTTTCCAAGATACTCACAAAGTTCAATAAACTCTGTAAGAGCTTTAAAATAAAGCTGAGTTGACCATGTGCTTTCTCCACCGTTGCGAAGATTTATACAGTCGTTCCAATCGGCTGCAAGACCAAGCAACAGCCCATGTTTTCCTCTATGGTTCCAGGAAAACTCAAGTGCCGCTTTGAGATGTTCAAAAACAGTTGCGCTTCCTTCGTCAGCGTATTCAACAACCTCATCCAGTATAGAAAAATCGCCCGTTTCTTTAATGTAATGAGGCACAGAAATCAAAAGCCACAGATGATCATCTGAATAGATTCTATCACGTGGAGGAATATTGTGTTCACCTTGTGTCCATGTTAGAGGTTGAAAATGATGCATAGCATATCCTTCAGAAAGCTGCGCTTTTAAAAGCTCTATTAATCTTTTTCTGACTTCCTGAGGGATAGAATGAACAACACCGAGAATGTCTTGGCAAGAGTCTCTAAAGCCAAGCCCGTCTCTTCCACCAGCTTCAATAAATGAAGCAGACCTTGACCAGTTAAATGTTGTGTGGCATTGATACTGATTCCAAATATTTATCATAAGATTCATATTCTCATTTGGAGTTGAGCAAGAAAGTTTTGATAGTCTTTCAGCCCAGTAATTTTGTACTTTTTCAAATTCTTTTTGAATGTTTTCTTTATCTGCAAAAAGCTTTTTGTATTCTTTGCCCTCTTTGTAAGCATTACCAATTCCTAAAATAAATACAATATACTCTTCTTGACCAGGAAGTAGTGAAAACTTAACCTGTGTTGCTGCACATGGATTTCCACCTATTGCAATTGATCCAAAACATTTGCCTTGCACTATGGCTTCGGGTCTGCTTTCATCGTTGTAAGCACCTATAAAAACATCTCTGTCTGTATCAAAACTTTCTATTTTCTTGTTTGTGCATGTGAAAAATGCTTTTGGTTCATAAGGACTCCACAGTTTTATTGAATAGTCTATTATCTCATCTTCGTGATTATAGCCCATTCTACAGGTATAAAGAATGTATTGAAAGTCCATCATATCCAGCATTGAATTCCAAAGACAAAACTCTGTATAGGTAAAAAGCGAAAGTTCTTTTACTTCATTTGATTCATTTTTGACTCTTACTTCCCATATTTCTATAGGCTTATCAATTGGAACAAATATTTTAAGAGAAGATGTTATTGAGTCATAACTACTTTCAAAAATAGAATAACCAAGACCGTGGCGGCAAATGCTCTTAAAGCTTTCAAGAGATTTAGCTACAGGCTGCCAGCTTATTGACCAAAAATCTTTGGTTTTTTCATCTTTTATATATACATACCTGCCAGGTCTGTCCATTGGAATACTATTGAATCTAAAACGAGTAACCCTTCCAAGCTTGGGAGATTTATAAAACGAATAACCAGAAGCATTGTTGGAGATTATAAGACAGTAATCTGCTGTACCGAGATAGTTTACCCAAGAAGTAGGTGTTTTTGGGTTAGTTATAACATACTCCTTGTTTTTAGGATCAAAATAACCAAACTTCATAGAATTTTCCCCCTTGTGCATTTTTAAATTTCTTAGCTTAGCCCATGATGACTTCTACAAAATGCTCTTTGCCGTCTGAAAAAGCAGGTATTAGATTGGAAGACATTTCTTTGCCATCAACAATAACCTTCTTGACACCCTTTGATACTCTATTTGGGTTTTTGACTTCAATGTGATATATAGCATTTCTGAAAACTCTTTTTACTTTAAAACCTTCCCATGATGTTGGTATGCAAGGGTCTATCAAAAGCCCATCAAAATCAGGTCTTATTCCTAAAATCCACTGGGTCATTGCTACAAAGTTCCAGGCAGCAGAACCTGTCAGCCACGAATTTTTTGCTTCTCCTGGTTTGTATGCATCTTTTCCTGCAATCATCTGACAGTATACATATGGTTCAATCTTGTGCACATCACTAATCTCTTCCCTGTACGATGGTGCAATCTTTGACCAGTACTCAAATGCTCTGTCTCCTCTTCCGACAATACACTCTGCAATTATAATCCATGGGTTGTTGTGACAGAACACCGCTGCATTTTCTTTGTAGCCCGGCGGATAGCTTGTAATCTCACCAAGATGAATTTTGTACTCTGTAAAAGCTGGCTGAACTAAAACTATTCCATGTTCTGTGTCAAGATATTTTTTAACAGAATCAAGAGCAGAGATAGCTTTTCCATCATCAAGTCCTATTTGTGCCATCACACAAAAACCTTGTGTTTCAATAAAGATTTTTCCTTCATCGTTTTCTTTGCTACCAACCTTGTTGCCAAAATAGTCGTATGCTCTTAAAAACCATTCACCATCATAGCCATACTTTAAAATAGCCTCTTTCATGTTATCAATGTGTTTTTGAGCATCTTTGGCCAGTTCAAAATTTCCTATCTTTTCACACAGCTTTACAAATTCTTTTCCTACATATACAAACATCCCTGCAATCATGACAGATTCAGCAGTCTTGCCATCCTTGTTGTCACATGTCTGGAACGACTCGTCAGGGTTTGTTGAAAAAGCATTGAGGTTCAAACAGTCATTCCAGTCAGCCCTGCCGATAAGAGGAAGTCCATGTGGTCCTAAGTTGTTGACTACATGATAAAATGCCCTTTTTAAATGTTCAAACAGTGTTCCCATCTTTTCAGGATTATTTTCAAATGGGACTACCTCATCAAGAATTGACCAGTCTCCTGTCTCTTTTATATAGTGGACTGTCGAAAGTATCAGCCACAGAGGGTCATCATTGAAGTTTCCACCGATTTCATTGTTACCTCTCTTTGTAAGTGGCTGATACTGATGGTATGCCCCACCATCTTCTAACTGGGTTGCAGCTAAGTCTAAGATTCTTTCTCTTGCACGTTCTGGTATCTGATGTACAAAACCAAGTATGTCCTGGTTTGAGTCTCTAAATCCCATTCCTCTTCCAATTCCAGACTCAAAATATGATGCACTTCTGGAGAGGTTAAATGTAACCATGCACTGATATTGATTCCATATATTCACTATTCTATCTACTTTGTCAATGCCTGTTGACACATTGAACTTGTCCAAAAGCTTATCCCAGAATTCTTTCAATTTTTCAAATGCAGCGTTTACATCCTCTGGTTTTGAGAACTTTTCAATCATCTTATATGCCTTTTCTTTGTTAATGACGCCTTTTTTAAACCACTTCTTTTCAGGTTCATTTTCAACATACCCAAGAACAAATACAAGCTCTTTTGTTTCATTTGGCAAAAGACTTATTTCAATCATGTGAGAAGCAATTGGCGACCAGCCGTGTGCTTCGGAGTTAAAGCTTCTTCCTCTTTCAACAGCAGCAGGGTTTTCAAACCCTCTGTAAAGCCCTAAAAATGTGTCTCTGTCTGTATCAAAGCCGGAAATTGAAGTGTTTACTGAGTAAAAAGCAAAATGATTTCTTCTTTCTCTGTACTCAGTCTTATGGTAGATTACAGAACCTTCAATTTCAACCTCACCTGTTGAAAAGTTTCTCTGGAAGTTTGTCATGTCATCAAGTGCGTTCCACAAACAAAATTCGATTAGAGAGAAAAGTTTAATTTCTTTTTTATCGATTGTCTTGTTGGTAATTTTCAGATGATGTATCTCACAGTTTTCATCAACAGGGACAAAAAACCTTTGCTCAACCTCAATGCCATTTCTTCTGCCTGTGATAATTGTATACCCAAGACCGTGTCTGCATTCATAAAATTCAAGGTCTTTTCTTGTTGGCATCCATGATGGCGACCAGACATCATCCCCATCTTTTATGTAGAAATATCTTCCACCCATATCAAGCGGAACGTTGTTGTAACGAAATCTTGTTATTCTTCTGAGCCTTGCGTCTTTATAAAAACAATAACCTCCAGCGTGGTTTGAAATCAATGATAAAAAGTCTTTCATTCCAAGATAATTTATCCATGGATATGGAGTGAGAGGTGTTGTGATTACATACTCTCTTTTGGCATCGTCAAAATAGCCAAACTTCATTTTTGAAAACCCCTTTCTCAGAACATATTTAATCAGACAGCATGCCTATCTTAATTATACCTTTTTTGCCAAACTGCCAACTTTAATTATTTTGCTTTTATTTTGCACTATTTTGTCTTGAAGCTTTAAGGTTTAAGCACTTTATTTTTAGATATTAATAATCAGTCAAAATTGTGATATACTCAATATGGACAAAATTTTGCCGATTCTCAAATAACCAAGAATATCTAGAGTAGTTCTTTGGAGAGGGAGAAGAAGATTGAAGAAGGTTTGGATATTTAATCACTATGCAATCCCGCCAAAAGTTGGAGGAATTACAAGGCATTTTGATTTTGCTAAGCAGCTTGCAGAAAGAGGCTATAGCGTTACCATCTTTGCTTCAAGTTTTGACCACAAACAGAGGGTTGAGATGTTAGAAAAAGGCAAGAAGTTTAAAATAGAGGAATATGAAAAAGTAAAGTTTGTGTGGATAAAGACGTTTCCTTATAAAAAGAATGACATAAAAAGGCTTTTTAATATATTTTCATATGCCAAAAACCTTTATTTCATTGCCAGAAAGTTTGAAAGACCTGATGTAATATTGGCATCCTCATTTCATCCTCTTGCCTGGATTGTAGGGTATCTGCTGTCAAAAAAATTTAAATGCAGATTCATTGCAGAAGTAAGGGACCTTTGGCCACAAAGCGGCATTGACCTTGGCGCTTTGAAGGAAGGAAGTGTAATTGTAAAACTTTTAAGAAGTCTTGAAAAGTTTATTTACACAAAAGCAGATTATGTTGTGACAGTATTGCCAAAGGCAGACCAGTACATAGAAAGTTTGGGTATTGATAAAAAGAAGATTGTTCATATTCCAAATGGATGTGATATAGATAGATTTGATAGTCTTAAAAATGTTTTTTCAGAAGAAGCAAAAAAGATTTTAGATGAACATGAAGGATATTTCAAAGCTTGTTATCTTGGTGCGCTTGGACAAGCAAATGCAATGGAGACCATAATAGAGGCTGCAAAAATTGTTCAGGAAAATGGAGGAGATGGCATACATTTTTTGATAATAGGTGACGGTCCAGAAAAAGAAAAGCTTGAGAATATGGCAAAAGAGCTTGGACTTAGAAATGTATTTTTTTATTCTCCCATTTCAAAGCTTTCTGTGCCAAGCTTACTCAAAGGTGTAGACATAACACTTGTGGCTATGCATAATCTAAAAGTGTATAGGTTTGGAATATCTTTAAACAAACTGTTTGATTATCTTTGTGCTGCAAAGCCAATTGTTTTTGCAGGAAATGTAGCAAATGATATTGTCAAAGAGTCGGGTGCAGGAATTTCCTGTAGCAGTTATGACAGCAAAGCTTTTGCTGAGGCTATTTTGAGCTTGTATGCTATGTCAAAAGAAGAAAGAGAGAGAATTGGACAAAAGGGAAGAGAGTATGCCCAAAAGCACCATGATATAAAGATGCTTGCAGACAGGTTAGAAAAAATATTATAAGTGGAGATGGTAGGAGATGAAGTCGTATATTAAAAGCTATCACAAGCTGAGCAAATTCTTTGTTGTTCTTATGGACATTTTACTTATACACGCAGGTTACATTCTTGCATATATAATAAAATTCAACTTTACATTCCCTGAGCGAAATTTTATGCCTTATTATACATTGATTCCTCAGATAACTCTTTTTGCTCTTGTGCTTTTGAACATCTACGGACTTTATACTATTACCATGAAGACAATTAGCGAAATAGCATTTTCGCTTGGTCTGGCTCTAATGCTTCTGCAATTTTTAACTGTTGTATCAACATTTTTCTACAGACACTTTGCTTTCCCACGAAGTATATTTATAATTGCATTTTTTGTACAGTTTTTATTGCTTTTGGGATGGAGAGGGCTTGTTTTATATGTTTTCAAAAGAGTTCAAGGTGTCAAGCATGTGCTTGTGGTTGGTGAGATGCCAAAGGCGCAGGAGTTTGCTCAAAAGCTTCAGAATATTTCAAAAGGGTGGATTGATGTAAAATATGTTCTTGAACCAACAACTATTGAAGAGTTGATACCATATATAAAAGTAGTGGATACAATTTATCTTTATTCTAAAATGGATGAGAACTTGAAAAGTGAGATTGTAAGAAAGGCAATAGAATTCAAAAAACACATTTTCATAGCACCAGACTTTAGAGATATATTGGTTTCAAGAGCGAGAGTGATTCAGTTTGACGATGTTGCAACACTTTCAATTGAACAGCCAGAGCTGACTTCCGAGCAAAAGCTCATAAAAAGAGTGTGCGATATTCTTCTTGCATCACTTGCGCTGGTTATTGCTTTTCCGATAATGCTGATAATTGCAATTGCTATAAAATTTGACTCTGAAGGGCCAGTGATTTACAGGCAAAAAAGGGTCACAGAAGGAGAAAGAGAGTTTTATGTTTTAAAGTTCAGAACAATGGTAAAAGACGCCGAAAAGATGACAGGGCCTGTTTTGGCAACTGAAAACGACCCGAGGATAACAAGGGTTGGAAGGTTCTTGCGCGCAACCCGGCTTGATGAGCTTCCGCAGCTGATAAATATTTTAAAAGGTGAGATGAGCTTTATAGGTCCAAGACCAGAGCGACCATACTTTGTTGAGCAGTTTAAAAAGCTCTATCCTGAATATTCTCTACGCCACAATGTAAAGGCAGGACTTACAGGTCTTGCTCAGGTTTATGGCAAGTACGCAACAAGCCCAGAAGACAAGCTCAGGCTTGATTTGATATATATAAAGAACTATTCTGTATTTTTGGATATTAAAATACTTCTTTTAACACTCAAAACAATCTTTACAAAAGAGGCTGCTGAGGGGGTAAAAACCCAAAAAGAATAGGGGCTGCTTTTCTATTTTGTGAGGCAGCCCTGTTCTTTATAGTAAAATCCCAATAAAAATGAGCAATCGGCATATTTGGCACTACCAATTGGGTAATGCACTGCCGACTGCGTCGGGTTTTGTTTTTACTAATTTTTTGTCCGACATTTTTTATAGGCTTAAAAATTACATCTATACATTGTTCCATACCTCATCGTCAATATCATTATTCCAAAAATCTATACTACTCTCACTGGCGGACACCAAATCACTTAATAATTTTTTATCTTGCTTGTGTTTTAAAAACAAAATAAAATCTATAACTTCTTCAATTTGACTTTCCGGGATTTCCTCAATTAGCTTTAATAAAAAATTCTTATTTGCTCTCACTAATTTCACCTCTAAATTAATATTCACTTATCTATACCTTATTATTTTTCTAATGGGAGTTCTTCTTAGAAGTGTAGTCTCATAATCCTGAAACATTGTTGAATTGTTTATTTTGGTGGAGGCGGGGGGAGTCGAACCCCCGTCCGAAGGCATCGAACCCCAAACTTCTCCGGGTGCAGTCAGTGTATTAAGTTCTCGGGAAGAAAACGCCCACTGACAGGCTTTTTCCTCCCCAGCCTGAGATTTGTTCCGAAGTAAGGCTCAGGCTACCTTACTTCAGTGCCCCACATGGGTTGGCGCCCGGCTCGGAGGCTGTGGGCACCCCCGGCGGACGTTAGCTGCGCTTTAGGCAGCTAAAGCGAGTTCTGTTCTGTCTGCAGTTATTTTTCTTCTCGGTTTTTTATAGTGGTTCCGAGAAAACCACTACCCGCTATTTGGAATCCGACTGCCCCCGTCGAATTCCAAAACACGCCCCCTCATCTTAAATACTCCTTCATTTTCTTTCTTATCTCAAGCTCAGCATCTCTTTTTGCTATTGCCTCACGCTTGTCGTAAAGTTTTTTACCTTTTGCAACTGCAAGCTCTACTTTTATTTTACCTCTTTTCAAGTAAATCTTCAATGGGATTAAAGTGTAACCTTTTTGCTGAACATAACCTGCAAGTCTGTTGATTTCATGTTTGTGCAAAAGTAGTTTCCTATCTCTCATCGGGTCAACGTTAAAAATGTTGCCTTTTTCATATGGGCTTATATGCATGTTGTAAAGAAAAACTTCACCGTTTTCAACCCTGGCAAAACTGTCTTTCAGGTTAACATGACCAAGTCGCACAGACTTTACTTCAGTGCCTTTGAGTTCAATTCCTGCTTCGATTGTCTCTTCAATAAAATAGTCGTGATAAGCTTTGCGGTTTGTTGCTATGACTTTTATATCGTCTTGTTTTTTTACCTCTGGCATAGATTTCAACTCCTAAAATCTGCCTTTTAATTTATTTTGCAAAATTCTATTATATGAATTTTCGCGGAGTTTGTCAAGAGGTATATTATGTCCTCCCTCGAATAGGTGTAAAGATATTTACCATAGTGAAAAGATGTGCGAAAATACTAAAAGAGCAGAAAAATAAAAAAAGCGCCTTCCCTTCTTCTTTGCCCCAATGAAAAAGAAAAATATTTTTCCAAATATCTTATAATAATTTTCAGGAAGGCGCTTTCTATTTTATTTAGAACATTTTATTCACCTAATACCTGTCTCACAAGCTCAACATTTTTCTCAATTAGCTCAGGAATAGGAAGATTGTATGGACACCTTGTAATGCATACTCCACATTTTATACAATTTTTGGCTTTTTGATAAGCTTCATAAAACCATCCTGTTTTTAAGGTTTGATAAGGTAATCGTTTTGTAGCTGAATCAGCATGTAATATAACCCATATCGGTATCTCTTGGGGACATGGTTGACAATAGTTGCATCTTCTACAAAATTCTTTTCCCATTTCTTTTCTGATTCTTTCTATTTCTCTTATCTCGCTTTCAGTTAAAGGTTCTATGTGCATAGCGACTTTTACGTTTTCTTCTAATTCTTCAATGGTTTCTATACCAGGGTCAGGTACAACAAATTCTTTTTGAAGAACATATTTTAATGACAAGGTAGGATTTGGTATTACTCCACCACCCATTGGTTTCATGGCAATTATTCCAATGTCCTTTTCTAATGCTAATGGGAAAATTTTCTCTTCGACTTCTGTCTCAATAATGTTATAGCAAAGCTGGATTACATCAAATTTATCTGTTTTTATTAGCTTTTCAAGAATGTCAACGCTATGACTCGAAACTGCTATATGGCGTATAAGTCCTTTTTCTTTTGCCTCAACTAATCCCCAGTATGCGCCATCTTCAGAAAATACCTTATTAAATGTATCCAAATCATTAACGCCATGTAATTGATATATATCAATCTGCTCTACTCCAAGATTTTTCAAACTTATTTCGATATCTTTGAGAATACCGTCCTTTGTTCTATTTTGAGATTTTGAAGCTAAATATACTTTTTGATTAATTCCCTTTAATGCTTTACCAATTTTTATCTCACTATCAGTATAACCTCTTGCAGTATCAATTAAATTAATTCCAAGCTCCACAGCTCGTTGAATTACCTTTATAGCAGATTCCTCATCAATTCTTTGAATAGGAATTCCCCCAAATGCTATTGGGAATACTTCTATATTTGTTCTTCCAAGTCTCCTGTACTTCATAATATATTCCCCCCTTATATAGCTATTGTTTTCATCAATTAACTGCACAGAACACAAATGATAATAAAGTCCTTTTCTAGCAAGCAGCTGTTCATGTGTTCCAACTTCCACAATTTCACCATCTTTCAAAACTATAATCTTGTCTGCCTTTTTTACAGTAGATAACCTGTGGGCAATAATTAAAATTGTCCTTGTACCAGCCAGGTTGTTTATTGCTTTTTGAATCTCATTTTCAGTCTCTGTGTCAACAGAAGATGTTGCTTCATCTAAAATCAAAATAGGCGCATTTTTCAAAACAGCTCTTGCAATTGCCAAGCGCTGCTTCTGCCCTCCAGAAAGCTTTACACCTCTTTCACCGATTACTGTGTCGTAACCCTGTGGCAGATTTTGAATAAAGTCGTGTGCACAGGCAATTTTTGCTGCCTGTATTATCTCATCCATGGTGGCATTTTCTTTTCCATATGCAATATTTTGAGCAACTGTTCCGTTGAACAAAAAAACATCTTGCATTACCATACTGATATTGTCGTGCAGGGATTTCAAGGTAACATCCCTTATATCAATATCATCAATCTTGATTGTACCCGAGTCTGGGTCATAAAAGCGATTTAAAAGATACATAATTGTTGTCTTTCCAACACCTGTTGGGCCAACAAATGCAACCATTTGTCCTGGCTGAATCTCAAACGATATATTTTTTAAAACCTGAACCTCAGGATTGTAAGAAAAAGAAACATTTTCGAATGTGATTTTACCTTGGACGTTTTTAAGTTCTATCGCATTTTCTTTTTCTTTTATCTCAGACTCTGTTTGAAGAATTTCAAAAACTCTTTCAGCACCTGCTAAAGCCTGCTGAACATTTTCAATAACCTGTGATAGCGCAGTCACTGGTTGATAGAACATGCTAAGATACAAAATGAATCCCACAATATCTTGGACAGGCACTTTTCCTTTCAAGGCCATAAGTCCGCCAACAGAAACTACTATCACTGTTCCAACAGAGCTTAAAAAACTTACAGTTGGATGAAACAGTGCTGAGAGCTTGAGTGCGCTCAAAAGTGCATGAATGTGCCTGTAGATTTTTTCTTTTATTTTTAAAAGTTCTTTTTCCTGCTTGTTAAAAATCTGTATTTCACGGATACCTGAGAGATTGTCTTGCAAGTCGGCATTTAAATCTGCTAAAGCTTTTTGAGCTTCTCTGAAATTTGGCAAAATCTTTTTGGCAAAGACCGTGCCGCTTAGGACCAAAAATGGTATAGGAATTAGAGATAGCGCAGCAAGAACAGGATTTATAATAAAAAGGATACATGCTACGCCGAGGATAATGAGAGCATTTGTAAATAGGTCTGGAACAGCATGGGCAATCAAAACTTCGAAGTTTGCAGTATCGTTTACAATTCTTGACATAAGCTGACCTGTCTGCTTATCAACAAAATATTTGAAAGAAAGCTGTTGGAGTTTGTCATATACCATAGTTCTGACATCTGCTACTAAGTGCCATGCTGCATAGTGTGAAAGATAGCTATTTAAAAACTGAAATACAATCCTTAGAATGTAAGATAGAATCAATATAAGAGAGATGTTGATTATCATTCTTTTTGCGTTTGGGTACTTGCCAATAGATGTAATTATTCCTGTCAAATCTCTCACAAGCCACGGACCAAGAAGGTTTAGTGCTGTGATTGCAAGCATGGAGAAAGCAGCTATGATAAGATATTTCCAGTACGGTCTTGCCATTTTGACAAGCTTTATCAAATACCCCATCCAATCATCTCCTTTAAAATTTTACTCAATGATTTCAAAAAGTCCAAACCCCTGAGAGTTTTTGGAGCCAAGACCGCAATAATATGCAACTTCCATTATTCTTGGGTCAGTTTCAATTGTATAAAAACCGAGCCAGCCTTTTATAGGCGTCTTTTTGAAAAGCATGGGTTTAAAGTGTATTTTTTCTTCAATCTTTAGTGGTTTTAGCTCGAATCTGAAACTTTTTTCGTCAAAGTCTTTTATTAAAAGCTTGCATTTTTTCATCAGGTTTTGAGAAATGAGGTTATAAAACTCATCCTCAAAGGGAGTAAAAAAATGCTTGTATTCTGAATTTTCATTTCTAATTGTTTTATACGCACACATAGGAGATAACATTTTTATTTTATGGAAACTTGAAAATTTTGGCTTTCTAAGCATGTTTGCAGATGTCACATATAGTATATTATCTTTTAGATAGATTTGGTCTTTTTTTAAGAGCCCGGTTGAAAACTTTGTAATAAAATCCTCAACAGGTGAGGAGATTATAAGTGAAACCTTTTTGTCAAAGACTATTTTTTTATTTGAACCATCCTCCACAATTTTAAATGGTCCTTCTAAGCGTGAAAATGAAAAAAGTTTAAAGTTTTTCAAATCAACCTCATATCCCTTGTCATGTAAAAATGTTGCATAGATTTTATCCTCAATAGTATTGTATATCATTGACTGGACAAAGTAGTTGTAATGAATAGGAAGTTCTATTGGCTTTTGTGATTCAAATTCTACTTTAAGACGCAACGTAACAATCCCCTTTCTTATGTTGTTTCTCTTTCAATAAGAGAAATAGGCAAAATGTTTTTATTTTCTACTTTTTTACCTTCTATCAAATTTATCAGAATTTCAACAGATTTTTTTGCAATTTCCTCTTTATCTTGCCTTATTGTTGTTATGGAAGGTTTATACCATGAAGCTATGTTAATGTCGTCAAATCCTATTATTTTTAAATCATCAGGGACGCGTTTTTTAAAAGCCTCTGCAACTTTGATGGCTGTAATTGCTATCATATCACTACTTGCAAAAATACCATCGATAAATGGATTATTTTCGAACAGATCATTGATTATTATTTGATACTCCTCCATATCAAATTTATTTAATTTGGTTTCGACAACAACATGCTCAATTTTATTTTCAGATACAACTTTTAAAAAACCATAATATCTATCATTGGCAGGTGTATTTAATTCCAATGGGCCACTAATATGTGCTAAGCATTTACATCCTTTTTGGATTAATAAATTAGTTGCTAAAACTGCTCCTGTAAAGTTATCTGAAGTTATATAAGGTATATCATCAGAAAGATATCTATCTAAGGCTACAACTGGAAGATTCAGATTTTTATAATCTTCTATATCTAATGTGTGACTTCCCATGATTATCCCATCAACTTGATGTCTTTTTAACATGTTTATATATTCTTTCTCTTTTTCTGGATTTAAATATGAATTACAAAGTAGAATTTTGTAGCCGTTTAAAGAAGCATAATATTCAATATATTTAGTAACTTCAGCAAAAAAAGGGTGGGAGACATCAGGAATAATAAGTCCAATAAAATAAGATCTTTTCTTATATAGAGCTCTTGCAATTTCATTTGGTTGATAGTTAAGCTCTTCCATGGCTTTGTAAACCTTTTTACGAGTCTCTTCACTGATATATCCTCTGTTATTTAGAACTCGAGAAACAGTTGTTACAGTAACTCCTGCCCTCTTTGCTACATCCTTTAAACTTGCCATTTTTATTATCTACCTCCATATCTTATTTTATCATTAATTCGCATTAATTTTAAATTTATTATCAAATTTTTGTTAGCTCAGCGGTGTTAGCATAGCAATTACCTCATCAATATTAACCAAATCTGGTTTATGCAAATATCACTAAAATTTTTATATGTCAACCGCTTGACATATGACTAAAAGTAATATATACTTAAACTAAATTAAATTTTAATTTCAATGGAGGGTGGTTTTTTGATGAGTTTAAAAAAATTTTTATCAACGATGATAGGTGTTGTGTTAGTTTTCGTTTTAGTTTTTGGTATTTATTCATTGAACATTACTGTTTCAAAAGCAGGATCTAAAAAGGTAAAAATAACTTTGATGAGTACAAAGGGTGAAATTAATTCTCAGTTAGAAGACGTAGCAAAAAGTTTTTCCAAAACTTATCCTAATGTAAATTTAGAGATTATTCCTGTTGGCGCAGGTCAGTCACCTTTTGAAAAACTCTCGACAATGTATGCATCTGGTAATGCACCAACTATTTCTATGATTGATTCTTCAGATGTAGCAAAATTTAAAAGTTACTTTTTAAATCTTACAAAAGAAAAATGGGTAAAAGACGCAATAAATGGCACTTTAGATGATATTACATTTAATGGGCAAGTTATGGGTTTTCCTTTTGCTATTGAAGGCTATGGGCTTATTTACAATAAACAAGTAATTGAAAAAACAATAGGGAAATTTAATCCTTCAACAATAAAAACAAGAAATGATTTAGAGAACCTATTTAAAAAACTTCAACAAAAGAAAGTTACACCTATTTTAATATCGCCTTTGGATTGGTCTTTGGGGGCCCATTATCTTGGCATAGCTTATGGTGCTCAGTCAAAAGATATGCAAAAGAATTATGAATTTATTAAAAAATTGAAAACTGGAAAAGTAAATTTGCAAACAAACAAGGTATTTAACGGTTTGTTAGATACATTTGATATGCTTAGAAAGTACAATTATCTAAAGAATTCGCCTTTGGCTGGAACATACGAGCAAGGACCACAATTATTAGCAAATGGAAAAGTTGCTTTTTGGTTCATGGGTAACTGGGCATGGCCACAAATAAAAGATGCAAATCCACAGAATAGTGAATATGGATTTTTACCAGTACCAATAAGCAATGATCCAAATGACTTTTATAACAAAGCAATTGTTGCTGGTCCATCTAAAATCCTTTGTATTGATGCTAAGAATAATAGTAAAGCTCAGCAGTTAGCCGCAAAGCAATTTTTGAATTGGCTTGTGTATAATTCTGATGGACAAAAAGCATGGGTTTATACTTTAAGCATAATTCCACCTTTTAAAAATATTAATTTAACTCCAAATGATCCTCTTGCAAAATCAATTATTAGTTACTTAAAAGAAGGTAGAACTTTTAGAACTCCTATTTTACCTTCTGATCATTGGCCTAAAGTAGGTGCTTCTATGCAAAAATATTTAGCAGGTATAATTAAGCGCTCACAATTATATACAGAAATAAAAAATTATTGGTTAACAGTAAAATAATTAAAAAACAAAAAGAAGGATAGTAGATTAAAGTCTGCTGTCCTTCTTTAATTCTTCTTTGGTATGAGGAGGATAGATAATGAAAAGTAAGGCAAAAAATGTAGTTAATTATATAATTTTCGCTGGTATAACGACTATGGTATTTTTAACAGTTGTAATTATTCCTTTTTTATACGGGGTTTATTTAACTTTAACTGATTGGAATGGTATTGAAGCTACAAAAAAGTATATAGGTATTAGGAATTATATTTCGATTTTAAATGATTCTACTTTTTTATATTCCTTCACATTAACTCTAAAATATGTTTTTTTTAGTGTTTTGTTTATTAATCTTATAGCTTTTTTATTAGCTTATTTATTAACAAGCGGGATAAAGGGACAAAATGTCTTCAGAATTGCACTTTTCACTCCAAATTTAATAGGTGGTATTGTATTAGGGTTTATATGGCAATTTATTTTTAATAATACCTTACCTTATATTGGTCAAAAAATAGGACTTGGATTGATAAGTAATTCATGGTTAGCAAGTCCTCAGAAGGCTTTTTGGGCGTTAGTGATTGTAACAGTGTGGCAATATTCTGGTTATATGATGATGATTTATATAGCTGGGCTTGTTGGAATACCTCAAGACATAATTGAGGCATCAACTATAGATGGAGCAGGTCAATTAACAAGGATTACTAGAATAATATTGCCCTTATTAGCACCTTCTTTTACAGTATCTGTATTTTTGTCTTTACAAAGAAGTTTCATGGTTTATGATTTGAATCTTGCTCTTACAAAAGGAGGTCCGTTTAGAAGTACTGAACTCGTATCAATGCACGTTTATAGCGAAGCATTTCTATCCCAAAATTATGGAATTGGTCAGGCAAAAGCTATAATATTGTTTATTACAGTTGCCATTATAACTTCGATTCAGGTATACCTTAGTAAAAAAGCAGAGGTGGAAGCTTAAATGTCTAAGAAGGTTTACAAAGATTATATTAAATTTTTTATTGTCTTTCTTATTTCTCTTTTATATATATTACCATTTATTGCTGTTATTATTAATTCATTTAAAACCACAAATGATATAATGGCAAATCCATTAAGTTTACCGACAAAGTTTAGTGTATCAAATTATATCAAAGCAGCAGAAAAAATGACCTATTTAAGAGGATTTTTGAATACATTAATAATTACTTTTTTTAGTATTGGTGGTATTGTAGTGTTTTCTGCAATGACTGCATATTTATTTGTAAGAAAGAAATGGAAATTAAATAGATTGGTATTTAGTCTTATGATAGCTTCTATGATTATACCTTTTCAAGCTATCATGATTCCCTTGGTAAAAATCTATGGAACTCTCAATTTACTTAATAATATGTGGACATTAATTTACATGTATTGGGGATTTGGAGCAGCCTTTGCTGTTTTTATGTATCATGGGTTTATAAAAGGTATTCCTTATGAATTGGAAGAAGCAGCTTATGTTGAAGGTGCAACGGAATTTCAAACTTTTTGGAAAGTAGTATTTCCTCTTTTAAAACCAGTGACTACTACAATTGTGATATTAGATGGACTTTGGATATGGAATGACTTTTTATTACCGAGTCTCATACTGATTTCAGCTGAAAAAAGAACTTTACAGCTTTCAACATTTTATTTTTATGGTACCTATACTGCTGATTATGGATTAGCCATGGCAGCATTGATTTTAACGATAACACCTATAATTGTTGTATACCTTATTTTACAGAAAAATATTATAAACGGTATCTTAAAAGGAGCAATAAAATAAATAACAAAATTGGAGTGTCAAATATGGAAAAATTAGATCTGCTAAAAAAGGCTAATGACTATGTACAAACGTATAAGAGTAAAGTTAATAAAAAATATCGCTTAAAATTTCATTTAATGGGCGAATGCGGATGGATAAATGATCCGAATGGTTTTGTCTATTATAATGGAGTCTATCACTGCTTTTTTCAGTACAATCCATTTAAACCTTTTTGGCATTCAACTTATTGGGGACACGCAATAAGCAATGATATGATTAAATGGAAATATTTGCCAATTGCTTTAGCTCCTGATATGGATTATGATAAAGATGGTTGTTTTTCAGGAAGTGCAATTGAAAAGGATGGAAAACTATATTTAGTATATACTGGTCACATAAATAAGAATCACAATAATTATATTCAAACTCAATGTCTTGCATTTTCAGAAGATGGTATAACGTTCCAGAAATATACTAATAATCCTATTATTGATTTAAATGATTTACCAGATGATTCAAACAAAAAAGATTTTAGAGATCCTAAGGTTTTTAAGATGGATGATTATTATTATATGGTGATTGCTTCTCAAGATAAAAAAGGTAGAGGTCAAATTTTACTTTATAAATCGCAAGACCTAATAAAATGGAATTATGTTAATACGATTTTGAAAAATGAAAATATAATTGATGGAGATGTTTGGGAGTGCCCCGATTTATTTTCTCTATGTGGTCGTGATATTTTGATTCTATCGTATCAAAAAAAAGAAGGGGAAAAAGTTCTTAAAAGTGAAAGTATATATTTTGTTGGTAAAATGGATTATGAAAGAGGAAATTTTAAGATTGATTATTACAGTAAATTAGATTATGGCAGGCATTTTTATGCACCACAAACAACAGTTGCACCTGATGGTAGAAGACTGATGATAGCATGGATGGATAATTGGAATGTAAAAATTCCCACCCAGAACGGACATAACTGGGCTGGGGCTTTGACTTTACCTCGACAATTGGAGTATGTAAATAATAAATTAATTACAAAACCTATTTATGAGATTGAAAGATACAAAAAGGTAAAGATTGCCGTGGAAAAGAATATTAATAATGATGAAATAAAATTAGATTGTTCTAATTTAGATACATTTGAATTAGACTTTAGTATGAGTTTTAATGAATTGAAGAACATAGATATAGAATTTTATGACAAAGCAAATAATAAAAAACCTTTCTTTATGATGAGCTATAATTCGATATTAAAAAAATTTGAAGTAGAAATTGCTGAATGTGAGGAAATACAACAAGAGTATATTCCTTTAAAAGTTATAAGTGATTTATTGAAGATAAAATTATTAGTAGACACTTCGTCAGTTGAGATTTTTCTTAATGAGGGAGAAATAGTTTTTACTTATAGAATTTATCTAGCTGAAAAAATGGATTTTGTTAAGGTGCAAATATACGGCCAAAGCAAGATATCCGCAAAAATATATGAAATAAAAATTTGATTTATGCCCCCTTGTTTTAAAAAATTTTATATAACAAGGGGGATTCCTTTTATTTTTCATTCATAAATATTCTTATTTCTTTCAAAGAGAACTCAAAAATTCACTAAGCTTTTTAATTTGTTCAGGTGAAAGTTTAGATGTATGTTTCAAAAGTTCTCTGACTTCTGGAGATATTTCAACAATGTCTTCTTTAAAAAATTCTGACAAACTTGTACTAAAAACTTTACACAAATACCAATTGTTAAAATAGCAGGTTCTTTTATACCCCTTTCGATGTCCTATAAGTTTGATTGTCCGATATCTGCTAATCTTGCTAATTTATATTGGCCAATTTTGTATCTTTTTCTCAATTCCCTGATTCTTTTTCTTACATCCATATCCTCATTACTTCTGTTTCATTGTTACTTCAATAATAGTAAAAAATTTATGAAATGAATAACAAAAGAATGTTAGCTGCACAATTTGCTATTTTTCATTAATTATCTTTCCATATTGAAGTGCGATTGTAAGGAGCTCTTTAAGATAATTCTTTGTATGATCATTCAATATTTCGCCATTAAAAACAATTATTTCTTTAGAATTTTCAAGTTCAACAAGTAAGTCTTCCATAATTCTTGCAACATCTTTTTGCTTTTCAAAATATTTTTGATTGTTTTTGTTATTGTCTTCTTTGGTAAGGAAAAATTCTAATGAGACTCCAAAGAATTCAGCTATTTTTTGAAGAGTTTCAATATCTGGCAACCTTCTTCCTTGTTCATACATTCCGATGGTAGAAGGACTGAGACTTAGCTTTTCAGCTAATTGGGCTTGAGTAAGTCTGCACTTTTTTCTTAGTTCTCTTAACTTCTCTGAAAGCATGGAATATCTGCACCTCATATATTTGCTATTTTATAACGAGCTTAAAAAATCACTAAGTTTCTTTATTTGTTCTGGGGTAAGTTTTGATGTCTGTTTCAATAAGTCTTGGATTTCAGGAGGAAATTCTGGTTTTTCCTCAGAAAAAAATTCTGATAAGCTCATATTAAAAGCTCTACAAATATTTTCAATTGTAGTGATTGTTGGCTGTTTTATTCCCCTTTCGATGTCTGATAATGTTGATTGTCCGATATTTGCTAATCTTGCTAATTCACATTGACTAATTTTGTATCTTTCTCTCAATTCCCTGATTCTTTTTCCTACATCCATATTCTCATCACTCCTGTTTAATCGCTATTGCTATGATAGCATAAAAAATGTTTATAAAGTAATCGCAATAACGTTGACAAATTATCGTTATAGCGTTATAATATCAATGAAAGGAGGGGGTCCTGTATGTAAAAGAAGTAAAAAGAGCCAAATCATTTACTTTCTAAATATTATCAAAAATGGAGGAGGAAAAAATGAAAAAATTTAATGTTGCTGCAATTATAATAATGTCCATGTTTTTATTAAATTTACTACTCTTTCAAAACATTTTCATTTTTCAGTCACAGGCTGCTTCACAAAAAATTACTCTTACGTTTATGAACTGGGCAAACCCAGGCGAAAGAGAAAGATTTATTAAGTTCAATGAATATTTCATGAAAAAGAATCCGGATATTCAGATCAAATATATTACAGTAAGCTCAGATTATGATTACAAGCTTCTTACAATGCTTGCCGGCAATAGCGCACCTGACGTGTTTTATGTTGGTGACAATGCAATTCGAAAAACTATTCAAAGTGGGAAATTAGAACCCTTAAATAGTTATTTTGGGAAGGGAAAAGTAATTCTTAAGAAAGAGGATTTTGACAACATACTTTTTAGAATTGCTGAGTATAAAGGGAAAATTTACGGTATTCCTGTCGACTGTAACCCCATGGTCATCCATTATAACATGAGTATTATTTCTAAATTAGGTTTAGAATTACCTCAAAAATTGTACGATGCTGGTAAGTGGACATGGGATGAATTTTATAAAATTGCTAAAAAGGCAAGAGAAAAAGGATATTATGGGTATGTACTTGATAGTGGTTGGTGGGGACCTATTATGCCTTGGTTTGCAAGCGTCTATAAAGATGGAAGGGAGCCTGTGTTGACAGATTTAAAAAACAAAAAATCGTTGTTAGATAAGCCAGAATACATTGAAGTTATTAAATTCCTCGTGAAAGGAATAAAAGATAAAGCATTTACTTATGCAGGATCATTGCCGCAAGGTCAGACTTCAGATGGCATGTTTCTAAGCGGTAGATTAGTATTTGGTGCGTGGGGACGCTGGCAAGTACCAAATTTCAAGAAAGCAAAATTTAGTTGGGACATAGTGCCTTATCCAACCAAGTACGGTAATAAAAATGCAAAAACATATATAGCTCAAGCAGTAATTTCTATGTCTTCCACCTCTAAATATAAAGATCAAGCTTGGAGATTTATTGCTTCATTTACTAACCAAGATGGACAAAAGTTCAGACTTGAAGGTCAAGGAAATGCTGTTCCTGCAATAAAAGGTATTGATTATCTTGTTACGCAAGATAAAGTTCCTGCTCATGCAGAATACTATGTGAGAGGTAGAGAAAACGGATTCCCTGTAGACTTTTACATCCAAGAAGCTGGAGCAAATTCTACAGCATTGCAAGAGCTTGAAAAGATTTTTGTATTAAAGGCTGATCCTGAACAGCAAATGAAAAAGATTGCAGGATATATAACACAGCAGTATCAAAAAAATCTTAAAGGATATTAATGAAAAAAGGGGTATCTTCAGAAAATTATATAAACAGCTTTCTGAGGATACCCCCTAATTTAAGAACATAAAGGAGGTAAATTTTGAGCGATGTCTAAAAAAGAGTTAAAGGAAAATTTATGGGGATTTGGATTCATAGCTCCACAATTAATAGGTTTTTTGCTATTTTCGTTATTTCCCACAGTTGCGGCTATTATTTTGAGTTGTTTTGAATGGGATTTGGTAAGCAAACCAAAATGGGTAGGGATTTCTAATTTTAAATATATATTTTTTTCCGGTGAGAGTGATTTCCCGCTTGCTCTAAAGAATACTGTGCTTTATATTCTCTATACAGTCCCTGCCCAGTTGTTTTTAGCATTAGTCTTTGCAGTAATTTTGAATAATGTGGGTTTGAAAATGTTGTACAGAGCTATATTCTTCTTACCTACTATAACAAATTCTATTGCAATAAGTTTTGTCTGGACTTGGCTTTTAAATGGCGATTTTGGAATTATAAATACTTTACTTAAAAGCTTGGGTATTGAAGGACCACAATGGCTTACAGATCCTAATCTTGTAATGCTATCTATTTCGTTGATGTCGATATGGTGGGGAGTGGGTTACTACACCACTATATTTTTAGCTGGACTGCAGAGTATACCTAATGTGTACTATGAAGCGGCTACTATCGATGGTGCAAATGCAGTCCAGAAATTTTTTAAAATTACATTACCCATGGTTTCACCTACTACGTTTTTTGTACTTATTATGAGTTTGATTAACGGTTTTCAGGTTTTTGATCAGATATATATAATGACCAATGGCGGACCTGCCAAGGCAAGTATGAGTTTAGTATTTTTAATTTACCAATATGGATTTAAAGATTTTAAAATGGGCTGGGCAGCAGCAGTTTCTATGGTTATGTTTGCTATAATTTTAACAATTACTCTTGTTCAGTTTAAGTTTTCAAACAGATGGGTTTATTATGAACGATAAATCACTTTGAAAACGGGAGGAAAAAAGATGATGAGCAGTATAAATAGGAAGAAGATGGTAACTAAATTATTTCTTCACCTGATTCTCATTCTTGTTAGTATTTCAATGATATTTCCTTTTTTATGGATGATATCAACTTCTCTGAAGTCTCTTGACCAGGTATTTTTAATTCCGCCTATTTGGATACCTAAACCCCTACAATGGGAAAACTATCTCAATGCGTGGAACGCGTTACCTTTTGGAAATGCTTATTTAAATAGTTTGAAGATTGCTCTTATTTGTGTGATAGGGCAACTTATAACTTGTTCAATGGCTGCTTATGCTCTTGCAAAAATCAATTTTCGAGGAAAGAATATAATTTTTATAGCTTTTTTAGCAACGATGATGGTACCAAGTCAAGTAACCATGATTCCTACATTTATCCTCTACAAATACATAGGATGGATAGATACTCATTTACCTTTGACAGTGCCATGGGTTTTATTTAGTGCATTTGGAGTGTTTTTAATAAGACAGTTTATACTAACACTTCCCAAAGAATTGGATGAAGCAGCAATTATTGATGGTGCAAACCATTTTGTAATCTACACAAGAATAATACTACCTTTGATTGTGCCTGTATTGGCAACTTTAGCAATATTCACTTTTATGTCTTCTTGGAACAATTTTTTGGGACCCCTGATTTATCTAAATAGTCCAGAAAAATATACTGTACCACTTTTACTTGCTCAGTTCAAAGGAATCTATATTACAGATTGGACACTTCTGATGGCTGCTTCGACAATAGCAATAGTACCAGTTTTAATAGTGTATTTATTAGGTCAAAGATATATCATAGAGAGTATTGCGCTTACGGGAATTAAAAGTTAAAAAGTTAATGAGGATTTGTGAATGAAAAGTAAATATCAAATTTTTAAAAAATATTTAAGAATTTTAATTAGGTATGGTGAAAATATTTTACCAGTGCTATTATTAATTTTGAAACCTAAATTTTAAAAAGGAGGATTTCCAGTAATGCCAATAACCTTTAACCCACAAACAGGCATGTTTTTTATAGAAGCAAAGAACACAAGCTATGTGATAAAGCTTTTCAAAGGAAAGTTTTTGTCCCATGTTTACTGGGGCAAAAAGATTAAAGAGTTTGAGTGGACAGACTTTGATGTGACAGGCGGAAGAGCATTTGGTGCAACACCTGACCCAAATGACAAATCCTATACATTTGATACAATGCTTTTAGAATACCCTGCATATGGAAATTCAGATTTCAGACATCCTGCATTTCAAGTAGAACAGGAAGATGGTTCTCGTATCACAAACCTTGTTTACAAGACCCACAGAATCTATGATGGAAAGCCAAAACTTGAAGGTCTTCCAGCAACATATGTAGAGTCACCTGATGAAGCCCAGACACTGGAGATAGACCTTTATGATGATTTGATTGATTTGAAAGTCACATTGATTTATACAGCCTACAAAGATTATGATGCAATAACAAGAAGCGTAAGATTTGAGAACTTAGGAAAACAAAGACTAAAAATCCTTCGTGCAATGAGCGCGTGTGTTGACTTTCCAGAAGGGGATTTTGAACTTTTGCATCTTTGGGGTTCATGGGCAAGGGAGAGGTATGTAGAGAGAACTTCCCTTATCCACGGAATTCAGGTAATTGACAGCACAAGAGGAGAAAGTTCTCATCAGCACAATCCATTTATAGCACTTTTGTCAAAGGATGCAACCGAAAAACATGGTGATGTGTATGGCTTTTCGCTTGTCTATAGTGGAAACTTTGCTGCAATTGTTGAAAAAGACCAGTACAATCTTGTAAGAGTCACTATGGGAATAAATCCATTTGAGTTTACATGGGTTTTAGAGCCGCATAGCAGTTTTCAGACACCCGAGGTTGTAATGGTTTATTCACAAGAGGGCTTAGGAGGAATGTCTCGCACATACCATAAGCTTTACAGAAAAAGACTTTGCAGAGGAGCATATCGAGACAAGAGAAGACCAATTCTTATAAACAGCTGGGAAGCAGCATATTTCAATTTCAATGAGGAAAAGCTTTTGGCATTGGCGAAAGAGGCAAAAGATCTTGGGATTGAGCTGTTTGTTCTTGATGATGGATGGTTTGGCAAAAGAGATGATGATACAAGCTCACTTGGCGACTGGTTTGTTGACAGGAGAAAACTTCCAAATGGTTTGGACGGGCTTGGTAAAAAGCTAAATGAGATGGGGCTCAAATTTGGACTTTGGTTTGAGCCTGAGATGGTCTCCCCAGATAGCGAACTTTACAGAAAGCATCCTGACTGGTGCATACAGGTTCGGGGAAGGACTTTGACGCAGTGCAGGAACCAGTATGTTTTGGACATTACCAGAGAAGATGTGAGAAAAGAGATTTTAAGGATGATGAAAGAGATTTTAAGAACAGCTCCAATTGAATATATTAAGTGGGACATGAACAGGCCCTTAACAGAGGTAGGTTCGCTTGAGCTTCCACCAGAGAGACAAAAAGAGGTATTTCACAGATATGTTTTGGGGCTTTATCAGATGATGGAGGAGCTGACAACAGAATTTCCCCACATTCTATTTGAAGGATGTTCTGGCGGTGGTGGAAGGTTCGACCCGGGAATTTTGTATTACATGCCTCAAATTTGGACAAGTGATGACACAGACGCAATCGAAAGGCTTAAAATCCAGTTTGGAACAAGCATAGTGTATCCAGCGTCAACTATGGGTGCGCATGTATCAATCGTGCCAAACCATCAGGTTGGCAGGATAACTCCCATGAAAACAAGAGGGATCGTGGCACTTTCAGGCTGTTTTGGATATGAGCTTGACCTTACAAAGCTTTCTAAAGAAGATAAAGAAGAGATTAAAAAACAGATAGAAACCTACAAAAAAATTTGGCATATAGTATTTGAAGGAGATTTGTACAGGCTAATTTCTCCGTTTGAAGAAAGTGCTGCTGCGTGGATGTTTGTAACAGAGGACAAAAAAGAAGCTGTTGTGTTCTACGTAGAGGTCTTAAGAAGTCCAAATCCACCGGTGAGGTACTTAAAACTTGACGGGCTTGACCCTGACAAAAAATATCTTATAGAAAGTGAAGCAACAACAAAATACGGTGATGAGCTTATGAATATTGGTATTCTTATTCCTCAGACCTGGGGCGATTTTAATTCGTTTATGTGGGTTTTGAAAGCTGTTGAATAAACGCCATTTTGGTAGTATAATTTTAAAAAAGCAGGAAAGTGTGGTTTTGGTCAATATGATTACAAAACTTTCTGCACAACACTTTGACAAACTTATGGAATTTGTCAGAAAAGAAAAAGAATGGAATATCTTTATCATTGGCGATGTTTTGAGTTATGGTTTTGATTCGCCCATTGTTCAGGTTTGGGGTGAGTTTGATTTAAAAACTGATAGCATAAAAGCTGTTCTTTTGCAGTACAGAAAGGATTTGATTTTTTATTCAGATACTCTTGACTATGATATAGAGGGCTTTAGCAATATCATTTTAAATCTTAAATTTAAAACTTTTTCTGGAAAAAGATCTGCAATCTTGCCTTTTGCAAAGAAGATAAAATTTTCGCAAAAAAGAGAACAAGCTTTTTCCAAACTTTCACAGCCGCAGGATTTCAGCAGGTTTAATCTTAAGCCTGAAGAAGAGAACATGGTTAAAATTATCACCAAAGACAATTTAGAAGAAAACCTTGACAAGATAGAGATGCTTGTTTACTTATATCAGTCAATTGAAAAATTTTTGAACCCTGCAACTTTTGACCAAATAAAACAAGATGTAAGTCTTGGAAGAAGCAGAATATATTACATTGAAGATGATGGTATGATAGTATCATCTGCAAGAACAGGTGCAGAGATTCAGGATATGGCGATGGTAATAAGCGTGTGTACAATGCACGAATACAGAGGTAAAGGGTATGCCACAATGTGCATGAAAAAGCTCTGCTCAGATCTTTTGAGTGAAGGAAAGTCACTTTGCCTGTTTTACGAAAACCCTGCTGCAGGAAGGATTTATAAAAAACTTGGGTTTGAAGAGCTTGGCAAGTGGGTAACATTTACTGTATAGAAGATGCCAAAAAAAACAACCTCTGCTTTCTTATCCATAAAAGATAAGAGGCAGAGGTTTATTTTTAGCTTTCCAAGTAAAAATTTTTTATATTGAATTTGTTTGCCCATAGTGATAAAATATTGTCAAGTAAAAAATAGGGGGTGGATAAAACGAATAACAAAAATATCACTTACATTATTATTGCTCTGATTTTAGGGGTTTCCTTTACAGTCTCATCTTACTTTATTTCAAATGGTCTTATTAATCTCAGGTCAGAACAAAAGATAATCCGAGTTACAGGGTCTGCTAAGAAGCAGATAAGGTCGGATTTGGTAAAATGGACAGGAACATATTCAGTTCAGGCAAAAGACTTAAAAGAGGCGTACAAGCAGCTCCAAAACAGCCAGAAAATTGTGAAAAATTATTTTTTATCTAAAGGAATTTTTGAAAAAGATTTGATTTTTTCATCAATTTCTACAACAACCATTTACGAAATGCTTCCCAATGGTGTCACATCAACAAAAATTGACAGTTACAGGCTTGTTCAGAATGTTCAAATTACTTCAAAGGATGTTGATAAGATTACAGACCTGTCAAGGAAATCAACAGAGCTTATAAACCTCGGTGTTCAGTTCGAATCAATGCCACCGCAGTATTACTATACAAAACTTGCAGACCTCAAAATTGAGATGCTGTCTTTGGCAACCAAGGATGCGGTGAAAAGAGCTCAGCAAATTGCAGAAAGCACTGGGATAAAGGTAGAGAGGCTCAGGTCTGCGTCAATGGGTGTTTTCCAAATAACACCGCCTTATTCAACAGAGGTTAGCGACTATGGCATAAACGATACATCTTCTGTTGACAAAGAAATAACAGCTATTGTAAACTGTGAGTTTTCTATAAAATAAATTTTTGTTTCAAGATAAAAGGGGCTATCCAATTAACTTTTTGGACAGCCCAATTTTTTCAATATTCAAACTCAATACCAAATGGTTTTAATGCTCTTGGCAAAATCCCGTGGACATACGCAATCATGATACCATAGTTTGTGATTGGCACACCTTGCTGTTTTGCAAGCTCAATTCTAAATAGCATTTCTCGTCTTGTTATCATGCACCCGCCGCAGTGGATTATAAGCTTGTACTTTGTAAGGTCTTTTGGGTAATTGTAGCCTGATACCCATTCAAAGTTTATGTCAAATCCAGCTATCTGGCGGAGCCATCTTGGAATTTTTACTGTGCCAATGTCGTCAGACTGTCTGTGATGAGTACATGCCTCTGCAATCAATACTTTATCACCTGGCTTTAATTCTTTAATCTTTTTTACACCCTCAACAAATTCTACCAAATCTCCTTTGTATCTTGCAAACAAAATGGAAAATGAAGTAAGAGGAATGTCTGGCGGGGTGTCTGCATCAACCTTCAAAAACGCCTGTGAGTCTGTTATAACAATTGCTGGCTTTTTCCCAAGATTTTCTATGGTTTCTTTAAGTTCATACTCTTTTGTCACAATTGCAATTGCGTCAGAGTCCAGAATATCTCTTATTGTCTGCTGCTGGGGCAAAATCAATCTTCCTTTTGGGGCGGCTTTGTCAATTGGTACAACCAAAACTGCAAAGTCACTTGGGTTTATTAAATCTCCAACTATTCGCAAATCCTCACCAACATCTGGAATGAGTTTGGATAAAGTATTTTTCAAATCATCAATTCCTTTTTGCTGCGCGCACGATACAGGCAAAAATGGCATCCCAAGGGTTGATTGCAAAAACGAAAGTTTTTCCTTGTAATTCTGGTCTTTATCAATCTTGTTCAATACACCAATCCTGGCAACTTTTTTCTGTTCAAAGAGCTTTACAAGCCATTTTTCATATGTCAGGTCATCAAGGTCTGAGACAACTAAGATGGCAATGTCTGTTTTGTCCAAAACCTCTAAGGTCTTTTCAACCCTGAGCTTGCCAAGTGCGCCTTCATCGTCAATTCCTGCTGTGTCAATCAAAACAACAGGACCAAGCGGCAAAATCTCCATTGCTTTGTACACAGGGTCGGTGGTAGTACCTGGCATGTCAGACACGATTGCAATTGGCTGGTTTGTAATGGCATTAATTAAACTTGACTTTCCAGCATTTCGCTTGCCAAATATGGCTATATGGATTCTTTCGCTTCGTGGTGTTGTGTTCATCTTAAAGTCAGTCCCTTCAAAAAGATTTATTCTTTGAACTTTACAAACTCAAATGGGTCCAAAATCTTTTCAGCTTGATTTTCATCCATAATATTTTGTTCTTTTACTACCTCAATTACCTGCTTTCCTTCCAAAATAGCTTTTTTGGCAACCTCTGCTGCTTTGTCATAGCCAATTTTGTCAATCAAAGCTGCGGCAATTGCTGGTGTCTTTTTAGCATATTCTAAACACTTTTCTCTATTTGCTGTAATTCCATCTATGCATTGTTTTCTAAAAATTCTTATTCCATTTTTAAGAATTTTGAGGCTTTCTAATATGTTTTTGCTAATTAGAGGCAAAAAAGCGTTCAGTTCAAGCTGACCAGCCTGTGCTGCCAAGGTTATTGCAAAGTCGTTTGCCATCACTTGAAAAGCTATTGTGTTTATAAGCTCTGGTATAACAGGATTCACCTTTCCTGGCATTATGCTTGACCCTGCCTGAACAGGTAGCAGATTTATTTCATTAAATCCTGTGTTTGGACCAGAGGATAAAAGCCTGAGGTCATTTGCAATCTTGGTAAGGTTTACTGCCAAGGCTTTCAAAAGGCCAGAACATTCAACAAAAACATCTGCGTTTTGTGTTGCATCCATGAGATAGTCTGACCGTGCAAGGCCAATCTTTGTAAGGTCGCGCAGAATCTCTGTCACTTTAAAAATATACTTCAAAGGAGCGTTAGTTGCATTTCCCACTGCAGTTGCCCCGATGTTTATTACTCTCAGGCGCTCTTCAACTTTGTAAAGTCGCCATCTGTCGCGCGATATTGCCTGAGCGTATGCGCCAAACTCCTGACCTAAAGTGACAGGAAGAGCATCCTGCAGCTGAGTTCTTCCTGCCTTGATTACATCTTCAAATTCATGTTCTTTTTTCTGAAGACTTTTCTGAAGCTCTGCTATTTCCTCAGAAAGTTCTCTTACATTCCAGATTGTAGCAATCCGAAGGGCAGTGGGATACACATCATTTGTTGACTGTGACATATTTACATGGTCAATAGGGTGGATGACTTCATACTCACCGGGTTTTCTTCCCATAGAAATTAGTGCAATATTTGCTATGACCTCATTTACATTCATATTGGTTGATGTTCCAGCACCGCCTTGGAACTTATCAACCACAAACTGGTCAAGGTATTTTCCTTCCAGTATTTGGTCGCATGCGTATACAATTGCGTCCTTTCTTGTTTTGTCAAGAAGGCCAACTTCAAAGTTTGCAATTGCACAAGCTTTTTTGACCATTACCATAGCTTTTATCAAGTCTGAATCAACTGGCTCTTTTGAAACGTTGAAATTTTCCTGTGCACGCTTTGTATGAATTCCATAAAGTTCAGAGTCAGAAAGCTCTATGCTACCCAAGAAATCTTTTTCTATTCTTGACATTGCTTTTATCTCTCCTGATTAGGTATATTTTAAAATTGTTTTATATTAATCAACATCAAATATTATATCATACCGGTAAGAATTCCGGTGAAAAAGACACATTTTTAAAAGCATTTCCTTAATAAAATTTATGTTATGTGCATTTTTTTGATGTTTTCAACAAATAAAATTATCCAAATTGAGGTTTAAAAAATGAAAAAAAAGACAATTTTGTACATTGAAAATCAGAAATGATGAATTTAAAGTTATAATGTAGTAATTATATTGGAAAATAGGAAGGAGTGAAAAGTGTGGTAACAAAACTTTTTAAAATAGAAAAGAGAAAAAAATAGCAATTTCAATTGTGGTACTCCTGAATTTATTTTTTCTAAGCATTTTTAGTGTACGTGCAGAAAACACAGTTACGTATGTTAGTCTTCCGGTTAAAGAAGTGCAGCAAGCATACTCAAACTGGTGCTGGGCAGCAGGAAGTAAGTCAATACTTTACTATTGTAAAAACTATTTAGGTTTTGGAAGAGAGGCAACACAATGGGATATAGTGAAATATATTTATGGAAGCTATGTAAATAAATCTGCATCTCTTTATGATATACAAAGAGCACTGAGCTATTATGGTGTTGGCTCTTCACGCATGATACCAGTAAGTGGTTTTGTAATTTCATATGGGCAAATTGCAGAACAAATTGTAAATTATAGAAGTCCAATAGGATTAGAAATTACAGTAACAGTAAGTCAAAATCATTTTGTTGTTTTAAACGGTATATGGCAATATTTTGACTCAAATGGGTTTCTGCAAAATTATATAACAATTATGGATCCAGCCATTGGCGGAGTAATTACTATTCCTGATTCTGAGCTGAGAGATAACGATAATTACAGAGATTATTTAGATGCAATAAGAGTATTTAAGCCATAATAGTTTAGCGAGAGGTGAAACAAAATGAAAAAAGATAAGGTATTTCTTAGTCTTGTAATAGTTTTTTTACTATTATATATTTCAACATTTACATGTATTGGAACAAACCTTTCTAATGAGCACAATAGTGAAATTAATATACTCCAAAGACAATGTTTAGCTAACTCATGGCTAAATCTTTATATTAATAATCTTACTATTAATAAAGATTCAACTGCGCTGCAGTCGTTGAATAAAATAACAAATATCAATGGATCGTATGACACTGAAAAATTCAAGTTGAGTAAAGAATACGAATATTACAGGGTATTTCATATTCCAACTGAAGTTAAGATAGCTGAGAATGGGCGCCCATATCATATTGTGAGAGATGAGGTAAAAGATAAAATTAAAAATTTGAGATTTAACTCTTGGAGAGATGTTCTTAATACTGAATTTGTAGACAAGGGATGGGCGAGAATTGTATATTACGATAATATACCTGTTGGATATCTTCTTATCGAGTGGGATAGTAAAATGAACAATTATATAGTGAATACTGGAGTGTTTGGTGATGATTCATTGGGTAATGCAGTAGAAAATTTGGAAAGGTATTTGGCACGACGGGGCATGAAGAGTGATGTAAAAATTGTCAATATTGAAGAGATGAGATTATACGCTGTATCAGGTGATGGAAATTGGTGGTGTGCTGGTGCAAAAGGTTATGAAAATCATATATGGGATTTTGGCATAATAAAAGATGCATTAAATGAAAAACCAATGCAAATTTTAAAAGCCATAGAAGAAAGAAGTAGATTGATGAGAGAAGCTCCTGAAAAGATAATGATGGGTGGGGAAGACCCTTCAAAGACATTATACTTTGCTGCTGCCAAAAAAGAAAGAACTCAGAATGCCATGATTGCTATATTCTTACTGATCCTTACTGCTATTGTTGTTATATGCTCAAAGTGGAAATTTTCTTACCAGTATCAATTCCGCAAACATATTAAAAATACACAAAAGTAAAACTATGTTCGAGAACGATTTAAATAAAAATTAAAAGGGAGCTGTCTAACAAAATAGAATACAGACTGCTCCCTTGCTACTTTTTTATAGGTCTTTTTTAGAACAGGTCAAGTTCTTCCCATTCCTTTTTCATAAGACTGTGGTATCTATCTTTGAAGAACTTCTCATGTTCCTCTTCCCACTTTGCAAGATGTAGAAGCAAACCTTTTACATTGCTATCTTCAACCTTTTCAGCAGCTTGTTTGTAAAATGCGGCAAAGTCGCTTTCAATCAGATATGCAAGCCGCAATATTGTAAGGTCTGAAAAATCTGTCTCCAATATTTTTGAGTTTTCGGCAAGTATATGAGGGTCTACCATTTTGTTATGGTCGTCTACAACCCATGAGATTGATATTGGTGGTTCTTGGCTACCCAGACTTTTAAGAATATTCTCAAGATACTTGTAATGTTCCTGCTCAATCTTTACAAACTCTTCAAAAAGTTTTTTTAGCCCTTCATCTTGCAAGCTGTTTGCATAGAACGAATAAAAGTCTTGCGCATTTTTCTCCATCTTCATTCCAAACCTTAATATGTTCTCAATCTTTTTGCTCATCACAAGGTCTCTCCTTTTATAAAATTTTTGTTCTCAAAAGTATTTATACCCCGAAAGTTTATTTTAAAAACTTTAAAATAAATCATAAAAATAGGGACTGCCTATTATTTCATAAACATAGCAGCCCTAATGTAGTCAATCTATTTTCTCATAATCTATCATAAGCTAAGATTTATTTTTAATTTCTTTCAGAAGGGTATACTATTTTGTTTGCCTTTTCAATATCCCAGGTTTTAATAATCTTATTAAATAGCTCGGTACCTGTAGATGACTTTGTCACTTCTAAGTCTAATTTTGAAAAAAGATCGTAATATAATAAAAGCTCATTATAAATATCTTTTTTTGTTTTTATCAAGAATTTACCATCTCCAAACAAATCAATAGGCTTACTCCCATCTTTAATGTAATATAGCTTTTTGCAGAAACGCTCAATATGAGCGTTATTAAGCTTTAGAAAGATTCAAAAAAGTCTGGTCACCCTCCTCATAGTTGTAGTAAAATATGAGTATATAAAACAAATATGTTACTGTGAGGAGGGTCCTAAAATGTTCAAAAACAAACCTAAACAACTTTCCTTTTTGGAACTTCACTCCCATATAAAGGCCTCGGCTCTTTATTCGCCAGAAAGCCTTTTGGGCTTGTTCAATAAATTCATCGACCTGTCTCAATTCATCCCTGACTCATTCTACAAAGCCTACTACAAATATTTCGGCAAACACAGAAGTTTCTCTTTAGAATCCATGCTCTGCGCTTTCTTCATCCAAAAAATCCTCAAACTTAATACTATCACCCAGCCTCGTGCTGTTCTATTTAAATCATACGAACTCCGCACCTTCTGCAACTTTGAAAATGTGCCCTCTATTTCTACCTTCTCAAGGTTTAGAAAACTCTTTGCACTTGAAATCGAAAAATTGTTCAATAACATCGCTCTTTTCGCTCATAACATAGCTTTTGAGCATTGCCCAGATTTAGCTTCTACCCTAATATTCGATACTACAGGCCTTGAACCTAAAGTCCGGGAAAATAACCCTAAATTCTTTCAATCTCTACTGCGTAAAACTTCTAAGGCTAACCCTGACCTCGAAACTAACCAGGTGTACTCTCTTGTTTATTCTTCTTTGTCCAAAACATCCGCCGCTAATTCTAATATCCGCCTTATGTTCATAAACGGTCATTTTTGTTATGCACTCAAATTCGCTGTCATTACAAATGCTCTCGGTCTTCCTCTGGCTATCCATCCTCTGTTCAATATAGATTCATCAAACTCTGACCCTATTGAAGATAAAGCTGTCTCTGATTCAAAAGCTTTGCTACCTTGCCTTGAAAAACTTTTTTCATACATCCCTAATAACTTCTCTACTTTTAGCGCTGATAGTGCCTTGGATTCTGCTAACATTTATTCCACTTTAAAAAACTCTTTCAATTTCTCTAAAATCGTTATCCCTCTAAACAAAAGAGCTAACAAAAACTCTACTACCTCTGACCCCAATATCATTATCTCAGAAGATGGTATCCCCATATGTCAAAAATTCAATCTGCCTTTTAAACCAGAAGGCATTTGCCAGGGTAAAAATCGTTCAGAGCGTTTTAAATGGGTCTGCCCTTTGTCTTCATACAAAGATGGCAAACGTGTCTGCTCTTGCCCTCAGCCCTGTACTTCCTCTAAATCAGGCAGAATGTTTTATACATACCCTGATAACCTTCGTTCTTTCCCTGGCATCAACAGAAACTCTCAAAAATTCTTAAACCTCTACAAAAAACGTGTCGTCATTGAACAAACCATCGCTCACCTTAAATCCTACATGGGCTCTGACATCCTGCCAACACGCGACCATATTTCTCTGTTTTCTGATTTCCTTTTGTCTGCTGTGTCTTTCCTCTTGCTATTTATTCTCGCTCATAATATTAAGCTTCATTGCTCTAAGCTTACTATTAAAAAACTTAATAAACTCAAAAAACTTATTGCTTAAAACTTTAAGTTTTTTCTTGGTTAAATCTTTCAACCCTTTACTCAATATCATAGTTACCTGTCTTAAACCCTCTAAAGAAGCTTTTTTAGAGGGTATGGGATAGTATTGTCTTTTTAAACGCTGTTAATAATTTCCATCAATTTGATTTAGCTATTGTTGTTTGTATTGGTATTAATTGTATTAGCTTTTCCTTTGTCTTCCTACTTCTTATTTGTACTTAATTTCTGTTTTCCCACCTATTACCTGCAAACATCACCCTTTTTGCAAACGGCTAAGTGATTTTAAAATTGAATTAGGGCATGAGTTTTCCATTCCGAGCCAAGGTAAGTATACAACCTTGCGAGTGATACGAGGAACCAGCTTTAATTAGGTTTTAAGCTGGCCTCAACCAGCCAAATAGTTTAGACTTACCTGGAATGGAATAATAGTCTCTTGTGCGGGTATATGGAAGGTGACTTCCATTCCCAGGAGTGAATGTACAGATAAATTCCATGCCCAAATGAAAGAATTATATCAAATTTAATGAGGCTGGCAAGAGGCCAGCGATAAATCAGAGTGTGGCCGAAGAAGAGAAGCCACAAGCAGCAGGAAGTGATTTTAGGCTGCTTTCCTCTCAAAGAGGAATGATTGGAAATGTTATTTTAATGATGAGACTTAAAATCTTATGTTAACCGAAACTTTGGTTGTTATTTTATTAGAATTTTTTTGATGTGTATTACGAAAATAATTATACAAGGAGTATACTCAATATAAAATTGATAAAGTTGCTATTTACTATTACGAAAAATTCCTTAAAGATTTAATTAAAAAACCTTATGATTGGCAAAATATTTGGAAAGAATTTCGAACAATAGCCATTGAACATAAAGCAAGAAGTTCACTTGTTAAGTTTGAACCAGATTTTAAAAAGAACATGTTTTTCTCAACTCCTGTAGGTAAAGCATTAGCCAAACAAAACAATTTAACAGAAGAAGATATAGAGAAAGAGAGAGAAGAATACCAAAAGATATTAGAAGAAAAGAAAAAAGAAGTGGCACAAGAGCTTGATAAATGGGCAAAAGAAAATGGGGTCTGTAAATAATTTTGTGTATTTAAATTAAACCAACCTTCTTGGTAAGAAATCATTCAAGGATAAGCTTGTCTACCTTCTATTTTTTAGTATTACCATTTTAAAAATTTTTATGCATAAATTTTTAAAATCCTGGACAAAATTTAATACTGGGTTATAATACTCTGTTTTTTATTTGTTGTTTTAAACTGCTTCCATGGAAGCAGTTTAAAATGCGAACTGGTAATCGCTATCTACTTTATATACTCTCTCAAACGCTCAGGATACATTATCAAAAGCTGATTTAATATTATATCCCAATTTCTGTACCTCTGTGTCCACTTTCTTACAACATTTTTTGTCGCAAGATAAAGCATCTTCTCTAATGCTATATCATTTGGAAACACTGATTTTGTCTTTGTCACTTTCCTAAACTGTCTGTGAATTCCTTCTATGATGTTTGTGGTATAAATTATCTTCCTTATTCTGCGGGGAAACTTAAAAAACGATGTTAGTAGCTCCCAGTTGTTTTCCCAGCTTCTGAACGCATAAGGATACTGTTTCCCACACTTTTCTCTTACCTGATAAAAATTCTCCAGCGCTTCTTCTTCATTAGTTGCCTGATACACTTTCTTAAAATCCTTTGAAAATTCTTTTATATGCTTGTATGAAACATACTTGAATTAATTTCTTAGTTGATGAATAATACACCTTTGAACATCGCTTTTAGGGAACACTGCTTCTATTGCTTCCTTTAAACCTGTCAAGCCGTCAACACAAAACAGTAGTACCTCTTCTACTCCTCTTGTTTTCAAGTCATTCAAAACACCCAACCAGAATTTAGAGCTTTCACTCTCTCCAATCCATATCCCTAAAACATCCTTATATCCTTCAATGTTAATACCCAAAACAACATAGGCAGCTTTATTTACAATTTTACCCTCATCCTTTATCTTGTAATGAATTGCGTCCATGAAAATAAATGGATATATTTTTTCCAATGGTCTATTTTGCCATTCTCTTATCTCAGGAATAATTTTCTCTGTAATTTTGCTAACCATTTCGCTAGATATTTCAATACCATAAATATCTTTAATTTGCTCATGAATGTCTCGTGTTGTCATTCCTCTTGAATACAGGGCTATAATTTTGTCTTCAATCTCTGAAATGTCTCTTTTATACTTAGGAATTATCTTCGGTTCAAATTTACCTTCTCTATCCCTTGGAATATCAAGTTCCATTTCACCAAACTTAGTTTTGACAGTCTTTTGACTATAACCATTTCAGGAATTTGTTGTCTGCTTGTTTTTGCCATCATATTTTTCGTAACCTAAACTTTCTTCAATTTCTGCTTCTAAAAAGCTTTGTAGTAAGTCTTTGAATAGATCCTTCAAGCTTTCATAAATGTCGCTTACACTCTGGATGTTATTTTTTCTTATGAATTCGAGTAATTGTTCTTTTGATAAAACATTTTCCATAATAAAAGCCTCCCACTTGGTTATTTTTGTTTATATTCTGATTCTTACCAAGAAGGAGGCTATTATACTTTACACAAAATTATTTATAGTATCAGAAAATGGAATTATCGAATAGACTTTCAGTTTGAAAGAAACTACAAATATACTCAAGGGCTGTCCAAAAGTTGATTGGATAGCCTTTTACTTTATCTTCCTTCATCCCCTATCCTTTCCCGATACTCTTCTCTAACAATATTAACAATATCAGAGTCATAATTTTGTATAATCTGACTATTGCGTTTTTTCTTTTTTTTGCTAATATTAAAGTAAATAATTAACTCGAGAGGTGATTTCATCATTTAAAACTTTCGACTTCTAATTCAACAACTTTATTATTCTTATTCTATTTTCAAATATACCAAAGAGTCGAGGGGTGATTTACTAAGGATTTCTAACAGACTAAAAACTATAAAAGCACAAAGAATAACTTTATACCATTCTATATTGCTATGGCATTTATAGGTTAAGTTATACAAAAGTACAGAAGAAAGAAAAATTAAGGGAAAAACTTTTTCTGTAGCAGTAAAAAATCATGTGCAGAAAAAACAAAAATTGGTTACTGTCTTTGCTGAAAAGTTCTTTGGCGTCTTCGGCTTTCTGAAGTTTATTTAATTGTATGTGCCATGCGGTGCAGAAGTGGAACAGTATTTATATCAGATTCTGAACAAAATATAAAGTAAAAAAAGATTTCTGCTTAAATTATGAATTGCAGTTATATAAATACTTGAATAGTGAGGGGGAATAATTGAGTTATATAAGGTTAGCTAAAATTGAAGATGTAGCTAGTATGAGTAGAATACACGCTTTAACGTGGAAAGAAGCTTATAAAGGTTTGATACCGCAAGAATATCTAAATGGGATTTCGGAAGATAAATGGATCAAGCCATTTACTGATGCGTTATCTAATAAATTGCATGAAGCGGCGATAATAAATAATGGAGAAACTGATACTGGATGTGTTTGTTTTGGCAAATCGCGTGATGGAGAAGCTGGATATGGAGAGATCATATCTATATATGTTTTACCAGCATATTGGTCAACTAGGCAAGGTTATGAATTAATGAATTTTGCTTTAAATAGATTGAAAAAGCAAAATTTTGATTATTGTCACCTTTGGGTTTTGGAAGGTAATACGAGAGCTTTGAATTTTTATGAAAGGTATGGGTTCAGAAGTGATAATAAAGTAAGAATGCTTAACATTGCGGGGGTAAATTTAAGAGAACTAAGGTATTCTATTAAATTATGATATGTTTTAGTCTATAGTTAGTTTATAAAATAAGTTAAGACCAGCTAATTAAAGTCAAGAGTTTTTTAAAAAATTTTTGATAACATTTTATGGTAGAAAATTCTTTTAAAAGGGCATAAGACGGTAAGCCATCCATTAGAGGTTGACATAACATATGGAGGCTGGGCACATATTATGGTTAACCAATGTTTCATTAATAAAACAATTATTTATACACAATAAACAGCAGTCTTGTTAAAACATTTTTGAATATGTTTTTCAGGAGTTCTAAGTTCAAAAGGTTTTCTATCGCGCATGACAGCAAAGATAATGCATATGAGCTTTCTCATGACAGCGCCTAATGCAACTTTTTTGGGCTTTTGTTGACACTTTTTCTGATAGTATTCCAATAACACAGGATTACAAGGCTCAGAGTTTCTTTTAGTTCTGATATTTGCAAGAGCAATTGTAAATAAGATTCTTCGCAAGATTTTAGAGCCACGTTTAGACATTTTGTTTTTTGTGCCAACAAATTGCCCAGACTGATTTACGGAAGGATCAATACCAAAGAAGGCAACAAGTTTATTAGGTTTTGAAAATTTTTCGAAGTCACCTATTTCAGCAAGGATAGTTGCAGCAGTGAGAAAACCTATGCCAGGGATAGACTGAAGAAGGTTAATATTTTCGGATATTGAAGGCTGAGTCTGTGAAGACTGCTGAACAAGCTGATTTATGGATTCAGAGATTTTATTGATGTTTTGTTGCAAAGTCAAGACTATGTTAATGTAGACTTTAAGCATAGTAACATTTGCCAAGTTGGAGATAGAAAAAGGTTTGAACTGTTTAGCTTTTGCGATAAGTAGTTCATATTTTTCTTTAGCCCATTGGTAGCTTTTTTTAGAAGTTTGCTGAATGATGGAAATAAGTTTTTCGCTGTCAGCGCTTAGGATATCGTTTGGAGTAGGGTAGTTTTCAAGTATAGCCAAAGATGTTTTAGAGCAAATGTCAGGGAAGACCTCTTTGAAATTGAGCATAATTTGGTCGACGACAGAAGTAAGTCTATATTTGTAAGAGGTCAACTCATCGCTGAGGTTGTAGTACTGACGGCATAGGTTTTTCAAGCAATCGAGGGTTTCAGATGAAGGTTGTGCTATAGCAGAGTTAGTAAGCCTGAAGGTTAAGGCAATCCACAGGGCATCAATTTTATCATTTTTTACTTTTCTAACTCCCGCATTTTTGATAGAATTAGATTGGATGGGATTGATAATTGCAACATCCCAGCCATTAGAAGTAAAGAAGCGGGAGAGGATTTTGTGGTAATGCCCTGTGGCTTCCATGACGATGATAGGGCGAGCCGCGAAATCCTCTTCAACTTTTTTAAGGATTTCGATAGCCCTATCAAAGTCAGAGAGATTATTGTGATGGATAGTCAAGCGTGAAAGTATTTCATTTGCAGGAGAGATAACCACCATTTCGCTGAAATATTTAGAGACATCAATCCCGGCAATAGGTTTTAAGTTCATAGCATAAGACCTCCTTGCAAGTGATTTTAAAATTGAATTAGGGCATGAGTTTTCCATTCCGAGCCAAGGTAAGTATACAACCTTGCGAGTGATACGAGGAACCAGCTTTAATTAGGTTTTAAGCTGGCCTCAACCAGCCAAATAGTTTAGACTTACCTGGAATGGAATAATAGTCTCTTGTGCGGGTATATGGAAGGTGACTTCCATTCCCAGGAGTGAATGTACAGATAAATTCCATGCCCAAATGAAAGAATTATATCAAATTTAATGAGGCTGGCAAGAGGCCAGCGATAAATCAGAGTGTGGCCGAAGAAGAGAAGCCACAAGCAGCAGGAAGTGATTTTAGGCTGCTTTCCTCTCAAAGAGGAATGATTGGAAATGTTATTTTAATGATGAGACTTAAAATCTTATGTTAACCGAAACTTTGGTTGTTATTTTATTAGAATTTTTTTGTTGTGTATTACGAAAATAATTATACAAGGAGTAGAAGAGGTACTACTATTTTGTGTTGACGGCTTGACAGGTTTAAAGGAAGCAATAGAAGCAGTGTTCCCTAAAAGCGATGTTCAAAGGTGTATTATTCATCAACTAAGAAATTAATTCAAGTATGTTTCATACAAGCATATAAAAGAATTTTCAAAGGATTTTAAGAAAGTGTATCAGGCAACTAATGAAGAAGAAGCGCTGGAGAATTTTTATCAGGTAAGAGAAAAGTGTGGGAAACAGTATCCTTATGCGTTCAGAAGCTGGGAAAACAACTGGGAGCTACTAACATCGTTTTTTAAGTTTCCCCGCAGAATAAGGAAGATAATTTATACCACAAACATCATAGAAGGAATTCACAGACAGTTTAGGAAAGTGACAAAGACAAAATCAGTGTTTCCAAATGATATAGCATTAGAGAAGATGCTTTATCTTGCAACAAAAAATGTTGTAAGAAAGTGGACACAGAGGTACAGAAATTGGGATATAATATTAAATCAGCTTTTGATAATGTATCCTGACCGTTTGAGAGAGTATATAAAGTAGATAGCAATCACCAGTTCGTATTTTAAACTGCTTCCATGGAAGCAGTTTAAAACAGCAAATAAAAAACAGAGTATTATAACCCAGTATTAAATTTTGTCCAGGATTTTAAAAATTTATGCATAAAAATTTTTAAAATGGTAATACTAAAAAATAGAAGGTAGACAAGCTTATCCTTGAATGATTTCTTACCAAGAAGGTTGGTTTAATTTAAATACACAAAATTATTTACAGACCCAACAAAATAGAATACAGACTGCTCCCTTGCTACTTTTTATAGGTCTTTTTTAGAACAGGTCAAGTTCTTCCCATTCCTTTTTCATAAGACTGTGGTATCTATCTTTGAAGAACTTCTCATGTTCCTCTTCCCACTTTGCAAGATGTAGAAGCAAACCTTTTACATTGCTATCTTCAACCTTTTCAGCAGCTTGTTTGTAAAATGCGGCAAAGTCGCTTTCAATCAGATATGCAAGCCGCAATATTGTAAGGTCTGAAAAATCTGTCTCCAATATTTTTGAGTTTTCGGCAAGTATATGAGGGTCTACCATTTTGTTATGGTCGTCTACAACCCATGAGATTGATATTGGTGGTTCTTGGCTACCCAGACTTTTAAGAATATTCTCAAGATACTTGTAATGTTCCTGCTCAATCTTTACAAACTCTTCAAAAAGTTTTTTTAGCCCTTCATCTTGCAAGCTGTTTGCATAGAACGAATAAAAGTCTTGCGCATTTTTCTCCATCTTCATTCCAAACCTTAATATGTTCTCAATCTTTTTGCTCATCACAAGGTCTCTTCTTTTATAAAATTTTTGTTCTCAAAAGTATTTATACCCCGAAAGTTTATTTTAATAAAATAAATCATAAAAATAGGGACTGCCTATTATTTCATAAACATAGCAGCCCTAATGTAGTCAATCTATTTTCTCATAATCTATCATAAGCTAAGATTTATTTTTAATTTCTTTCAGAAGGGTATACTATTTTGTTTGCCTTTTCAATATCCCAGGTTTTAATAATCTTATTAAATAACTCAGTACCTGTAGAAGACTTTGTTACGTGTAAGTCTAATTTTGAAAAAAGGTCGTGATATAATAAAAACTCGTTATATATATCTTTTTTAGTTTTTATTAAAAACTTGTTATCATTGTTGTCAAATAAATTAAAAGGCTTGCCTCCATCTTTGATATGTTCAATAACTTTTGTCAAAAATCTATCAAAAAGAGAAAATGTATTGTACATTGAGATTAATTTAGTACCATAATTATCTATCTCAAAAGAATCAATACGTGCAAACATAAGTGCATCTATAGCTAAAAAAACAAATTTTACTTTAAGTTTTAAATACGATATATTTTCCATAGAAAACCCGTCTTTATCAAAATTATCTATTATATACTTTGTACAATATGCGACTTCAGCTATTTCATTAAAAGCCGTAACTTTCATATCATTAAAAGCGTTAATATAACGCATCTTTATTACTGAGTAATTTTTATAGAAAATAGATAAAATCAAAGCGATTATAATCAAGAAAGCTATATGGATATAAATTAATTTTCTCTTCATGCATTTTCACCTCTCTCAATATATCGAAAAAAATAAAAAAATATATGAACGTACTGCATAATTCATGGCTTATGCAGTACGTTCGTATTATATGCTTTAACATTATTGAACATAATAATTGTTTGTAACTGTTTTATTTACAGTTGCTTCTAATACACTATATGTTAACCAAACAGGATGGCGTGAATATATTTCAAAATGAAATCCATTATGAAATACACGACTTCCTGAAACTTTTGGCTTGTCAAGTGGCACACAAACTCCATATATTAAAAGTAAGCGTTGGTCTTCTGTATATAAGTAATCGTTTGAGCTTGTTTGAATTTTGTGACTTCTAATGCTTTTCCGTATTGCTATTTTTGAGCATCTACCTTATTTTGTTCTCAATGATATTTATACCCAAAAACTCGTATTAGAAACCTTAAAATAAATCATAAAAATAGGGACTACCTGTTATTTCATAAACATAGAAGCCCTAATGTAGTCAATCTATTTTCTCATAATCTATCATAAGCTAAGATTTATTTTTAATTTCTTTCAGAAGGGTATAATATTTTGTTTGCCTTTTCAATATCCCAGGTTTTAATAATCTTATTAAATAACTCGGTACCTGTAGGAAACTTTGTTGTTATTTCAAAGTCTAATTTTGAAAAAAGATCGTAATATAATAAGAGTTCATTATATATATCTTTTTTAGTTTTTATTAAAAATTTGTTATCGTTGTCGTCAAGTAAATTGAAAGGCTTGCCTCCATTTTTAATATACTCACTAACTTTACTCAAAAATCTATCTAAACGAAAAAATGTATTGTACATTGAATTTAATGTATTTATATAACCTCGTATCTCAAATGAATTAATGTCTATAGACCTAAGTGCATCTATAATATAAGAAACAAATTCTACTTTAGATTTTAGAAACAATATATTTTCTATAGAAAAACCACCTTTATCAAAATCAGATATTATATAATTTGTAGACCACGTGATTTCTCGGATTTCCAAAAAGGCTTTCGATTTCATATTCTCCAAAGCTATAACGAAATATGTTTTTTTTATTGAGTAATTTTTATAGAAAATAGATAAAATTAACGCTATTATAATCAAGAAAACAATATGGATATAAATGATTTTTCTCTTCATGCATATTCCACCTCTCTCAATATACCTCACATAAATAAAAAAGTATATGAATGCACTGCATAATTCAAACTTATGCAGTGCATTCATATTTAGATGATTATGCTTTAGCATTATTGAATATAGTAATTTTTTGTAATTGTTTTGTCTACAGTTGCTTCTAATACACTATATGTTAACCAAAAAGGATGGCGTGAATATATTTCAAAATGAAATCTATTATATACTACACGATATCCTACAGCTTTTGGGATGATATCAAGTGGCGGAACAGCTTTAAAACTTATTAATAGACCATGTGATTCATTTGATAAATATTCGTTTGAATTTAAAGGTAGCTTACAATCTCTAACGACCTTTCCATATTGATACTCTTGAGATTTTTTATTTGTAGGATAGGTAAGAGTATCAAGAGTACGGCTCTCTGTTACATAACTGATTTCAGAGAAGAAATCAACAACATTGGAATAAGTGTTTCCAAATGGCAAAAGTCCAATTAACGTAGGCAAAGAAATACTATATGTTCCTGACTGAGTTCCTGCACTTCTTCGAACTTCAAAAAATATATCTTTATTACCTGATCCGAGTCCAGCTTCTATATAAGGATTTCTTATTCTTAAATAGGAACTGTTATCAAATAACTGAATTGAACCATTATATGCAAGGTAAATATATTGGGCTTCATTTAGAATATTAAATTGTATAGTGCCAATTGCAATTGTGGTATCTACATTATCTACTTTTGCGGGAGTTGTATATAAATTGCATGTATATCCCCATTTTAATAAAGTTGTAAGTCTATTTCCGCTTCCTACTGGCCATTCCACAGTATTTTTGAAGTAACCGTAATTGTCATTATCATTATATACTTTCTTACCAAGAGTAATAAAGTCACTCACGGAAACACCAGGTACTGGAGACGTTGTTGTAAGACTAACAATTTGAGATTCCTTATGGCTAACATCTTTGGTTTCTTCAAGCTGGGAAGTATTACTGTTTGCGATAAAAGGCATAAACCAATTTTCAGAAAAACCTACTTTGTCAACTTCGTCAATGTTTGTTTTGCCAATTTCTATACCTGATTTATCAATTTCATCTTTATTATAAGTTTCAGCTGGCTCTTTAGCAAGAGTATATAAGCTTGATAATTTATTTATACTGGGGAAAACATCTTCAAAGTAGAAAATATCATTTGTGTTTGTGCACAATACTGCTATTTTAACCACAGTTTTATTTTTAAGTTTTTTATTTACAGGAAGAAGAAGTTCTTCATTGGCGTTATTTTCAATTACAAATGATAATATTTTGTAATCTCCTTCATTGTTAAATAATACTGTTAGAGATCTTGTTTTCTTCAACATCATGTTTTGAGAATAATATATTTTTCCAGTTGCTTGAATTAAGTTTTGCATATTTTTATTTTCTATTACAGCTTCTAAAGTAAGCTCATCATTTTTTATTTTCATCTTTTTAATTATCAATTTAGAATCCAGTTGATTTTCGGAATCAACTTTAACAAAATTGCCACCTTTATATTGTATTCCCTTTTAAATACCATTATCAACAATCAATTCATTGTTTTCAGCATATGCATTGATATTAAAGACACTCGTAATAAGAGAAAAAGATATAATCATCAATACTGCCAGTATTTTTGTAATCATTTTATTTCTAACTAACATAATATTCCTCCTCCAACTCAAATTAATTATTTATATAACTGCAATTCACAATTTAAACAACAATTCCTTTTTCACATTATATTTTATTCAGAATCGGATATAAGTGCTGTTTCACTTCTGCACCGCATGACATATACAACAGAATAAACTTCTGAGAACCGAAGGTGCCAAAGTACTGTCCAGCATAGACAATAACCAATTTTAGTCCTTCCTCCACATACTTTTTCGCTCCTACAGGAAGAGTTTTCCCTTCATGTTTCTTTCCTTCTTCCATACGTCTGTATAAATTAGAAGAATAAATAACCTATAAGTACCATAACAATATAGAATGCTATAAAGTTGCACTTTGTGTTTTCAAAATCTTAAATCTGCTAGAAATTCTTAGTAAATCACCCCCCGACTCTTTGATATATTCAAAAATAGAATAGGAAGAATAAAAATGTTAAATTAGAAGGTAAAAATTTTAGATAATGAAATCACCTCTCGAGTTAATTATTTACTTTTAAATTAGCAAAAAAAAAAACGCAATAGACAGATTTAATAAAGTTATGCTTTTAGAATTGTTAATATTGTCTAACAAGAGTGGCAAAAATAACATGTAAAGATAAAACAAAAATCAGTTAATTCTTACAGGTAGGTTTTATAAATCAAATAAAAAGAACAACATTTTAAGAGGTTCAATTAATAAAAATCAATGTAGCTCATTTCCAAATCAAAAATATAATCAGTTATTAATAGTATAAATCAGCAAGCAGTACTTTTTGTCATTCTTTTGTACTCCTGTAAACCAGATATTATATTCATTTTCTCCTAACATAACTCCGTATTGATTTGCAAGCATAAACAAAGGATCAGCATTGATAACTGCTTTTTTTAAATTGACATTAAATATCTTGTCAAAATTATTGATAAACTCTTTTTCATTTCTTATGGTTTTCTTTTTACCATCAATTTTAACATTTATAGGATATACTATTAGTTTTGCAAGTTTTTCTTTCTCGTTTTTTATTAAATATTTTTGAATGTTAGTAGCAAATTTCACTACTTCTTCGTCTGGAAAACTAACCAAGTCATATCTTTTCCCATAATCTGCATAAATTATGTCAACAAGCTTCAGTTTAAAAGGCATTTTAATTTTGCCATTACTCCAAGTTCCTTCGATTATATCTATTGTTTTAAAGTTGCCATAAAAAGTACCTGTAATTTTGCCTTTTTGGCTAAATTCGTTTAATGTTATTTTTCCGTCCTTCAATTTTCCTTCCACTTTTATATGTTCTTTAACTCCTTTAAAAGCATAGAGTCCTGTAATTTTTGAGTTGTTAATATATACGCTCATTATTATGTCTTTGCTTCCTTTTTTGCCGCTGTAATCGTAATAGCCTTTTTCGATTTTATCATTGCTCAAAACAAATGTGTTAGGCAAAATTAAAAGCATGATTAAAACTAAAACTATAATTTTTTTTTCGGCTTTCAAAGATTTCACCTCACTAATTTGTTTAGCTTAAATATAGTATGTGATACAACAATTTTAGAGATGAAAATTTTCTAAAGACCCATTTCTTTTTTTATCTTTTTCCAAGTATTTATATCTGTAACTTTGTAGTCTCCTTTTACAAACATTTCCCATTCATCGTATCTGCGACGTTGTAATCCTTCTAATACTTTTCCCTGAGCTTTGGACCAAGCAAGAAAATCATCTCTAAGTTCTTTTTCTAATTTAATATCAATACCACTTTTTATAGCCTTGACTATATCAGCTTGAATTTTAGATTTTTCATCAGTTGTCCACGCTGGACCAACATTGAATGTAAAACTTACTAAAGCATCAAATTGATTTTGTGGAAGTTGAATTTTGTTATTTTCCATAAATTTATTTACTGCATCCGTTGCATTTTTGATATCGCTTTTGAAAAACTCATATGCTTTTTCTTCTGTTATTGCTTTCTTGGGACTATTAGTTTTAAGACCAACATATTCCTCCAATTCTTTGCCTCTCAGTACATGTCCAATTCCAATAGTCCAAACTCCGTCTTTGTCTCTATAGGCGATTGAGGAATATCCTTCATAGGATTTAACAAATTCAAATAATGCTTTGCTTGGTTCTAATCTTTTTATTTTAGTTGAAGTATTTTGGCTTTCATAAACAGCATTTATCTTTGTTGTAGACGATTCAGAATTTGAACTAGGTCTTTCATAGACTATTTTACCGTACAACTCATTAGCAGAAGAACCTTTTTCATAGACATAGGCAGGTGAAATTTTAGAGTTGTTTTGGGCTGTGTTTTGTTTTGAAGGTGAGAAATAGCTTTTTGAAACTTGCTCTGCTGTACTTTTTTGGGCTGACAGGTTTTGAAGATAAGAGTTATTTTTAAGAGTTAAATTAAGATTGTTAGAAGTTAATACAGAGCTTTTCATTTTCCTCATAACCCCCTATTTTCACTTGTTTTTTGTTTATCACGGAATTATAATACACTAATATATTGTAAATGTCAATTCTTATCTTTTAGAGTTAGGTGCGTAATAAGAATTGATAAATATAATAATCTCCTTAACTTTGCCATTATTATCAATTCCAAATTCTATATTCTTTTCGTTATAACTATATCTGTAAAAGTTATGTTTTTTATCATAAGTACATTTTTCCCATACTTTTTAATTACCTCTTCCGAAGAAGAACCAATTCTGATTTTTCTTAGTGTATAGAATTTTGAGGTCTTTACATTAATTTAGGCAATTCTGTAATTATCAAAGTCCAAGCCCTTTTTATTATAAAATACATTCGAAGTATAAACAATTAAATCTTTATATTCGTGATAAAAATATTTGTAAATTACTCCTTTATCCTGAATAAATATATCACTTGCACGAAAAAAAATTGATTTCTTTTTCCTTAAATTGTTTTAGAAACTTATCAGCAGGGCAGTCAAGATAAACATAGCCAATTCCATCAGTTACAGCGAAGTCCCTATCGTTTAAGGGTTTTACAAGGAAAGTTTCTTTTTTTTGCTAAAATAACTACAATAATTATTCCAACCAAACACAATGCGCTTATTATGCATATAAGCAATTTTTTACTTTTCATCTTTTTTCTTCTCCTTATAAACAGGGATATCAAACCTTAGCTTAGCGTTTGGGAAGCTTTCAAATATATTTTTAATAGAGTAAACTCAATTTGCAGCCCACGCAATGTCAGTTGCATATTGATATTTACCTCCTTGGCTTACTCCTAGGGCCTTGTAAAATCTTTATTGTCCAATTTATCTCTTTGAGCTGTCTATTCCTAACAAATGGGTTTTTGACTACCTTCTTTACGTATTCCTTAAGTTCTTCCAGGTAGTTGGTATCAAATCCACTAATGAAGCTTTCGCGTGGTTTTCTATTTTAAATTTTCTGTATTTTTGTAATATATTTTTCCTAATATTAGCTAAGTTAAACAATAAACAATTAATTAACAACTTTTAAATTTAACTTAAAGTATACCGTTAATTATTATGATGATATGCTACTATTTTCTTCACTCTGCCTTTTGATATTTCAAAGTCAATCCAATAGTAAGAACTATCTCTATAATAAATACTCTCAATTTCTCCTTTTTCGTTATAAACTACACTTCCAAATCTATCAACCACACCGTCTTCAGTTTTTTGTTCAAGGTAGTACAAAAATTCTCTGTCATCAATTTTTATAGGACTATACCTAAATCTATTCAGCACCCTTTTATAGCAATCTCCGACCTCAATTCCTCTTGGTCCTTCAATTCCTTTTTTACTAATTTCCACGTTTATTATATACCTATCACCTTCGCCCGGTACTAATAACACATAACCCCAATCATAGTAACAGTATTCTACATAGTCACCATAAGCTCCCCACCACTCTCTCTTTATTTTTTTTGGGTTTCCCAATTTTTTTATCAATTCTCCCTTTGTACTCCCAAATTTTAATCCTATTAAAACCGGTTCATCATTTGTAAAAACAGGTTTATTGTTCTTTAAAACTAAGAAATCATCTTTAAAAGTTACAAATACTCCAGCAGCAATAATATTGATTCCTATAACAGTTAATAGAACCAGTAATATCTTTTTTCTCACTTTTTAACATCCTTTCCGCTCTTTGTATTTAATCTTAGCACATCCATTGGATTTATTAAATCGCTTCTGCGCTCATAATTCGCCTCTGGAACATATTTGTAAGTTTTGTTATTTCTTTGAGTAAGAGGACCACTGCTATCACCTTTATAAACTTCTAAGTGAAGCATTGCCTCGTGAGTTTTCGTATTAGGTATAATTGTAGCTATAACTTGTCCTTGCTTTACTTTATCCCCAACTTTGACTTTCGATTCAACTTCACCATATCTGATGACAGAACCATCACTGTTTTTTATTTCTATTGCTTGTGTACCCGCATAGAAATCATAAACAGCAGTTACTGTTCCATCAGTCATTGCTAACACTTTTGCATCTTTTACACCCACATATTTTTTCTTATTATCATCATAGTAGCCGGTTAAAAGATCAACTCCAGCGTGAGCTCTTGGTTTGCCATTTGAGTCTTTTCTTTCTGCACCAAATTGCCTTTTATCTGTTGCAGGATTGGCTATAATTAATTTTTTAGATTCTAAAGGAAATATCCACTTTTCAATCCGTTGTTCCCAGAATTCTTTGCTTGGATCAGATTTTTTTGTTTCACTGGTTTTAGTTTTTCCAACTGGGCTACTTGAATTTAGAATTTTACTGCTATTATTTTGATTTTGAATGGAACTGCCACTTTTTGAAGATTGCAAGGTGTAATTTGAGCTTGGTTTAGCATAGACTATTTTACCATAAAACTCATTGGCAGATGAACCTTTTTCATAGACATAGGCAGGCGAAATTTTAGAGTTGTTTTGGGCTGTGTTTTGTTTTGAAGGTGAAAAATAACTTTTTGAAACTTGCTCTGCTGCACTTTTTTGGGCTGACAGGTTTTGAAGATAAGAGTTATTTTTAAGAGTTAAATTAAGATTGTTAGAAGTTAATACAGAACTTTTCATTTTCCTCATAACCCCCTATTTTCATTTGTTTTTTGTTTATCATGGAATTATAATACAGTAACATATCAAAAAATACAGGTAAAAACAATGGTGATTTTAAACAAAAAAATAACAATAGGCTAAAAATGTATATATAAAAAATAGACAATTAAGAGCAAAACAATGAGTACTAAAAATTGATTAAAAATAAAAAGAGCTACATCTCAAGGGGTTCAATTAATAAAAATCGATGTAGCTCTTTCCGATTCAAAATGTAATCAATTATTAATAGTATGAATCAACAAGTAGTACTTTATGACATTAAAAATCTTGTCAAAATTATTGATAAACTCTTTTGAAATTGTTATTTTAAGCGGCTTGTCCTGCAAAGCATGCTCGAAAATATTTATTGAGTATCTTTGGTCATTACCTGTTATATCTCTTAGATCCTCTAACACTACCTCTTACTTTAACTCTACATTCACGACAAATGAAACTTTTTTAAACTGGTTTGCAAAATATTTGTCAGAATCATGTTCAGGTTCAAGTCGACGCATCTTACCAGGTCCTATTATGCCATCCTCATTTATAGGTACATCTATAATCCACATGTTTCCTTTTTCATCTTCATAAAGGACGTAAGTTATATCAGCATTTTCCCTAAAATTACGTATATATGCTTTATATTTCCCTTTTTTTAATTTCCAGAATTCCAACTCATAAGTTAAAAGTCCTCTTATGGTCTTAATTATATCGCGTTTATATTCCGTCATAGGACCAAAATCCGGCTGCACAACTTTCCCAAATTCTATTTCATCTGCTGCATAAAAATGGTAACCAAATTTTTTTATTTCACTTCTCATTTCGGCAGCTGTAGGTCTCGAAAAATATCCGGTAGGTTCACTATAATAATGACCTTTTTTATCCCGTCCGAATGAAATAAAGAAAAAGGACTCTGTTCCTTCAACAAAGGCACTTTCTTTCACTTTTTTATCAAAAAATACGCTTACAACATTGGGAAAAACATCTTCTGTATACACCTCAATTTTAATTTTCTTATTCTCAAATCCACGAAAAGTGGAATATTTACCTTTATACCATATATCATCATTTATGACTGTTTTAATAGCTTTTTTCAGTTCATCCAGATCAACCTTTTGCTGCTCTATCGGCGGCGTCTTCTTAGGAGTGTTTTTACTAGTTGCCACGTTTTGTTGAGCGGGATTTGCTGAATTATTGCTTATGTCTTTCTCGCATCCGAATAAAATAAATGAACTTATCATTAAGCATGTTATAAGCATAGATATTTTAAATAATCTGTAGACCATTTTCATAACCTATACGTCCTTTCTAATTTGTGTTATTTCCTACCAAGATTAAAAAATGTATTACCGCCAAAAGTCTCAACGTCTTTAACATTTACCCAGTTTCCGTCCATTTTTATCTGTACTTGACCGTTAGCTAATATGCGCTTATTTTCATCAAAATAACCAGCTTGCCAGAAGTATTTTTGATCAGTAAAGCCTTTAGGTTTAGCAATCTGATTCTCCTTACCGCCAATTAGCTTTTTGGCAATGTCTAATGCTTTCCTCCACGCTGCTGAAGCTCTTTCCGGAGCTTCAGCTAAACCATTTTCATTTTCATTTGTCAAAGCTGCAAACTGTCCTGGAGCAAACGCAATATTCCTGTAAGTATTTGGTTCTCCGCCAGAAAATCCGCCAGCCTTCCTCCTGCTGATCAATGTCCATGCTACTGCCTCTTGACCTCCATTATCTCTTGCGTCATTACACTCACCATAAATAAGCCTAGCAATTACATCAATATCTGATGATAACCCTTTTAAGCCACTGACTCCGCTCACTTTTTTACCATAGGTTTTGTAATCGTCTGCATTGGTGTCACGTAAAGCAAGCCATGTTTTTTTACCTACAATCCCGTCAATCCCATTTTCACAGCCAGTAGTTCTCTTATTATCCTCTTGAAATCTTCTAACAGCACTATCGGTTCCAGAACCAAAAGTACCATATGCGTCATTGCCTATACTATACCCTAATGCTTTTAATCTGTCTTGCACGCTTTTAACTGCGGAGCTATTAGTAGTTTGTGTATCAAATTTCAAGGTCTTTTTACCGGCCTCGATATCTGCTATTGTAACACCCTGATTTGGTGGGGTCGAAGTGGGTTTAACAGCATATACTACATTGCTTGGATCAGATTTTTTTGTTTCACTGGTTTTAGTTTTTCCAACTGGGCTACTCGAATTTAGAATTTTACTGCTATTATTCGGATTTTGAATGGAACTAACACTTTTTTGAAGACGGCATAGTGTAATTTGAACTTGGTTTAGCATAGACTATTTTACCATAGAACTCATTAGCAGAAGAACCTTTTTCATAAACATAGGCAGGTGAAATTTTAGAGTTATTTTGGGCTGGATTTGAGTTTAAAGACCCAGAATAAGTCTTTGAAGCTTTCTCTGCTGTACTTTTTTGGGCTGACAGGTTTTGAAGGCAAGAGTTATTTTTAAGAGTCAAATTAAGATTGTTAGAAGTTAATACAATACTTTTCATTTTCCTCATAACCCCCTATTTTCATTCGTTTTTTATTTATCATGGAATTATAATACAGCAGTATATCGAAAAATACAGGTAAAAACAATAGTGATTTTAAACGAAAAGTGATAAGAAACTAAAAAACTATATAAAAAAATTAAACAATTGAATAAAATTATAAAAATGAGATTAAAAGATCATGTTACAGTTTAAATACTGCACAAACTGTTGTCACCTCTCAAGTTAATCATTTGCTTTCATATTAGCAAATTAGCAAAAAAAAGCAATTAGCATTTTAAATAAAGTTTTAGATGAAGACAAAGAGAAATTTTGTGAAGAATTAATAAAAAAACTATGATAAAATATTAAAACTAAAGATGAGTTTTAGAAAATTTTTCGCTCCAGCCCCCTGAAAATGAAAAATGATTGAAATAATCAAATGAAAAATTTAGGAAAGAAAAAAGGAGAGTAAGAGAACATGATTATAGATTTTCACACCCACTGCTTCCCAGATGACTTAGCGCCAAGAGCAATGTCAAAGCTTTCACAAAATTCTGGTATGCCATATTATCATGACGGTACTTTGTCAGGTTTGAAAGAATCTGCTAAAAAAGCTGGAATTGACATGTGCGTGGTTCTGCCCATTGCGACAAAACCTCAGCAAACAAGGACAATTAACAGATGGGCCTTGTCTGTGATGGAAAAAAACAAGGACATAATCTGTTTTGGCACAGTTCATCCTGAGTTTGCTGAGTTCAAAGAAGAAATTAAATGGCTTAAAGAAAACGGGTTTTTAGGAATAAAATTTCATCCAGATTATCAGGACTTTTTTGTTGATGATAAAAAGATGTACCCCTTTTATGATTCTATTGCAAAAAACGATATGATTATACTTTTTCACAGCGGAGTTGACCCGGCTTTTATGCCCCCTTACCACTGTACACCAAAAAGGCTTCAAAGAGTTTTAAAAGATTTTTCGGGTGCAAAGATAATTGCAGCGCATATGGGTGGATATAGGTTTTTTGAGGAGACGCTTGAGTGCTTGATAGGTGAAGATATGTATCTTGATACATCCTTTTTCTTTGGTGAAGTTGATATAGAAAGCCCGGAAGAAATTTTCAGAAAACATGGCATAGATAAGATTTTGTTTGCAACAGACTCTCCCTGGAAAGACCAGAAAAGAGAAGTTGAGTATGTAGATAGTTTAAGACTTTCTGAAGAAGAGAAAGAAAAGATTTTTTGGAAGAATGCGCAGCGGTTACTTGGACTTAAAATTGTCCATAGGGCAAACTAAGATGTTTTATTTAAGGAATACTAATGGCAAATTAGAAAGGGAGGCTTTTTTAGAATGAAAGTCAAGATACTTGTCAACAACTGGACGTTCAAAGGTGGGTATTTGGCAGAACACGGTATTTCGATTTTGATTATAAAAGATGGAAAAAGGATTTTGTTTGACTGTGGGCAAACAAATGCTATTGTGAAAAACATTGAGAAGATGGGTGTGAGCTTTGATTTTGATGCGATTGTTTTAAGCCATGCCCATTATGACCACACAGGTGGACTTAAATTTCTTGTTGAAAGAACAGATTGTAGTATTTGGGTGCATAATGGATTCTTTGAGAAAAAGTTTGCAAAAAGAGAAGGGGAGTATAAATTTATAGGTGAAAATTTTGAAGGGCTTAATATGGCAAGGTTTAAGATTGTCAATGAAGATGTCTATGAGATATTTGATGGTATTTTTGTGGTAAATGCTACTTCAGGTAAGGAATCTAATGAGTTTTATATTCTCAAAGATGGCAAATTTCAAAGCGATTTGTTTTTAGAAGAGCAGTCGCTGGTGGTAAAGGAAGATGGGAAAATTGCTGTGATTGTTGGCTGCAGTCACAATGGAATTGAGAATATTGTAGAAAAAGTGGAGAAATGCTTTTCTCAGAGCATCTTTGCAGTTATTGGTGGTTTTCATTCAAAGGACTTTCAACAGGATGATTTGCAAAAGCTTTGTCAGTTTTTCAAGGAAAAGAGAATCTATAAGCTTGTACCTCTACACTGCTCAGGGATAGAGACATTAATTTATTTTGGCAACAATCTTCCAAATAAGCTAAAGGTTTGTGGTGTGGGAGATGAGATTGAGATTTAATTATATTGCAAAGGTGGCGTGCAACATGAAAAAAGATTTCTGGAAAAATAAGACCGTTATCATTACAGGGGCAACATCTGGTCTTGGAAAGGAAATGACAAAGATTTTACTTGAAAAAGATGCAAAGGTTGTTGCCATTTCAAGGTCAGAAGAGTCTTTAAAAGGGCTTCAGAATGAGCTAATAAAGTTTTCGAAAAATCTTTTTTTAATAAAGGCTGATGTGAGCTTTAAAAAAGATTGTGAAGATGCTTTTAAAACCATAAAAGATGAGCTAAAAACGGCAGATTTCTTAATTAACAACGCAGGAGTTGGCTTGAGATGTGAGGTTGAAGAAATCGATGAGATTGACCTTAAGAAGGTGTTTGATACAAACTTTTTTGGTGCTTTTTATATGATGAAGCATGCCATAGCCTTTTTTAAAGAACAAGGAGGAGGCACAATTGTAAATATTTGTTCGCTTGGTGTGAAAAGACCTGTGCCATTTACTTCGGGCTATACAGCTTCAAAAGCAGCGCTATCAAGCTTAGCTGATGTTGCAAGAATTGAGTTAAAAAAATACAACATAACCATTTTAAATGCATATCCAGGTTCTATTTCAACAAGCTTTAGAAAGAATGCTTTAGGAAAGCCATATCCAGAAGATGAGGTTCGGCTTTCAAGGCTTTCGCCGGATGTTGCTGCAAGAAGAATTATCAGAGGTATTGAGAAGAACAGAAAAGAGATATATACATCTAAAAAAGACTATCTATTTGTACTTTTTACCCGTCTTTTTCCACACGTTTCAGATTTTATAGTAGAGAAAGCGTTTGAAAAGAAGTTAAAAAGATTGTAAAAGTCTTTGCACCTAAATTCCTTGACACGAATAAAAATACGTGCTAAAATATTTCAAAATTTAATTTGAAAATAGCAAAAAAGCCATTAGTAAAAAAGAAATTGTCCGACAAATTAAAGTAGCACGGTCGGACTTTTCATATATAAAGGGTGGGATTTGATTGATGGCAAAGATGACGGTAGCACGGGCAATGGTAGAGGTTTTGAAAAGCGAGGGTGTAGAGATTATCTTTGGCATTCCGGGTGCGGCAATCTATCCGTTTTATGATGCTCTTTATGACTCTGATATAAAACATGTCCTAGTTAGAACAGAACAGGCAGCAGTTCATGAGGCAAGTGGATATGCGCGCACAACAGGCAAAGTGGGTGTGTGCGTTGCAACCTCTGGGCCTGGTGCTACAAATCTTATAACTGGCATTGCGACTGCATATATGGATTCAGTTCCTATTGTGGCCATCACCGGTCAGGTAAATTCAAGTTTAATTGGAAAAGATGTGTTTCAGGAAGTGGATATAACAGGGGCAACGGCTCCGTTTACCAAGCATAACTATCTTGTGAAAGACCCTAAAAAAATTGTAAGGATTTTAAAAGAAGCATTCTATATAGCCTCAACAGGAAGACGTGGACCTGTTTTGATAGATGTTCCCATAGATGTCCAGCTGCAGGAGATTGAATTTGAAATCCCAAAGGAAATTGATATTCCTGGCTACAAGCCAAAAGAAAAAGGTCATCCTCTGCAGATAAAAAGGGCAGTAGAAGCGATAGAAAACTCACAAAGACCTGTTGTATGCAGCGGTGGTGGAGTTATTGCATCAGGCGCATCACAGGAGTTGCAAATTTTAATAGAAAAACAAAAAATCCCTGTGATTTCAACCCTAATGGGAATTGGTTCTATTCCTACAGACCATCCTTATTATCTTGGCATGATAGGTTCACATGGTCAGAAAGAGGCCAATTTGGCGCTCAGGCAAGCAGACCTTTTAATTGTGATAGGTGCGCGGCTTGCAGACAGGGCGCTGGGTGATACAAAAATTACTGACAATATGAAGATTATTCATATAGACATTGACCCTGCTGAGATAGGAAAAAATGTTGATACAAATGTGCCAATTGTTGGCGATGCAAAACAGGTGCTTTCAGAGATTAATAAAAGAATTTCAGAAAGAAAAGATTTTTGGGCTCACGATATTAAAGCGCACAAGAAAGTTCTTATAGATGATGACAAGCTTCATCCTTATGATGTGCTAAGAGAAATTTCAAGAGCATACAATGGAGATTATATAATCACCACAGATGTTGGTCAGCATCAGATTTGGGCGGCTCATAATCTGTATATCAAAGAACCAGGGACATTTATAACTTCAGGTGGACTTGGCACAATGGGATATGGAGTTCCTGCAGCAATTGGTGCGAAGTTTGGAAGACCCGATAAAGAGGTAATTAGCATCACCGGCGATGGAAGTTTTCAGATGCTTTTGCAGGAGCTTGCTACCATTAAAAGAGAACAGGTGCCCATTAAAATTGTCCTTTTCAACAACACAAGGCTTGGAATGGTATATGAGCTTCAGAAGAAAAGATGCACAGGCAGGTTTATTGCAACATGCTTAGATGGCAACCCCGATTTTATGATATTAGCAAAAGCATATGGAATTGAGAGTATGAGGCTTGAGAGCAAGGAAAAGTTAAAAGAGGCAATTGAGATTATGAAAAGCCACAAGGGTCCATTTTTACTTGAGGTTGTGACAAGCCCTGATGAGCCCACTATATCTTAAGGGTTTAATTGAGCTTACTAAAACTTTTGGTGATAGGGGGATGTAAGAAGGTGAAGTACACACTTTCTGTTTTGGTTGAGAACCACCCGGGTGTGCTGTCCCGCGTTGCAGGGCTTTTTTCAAGAAGAGGTTTTAATATAGACAGCCTTGCTGTTGGCGTGACAGAAGACCCAACAATATCCCGCATGACAATTGTTGTAAATGGAGATGACTACATTGTCGAGCAGGTGACAAAACAGCTTAATAAACTTATTGATGTTATAAAAATCAAAAAACTAAACCCGAAAGAGGCTGTTGAAAGAGAGCTTGCGCTTATAAAGGTTAATGCTAATTCTCAGACGCGTTCAGACATTATTCAAATAACAGAAATTTTCAGAGCAAACATTGTAGATGTGTCAAAAGAAACGCTTACAATTGAGATTTCAGGTGATGAGGACAAGATTGAAGCGCTAATTGAGCTTTTGAAGCAATATGGTATTCGCGAGGTAGTCCGTACAGGACTTATTGCGATAGAGCGAGGGAATAAAGTCATATCAAAATCTAAGTCTGAGGAGGATGAGTAAAGATGGCAAAGATATTCTATGAAGAAGATTGCAATTTAGACCTACTTAAAGACAAGACAGTTGCAGTGATTGGCTTTGGTAGCCAGGGTCATGCACATGCACTAAACTTGAGAGATTCTGGTATAAACGTTGTTGTTGGACTTTATCATGGTAGCAAGTCTTGGGCAAAGGCAGAAAGTCATGGTCTTAAAGTCATGACAGCTGATGAGGCAACAAAAGTTGCAGATGTCATCATGATTCTTGTAAATGATGAAAAACAGCCAAAGCTATTTAAAGAGAGCATAGAGCCAAATTTAAAAGAAGGAAAGGCAATAGCATTTGCGCACGGGTTTAACATTCACTTTGGTCAGATAGTTCCACCGCCCTACGTTGATGTTATAATGATAGCTCCAAAAGGGCCGGGGCACACAGTCAGAAGCCAGTATGAAGAGGGAAAAGGCGTGCCAGCTTTGGTTGCTGTACATCAGGACTACACAGGGAAAGCTCTTGATATTGCGTTGGCATATGCAAAAGGTATTGGTGCATCAAGGGCTGGAATAATCCTTACTACATTTAAAGAAGAAACAGAGACAGACCTTTTTGGTGAGCAGGCAGTTTTATGTGGCGGTCTTACAGAGCTTATCAAAGCCGGGTTTGATACACTGGTTGAAGCAGGATACCAGCCAGAGATTGCGTATTTTGAATGCCTGCATGAGATGAAGCTCATAGTTGATTTGATTTGGCAGGGCGGACTTTCACTTATGAGATACTCAATCTCAGACACAGCTGAGTATGGTGATTACATGACAGGCAAGAGAATTATCACAGAAGAGACAAGAAAAGAGATGAAAAAAGTATTAGAAGAGATTCAAAACGGTACATTTGCAAAGAAGTGGATTTTGGAGAACATGGCAGGAAGACCTGAGTTCAATAGCATAAGAAGAAGAGAACAAAATCTTTTGATTGAACAGGTTGGTAAAGAGCTTAGAAAGATGATGCCTTGGATAAAGCCAATAAAAGAATAAGGGTGAGGGGTTTTTAATGGGAAAAAGAGTTATAAAGATATTTGATACCACGCTCAGAGACGGTGAGCAAACACCAGGTGTGTCGCTCAACGTCAATGAAAAGCTTGAGATTGCAAAACAGCTTGAAAAGCTCAAAGTTGATGTGATAGAAGCAGGGTTTGCAATAGCCTCTCCTGGCGATTTTGAGGCAATAAAGGTCATCTCAGAAAACATAAAAGATGCTGTTATAGTATCTTTGGCACGAGCAGTAGAAAAGGATATAGACAGAGCTTATGAAGCGCTCAAAAAGGCTTCATCCCCAAGAATTCATACGTTCATTGCAACAAGTGATATTCATATGAAATACAAGCTCAAGATGACAGAAGATGAGGTTTTGGAAAGAGCAGTTGCAATGGTAAAATATGCAAAAAAATATGTGTCTGATGTAGAGTTTTCGTGTGAGGATGCAACACGTTCAAGGATTGAGTTTTTGATAAAGGTTTTTGACGCTGTAATAAAAGCCGGTGCAACAGTAATAAACATTCCTGACACAGTTGGCTACACAACACCAGAAGAGATGAAAAGGATTATTCGAGCAATAAAAGAAAACATTCCTGACATTGACAAGGTCCAGATTTCAGTTCACTGCCACAACGACTTAGGTCTTGCTGTTGCAAACTCATTGGCTGCTGTGGAAGAAGGGGTTCACCAGGTTGAATGCACAATAAATGGTCTTGGTGAGAGAGCTGGGAATGCTGCTTTAGAAGAAATTGTTATGGCTCTCAAGACAAGAAAAGACTTTTACGATGTTGATGTTTTGATTGACACAACTCAGATTTACCGAACAAGCAAGCTTGTGTCTTCACTCACAGGCGTATTTGTTCAGCCAAACAAGGCAATTGTTGGTGCAAATGCATTTGCACACGAGTCTGGAATTCATCAGCATGGAGTGCTCTCAGAGAGAACAACATACGAGATTATTGACCCTGTGTCAATTGGTCTTCCAAAGAACAGGATGGTTTTGGGCAAGCACTCAGGTCGACATGCATTTGAAGAAAGGCTCAAAGAACTTGGATACACAGACCTCACAAGAGAAGAGATTGACGCTGCATTTGAAAAATTTAAAGTTTTGGCAGACAAAAAGAAGGTTGTGCTTGACAAAGACATTGAAGCACTTTTAGAACAAAAGTCACTCAATATCCCCGAGACATATGAGCTTGTGAGGTTCCAGATAATAAGCGGAAATGGTCTTATATCAACCGCATCTGTGAAAATAAAATCGGGTGATGAGGAGTTTGAAGAGGCGGCAACTGGCGATGGTCCTGTTGATGCAATCTTCAAGGCAATTGACAGAATTACAGGTCTTCAGGTTGAACTTGATGATTACAGTATAAAGGCTGTCACCCAGGGCAAGGATGCTCTTGGAGAGGTTACAGTCAGAATAAAGAAAGACGGTAAAGCGTTTTTGGGCAGAGGACTTTCCACCGATATTTTAGAAGCAAGTGCCAAAGCGTATGTAAATGCTATAAATAAGATGCTGTATAAAATTTCAGAGGAGTAAAATTGCCTCTTTACAATTTTTTAAATTGGGTTTAAAATAATTAGCAAATAAAACTTGAGGGTCAAAGGGGTGCAAAAAATGATAATACGAATATGCGGCGCAATCACAATAATTAGCATTATTTCAATAATTAGAAAGAGAATAATTAAATGGATTTATAAAATTTCATATGCCGCATTGCACCCATTTTGGCCTGTGTATGAGCAAAGAGGGTTCTTGAAGAGACCCTTGGGGCATCTTTAGAATTTGCAATCAAATTTGAGATTGAATTTTAAAAGCCCAGCCTAAAAAATCACAGGCTGGGCTTTTTTGATATCAAAAAGGAGGGAAAATGAAGTGGAAAATAATAAGACCATTATCATCTATGACTCAACCTTAAGAGACGGTGCTCAGGCTGGTGGAATTTCATATACTCTGGAAGATAAGCTCAAGATTGTAGAGAGGCTTGACAAATTTGGTGTGAAATTTATCGAGGCAGGCAATCCCGGTTCTAACATCAAAGACCAGGAGTTTTTCGCAAGAGTTAAAAAGATGAGATTGAAAAACGCAAAGCTTATCGCCTTTGGTTCAACAAGGCGAGTGGGAATTGACGTTAAAGATGACCCTAACATCCAGTCGCTAATTGCTGCTGACACCGAAGCTGTTGCAATCTTTGGCAAGTCGTGGGATTTTCATGTCAAAGAGGTCTTGAAAACAACAGAGGACGAAAATCTTCAGATGATTTATGACACTATAAAATATTTAAAGTCTTTGGGCAAGTATGTTGTATTTGACGCAGAGCACTTTTTTGATGGCTACAAGAATAACAAAAAATACGCTTTGGAGACTTTAAAGGTTGCAAAAGAGGCAGGCGCAGATTCTTTAGACCTGTGCGATACAAACGGTGGCACCTTCCCAATGGATATTTATAACATCACAAAAGAAGTTGTTGAGATGTTTCCTGGGACATTAATTGGAATTCACTGTCACAACGACACAGGTATGGCTGTTGCAAACTCAATCATGGCAGTTTTGGCAGGAGCACGTCAGGTTCAGGGAACTATCAACGGATATGGTGAGAGGTGTGGAAATGCAGACCTTATCACGCTCATACCAAATCTTCAGCTAAAGCTTGGCTTTAAATGTGTACCAGATGAGAACATAAAACACCTGACATCACTTTCAAGGTATGTTGCAGAGATTGCCAACATGATTCCAAACGAAAGAGCACCATATGTTGGAGCTTATGCATTTACTCACAAGGCCGGAATGCACATTGATGCTGTCAAGAAAAATCCAGCCTCTTTTGAGCATATCAATCCTGAGGTTGTTGGAAATGCAAGAAGGATAGTACTGTCTGAGGTTGCAGGAAGGGCTACAATTCTTGACAAGATTCGCGAGATTGACCCGACAGTTACAAAAGACTCACCTGTGACAAAAGAGATTATTGATGAGCTAAAGCGCCTTGAAAATGAAGGGTATCAGTTTGAGTCTGCAGAGGCTTCATTTGAGATGTTAATTAGAAAAAAGCTGGGGCTTTACCAGCCGTTCTTTACTCTCAAAGAGTTTAAAGTGCTCATTAACGAGCCGGCAGTAGAGTACAGCTCATCTGCAATTGTAAAGATTGCGGTAGATGGAGTTACAGCAATCACTGCTGCTGAAGGTGATGGCCCTGTTCATGCTTTAGATAATGCTTTGAGAAAGGCTTTGGAAAAATTCTACCCAGAGCTAAAAGAGGTGCATCTTGTTGACTATAAAGTGCGGGTACTGAATGCAGAGACTGCAACTGCTGCAAAGGTAAGAGTTCTGATTGAGTCAACAGACGGCAAAGACACCTGGACAACTGTAGGTGTTTCAACCGACATTGTAAATGCAAGCTGGATTGCACTTGTTGACTCACTGGAGTATAAGCTTTGCAAAGAAAAAGTGGGGAAATAAATAAAGTGGGGGCTGTCCATCTCAAATAATTTTGACAGCCCTTGCTTGCTTTTTATGTGTCTAAATTTTTTAATTATTGCTTGAAAAATTACTTATTATCCATTTGTTTTTAATTTTTTCAAGCAACAGAACCATCTTTTTAATATCACCATAAGGGTCAGCTGGATTTGGTGTGTAAGAGTCTGTGAAGCAGTACACAAAATAGAAATATCCTTTTTTGTTCCAAATAACGGTTTGCTTGGGGTCAGCAGGTTCTACCTTATAATAACAGGTGTAAATATCTTGTGTAGGTTTAGGAAAGAGTATTTTTTGCACTTTCTCAGATACAAATGAATATGCATCTTTGTTTGAAGCAAGGCCAAGGATGCTTTTGCGGTTGGCTTCATTTAACACGGCTTTAATAATTTTATAATGTGCTTGCCTTTCTGCTTTTACTTTACTTATGTTGCTGTCTATATTTGAGTTGTTTATATTCTTTTCTTCTACAACTGGTAAAACTGAGATGATATCTGCTATGAATTTCTTTTTGTTTTTCATTAAATAGGTTCTCTCCAGGTTATTAGCTTTTAGATTTTGACTTGTATTAGTGGCGGCTTTAGTGTAAGAAAATCTAAAGTAAGTACCATCTGGTGAAGTAGAGCTTGCCAAAAATTTACCCTTAGGTAGTCTGTCTATATCAAAAAAAGCCCAGTAGATTCCATATGTTAGTAAGCCAAGCAGTAGTAATACGGAGATTAATATTTTCTTTAACATTTTGCTATTTTATACCCACCTTTCTGAAAATTATATAGATAGTTTTATTTTATCATAACATGAATTATAAATGTAAAAAGTTTTCAAATTTTTTAACAAAAAAAATAAAAACTGAGGACCATTTTTAAAAAATACACTCTTTTTGGTCCCCAGTTATTACTTTTCAAGCATTTTATCTTTACAAAAATTAACTTTCAGTATGGTCTTATGAACATCTGGGTCCAGTACAAAACTCCCTTGCTGTTTTTTGCAACCCCAACACCAATTTCAGTAAAAGAGGGGCTTAGGATATTTGCTCTGTGACCTGGGGAGTTCATCCATGAACGAACAACCACTTACACACCTAATTAAAAATCTATTTTAAAAACCTCAAAATCGTGGTATTATTATAGAAGTAAATCTAATTTCAAAAAGGGAGGCAAAGATAAAATGGCATATTACATCACAGATGATTGTATTTCATGCGGCGCATGCGAGAGTGAATGCCCTGTTCAATGCATATCCGCTGGCGATGGAAAGTATGTAATCAACGAAGAAGAATGCATCTCATGCGGTGCATGCGCAAATGTATGTCCAGTTGATGCTCCAAAGCCAAGAGAGTAGTTCTTGAAAGTTGCAAAATAGCTTAGGACCGGGTAAAAAATCAAACGCCCGGTCTTTAAATTATAAATTGAAACAAAATTTGAAAAATGTGCATAGTTGAAAGGAAGGGCGAAAAAGAAATTGAACAGGATTTATGTTCCAGTTCAAAATCCTGAGGAGATACAGAAACTAAAGTGTGGGCAAGAAGTTTTAGTGTGTGGCAAACTTTTTGTTGCGAGGGATGCTGCTCACAAAAAGCTTTTTGAGATGATTCAAAAAGGTAATAAAATTCCAATAGATTTTAAAAACGGTGCGATATATTACATGGGTCCCTGTCCTGAAAAGCCATGTGAAGTAATAGGACCATGTGGTCCAACAACAGCAGGCAGGATGGATGCATTTACCCCCACGATGCTTGAGCTTGGAATAAAGGTTTTAATTGGAAAGGGGAAAAGAAATGAGGCTGTAAAAGAGGCAATAAAAAAGCACGGTAGCATTTATCTTGCCACATTTGGTGGTGCTGCAGTTTTGATTCAAAGCTGTGTCAAATCTCAAAAGATTGTTATGTTTGAGGACCTTGGTGCAGAGGCAGTTCGTGAGATTGAGGTGGAAGATTTACCGTGCATTGTTGCAATAGATTCTCAAGGGGAAGATATATATGAAGTTGGACCAAGAAAGTATGCGCAGAATTTTAGATAATCTTAAGATTTTCAATGCTCTTAAGAGTTACAATTTTTTGCGTCTTCACATGCCAGGTCACAAAGGCAAAGATGAGATTTTCCCAGATGCTATTAAAAATATATTTCCCAACTTTGATGTCACAGAAACCTTGTATACAGACAACTTATTGGATCCAAAAGGTTATATAAAGGAATTTTTAGATGGAATTAATGAGTTTTTTGGTTCAAATTATAGTTTTTTGTCTCTTCAGGGTTCAACACACCTTCTGCAAGCCTCAATTGCTGCATTTTCAAATCCGTATGACGGTATACTTATAAATAGAGATGCTCATAAAAGCATATATAATGTTGCAAAGATTTTAAAACTTGACATTGAATATATATATCCACAGTACGATGATTCTTTAGGAATATTTACATATATCGACGAAAAGCACTTTGAAAGTGTCCTTCAAACTTCAAAATCTCAAATTGTTGTAATAACCTCACCATCATATTATGGCATTGAGCAGAATGTAAAGGTGCTCTCAAAGATTGCAAAAAAATATCAGAAGAAACTCATAGTTGACCAAGCTCATGGCGGTTATTTTAAATTTGTAGGGAAAAAAACAGCCTTGGATAGCGGAGCTGACATATGCATTTTAAGTCTTCACAAAACATTGCCATGCCCAAACCAGTCTGCACTGCTTTTGTCAAATTTGGCGGAGAAGGATACCAAAAAACTTTCTGCTAATTTAAGTTATCTTCATACAACAAGTCCGTCGTATGTGCTGCTTGCTTGGAGTGAGTATGGGATAGAGTTTTCAAAAATGTTTGGCAGACAGCTTTTTGATGAGCTCGAAGAAAAACTTGAAAAGCTATGCAAGCCGGTCTTGGATTATACAAACTATGTCTACAGCGATTTGGATATTTTAAAACTTCTTCTAAACTTTAGCAAAGCAGGGGTAAAGCAAAGTTTTGCAAAAAGTCTTTTGGAGAAGTATTCCATTGTTCCAGAGCTTCTTGACCAAAATAGGATTCTGTTTTATTTTTCTCTGGTAGATGCTCTTTTTAATTTTGAAATCTTGGAAAGCTTTTTTTATGATATAATAAAAGAAAAAGGAAAAGAAGTGCTGAAAAAAAAGTTTTTATCACCGCCAAGACCAAAAAAGGCTTTGAAAGTGTATGAAGTTGACAACATGAAAAAAAGAAGAGTAAAGATTTGTGAGGCAGAAGGCTTTATATGTGCGCAGGCAATCATTCCTTACCCGCCGGGATTTCCGGTTGTTGTTGAGGGTGAGGTTATAGAAAAGGATACTATAGAATATTTACAAGAACTTTTGGGTATTGAATTTATCAAAAAAAATGAGGTTGATGTGATTGAGGAAGGGTAAACTCATAGTATTTGAAGGAAACGATGGTTCAGGTAAAACTACACAGCTTGTAAAAGTCGAAAAATATCTCAAAGAGAAAGGATACAAGGTTCTCACAACAAGAGAGCCAGGTGGAACAGAAGTAGGATACAGAATCAGAAAGCTTCTTTTAGACCCTCAATATAAGATGGATGGGCTGACTGAAGCTCTGCTTTTAGCTGCAGACAGGAACGAACATGTTAAAAATGTACTCATTCCTGCCCTTGATGAAGGGTACATTGTGCTTTGCGACAGATACATCCTAAGCAGTGTAGTTTACCAGGGCATTGTAAGAGGGGTTGGTGTTGAAAATATTCTGAGATTAAATTCAATCTTTGAAGATAGAATAAAACCCGACCTTTACATTGTTCTTACCTTAGAGCCTGAAATAGCCCTGCAAAGGATTAAAATAGCTGGCAAAACTGACAGGCTTGACTTAGAAGATTTGGAGTTTCACAGGCGTGTCTACAGCGGCTTTAAAGAGGTATCAAAATGGTTTGAAAGATGTGTAAACATTGAGGCGCAGGGTTCAGAAAAAGAAGTCTTTGAAAAGGTGTTGTATGAGATAGAAAGGCTATTAGTAAACAAATAGAAGTAGAAAGAGTAGAAAAAGAAGTGCGAGCTTTAAAGAAGAAGCTTTTCAAAGAGAGGAGAGAAGAGGAAAGATGAAGCTCATTGTAGCAGTTGTACAAAATGAAGACATTGGCAGGCTCTTGGACGCTCTTCAAAAAGAAGGCATAATGGCGACAAAGCTTTCAACGTCGGGTGGATTTTTGCGCTCTGGCAATACCACTTTGCTCATAGGCATTGATGATGACAGAGTTGCTGAGGTGATTGACATTATATCTCAAAAGTGCAAGACACGCAAACAAATTGTCTCATCGCCTGTGACAAACAATCCCTCAGCAGGTGTATACCTGCCATATCCTGTTGAAATAACAATTGGTGGTGCTACAATATTTGTCCTCAATGTTGAGAGGTTTGAGAAGGTTTAAAAAAATTTAAGAAGTGGGAAAGTAAGATGAGAGTAGAAGATGTTAAAAGAAACAATATAAACAATATAACATTTTTTCAAGACCAGCGAAGGGTTGAAAGACCAAAAGACTCTTTTTCAAACTATGTAAAGCAGCTTGAGAAAGATGAAATTATCAATAGAATAAAAGAGCTTATTAACAAAATAGACTCTCTTGGCAAGAGCCTTGCAGAGAGGTTAGACCTTTCAACACTCAAAGAGTATAAAAAGACCATAAAAGAGCTTTTGGGATACACAGTGTATTCTTCCCATGAGTATTTTAATGAAAGCCTTTTTGGCAGAAAAGGCAGGCACAAGGTGTTTGGTATCGTCAAGAAGATTGATGAAAAGATGGACATGCTGACCCAGGAGATTTTGAAAAAAGAGGCAGACAATCTCAAGGTTTTATCATATGTAGGAGAGATAAAAGGACTGCTTGTTGACCTGTTTATTTAGAAATTTGCACAGGGTGAGAGATGAATATGAATTTAGACGCTTTCATAGGTCAAAAAGGACTTGTTGCTACTCTCAAGAAGGCACTTATTCGGCCTTTTCACGCATACATTTTTGAAGGTGAAAAAGGACTTGGTAAAAAACTTTTGGCAATGACCTTTTCAAAGCAAGTTTTGTGTGAAAAAAAGATTGCGTGCGGCGTTTGCAAAAGCTGCAGGCTCTTTGATGCACTCACACACCCGGATTTTAAAATAATAAAGAGAGATGAAGATAAAAAAGAGATATCCGTTGACGCTATTAGAGAGATTATAAAAGACATTTCACGAGGACCTATTTTTGCAAGTAAAAAGGTATATATAATACAAGAGGCAGAGGAGATGTCGACAAGTGCTCAAAATGCACTTTTAAAGACCTTAGAAGAACCTCCAGAGTATGCTCTTTTTATTCTCACATGCAACAATTTAGAAAGGCTTTTGCCGACAGTGGTTTCAAGGTCTTTAGTACTTTCATTCAAAAGATACAGCTCAAGCGAAATCTCTGAGATTTTGAAAAGTCATGGATATGAGCCCAAAGACTATGTTTTAAAACTTTGCAGAGGGAATCCTAAAATTGCTCTTGATTTTTATGATAAAGAGGTTCAAAATAAAAGAGACTATATTTTTGATAAACTTCTTTCGTACGACGGGGCAAGTTTTAGTTTGATAAAAGAATTTGAAAGTGATTTTGAAAAGTTTAAAGACGACTTTGCATTTTTATTTGAAACGGTAATATACTTTCTAAGAGATGCGCTTATGTTCAAAAAAACAAACCTTGTTGAGCTTATTACAAACACAGACAAGTTAGAAAAGATAGTTGAGTTTGCAAACAAGCATACAATCTCACATATATACAGGCTACTGCAGGATTTCATAATGTTAGAAAAGTACCCAGATGCAAATGTAATCTCAGACAATGTGCTTGACATGATTTTTTTAAAACTATCAGGGGGCTAAAAGAAAGATGGCAGAAGTTGTTGGAGTTAGATTCAAAAAAGCTGGAAAGATATACTGGTTTGACCCGAATAACATAGATTTGAAAGCTGGAGATGACGTCATTGTTGAGACAGTCCGCGGGATTGAGATGGGAAAAGTTATGATAGAAAAAAGAGAGGTGCCGGACGAGGAGATAGTCCAGCCTCTCAAAAAGGTTGTAAGAAAGGCAACAGAAGAGGATTACAAAAAAGCTCAAGAGAACATGGAAAAGGCAGCAAGAGCACTTGAGATTTGCAAGGAAAAAGTACAAAAGCATGGGCTTCCTATGAAGCTTTTGCATGCCGAGTACACATTTGACAACAACAAGCTTCTTTTCTATTTCACGGCAGAAGGAAGGGTTGATTTCAGAGAACTTGTAAAAGACCTTGCAGCAGTTTTCAGAACAAGGATTGAGCTGAGACAAATAGGTGTCAGAGACGACACAAAGTTCCGTGGCGGTTTAGGGCCGTGTGGACGAGAGGTTTGCTGTGCGGTGCATCTTTGTGAGTTTGTGCCAATCTCAATAAAGATGGCAAAACAGCAGGGGCTTGTTTTAAACCCTGCAAAGATATCCGGCCTTTGCGGAAGGCTCATGTGCTGCTTGACATACGAGCAAAAATTCTATGAAGAGGCAATGCTCAAACTTCCAGGAATAGGTGCGATTGTAAAAACAGCCGATGGCATAGGTGAAGTTGTTGAGGTGAATGTCTTAAAAGAAAAGATAAAGGTTAGATTTGAAGATGAGATGCAAAATGTAGAGCTAAAAGAATACTCTGTTGGTGAGTTTGAGATTCTAAAAGACACCAAAAAGATTCAACAGCCGGTTGTTGCACTTGATGACGACGAGCTAAAAGAGCTTTTGGATTTGGAAGAATAAAATTGAATTTAAACTTGAAAGAGGCAAAAAGGGCTGCTAAAAAGTTACTGTGAAAGCAGCCCGTTTTTTAAATTTTAAGATTCTTTTCTAAAACAGAGGTGATAAAGATTGGAAGTAGTTTTGCTAATTGTTATTATCGTTCTTATCGTATCAAACTTGTTACTGCTCATAAGACTTAAAAACAATATGAGTTCTTCTGAGACACAAAATAAACTTTTGGAGATTGAAAAGGAACTTGAACAAATTCAAAATTCCATATCGCAACAATTTTCTCAGAATAAAAATGAAACGCAAAGTATGATAAGTTCATTTGGCGGCATTTTGATGACAAGGTTTTCAGACATATCCAATCAGATAATAAATTTTACATCATCAAATCAGGAGAGGCTTGACAGTATCCGAAAAGAGATAGATAGCAAGCTTGAGAAAATACGAGAGACTGTTGACAGCCAGCTACAAAGCACATTAGAGACAAAACTTTCGCAGTCTTTCAAGCTTGTATCAGAGCGTCTTGAGCTTGTCCACAGAGGGCTTGGTGAGATGCAGGCCCTGGCAGGAAGTGTTGGAGACCTTAAAAAGATTTTGAGCAATGTAAAGGTTAGAGGCACGCTTGGTGAGATTCAGCTTGGCAATATCATAGGCCAGATTTTGGATTCTTCACAGTACGAAAGAAATGTAAGGATAAAACCACACACTCAAGAGCAAGTTGAGTTTGCTATTAAGATTCCTTCTAAAAATTCAAAGGATAATGAATTTATATACCTTCCAATAGACTCTAAATTCCCCATAGAAAGTTATCAGCGGCTTATTGAGGCGCAGGAGAAAGCGGAGGCAGAAGAAGTTGCAAGATTTTCAAAGGAGCTTGAAAATAGTATAAGGCAAAATGCAAAGGCTATAAAGGAAAAGTATATAGACCCGCCTAAAACAACAGACTTTGCTATCATGTTTTTGCCCTCTGAAGGGCTTTATGCAGAGGTTTTGAGAATACCCGGGCTGTTTGAGTCTGTGCAAAGGGAATACAAGGTGATTATTGCGGGACCCACAACAGTTGTTGCAATGCTCAACACCATTTCACTTGGCTTTAAAACCCTTGCAATTGAAAAGAGAACAAGCGAGGTTTGGGAGCTTTTGTCAGCGGTCAAAACTGAATTTTCAAGGTTTGCTGAGATTCTTGAAAAGGTTAAAAAGAAGCTTTCTGAGGCACAGGATACAATTGACACTGCAACAAGAAAGACAAGAACCATAGAAAGAAAACTCAAAAGTGTTGAGGTCCTCTCTTCCGAAAAAGACCCTGAAAAGATTCTTTATGACGAGGAAGCTATTGAAGAAGGTTAAGGGAAATAATCTCACATATGAAGATTTTAAATTGCCATCTTGCAAAATTTCAACTCATATCTTAAAATATAGTCTTGCGCAAAAGAATAATTTGCAATGTCCTATTGTCAAAAATGCAAAAGTAGAATATAATATATCTCATAACACTTGATTGTATACATATATACAATGTGGAGGGAAGCTTAAGTGGCAAGAGTAGAATTTAATCCCAGGACAAACCTAATTGAGCAGGCAGCGTATAAATATACACTCCAGGATGTTCCAGAGCCGAACCTCTATAGAGAGATTTTCCCATACACAGAGATACCCAAGATAGCATTCAACCACAGGCATGTCCCTATGTTTGTGCCTGATGAGATATGGATAACAGATACAACATTCAGAGATGGTCAGCAAGCAAGGTCTCCTTATACAGTTGAACAGATTGTAAGGCTTTATGATTATCTCCACGAGCTTGACAACGACTCTGGTGTTATCCGTCAGACAGAGTTTTTCCTATATTCAAAAAAAGATAGAGAAGCTGTTATTAAATGCATGGAAAGAGGTTATAGGTATCCAGAGGTTACCTCATGGATAAGAGCAAGAAAAGAGGATTTTCAACTTGTGAAAGAAATGGGCATCAAAGAAACGGGAATTTTGGTGTCCTGCTCTGACTATCATATATTTAAAAAACTCAATATGACAAGAAAACAGGCAATGGAAATGTATCTTTCTATTGTTGAAGCAGCACTTGAACATGGAATTATTCCGCGCTGCCATTTTGAGGACATCACAAGAGCAGACTTTTACGGCTTTGTTGTTCCGTTTGCAAACGAGCTTATGAAACTTGCGCGCCAAGCAAATATGCCTGTAAAGATTAGAGCATGCGATACCCTCGGGCTTGGTGTGTCTTACCCGGGAGTTGCTCTGCCAAGAAGCGTGCAGGGAATAATTTATGGACTTAGACACTATGCAGAGGTGCCGTCTGAGTGGCTTGAGTGGCACGGTCACAACGATTTTTACAAAGCTGTTGTCAACTCTGGCACTGCATGGCTTTACGGTGCATCTGCAGTCAACTGTTCGCTTCTGGGTATTGGCGAGAGGACGGGCAATACTCCGCTTGAGGCTATGGTAATTGAATATGCCCAGCTTCGTGGGACAACAAAGAATATGAGGCTTGAGGTAATCACTGAGATTGCAGATTACTTTGAAAAAGAGCTTGACTATGAGATTCCACCAAGAACGCCGTTTGTAGGAAGGGCATTTAATGCAACAAGAGCAGGAATTCATGCTGACGGTATTTTAAAGGATGAGGAAATCTACAACATCTTTGATACAAAGAAGATTTTAAACCGTCCAATTGTCATTGCAGTTGATGCGCACTCTGGGCTTGCAGGTATCGCTGCATGGATTAACACATATTTCAGGCTTGAAGGTGACAAGAGAATTGACAAGCGCGACCCTAGAGTTGCTAAAATCAAAGAGTGGGTTGACAAGGAGTACGAAAATGGAAGAACAACTGTTATTGGCGACGATGAGCTTGAAATGGTTGTTCGCGAAGTCATGCCAGAGCTTTTCAAGATGCATGAAAGCAGGGTAAAATAGTTTTTTTCAACATATAAAAAGAGCCAGTCCTAAAAAGTTGGGCTGGCTTTTTACTTATAAACCTTTCTTGTCTGTTTCCACTTTTCTACTAAGTTCATCTTACTTCTCATATTTCTGTATTCCCAATACTCTTTTTCATCGAGAAATAGACTTCCCCAAAGATAAATTGTAGGTATAGGGAGTTCTTGAACTCCATAAAAGTCTTTCAAGAATACTTCTTTTATTTCGTTGAAACTATAAAAAGTAAAAAGCTTTTCAATATGTTCCCAATTGCCTTTTGCCAATACTGTCTTTATTATTAATTCTTTGTGTTTTTCTGTATCTAACATTTCAAAGTTGTAATTTTTGAATAAGATTTTAAAATCCTCTGGAAGTTTCACAGTAGCATACCTCTTTTCTTTATATACTTTTCAATTACTATTTTAGCTTGCTGAGTTAAAAACTTTTCTATTTCATCTACTTTTGGTGTTTTACCTATTACAGAGATTAATGCCGTTTCTTTATCAATTATATCTTCTGTATACATAAGTTGTTCTAAGAACAATTTCTTTGAAAAAACTGATTCACCTTCTATTACAAATTTCTGGGGTGCTTTCTCTAAAATATATTCTAAATTTACAATACCTCTTTTGAGTAAAAAATACAAGTCAATATAATCTCTATATGTTGGTCGTCTACCGATGGTATACGCTTTCATCAAAGCTATTTCCTTAGGAGATGCTAAATTGATTCCTTTTAAACGAATGTCTATTTTATCACCTTGGACTAATGGCTCAATCAAAGGGAAAGGATATGCAATGAAACTTACCTTTACTCCACATATTGTAGAAGTCACTTGGTCAAGTTGCTTTATAATAATATTTACATCCTTTTTAGAAAATAACTTGGTTAAGATATTGTAAATATATTCAAATTCTATCTTTTCGCTAACTTCTTTTTGAAAAAAATCCAAGTCATATGACTTTCTATGCTGAAGCTGTAATGCTAGTGCAGTACCACCTGCAAGGTAGAATTTTTTTGACAAATTGCTTTTAGCGATATTTCTACATATTTCATACCCTACTGGGTCTAATACTTCTATATCCATCTCAGCTGACTCCTTTTTTATTTTCCTTCTATTAACCATTATAACATAACCTTAAAATAAATTAATTAACTCAAATTTAACTATGATGGATTATATCTTGCAAATTTATTATCCTGCAATAATCGACTAATAAGGTATTGTAAGGCTTAATTAACTAAATACAAATTATACAAATATGTCATACTTTTTATATACTATATCTAAAACAATTACAAATTACCTTAGAAACTTTATATAAAATAAAATGCAATTTTGGTATTGACAAATTGCAAAATGAAGAATATAATGAGAATAAACAAAGAGAATAAAGAAAGAAAGGCAAAGGCGCCTTTCAAAAGGTTGCCTTTGCCTTTTTTAATTACCCAATTTTATCAGACTCCATATACCTTTAGTTTTTCAATCTTCTCTTTTTAAAAATTGCGTGCTTTTTCATTATACCAGAGAATCTTTACTTTGAAAAGGGGGGCGCAGGGCAAGTGAAACAAGGTTGTATATCAGTAAAAAGTTAGGTTTAAGGAGGGTTTTTAAAGATGAATAGACTCATTAAAAACTACAAGGCCTTTTTAATCCCGGTAGGGACAATTGCAACTTTGCTGCTTGTTACATCAATAGCAAAAGCAGACCAGGTTACACCCGATAAAGTGGCAATTGCCGTTGATAATGTCTGGGTTCTTGTTACGGCATTTTTGGTGTTCTTTATGCAAGCAGGATTTGCAATGGTCGAAGCAGGCTTTACCAGAGCAAAAAATGCGAGCAATATTGTTATGAAAAACTTAATGGACTTTGCAATAGGTTCTGTGATATTCTGGCTCTTTGGATTTGCATTCATGTTTGGGAAAGACGCAGGTGGGTTTATCGGTACGTCTGGATTTTTCCTGAGTGATTCATTTAAACACTTGGGCCTGTCTATCCCGCTTACATCATTTTTGATCTTCCAAACAGTGTTTGCTGCAACAGCTGCAACAATTGTCTCAGGTGCTATGGCTGAAAGAACAAAGTTTATTGCGTATTGCATTTACAGTGCTGTAATTTCATTTATCATCTATCCTGTTGTAGGTCACTGGGCATGGGGCGGCGGTTGGCTGAGCAAACTTGGATTTATCGACTTTGCAGGTTCTACTGTTGTACATTCTGTTGGTGGTTGGAGTGCTCTGATTGGTGCTGCATTGCTTGGACCAAGAATAGGTAAATACACAAAAGATGGTAAAGTAAATGCTATACCTGGTCATAGTATAACCTTGGCAGCACTTGGAACGTTTATATTGTGGTTTGGTTGGTTTGGATTCAACCCAGGTTCAACCTTATCTGGTATGAATGAAAAGATTGGCGATATTGCTGTCAACACCAACCTGGCAGCTGCGATGGGTGCAAACTTAGCAATGATATACACATGGCTAAAGTACAAAAAACCAGACGTTAGTATGACACTAAACGGTGCTTTGGCTGGCCTTGTTGCAATCACAGCAGGCTGTGCATCTGTCAACCCATGGGGTGCAGCAATAATAGGCGGGCTTGCAGGTATATTGGTTGTAGTGGCTGTTGAGTTTATCGACAAGAAACTCAAGATAGACGATCCAGTTGGTGCAATTTCTGTGCACGGCGTATGTGGAGCTTTTGGAACACTGATGGTCGGACTTTTTGCTCTAGATGGCGGACTTTTCTATGGTGGAGGAATAAAACAGTTTTTGGTTCAGCTTGCTGGTGTTGCATCAACATTTGTATGGACCACTGTGACAGCTTTTATCCTCTTTGCAATCATCAAAATAACAGTTGGACTCAGAGTTTCTGAAGAAGAAGAGATAGAAGGTCTTGACGTTGCAGAACATGGTGCAACAGCGTATAGTGACTTTGTAATGAAGTCTCAGACAGTAAAGTAAGTTTTGGGTTTAAGACAAATTTTATTTGAAAAGGGTGAAGGTTAATGAAAAAGATTGAGTGTATCATTAGACCTGAAAAGCTTGAAGAGGTAAAGGATGCTTTAAATCAACTTGGAATTAAAGGCATGACAGTGTCACAGGTTATGGGCTGTGGTCTTCAAAAAGGAAGAACTGAATATTACAGGGGTGTGGAGATTAATATAAATCTTTTGCCAAAGGTCAAGATAGAGCTTATTGTAAAGGACTCAGAAGTGGATAGAATTGTTAATACCATTGTTAAAGTAGCACGCTCTGGAAAGATAGGCGACGGCAAGATATTCATTTATAACGTAGAAAATGCAGTGAGAATAAGAACTGGCGAACAGGGCGAGACAGCAATTTAAACTTTCCCTTACCCCTTGAGTTTATAATTTGGCAACAGCAGGCATCCAAAACACCCCCAAATTGAATAAAAAGCTTCTGCCTTGTCTCTTGCGCCCCTCTTTTTTAAAAAAAAGTGAATAGCGTGTTTTGTGCCTGCCATTGCCATGTGTTATCGTCATGACAAGGCTTAGATGTCTGCTGTTGCCCTTTTTCATAGATTTTAGCTCATTCTTGTTGAAAATACAGGGGGAGAAGAATAAAAAGTGCTTCCTCTACCTTGCAGCTACTTAGTAGATTTGCACAAATCATCTCCCCCTGGCTCGCAAAAAAATTGATTTATTATCCCATTTTTAAGTTTACCATATCAAAACACATAATTCAACAATTTTAATCTTGCTGAAAGGAGGCAATTAGATTATGAGACAGATTGCTATTTATGGAAAAGGTGGAATTGGAAAATCAACAACAACTCAAAACACAGTTGCAGCTCTGGCAACTCTTGGTAAAAAGGTAATGATTGTCGGATGTGACCCAAAAGCTGACTCAACACGCCTTATTTTAGGTGTCAAGTCTCAGGTAACGGTTATGGACACTGTGCGAGAGGTGGGTGAAAGCAATGTCAAGCTTGACAAAGTGATGTTCACTGGTTTTGGTGGAGTTAGGTGTGTTGAGTCTGGTGGGCCAGAGCCTGGTGTTGGGTGTGCTGGACGTGGTGTTATAACGGCAATCAACCTTTTAGAGGAGCTTGGAGCTTTTACTGACGACCTTGACTTTGTGTTCTACGATGTTCTGGGCGACGTTGTGTGTGGTGGTTTTGCAATGCCAATCAGAGAAGGCAAGGCAAACGAGATATATATTGTTGCATCTGGTGAGATGATGGCACTTTATGCCGCGAACAACATCTGCAGAGGAATACTCAAGTTTGCTGAAACAAGTGGTGTTAGACTTGGTGGTATAATTTGCAATTCGCGTAGGGTTGAAAATGAAAAAGAACTTTTAGAAGCATTCTGCAAACGTCTTGGAACACAGCTTATAAAGTTTATCCCGCGTGATAATATTGTCCAAAAAGCTGAGATTAACAGAAAAACTGTTATTGAATACGACCCAGAGAGCAATCAGGCAAAAGAGTATTTGGACTTGGCAAAAAGGATAATTGAAAATGACATGTTCGTCATTCCAAAACCCATGCCAATGGATGAGCTTGAAAAGCTAATTGAAGAGTATGGACTGGCAGATTAGAAAAAAAGGAGGTTTTGAATAGTTATGAAGATGATACGAGCAATAATTAGGCCAGAGATGCAAGAAAAGGTTGTGAGAGCACTTGACTCAAACGGTTTTGTTTCAATGACAAAGATTGATGTATTTGGACGTGGAAAACAAAAAGGTATCAAAACAGGGAACATCGTCTATGACGAACTTCCAAAGACAATGATCATGATGGTAGTAGAAGATAATGACTGCCAAAAAGTGGTTGATATAATCTTGCAAAATGCGTATACCGGCAATTTCGGTGACGGCAAGATATTTATAAGCCCTGTTGAAGAAGCTTATACCATCAGAACGGGAGAAAAGGGTCTGTAGTAAGAAGGAGGTATTTTTTGAAAATGAAAGAGATTGTAGCTATTATCCGAATGAACAAAGTGGGTGTGACAAAAGATGTGCTGGCTGCAGCGGGGTATCCCGCTGCCACATTCCAAAAAGTCATGGGGCGTGGCAAACAGCGAGGGCTGGTTGGTGAGGTAAAAGCAGTGGAGGTTGACAAAGCTACAGAGATGGTTCTTTCATCCACCGCTATGGAGTTTATTCCCAAAAGAATGGTTACAATCATTGTAGATGATAGAGACGTTGAGAGGGTTGTCAATATCATTATGGCTGTAAATCGCACAGGTCAAATTGGCGATGGAAAGATATTTGTTCTTCCTGTTGAAGATAGCATAAGAATCAGGACAAGAGAAAAGGGCTATGAAGCCCTGATATAAAAAAGCCTATCTTTAAATAAAAGGAGGTTGACAGTCATGCCATTTGTGACTTTGGACTGTGACAGGTGCATTGAAGAAAGAGGAAAACACACATATATAACTGACAGGAACAATCCTGTTGTACCTGTGTGCAATGTAAGAACCATCCCGGGTGACATGACAGAGCGTGGTTGTGCATTTGCAGGAGCAAGAGGTGTTGTTGGAGGACCTGTTAAAGATGTAATTCAGATAGTCCATGGGCCAATTGGCTGTGCATATTATACGTGGTCATCACGAAGACACCTATCCGATAGTGAATTTCATAGAAAGTATTGCTTTTCAACTGACATGCAAGAAAAAGACATAGTTTTCGGTGGGGAAAAGAAGCTTTACAATGCAATAATTGAAGCAAACCAGCAGTTTCCTGAAGCCAAAGCGGTATTTATATATGCAACATGTCCAACTGCCCTAATTGGTGATGATTTAGAAGCTGTTGCCAAAAAAGCTTCAAAAGCAATAGGAAAGCCAGTCATTGCATTTAATTCACCGGGTTTTTGCGGTGTTTCTCAGTCTAAAGGTCATCATATCGCAAATCACACAATCTTTGAAAAAATTGTTGGGACAAAAGAACTTGAAGACCCAACACCGTATGACGTTAATATCATAGGCGAGTACAACATTGATGGAGATTATTGGGTGCTTGAGAAGCTATTCACAAAGATTGGCTTGAGGATTATAACAGCATTTACTGGAAACGCTTCCTATGATAATCTGTGTAAGATGCACTATGCAAAGCTCAACATTGTCCACTGTCAGAGGTCAGCAACATACATTGCAAGGCTTATGAAAGAAAAGTACGGCACGCCATTTATCAGGGTAACACTTTTTGGAATTACCGAAACAATTAATTCTCTCAGGGAGATAGGAAAGTTTTTTGGAATTGAAAAAAAGGTGGAAGAAGTGATTGAAGAAGAGCTAGAAAGTATTATGCTAAGGCTTGAGTTTTTCAGAGAAAAGCTTCGCGGCAAGCGTGCAATGATTTACGTTGGAGCACCAAGAGTCTGGCACTGGATACCGCTTATGCGTGACCTTGGGATAGAAGTTGTTGCATGTGCTACAACATTTGGGCATGAGGATGACTATGAAAAGATAAACGCAAGAGCAGACGATGGAGTTTTGGTGATCGATAATCCTAACGAGCTTGAGCTTGAAGAGGTTATAGAAAAGTATAAACCCGATATATTCCTCACAGGATTGAAAGAGAAATACCTTGCACACAAGATTGGTGTTCCATCTTTGAACTCACATTCTTACGAAAATGGGCCATATGTAGCTTTTGAAGGTCTGGTCAATTTTGCAAGAGACCTTTACAAGTCACTCTATGCTCCAGTTTGGAAATTCGTTGACAGGAGGTGGGCATCACAATGGCAACAAAACTTGATAGTCCGCTAATTTCGAAAGCAAACAGACATGTTACCATAAATCCTCCAAAGATGTGTCAACCAATTGGTGCAATGTATGCAACGCTTGGTATTGACAAGGCAGTGCCCCTTGTTCAAGGTTCTCAAGGATGCTGCACTTATGTTCGATACCAGTTCAACAGGCACTTCAAAGAACCTGTGAACATTGCAGTGACATCTTTCCACGAAGATGCGGCTGTGTTTGGTGGAAGAAGAAATCTTATAGAAGGAATAAGAAATCTTGTTTTTAGATATGCGCCAAAGGTGATAGGTGTTGTCACAACATGTTCAAGCGAAACCATAGGAGACGATATAGAAGCTTTTATAAAAGAAGCATATAAAAAGGTGAGAGAAGAACTGGGTGATGAGGTTGCACAAAGCGTATTTGTTGTGCCAATTCATACACCAAGCTATGCAGGAACACATGTCAAAGGCTATGATACAGCAACAGTTTCGTATATCAAATACTTTGCAAAGTCAAAAGAGCCAAATCAAAAACTGTATATTATTCCAGGAATGATTAATCCCGGCGACATCGAAGAGGTAAAACACCTTCTGAGTTTAATGGGTGTAGAATACTCAGTTTTATTTGATATTTCAAAAACCTTAAACTCACCACTGATGCCTCCAAAACCGCTCTATCCAGAAGGTGGCACGCCATGGCAGGAGCTTGAAGACTGTGCAAACGGGAAAGCCATCTTAGCTCTTTGTCCTCATGCAGGTGGCACTGGTGCAAGTTATTTGGAAAGCGAGTTTGGTGTAAAAAGTATCCTTGGTCCGTTCCCGGTTGGAGTAGAAAATACAGATAAATTTATTGAGAATGTTGCTTCTATCTACGAAATCGAAATTCCAGAAGAAGTCAAAGTTGAAAGAGGTCTTCTTTTAGATGCTATGGCAGATACTTGCCAGTATACAATGATGAGAAGGGCAGCTGTGTTTGGTGACCCTGACATTGTAATAGCTGTTACAAGGTTTTTGTGTGAACTTGGGATGGATGTAAAGGTGGTGGAGACAGCAACGACTTCTCCTACCTTTGCCGATGAGATAAAGAAAATCTTTGATGAATATAACATTGAAGGTGAAATTCTTGTAGACAGCGACCTTTATGAATTTGAATACTTAGCAAAAGAGGCAGGGGTTGAAGTCATACTTGGCAACTCAAAAGCAGTTGAAGTTGCAAAATCAGTAAAATGCCCTGTTGTGAGAATAGGCTTCCCTGTATACGACAGGGTTGGATATTTCAGATATGGAATAACAGGGTACAAAGGAAGCATCTGGCTTTTGGATTTGATTGTAAATACAATCTTAGATTATTCTTATCCACATGACAAACTTCACCAGTAAACAAGAAGAAAAGTGGTGAATTAAGATGGCTATAAAAGCTTTTTTAGAGCAAAGACAGGGGCACATTGTACAGAGCGGAATACCTCAGTGTTCAAGACCAACAATTCCAGGTGTGATGTCCCAGCGCGCTTGCACCTATTATGGGGCGCGCTGGGTTCTTGCCCCTGTAAGAAATTCAACTCACATTGTGCACGCACCTGCTGACTGTGCATATTATGGTCAGAATGTAAGAAAGAAGAATTATTTAATACTTTCAACTGATATGAATGAAAAGGATGTTATCTTTGGTGCGCATGAAAAGCTTGAAAGGTGTATTGAAGAAGCAGCAAAAATCTTTCCTGAACACAGTATGATATTCGTATATTCAACATGCACATCTTCACAGATTGGTGAAGAAATAAAATGGGTTGTAGAGAAAGTAAAAGAAAAAGTACAAAAACCTATCATTCCTGTTGAGGTTCCTGGGTTTGGAGGGTTTTCGCAGTCAGACGGGCACCACATAGCTCAGAAGGCTATTATAAGTTATCTTTCAGAGTATTGCAAAAAAGAAAGTACACAGCCATTTTCTGTAAACATAATTGGTGAATACAATGTGGCAGGAGAGACGAGGGTTATAAAAAAACTGTTAGAAAAGATAGGAATAGAAGTTATATGCAGCTATACAGGTGATTGTGATGCAGATCTTATGCAAAAAAGCACATCTGCTGCATTGAACTTGCTTGTTTGTAAAAGCTCTGGGCTTTTGCTTACTCAGTTTATGAGAGAAAGATACTCTATTCCTTTTGTAGATGTTTCATTCTATGGACTTAGCAATACTGTAAATTCTCTTAAAAAGATTTCGAAGTTTTTTGGTATTGAACATAAAGTAGAAATGGTCATTTCAGAAGAGTATGAAAAAATAAGAGATAAGCTTGAGAAATATAAAAAGAAAATTTTTGGCAAAAAAGCGATTATTCTTCTTGGAGGTTCAAGGATAGGTTTTATGGCTGGTGCGTTTAAAGAAGCAGGACTTGAAATCTGTGTATGTGGCAGTCAGTTTGGATGCAATATCGATTATGAGGCAGCACGCTTTGAGCTTCCTTCTGCACTTTTTATCGATGATTTTAATTGTGCAGAAATAGAGGAAATTCTCTTGAGAATAGAACCTGATGTATTTATTGGCGGAACAAGAGAATGGTATCTTGCACACAAGTTTGGAGTACCTTTTTTGGTATTTCCTCAGGAGACAAAACCATATGCATGTTTTGAAGGCTTTTTAAACATGTGTGAAGATTTGTTCAAAGAAATACATGCACCTGTATGGAGGTTGATTTGAGATGGAAAGTAAACTTCTTGGTCACCCATGTTTCAATAAAGATGTCATATATAAAATTGGCAGAATACATCTTCCTGTTGCAAAGTCTTGCAATATCAAATGTAATTACTGTGACAGGAACATCTCATGCATAAACGATCACCATCCTGGCGCATGCTCAAAAGTGTTAAGTCCACAAGAAGCGCTTAGAAGGTACAAGGATATTACAAGTAGAGACAGAACTATAAAAATAGTAGGAATTTCTGGACCGGGCGATCCTCTCTTCAATCAAGAAACATTTGAAACTTTTGAGCTTATAAGAAATTATGATGCACAGGCAGAGTTTTGTATAAGCACAAATGGGCTTTTATTAGAAGATTTGGCGGAAGTGCTTTTAAATTACAATGTCAAATATGTGACAGTCACGGTCAACGCAGTAGATAGCAATATTGCTCAAAACATTTATGAATTTGCCATGTACAATGAACTTCTATATTTTGGCAAAGAGGCGGCAGAGCTCATTGTCCATAAACAACAATATGGTATCTACAGAGCTTCTGAGCTTGGGCTTATGGTAAAGGTAAATACAGTTTTAATACCTGGAATAAATAACCATCACATTGAGGAGGTCGCTGCAAGAGTCAAAGCTCTTGGTGCTAAAGTGATGAATATAATGCCGCTCATACCATATGCAAAATTTTCTGATATTGAAAGACCATCTTGCAGTGTTCTTGCTCAAGCGAGAGAAAAGTGCAGTAAAATAATCCAGCTTATAACCCATTGCAGACAGTGCAGGTCGGATGAAGCTGGATTGCTTGTGTGAAAAAATGGTGGTGATAAAAAGATGAAGAAAAAGAGAGTAGCAATTGCAACAAGTGATGGAAGACTTGTAAATAGACATTTTGGGAATAGCGAAAATTTTCTAATAGTTGATCTTTTCAGCGATGGAAGCTGTGAACTTATATGTGTTAGAGAATTTAAAGACAAAGAAGAAGATTGTTCTAATGAGCAGAGGATAGAAAAAAGAATAGATATGCTAAAAGACTGTGATGTAATTGTAGCAAACAGGATTGGGCTTTGTGCCTTGGAAAAACTATCTGACAAAATTGTCTTGGAAAGACAAGGGTTTATAAAAGATGCTTTGAGAGAGATTATGGAGCTTTTTATGTAAAGTAAGCTGGTCTTGCATTTTGCAAAATGAAAGGAAGATGCAAGAAATGATAAAAAAACTTTTTATTTTTAAGATGCGATGTGTCTATTTTTTTATAATAGCCTCTATTTTATTATCAACAGTTTCTAATGTATCTTTTGGCAAAGATAAAACCAAAAATGAAAGTTTGATTGTTTTTGTTCCTAACACGTTGGAAAGTATTGTAAAAGACATTTCTAAACAGTTCGAAAAACAAAAATCATGCAAAGTTATTCTCAATGTTGCGGGAACCCATGTGCTTGTCACACAGCTAAAAAATGGAGCAGAATGTGATGTATTTTTTTCAGCAGACAAAAGGTATATCGATAGTCTCAAAAAGGCCAAATATATAGATAAATATGAAATTTTTGCTAAATCAAAACTCTGTGTAATATCAAGTTCTCCAGACGTAAAAAAGTTTGAAGATATTTCAAAAAAGGGGATAAGGCTTTGTATAGCCGACCCTGTATCTCCAATTGGTATGTACACAAAGATGGTAATTGACAAGATAAAAAATGATAACAAGAGTCTTTACAGCGATATAATAGGCAACATTATTTCGCAGGAGTTTGAGCTCACTAATGTAATTCAAAAGGTAAAGGTTGGTGAAGCTGACGCGGGGATTGTTTATTTTACTGATGCAAAACTTACAAAGCTCAAGATAATAACCATTCCAGAAAAATATAATGTAGTTGCAAGCCACTATGTTGCAGCTGTAAAGAAAACTAAAAATCCAAAGCTTGCAAAAGATTTTATAGCTTTTATTAAGACCAAAACCATTGCAAAGCTATTGAAAGAAAAGGGATATGAATGATTGGGCTTTTTTAAATAATCCCAAAAGTGTGTGAATGAAGATGAAAAAGATATTCTTTTTATCAATTCCGTTTTTGCTGTTTTTGCTCTTGCCTTTTATAAACCTTATCTTTGTTGTGCCATATAGCACATTAATAAATGCTTTAACAAAAGAAGAGACCATGACTGCATTTGGTCTTTCATTTTTTACTGCTGCGATTTGCTCTGTTTTGGCATTTTTGCTGTGCACACCGTTTGCCTATTTGCTTTCATCTTTGAAAAAGAAAAATGAGTTTCTCGAGATTTTAATTGATTTGCCAAATGTTCTACCGCCAATCATAACAGGAGTTTTGCTTCTTTTACTTTATGGAAGGATGGGTTTTTTAGGCAGGTATTTGAGCAAAATTGGTTTTGAGATTCCATTTACTACATCTGCGGTTGTCCTTGCCCAGCTATTTGTTTCGATGGGATATTATTTAAAAGTCTCATATACTTCATTTTTAGCAGTGGATAGACAGCTCAAAGAAGAAGGGTACATCTTAGGATTGGATGAACTGGGGCTTTTGTTTAAAGTGTATTTGCCTGTTTGCAAAAAAGGGATTGTGATAGGGATACTTGGGACCTTCTCACGAGCGCTTGGTGAGTTTGGGGCAACAGTTGTTTTTGCGGGGAATGTCTACGGCAGAACACAGACAGTTTCTCTTTATATTTATAAACTTTATGCTCAAAATCAGGATGAAGTTTACTGTGTAAGCTTTATTATGATAGCCATCTCATACCTTCTACTTTATATTACCAAAAAGCTTTTGAACAATGTTGATTATTGAAGTTTAGAAAGTTAGAGGAGATGGGGACTATGATCAAAATTGAAAATGAGGAATATGAGATTCTATCAAGGAACGCGCCAAATTATTTTAAAGATATATTTCCGTACACCTCAATACCAAAGATACCTTTTGAAGATACACCCGTTTCTTTAGATATTCCAGAAAATCTTTGCATCTCAGATAGCACATTCAGAGAAGGTCAGCAAGCAATTTCGTATATAGGAGAAGATAACGTGGAAAGGATTTTTGAATATTTCCATTATATAGATAACGAAACCGGAACAATAGAATACTCAGAATTTTTCCTTTATACAAACTATCACAGACGATGCGTTGAAAAGTGTTTGAAGAAAGGGTTCAAATTTCCACGGGTGGTGGGGTGGGTGAGATCTAAAAAGGAAGAACTAAAGATTGCAAAAGAGTTGGGGCTTGATGAGGTTGGAATTTTGATGCCAGCATCAGACTATCATATTTACAAAAAGTTTGGCAAGACAAGGCTTGAGGTTGCAAAAGAGTATATAGATATAATTGAAGAAGCTCTGGCTTTGAACTTAAAACCAAGGGTTCACCTTGAGGATATTACAAGGGCTGATATCCAAAACTTTGTGATACCTTTTATTATGTTAATTGAAAGTAAAACAAAAAACGTGGGCATAGAGATTCGTTATAAACTTTGTGATACATTGGGATTGGGTGTTCCATACGAGTATGCAAGCTTGCCCCGAAGTGTTCCAAGGCTTATAAACGTCCTGCGGCTACATTGCGGTCTTTCCCATCAAAGACTTGAGTGGCACGGTCACAATGATTTTTATAAGGCACAGGCAAACGCAGTATGTGCATGGCTGTTTGGAGCATCAACTGCAAATTGCTGTATCAGGGGCGTGGGTGAGAGAACAGGCATAGCTTCATTTGAAGTTTTGATTCTTGATCTTATTCAAATAAAAGAGGAGCTTGGAAAAAAACTGAATTTTGAAGCTTACTGGGAGCTTGAAGAATATGTGAAAAGATTGGAATTGTGAAATTAAGGTATTGAAAAATGATAAGTTTTATGCTAAAATATTTCCAACATAGTAATAGGCGAAAAGGCAAAGGGGCCTTTTGAAAGAGCAGTCCTTTGCCTTTTTTGATTATTGTCACAAAATTATTAAAGGGAGGATGGTAGGACGTGAAAAGATTAAACTTTCAAAAAATTATTGGTATTATGGTAGTCCTGGTGCTTATCATTTCAGTTTTTTCATATGCTCAATCATCCAGCTCGAAAACTATACGACTTGGTGTGAATCTTGAGCTGTCAGGTGCTGTTGCTCAGTTCGGGCAAAGAAATTTGGAAGGGCTTAGAATGGCAATTGATGAAATCAATAGCAAAGGTGGAGTTTTGGGTAAAAAAATTGAGCTTGTTGTATATGATAACAAGTCTGACAAGACAGAAGCGTTAAATATTGCAACAAGGCTTGCGACAAAAGAGAATGTTTTAGCAATGTTAAGCCCTGTGACATCAGGGGCAACAAAATCTGCTTCAATTGCCGCTACAAGATACAAAGTTCCACTTGTATCAGCAACTGCTACTGATGATTCGGTTACAATTGATGAAAGAACAGGTAAGACAAAGGCATACGTTTTTAGAATCTGCTTTAATGACTCATTCCAAGGAAGCGTTATGGCAAACTTTGCACTAAAAACATTAAAGCTAAAAACAGCAGCAATTATCTATGATGCATCATCAGACTACAGCAAAGGACTTTACAAGAACTTCAAAGAAACATTTACCAAAGGTGGCGGGAAAGTAGTTGCTGAAGAGGCTTTCGTAAAAGGCGAACAAGACTTCAACGGAATCTTAACAAAGATAAGAGACAAAAAACCTCAAGCTTTATTTGCCCCTGTATACTATGATGAGGCTGGACTTATCATCAAGCAGGCAAGAGAGCTTGGAATGTGGATACCAATTTTGGGTTCTGACGGGTTTGACGACCCGAAGGTTGTTGAGAAAGCAGGAAGCAAATATGCAACAAATGTCTTTTTCTCAACACATTATTCCTCCCAGGACACAGATAAGCGAGTGCAAGAATTCAAGAAAAAATATCAAGCAAAGTATAAGATTGAACCAAACGCACTTTCAGCACTGGGTTATGATTTGGGCTACTTCATAGCAGATGCAATAAAAAGAGCCAACTCTACAACAGACAGAGAAAAACTGCGCAGGGCACTTGAAAACACAAAGAACTTTGTGGGAGTTACTGGAATTATCTCAATAGATGCAAAACATAATGCAAAGAAGTCTGCGGTTATAATCGAGATTAAAAATGGTGTTCAGACATTCAAACAAAAACTAAATCCTTAAAAATTTTGTCCCCTTTCTGGCATAAAGCCAGGAAGGGGATTTTTAAATTCACGCTCTTGTATACAGGTATACTTTAATGCTATAATATAAAAGGTATTTTTAACAATCACAATCAAAGTTTTTTGGGAGGTTTTAAGGCAGATGGGTTTGACGGTTGCGCAAAAAATTATAAAGCAGCACCTTGTAAAAGGTGAAATGATACCCGGAAAAGAGATTGCAATCAGGATTGATCAGACACTTACTCAAGACTCAACAGGTACAATGGCATATCTTCAGTTTGAAGCAATGGGTATTGACAGGGTAAAGACTAAAAGGTCTGTTGCATACATTGACCACAACACTCTTCAGACAGGACCGGAGAATGCAGATGATCATCTATACATACAGACAGTTGCAAAAAAACATGGAATATATTTTTCCAAGCCCGGAAATGGAATCTGCCACCAGGTTCATTTGGAAAGGTTTGCAGTTCCAGGACAGACACTTTTGGGTTCGGACAGCCACACACCAACAGCTGGTGGAATAGGCATGCTTGCAATTGGTGCAGGTGGTTTGGATGTTGCAGTTGCAATGGGTGGTGGCGAATATTACTTAATTATGCCAAAGATTGTAAAAGTAAACCTCAAAGGCAAGCTCCAACCTTGGGTTTCTGCAAAGGATATTATTTTGGAGCTTTTGAGAAGGCTCACAGTCAAAGGCGGCGTGGGCAAGATTTTTGAATACACAGGTGAAGGTGTAAAAACTTTATCTATACCAGAGAGAGCTACAATTACCAATATGGGAGCAGAACTTGGTGCAACAACTTCTATATTCCCATCTGATGAGGTGACATACGAATTTTTGAAAGCACAGGGGAGAGAGGTTGACTTTGTTGAGATTTTGCCAGACCCCGATGCACAGTATGATGAGGAAATTGAGATAGATTTATCGAGCTTGGTGCCGCTTGCAGCATGCCCGCACAGCCCTGACAATGTTGTGCCTGTGAGCGAGCTAAAAGGTATAAAGGTTGACCAGGTTGCAATTGGAAGCTGTACAAACTCATCTTACAAGGACCTCATGAAGGTTGCAAAGATTTTGGAAGGAAAAACTATTGCAGAGCATGTATCGCTTGTCATATCTCCAGGTTCAAAACAGGTTCTGAACATGCTTGCTCAAAACGGTGCGCTGGCATCAATGGTTGCAGCTGGTGCAAGGATTTTAGAGTGTGCATGTGGTCCTTGTATAGGAATGGGTCAAGCACCAAGAACAAATGGTATTTCGCTCAGAACATTTAACAGAAACTTTGAAGGTAGAAGCGGCACACCTTCTGCAAAAGTTTACCTTGTCTCACCTGAGACTGCTGCAGCTTCTGCCATCACAGGGTATATCACAGACCCAAGAACCCTTGGTGATGAGCCACAGGTTGAGATGCCAAAGAGTTTTTTGATAAATGACAATTTAATAGTGCCACCTGCTGAAAATCCAGACGAGGTTGAGGTTATAAGAGGACCGAATATAAAACCGTTCCCACAAGGAAAGCCTTTGCCGGATGTTGTTGTAGGAAAAGTTTTGATAAAGCTTGGAGACAATATCACAACAGACCACATTATGCCTTCAAATGCAAAGCTTTTGCCATACAGGTCAAACATCCCGTATTTGTCTGACTACTGCTTGACACCATGCGATCCTGATTTTCCTAAAAAAGCACGCGAAAATGACGGTGGGTTTATAGTAGGTGGAGTAAACTATGGACAGGGTTCTTCAAGAGAACATGCAGCACTTGTGCCGCTTTATTTGGGTATAAAAGGGGTTTTGGCGAAGAGTTTTGCACGAATTCACATGGCAAATTTAATAAACAACGGAATCATTCCAATGGTGTTTGAAAATCCGAGCGATTATGATACAATTGAAGAGATGGATGAGCTCAAAATTGAAAATGCAAGAGAGCAGATAGAAAAAAGCGATGTTTTAATAATTGAAAATGTCACAAAAGGATTAAAATACAGAATGATTTTAAACCTGACAGACAGACAGCGTCAGATGATTTTGCATGGTGGACTTTTGAACCTTACAAAAGCTATGGGTATGAAATAAATAATGAAGAGGGGAATTAAATCCCCTCTTTATTGAGGTTGTCACAAATCTTGATGTGAGGAGGACAAAGAATGGCATACAGAATTACACTTATTCCTGGCGATGGTATTGGACCAGAGGTCACAGAGGCGGCAAGAAGAGTTTTGGATTCATCGGGTGTAAAAATAGAGTGGGAAGTTGTAGAAGCTGGCGAAAAGGTTATGGGGCAGTATGGGACACCACTTCCTGACCATGTGTTGGAAAGTGTTAAGAGAAACAAAGTTGCACTCAAAGGTCCTATTACAACACCGGTCGGGACAGGGTTTAGAAGTGTGAATGTTGCGCTCAGACAAGCTCTTAACCTCTATGCAAATGTAAGACCTGTCAAGTCGTACGAAGGTGTTCCTTCAAGATACACAAATGTGGATTTGATCATTGTAAGAGAAAACACAGAAGACCTTTATGCAGGGATTGAATACATGGCTGGAGATGATGCAGCAGTTGGTGTTAAAATAATAACAAGAAAGGCAAGCGAGAGGATTGTCAGGTATGCATTTGAGCTTGCAAGAAGAGAAAAGAGAAGAAAGGTTACAGCTGTTCACAAGGCAAACATCCAAAAACTTACAGACGGACTATTTTTAGAATGTGCAAGAAAGGTAGCGCAGGACTATCCAGATATAGAGTTTGAAGATATGATTGTTGATGCAATGAGCATGAAGCTTGTCCAAAGCCCAGAAAACTACGACGTTTTGGTTATGCCAAACATGTACGGAGATATCCTGTCTGACTTGGCAGCAGGGCTTGTGGGAGGTTTGGGAATAGCGCCAGGTGCTAACATTGGCGAAGATGGGGCAGTATTTGAGCCAATCCATGGTTCTGCACCAAAAAGAGCAGGACAGAACTTGGCAAACCCAACCGCAACTATACTTTCTGGTGTCATGATGCTGAGGTACTTGGGCGAACTTGAAGCAGCTGATAGAGTTGAAAAGGCGGTGGCTAAAGTTATAAAAGAAGGTAAAGAGGTTACATACGACCTTGGAGGCTCAACAGGTACAAAAGAGTTTGCAGATGCAGTCATCCGTGAGATGGAAAGGATATAAAAAATAAAGAGTTTGAAGGTGGTTTTTGATGGTATATAGTTATTCAGATGATAAAGATGCAAGATACTCCCCTTTGTATGAGAAGATTTTTGAAGTGATAAAAGAAAAGATTTTAATGGGAATTTTAAAGCCAGGAGACCCTCTTGTTGAGGTAAAACTTGCTGAAGAGCTTGGTGTTTCACGAACACCGATAAGAGAGGCGCTGCGCCAGCTTGAACTTGAAGGGCTTGTGTATTCTATTCCTCACAAGGGTGCGTTTGTTGCAGGTGTTACTGCTCAGGACATAGAGGATATATACACAATCAGGATGCTTTTGGATGGTCTTGCTGCGCGCTGGGCTGCTCAGAAGATTACGAAAGACGAAGAGGATGAGCTCACTGAAATCATAACTCTTATGGAGCTTTACACAAAGAAAAAAGATATTCCAAAGGTTATGAAAACTGATTCGCAGTTTCACCAGCTCATTTACAAAGCTTCAAAAAGCAAGCCGCTTGAACATGTTTTATCCACCTTCCACAGCTATATAATAAGGGCAAGAGCAACCTCTTTTGAGACACCTGGCAGGCTTGAGGAGGCTATGGAAGAACACAAACTCATATACGAAGCAATAGTCAGCAGAGACCCTGACAAGGCGGAAGAGTACATGAAACTTCATGTCAAAAACGCAGCAAAAAATCTAATTGAACAGAAGAAGAGTGAAGAGAGAACAGCGGCAGGGAAGTAACATTTTCCCTGCTTATTTTTTTTGCAGGTATTAGTCTTTTTTGAAGGGGGAAGAATACAGAATAAAAAGTAAAGAAGGAGAGAAACTTTTCTTGGGATGAAGATTGAAAATATCAAGGTTTACAATAACAGAAATATCTATTCAGACAAAAAGGTTGTGGTATTAAAGGTAAAAGGAAAACTCGAAGAGGCAAGAAACTTTGCTAAGCTTTGCATCCATATTCAAAACCTTATAGGATACAACTTGGTTGAGTACTGGGAATGCCTGAATTTTGATGACCATATAGAGGTTTTGATTGAACATGACAATCAAATGCTTGTACACAGGGTCATAGAGTTTGCCTTAGAGTGCATAGAAAAAGGAACCATCCCTGAACATTTTCCTGACAAGATTTCAAAGTTAAAAAAGCTCACAATTGAAACAGAACTTTCGCCAAATACAAGACTTTTGAAAAATGCCTGCACAAAGAGAGGTATCAGATTTACGAGAATTGGATATACAGATACATTCATGCTGGGTGAGGGGAAGTATGCAAAGCTTTTTGCTTCCATTATAAGTGAGCATGACTTTAGCAGGGTTAGTTTGTCAAGCGACAGAGAACTCCAACGAAGATTTTTAAAACTAAACTCTTTTCCAGTTGTACCATTTGAAGTAGTCTTTACTTCTGACCAACTGATGGACAGCATAAAAAAGCTGGGATTCCCAATTTCGATAAAAGGCTGCAAAAAAGACTCTCCAAACATAGTAAATATCAGAACAAATCAGCAGGCATTGGAAGCATTTGATATGGTAAAAAGCATGGATAGCAGAGTGATTGTTGAAAGATACGTACCGGGTAAAAGCTATAAAGTCCTGGTTGTAAATGGAAAAGTCGTGGCAGCTGTTGAAAGAACCTCTCCATACATTGTAGGTGATGGTAAGAGAAAAATTTCAGAACTTTTAGACCAAGGTGAGAAAAATAATAAATATATTCAAAAGAATATTTTAAAACAGGGATTTACCTTGGACGATATTTTGCCCAAGGGAATGAATGTCTTTTTAAAGGAACCGACCAGTTTTAAAACAGGGTGTATAACCACAGATGTTACAGAAAAGGTAGCATACGAAAACCAACAACTTTTTGTTAAGATTGCAGAAAGATTTGGATATGTAATGACCATCTTAGACTTTGTTACAGAAGATATTTCCCTGCCATATTCGGTTGTAGGTGGATATGTTGTTGATGTTGAAACAAGTTGTGACCTTCGTATATTTTCGCAGATATGTGGCTGCGATATTTTCAATACTATTCTGGATGTGTATTTTGAAAAGATGCCAAATCCATCTGTGCCGATAATTGCTGTGTCAGGGACGTACGGTAAGAGTACAATTTTGCAAATAATGAGGTACATTTTTCAAAGATGCGGTCTGGAAACATCCATTGATAGTGAAATAGAGAATTTCTATCTAAGAAATTTTGGGGACTTGTCGGACATAAAACTTGTTGAATTCAATCCAGAAAAATGTATTGATGAGATAGAAATAGAACCCGAGATAGGCATTATTACCAATACATTTTCTCAAAATCAGATAGAAAAAAACCTTTTGTTTTCCAGAAGCATTAAAGAAAATGGATATCTAATTTTGAACGTCAACGATGCTTATAAATACCTGTACAGTGCAAAAGCGAGATGTAAGATTGTATTTACATCTATTTCAAATCATCATCCAGATTTAAAGGCTCATATAGAGATGAAAAGACCCTGTGTGTATCTTGAGAATGATGTTGTGAAGATTTTCGATGGTCAGCAGGTTTTTTCGTTTTGCAACATCAGGGAGATTCCATATTCATACGATGGCAAGCTTATGTTTGCAGTTGACAATATTCTTCAGACAATAGCAGCACTGCATTTTTACGGTGTTGACAGTGAGATTATATATAGATTTTTGACTGAGTACAAGAACGATTCACATCAAAATCCAGGAAAATTTAATATATTTGATATAAATGGTGTCAAAGTAATTATTGACAGCCTTAATAAGAAGGAACACATGAAAATTCTTGCTTTGAGCCTCAGCTCAATAGGAATAAAAAATCTTTATTTTGTATGTGAAAAGAGACAAGAACAAAATCTGGACTTTATAGAGGACAGAGGTAAAATTATAAGCCGGCAAATAGAAAGGTTTTCAGATGTGGTTGAGATGGTGTCTGAAGGTATAAGGAGAGCCAAAAAGGGAGATGGTGTGTTTATTGTACTGCCAGAACCTTTAAATAGAGATGTTACATTTGAAATAAGAGAGGGGCTGGCAAAAAGGAAAAAGAATTTTGTGAACAATGCTTGAAAAAGACAATAAAGTTTAGTATCATATCCACTATGAGAAGTTTTAAAAATTTATGGTGATTAGGAGTTGATTTTGCTATGAGCCTACCACAGGTTTTCAAATATAGAGGAAGAGAAGTATACAAAATTAGAAATAACCTCATCCACTATGGAAATCCAGACGACAAATTTGTTGCAGTGTTTGTAGTGCTGGGAACTGAGGAATATAAAGGACACAAAATAGCATCACCTATTTCGGTTGAACTTCAGATAAACAATCCAAAGCTCACTGTGAAAGAAAGAGTTGTAAAAAAGGCTGAAGCCGACAATCTTTACAAAGCACTTGAACTTGCTCATGTGTGGCTTGTTCAGGCAAACGGCAAGTAAATTTTGGCAGTTGATTTTAGAAGGTTTTAAGAGTATAATAGAATTGGCTGTGCTATGACGGGGAGGTAGCGGTGCCCTGTAACCCGCAATCCGCTATAGCGGGGTCGAATAGCCAGACTGAGGTATAACCCTTTTGGCATTGAGGGCAGGCCGGGGTGAGGATGGTTGTGTCCTGCGCAACGCGAGGGCTGTGAACCCCGCCAGGTCCGGAAGGAAGCAACGGTAAGCAGTTTTTCGCGTGTGCCGCAGGGGTGCATGACAGGAGCCTGTCGGGTCTGCTATTTCACCAGGAGGGTTATATCGAAGCTGGTCGCACAGCCATTTTATTTTTTATATTTTTTCCAGGAAGATAAATCTAAAAGTTAATAATTTTATTGACAGGTACTTAATTATAGAATATAATATACAAAAATATAACAAAGGATTACAAAGGGAGGATACGATGCAAATGATAGTTCTTGAAGGACATGAACTTGTGACCTCCCAAGCACTGACAGTTCTAAAACCCTATGTAGGCGAAGCTCATCTTATCTCAAGTATTCTTGTTCTTACGCGTCTTCTTGAGCTTGAGAAGTTTTCTTTTTTTGGAAGTGAAAAGTCTTACCAGTGGCTCAAAAGGCTTCTTTTTCCAAACGTTTGCATAGAGTTCTGGCAGGAATCTCTTGACATTGTGTTTATCGATGTTACTGCTATAAAAGAACACTTTATAGATTTAAAGCATTTCAAAGCTTGGGTTGAGGCTTTGCATGCAAGTAAAAAAATCTTGCTCTATGAACTTTTCGCGGAAGGAAGTTCCCTCTTTGACCTGAGCAACTTTATCCTAATTGCTGATGAGATATTCAGAGTAGAAGAATAAAGAATTGGTCGAAAACCAAGGGAGATTTTCAAAAGTCTCCCTTTTAAATTTTTTATGAAGTAGAGTATAATAAAATCAATCCCTTCTTTTTCGGGAATATATTTAATATAGTGATTGAATGTACAGAACAAAATAAAGGAATGAGATATTGTGAGTGCTCAATTAGAATTTTGCCTTTACAAACTGTTTGAAATAGTTGGAGTTGTTGCAGTAAGTGGAATATTTATTGTGTCAGCATTTCTTGGTAAAGAAATAAAAAATACGCTAATTTATAGCTTTAGAAAGGTTTTTTTGTCACTTGTGGTTTTCAAATTCTTATATGTCCTAAATTTGGAGAAAGAAACAATAAGTAGCTTGGAAGGTATTCAAGCGCTTGTCTTTTTGAACATCTTTTCAAAGCTTCTTGTAATATATGCGCTTGTGTTTTCTGTTTTATGCAAAGAAAAATTAAAAGATTTCCTGTCAAAAACCTCACTGTGGATAAATGCAGCACTGATATTTATTGTTTTGTTGATATTTGAAAAAATAAAGGGTCAGAAGATTCCTGTTTTTTTACATTCTCAAACCTCTGCAAGTAGTTTGTACATTTTCAGCGAAGTTCTTATAGCAGTTGGTATTTTGGTGCTGATATATATGAGCTTTACTAACTTTTATTTCAAGCAAACAAAAAGCTTTAAAGTCTTTGTCTTAGCTTTTGCAGTTGGAGAAATAGTTCTAGCACTCTTTAAGAGGAAAGGGGTTCTTTTTTCAGAAGCAATCCAAAATGGAGCTATGCTTTACCTCTTTGTTGCTATCTTTCTTGTGATAGCAATGCAGAGAGTTAGGTTTTTACACAGCTTGGCAAAATTCAGCACAGAAGTCTTGAAAGAGAGGCTTGATATACAAAAGAGCTTTGAACTTCTTGTTGAATTCATCTATGAAGCGTATTCAAAGACATTTCCAAGAATTTGTTTTTATTACCAGGAGGAAGATGGGGATTATAAGCTTATTGTATCCAGAGATGAGAGTACACAGGATGACTTTGAAGATATTGATATAGAAATAAAAATTGACCAAAAGGTTACACAGATAACACAAATCAGTGTATTTACTATAAATGAATTCGAGAGTATGCTTGAATGTAAGGCTTTGAAGAATAAGATATCTCAAGTCTATCAGAGTGTAGTATATGTTCCTGTTCACAGATATAACAGGCTTGTAGGTTTTTTGATTTGCTATACAAAAATAAAAGACTTTAAAATGACTGATGAACTCAAAGATGGTCTTACAATCTTTATGAATTTTTCTCAGGCTCTTCTTTCTCAGATTGAGAGAATTGAGAAGATAAGGAATTTATCCACAGAGGATGAGCTTACAGGTCTTTACAACAGAAGGTACTTTATAAAGGAGTTGATTTTAGAGTCAATAGCTGCAGATAGGTACAAAAACAAGTTTTGTGTAGCTTTCTTCGATATGGATAATCTAAAACTTTTGAACGATTTTTACGGACATAGCGTGGGAGACAAAGCTATAAGGATGATTGGAAGAATTATAAGGGACAACACAAGAAAGACAGACATTCCAGCAAGGCTTGGAGGAGATGAATTTGCTGTTATATTCAAAAATTGCAGCAAAGATGCTATAGAAGATAGAATTAAAAATATAAAAGAATTGATTGAAAAAGAATCAGAGCTACAGCTTCCCAAAAAGATAAGAGTAAGCTGTGGAGTTGCTGTGTATCCAGACGATACAACCAGCCTTGATGAGCTTCTTAAGATTGCTGATATGAGAATGTACGACGAGAAACTAAAAAGCAAAGGGGGCGACTTTGATGCAGAAAGGCAGTAACACTGTCAGGATATTTTTTGAAGATGCAAATGTATATGAAGATGTAGAGGTTGGGGCAAATCTTTTGAGCTTTGTTCCAAGGTTTGAAAGTTATTTTAAATCTCCTATAGTTGCTGCAAAGGTTGACAATGAGATAAAAGAGTTAAAATATGTAATCTCAAGAGATTGCAAAGTAAAGTTTATTGACATGACACAGGAAGATGGTATGAGGATTTACAGAAGGAGCCTCATTTTTGTTTTGATTGTTGCAACTAGGATGCTTTTTAAAGAAGCTGTGAATGTTCAGCATTCTCTTTCAAAAGGGCTTTACTGTGAGGTTGAAAACAGAAAGCTAAGTAGCCATGACATAGAGCTTATAAAACAAAAGATGAAATGGATAGTTGAGCAGGATTTTCAATTCAGGAGAGAAAAGGTGTCAAAAGATGAAGCTGTGAGACTTTTTGAAGAAAAAGGGTTTTATGATAAAGCAAGAACAATAAAGTTTTCGGAAAACGAGCATGTGTATATTTACTACTGTGGAGATTATGTTGATTACTTTTATGGTCACCTGGTACCCTCCACAGGATATCTTAAAATTTTTGACCTGATTCAGTACCACGACGGTATGGTGCTTTTGTACCCTGATAAGTCAGACCCGTTTAAGCTTCAAGAGTTTATTGAGAACAAGAAACTGTTTGCAGTATACCATGAGTACAAAAACTGGGGCAGGATACTTGGGGTAAGTAGCGTTGGTGAGCTCAATGAAGTGATAGCAAGTGGGAAGATAAGAGAGTTTATAAGAGTCTCAGAGGCTCTTCACGAAAAAAAGATTGCATATTTGGCTGACCAGATTTCGCAAAATCCGCTGATAAAAGTTGTTTTGATATCCGGACCTTCATCATCCGGAAAGACAACCTTTGCACAAAGGCTTTCTATTCAGCTAAAAGTTAATGGCAAAAACCCTGTTTATATAGGTCTTGATGACTATTTCTTTGAAGATAAAGTTCCACTTGACGAAAATGGCAAGCCTGACTATGAATCGATTGAAGCTATTGATGTTGAGCTTTTCAATAAACAGCTAAAGGACTTGTTAGAGGGCAAGGAGGTTGTGCTGCCACGGTTTAATTTCGTAGAGCGAAAAAGGACGTTTGAAAGACCTGTCAAGCTTGAAAAGAACGACATAATAATAATTGAAGGAATACATGGTCTAAACAGCAGACTAACTCCAATGATACCTGACGAAAACAAGTTCAAAATATATGTGAGTGCCCTGACACACCTGAACCTTGACAAGCACAACAGAATCCAAACTACAGACTACAGGATATTAAGACGAATTGTAAGAGATGCAAGGACAAGAGGCGCGTCTGCTAAAAGAACAATTTCTATGTGGCCGTCTGTTAGAAACGGCGAGGAGAAAAACATTTTTCCATACCAGGAGATGGCAGATGCCATGTTCAATTCGGCGCTAATTTATGAGCTTGCGGTTTTGAAAAAATATGCTGTGCCGCTGCTCAGGACAATCACAAGAGAAGATGAGGAATATAGCGAAGCACAAAGACTTTTGCATTTTTTGAGCTTCATTCTTCCAATTGAGGATGAAAGGGAAATTCCACCACAATCTATCATAAGAGAGTTCATTGGAGGATCTTGCTTTTATGACTTTTAGAAAAAAGAAAAGGGGCTTTTTGGGATATTTTCCCTCAAGCCCCTTATGTTTTTAGAATGTCGCATTTGTTGAAGAGCTATTTGTGTTCTGGTTTATTCCCTGATTTGGCCAAAATCCTCTCATCTTAAATCCAAATCCACCCATCTTGCTACCATCCATTCCTGCAGCGCCTTTAAATTTTCTGCCAAATCCTCGTGGAGCAAATCCCTTTGAAAGGTCCCAGTTTGAGATTTTTGTTTTAACAGCTTCTTTCATTTTGTCTGCCTGATCTTTTGTTATTTTACCTTCCTGCAGGAGCTTTTCAATCTTTGCTGTTTGCATTGAGATTAATTTGTTTTTGAAGTCTGATTCAGAGATATTCTTGGACTTGATTAGGTCTGCAATGGTTTTTCCATTTTTCAGCTCATTTAAAAGACTATCCTTTGTCATGCCGAGGATTGTAGCAATGTCACTGAACATATCGAGGTTATAAATATCTTTTGAAAATGCTTTGACTTTAAAACCAAAGAAAGTTAGCTTTCCGTCCCAGCTGTCTATCTTCTGTTTTAAACTTTGCTTTAGCTGTGATGCTTTGTCGCTTGTTATTTTATTGTTTTTAACAGCTTCATCAATCTTTGCATAAAGGCTTTCTAAAAGCTTTGATTTGAACTGGTCAAGTGTCAGACCTTTGTCCTTTAAGATGTCTGTGAAAGACTTTCCGCTCTGAATCTGTTTTTGAATATCCTCTTTTTTCATGCCAAGGATGTTCTCAATTGTGCCAGCAATGTCAAGGTTTAAACCCGAATAATTTTTTCCAAAACATAGTTTTGTGAGATTACCCTTGAAAACTGTTGGGAGATTTGCTTTTGAAGACCCTGCAAATGCAAGGCTTACACTTAAAATCAGGATTGTAATAAGTCCTATACCAATTATTGTCTTTATCCTTTTCACAAAATATCACCTCTTTTCATTTTGAATTTTCTTTCAATTATATTATCCCACATAAAATTGGATTTTGTGTTTCGCAATTGTAAAAATATTTTTAAGGAAAATTTTTACACAAAGATGTGTTTTTAAATGGATAGCAAAAGGGTATATAAGAATCGAAAAAAGAGTTTTAAAAAGGATGGTGAAAATAAAAGATGAAGTATATAGTGATTGGTGCTGTTGCAGGTGGGATGACAGCTGCAATGAAGATAAGACGAAATGATGACAAAGCTGAAATTATTGTATATGACAAAGACACTGACATATCATATTCTGGTTGTTCTCTTGCATACTATATTTCGGGTGTGATAGATAACAGGAAAAGCATTGTTCCAAGAGATAGTCAATATTTCAAAAAATTCAATGTTGATGTGAAGACAGCTCATGAGGTTTTAAAAGTGGATGTGCAAAATAAGAAAGTGATTGTCAGGGATTTGGGTACTGGAAATATCTTTGAAGATAGTTTCGACAAGTTAATTATTGCAACAGGAGCACATCCTGTGATACCCCAGATTGATGGCACGCATCTTGAGGGCATATTTGTCCTTCGAAATGTCAAGGATGCAGATAGAATAAAAGAGTTTATAAACACCTATTTTCCCAAGAAAGCCTTGATAGTTGGTGGTGGGTACATTGGACTTGAAATGGCAGAGGCTTTGAAGGTTTTGGGGATGGATGTGTGCATTGTGGAAAAACAGGAAAATATTCTTCCAAACTTGGATAGTGACATGGCAAGGCTTGTTGAGAGCTATCTTGAACAAAAAGGTGTTATGATAAAAAAGAGCACCTCGGTTTTGAGGTTTGAAGGAGACAAGAGAGTAAAAAGAGCCATTTTGAGCGATGGAAGCAAGATGGACATAGACTTTGTTTTGCTTGCAGTGGGAGTAAGACCTTCTACCCAGTTTTTGGAAGGAAGTGGTATACAGCTTTTGCCAAATGGAGCTATCAAGGTTGATGAGTATATGAGGACAAACATTGAAGGAATCTTTGCAGCAGGTGACTGTGCTGCTGTGTATTTCAAGCTAAATGGCAAAACCATGTACGTGCCACTAGGATCTACTGCAAACAAGATGGGAAGAATAGCAGGTGAAAATGCAACAGGTGGTAGCATGAAGTTCAGTGGCATTTTAGCAACATCGATTTTTAAAGTATTTGACCTTACAGTTGCACAAACAGGTTACACAGAGAAGATGGCACAACAGGATGGAATTGAGTATGAGGTAGGGCACATTACAAAACCACATATAACAACAGCGTATCCCGGTGCTGAGAATATGACTATAAAAGCAATTGCAGAACTCAGTTCACGAAAAATTATAGGTGCTCAAATTGTTGGCACAAAAGGAGTTGACAAGAGAATTGACGTTTTGGCGACAGCAATCTTTGCAGGGCTCACAACAGATGACCTTTTCCAGCTTGATTTAGCTTATGCACCGCCATTTTCGTCTGCAAAAGACCCTGTTCACTATGTAGGCATGGTTATGTCAAACTTTCTTGACAAGAGAAAGTTTAACTGTACTCAAGAAAAGCTTTTGGAAAAGATGCAAAAAGGAGAAGATTTTGTTGTTCTGGATGTTAGAACACCTGATCAGTATAAAGTCAAGCACATAAAGGGTGCTGTAAATATTCCTCTTGAGATGCTGCAAAATAAAATGAATCTGCTTCCAAAAGACAAGCAGATAATTGTGTATTGTAACAGCGGGGTAAGTTCAAATATTGCCCAAAATATCCTTCAGCAAAATGGGTTTAGAAAGGTTTATAACCTTTCAGGTGGTATTTCGAACGTGACTTTAGAACAGCTGCTTGAGAGAAGTACCTCAAATTCGTCTCCTTCTTCTCCATAGCTTTAAAAATATGGTCCACGCTATTATCACAATACAAACTAACCCTAAAATAGCAAGCCAGAAAAGATGTGTGTCTTTTTTGTAAAGGAATTTGAAAAAGCTAAACCCATACCAATAAAAATACACATAGAACGTTGCCCAGATAGTATTTCCAATAAATGAAGATATGACATATTCATAGAAATTCATTTTACTAATTCCTGCCAAGAAAATAACGGGGGTGCGCGGAACTCCTATTATTCTTGCTACTGGCACAGCAAATATTCCATACTTTACAAAAAAGCTATTGACGCTCTCAAGCGTCTCTTTTTTTATTCTCAAAAGCCTCTCAAAAAATTTTATTATTTTCTTTCTGCCACTTCTGAGAAGAATGTTCACAGCAACATTTCCACAAAGATTTCCCAGAGATATCACCATTATCAATGTAAAAGGAGTGAATTTGCGAGAGTTTAAAAGTGCAACTGCGCCAAGGTAAGCAATCTGGGTTGGGAATGGAATCCCAAGTCCCTCTACAGCCAGTATCAAAAATATTCCCCAAAGTCCAAACCTATCAACCATGTATTTCAAAAGTTCAATCATATTTCCATCATCTCTTAAAACAAGTTTTTACACTATCTATTTTACTCTTTTTTTCATAGAATAAACAGAAAACAAAAAAGAGCATTCAAACCAATAAAATACTCTTAAGACACACAAATGGCATAAAAATTAGTTTAAAGTTGATAAAATTTTTGTATAGAATATGGGCAAAAGGTATAAAATTCATATATGAAAGGTGTTGCAAGTCAAGAAAATTTCTTGACTTTTAAGGTGATTTGACAAAAAATTTTTTTTAAATTAAAATAACAAAGAAGTTTTTGCTAAACAAATCCATTTTGTAGGAGGTTGATTATGAATAAATTCAAGTGCCTTGTGGCAAGGCCAAGGGATATGAAGAAGCTTATCCTGGCTTTTGTCATTGTATTTGTTTTGTCAGTCCTGCTTGGCGCCATGACTGCACAGGCACTGGTGAAAGAAGTTAGCATAACAATCGACGGCAAGACATTTTATTATAAAACCATCAAGTCCACAGTAAGAGAGGTTTTAGAAGAAAATCAAATTTACTTGACAAAAGATGACTATGTCTCGCCTTCTTTGGACTCAAAAATAAATGAGAATATCCAGATAATAATAAAAAGAGCTTTTGAAGTGAAAATACTTGTTGGCGACGTGGAAAAGGTTGTGTATATTCCAAGCGGTACTGTTGAGGATGCAATAAAAAAAGCAGGGATTGTCCTTGGAAAGTTGGACAAGGTAAATCTTCCTCTTTCTCAGCTTCTTGACAAGCCTACTGTCATTAAAATTACTAAGGTAACAGAGAAGGTGGTTGTGGAAAAACAAAAGATACCTTTCAGTACAGTTACAAAGATGAACTACAATATGGACTACGGGAAGCAAAAGGTTGTCCAGCAAGGGCAGGATGGTGTCAAAGAAAGAAGATATAAAGTTATTTTGGAAGATGGTAGAGAAGTTGAGAGAAAATTGCTTGAGGAAAGAGTTGTCAAAGCTCCAAAGCCTAGGATTGTTGAAGTTGGAGCAATAAGGTGGTTCAAGACGTCAAGAGGAGAGGTGGTCAGATACAGAAAAGTCTATACAATGATAGCAACTGCATATTCTTTGACCCCGAGTGATACAGGCAAAAGTCCATCTCACCCTGACTATGGCAGGACTGCAACAGGTCACAGAGTTCGGCGCGGTGTTGTTGCGGTTGACCCGCGGGTGATTCCGCTTGGGACAAGGCTTTATGTGGAAGGGTATGGTTTTGCAACAGCCCTTGACACAGGCTCTGCTATCAAGGGAAACAGAATAGATGTGTTTGTCGAAAAGGATGCGTATAAATTTGGTGTGCGGCGTGTAAAAGTTTATGTGCTTGCGAACTAAAAAATTGGAGAGAAAAAATAAGGCCTCCTTGACAAAAAGGAGGCTCTTTTGTTGTAAAAATGTAACATATCATTTTCCAAAATTTAAGGAAAGAAAATTACAGGTTATTTTTTCAATTGAAATTTTCATCGGTTGAATTAAAATTATGTGTTGAAGTTTCGAAAGAAAATTATGTGAGCAAAAAAACAAAAGGGGGCGCAAGATACTTTTATGTTTAAACTTCAAAGGGTGACAGACAAGCCAGTTTTAAAGCCAAAACAGGAAAATGAATGGGAGAGAGCAGCAGTTTTCAACGCAGCAGCAATATATCACAGAGGACTTTTTCATTTGATTTACAGAGCAACAAACATCCCACCTCACAAGGATTATGGTGAGTATGTATCTACCATAGGATATGCTGTGTCGACAGACGGTATTAACTTTTACAGACTTGACAAGCCTGTAATGGTTGCAGAAAACGACCAGGAAAGAAGAGGGATTGAAGACCCGCGCATAGTTGAGATTGATGGGACGTTTTACATGACATACACAGGTTTTGGTGGCAGGTATGATGGCGATTTTAGAATTATGCTTGCAAAGTCAAAGAACCTCATAAAATGGGAGAGAATGGGGGTTGCACTTGACGAGCCCAACAAAGATGCAGCTCTTTTTCCAGAAAAGATAAACGGCAGGTATGTTATGTTTCACAGAAGATATCCGAACATGTGGCTTGCGTTTTCTGATGACATGATAAACTGGACAGACCATGTTGAGATAATGACTGTAAGAGAAAATTCATGGGAGAGTAGCCGAATAGGTATTGCAGGACCACCGATAAAGGTCAAGTTTGGCTGGCTGGTGATATACCACGCAGCAGACCATAAAAACGTGTACAGACTTGGAGCAGTACTTTTGGACGCAAAAGACCCAACAAAGATTCTATCACGCTTTTCAGAGCCAATTTTAGAACCCGAGCTTTCATGGGAAGTTGATGGTTACATACCTAATGTTGTTTTCAGCTGTGGTCATGCAGAGGTTGGCGATGAGGTCTGGGTATACTATGGTGGTGCTGACACTGTAATTGGAGTTGCAAAATTTAACAAGGAGAAGATAAAATTTGATTGAAGTGACCTGCAAATTAGTGATAAACTTTATAGTAGAAAACTAAAAACTTCATCAAAGAGGGTTTAAAAGAAAAAATGAAGGCAGCCATATTTTATGGTAAGAGAAACTTAAAAGTAGAAGATGTTAGCTTGCCTGTACTAAAAGAAGGAGAAATTTTAGTCAAGGTTGAGGCGTGCGGTATATGCGGCACTGATATCCATATATTTAACGGCGAAGAAGGGTCTGCAAAGGTTACACCGCCAATAGTGTTGGGTCATGAGTTTTGTGGCACTGTTATTGATACAAAATCTAAGCTTTTCAATGTAGGAGACAAGGTGAGCATTGACCCTAACATCTACTGTGGAGTGTGCAGGTTTTGTAGAAGTGGAAGGCCTCAGCTTTGCGAAAACTTAACTGCACTTGGGGTGAACATAAACGGCGGGTTTGCGGAGTATGCCGTTGTGCCCGAGAAACAGGCGATAAAATTTGATAACATAGATTTTGCTGAGGCGGCACTGGCAGAACCTCTTGCTTGCTGTCTTCATGGTCTTGAGAAGATAAAGATTTTTCCTACCGACAAAGTTTTAATAATAGGCTTTGGTCCGATTGGTCTTATAATGCTTGAGCTTGTAAAAATGTATGGGGCTGACAATATCTTTGGCTATGAAGTAGATGAGTTTAGAAAAAATGTTGCTAAAGATTATGGAGTTAAAGCTATTGTTGATGAAGATTGCAGTGAAGAAAGCTTTGATGTGGTAATAGAGTGTGCAGGGACAAAAGAGAGTATCGAAATGGCGTTTAAAAAGCTGGGAAAAGGTGGCAGAGTTTTGGTTTTTTCTGTACCATCACCGACCGTAGCTACTGAAATTTGTCCATTTGAGATGTTCAGAAAGGAAGCACAGATTTTTTGGTCGTTTGTGAACCCATTTACACAAAAGCTTGCAATTGAACTTTTGCAACAAGGGAAGATAAACTTAAAACATGTTATCACACACAAAATTTCACTTGATGAGCTACTTGAGGCACTTTCAAAAAAGTTTGAGAATCAACTAAAAGTGATTGTCCAACCTTGACAAGCTCAAAAGCTTTGGGTATAATAAATAATGTGCCATTTAGAGGGTGCGGAGAAGTACTCAAGTGGTGAAGAGGCGCCCCTGCTAAGGGCGTAGGTCGGGTAAAACCGGCGCGAGGGTTCGAGTCCCTCCTTCTCCGCCAGGAAATGAAAGTAAAGCTTAAGTTAAAATAAAAATATAACCTCTTCAAGTGCAAACTGAAGAGGTTATATTTTTTTTGGCAGTGTGACTGTAAAGGTTGTGTATCCTTCTTCCATTTTGTCAAGAGCTCTGTACTCTGAAAAAACATCAATTTTGCCTTTATATTTCTCCACTGTTGATTTTACAATAAAAAGACCCAGACCGCTTGAATTTTTTGTGGAGTATCCGAGTTCAAATATTTTATCCTTTTTACATTTGTCTATGTATGACCCTGAATTTGTTACTGTAATTTTAATTTGATTACCTTCGTCTTCTATATTAAGTCCGACGTATTTTGACAATGAAGATTTTGCATAGTAAAATGCGTTGTCAATTAAGTTCCCGCAGATGTTTATAAGGTCCATTGAATCAAACTTGAGATTGCTAAAGTCTACGCTGTAATGGAATTCAAAATTTATATCATATTTTTCAGCCAAGGCACTTTTTGCAAATATCAAGGCAGAAAGCTCTGCACATCCAAGCCCGTAAAATTTTGATGTATTTTTGAGGTTTTCGCTGATTTGCTCAATATAACGTACAGCGTCATTGTATTTTCCAACACAAATAAGCCCCCATATAATTTGAAGGTGATTGTTAAACTCATGTCTCTGGGCTCTTAAGATGTTTATGAAGTTGTCCAGCGATTTTATATTGTCTTTATAAACTTGTGTTGTCTTTAGAATGCTTAGGGCTGAAAAAAGGTTTTTGACAGTGTACAAATTTAAGATTGCAAGCAGAGTAAAAGAATATATAACAAGTGTTCTTTGCCATTGAGGTATCTTTTGATGTTTTATGAATTCTGTATTTATAAAGTATATCGAATAGATGAGCAAAAACATAATAAGGGCAAGCAAAAAAAGCATTGATATCAAAAGCTTTATATGCTCATTTTTCTTCATACTTGACCTCATTCCCTTTATCAAGATGCGATGGCAGTATTTTGCAAATCTCAAATACCAGATAGTTTCTACTCTTTATAACGGCAAGAAGCACACTCATGATGGCTATCTCAATTACAAGTGTCGTGATATCACATGCAAACACCGATGGTGTGAGCGAAAGATTGTTGGCAATTGTACTTATTATTGAATAACCTCCAAATTTCAATGTCAGACACAAGGATTGCGAAATAAGCCCCAAAATGATACCATATAAGGGTAGAAGTCTGAGGTATAAGATATACAAAAGTATCAAGCACAATGTCATAAGTATAAGTCCCAGCATAAGATTTATATGGTTGCCAAATACAATGGTATCCCAGAAAGCTTGAATAAAACTCACAACCACAACTTTTTTTATGCTGTAACATATGCCAAACAAACTTAAAATCAGGCTTACAAGAAAAAATACTTTGAAGAAGTACAAACAGTACAACACTACATATGTAGCCATTGTCTACCATCCTTTATTTTTATGGATTGCAGAAACCTTCTATATGATATTATATATTTTATTTGTGTTTTATTCAAAACTTTTGTATCGATATGGGGGTAGAAAGTATGAAATTTTACAAAATAGACATTACACACAAAAGCATATTTGACCAATATTTTGCCGAATTTGAGCCTGAGATTGCTGACCTGACATTTACAAACCTTTTTATGTGGGACCCCTTTTATGATATTCATTTTACCGAAGAAGATGGATTTTTGCTCATCATGGCAAAGCCGTACAACCAGCCACCTTTTTTACATGGACCTGTGGGCAATGATTTAGACAAACTTCCCATTGTTATTGAAAAAGCCAGGAGATATTTTGAATCTGAAGGATATAATTTCATGATAAAGAGAGCTTCTAAAAAGACGGTAGATATGCTTTCTGCGTGTAAAATGGAGTTCAAAAGCATTTTTGAGAGAGACCTTTCTGACTATGTTTACAAAGTAGAGGATTTAGTAAATTTAAAAGGTAAAAAATATCATGCAAAGAAGAATCACATTAACAAGTTTTTAAGGCTATATTCAGGAAGGTACGAATGGAAAAAAGTAGATGAAGAAATTGTAAGACTTTGCTGGGACTTTGAATGTGAATGGTATGAAAAGAGAAACGGGAAAGAAGATATAGGGCTTACGTTTGAGAAAATGGCAATTGAAAGAGCAATAAGGAATTTTGATAAGCTCTCATATGAAGGTATGGTAATTTTTATTGATGGGAAAATAAAAGCCTTCACGTTTGGAGAGCCTTTAAATAAAAATACAGTGGTCATACATATAGAAAAGGCAGACCCGGATGTTGAAGGGCTTTATGCTTTTATTAACCAAAAATTTTTAGCAGAGTTTTGGCAGAATTTTGAGTTTGTAAACCGTGAAGAAGATTTAGGTAAGGAGGGGATAAGGAAGGCAAAGATGTCTTACCATCCCTTTAAGTTTGCCGAAAAGTTTACTATTCTTTTTGATTAACACTCAATACAGGTTTACCATATAATGAAATTGAGCTTTAAAAAAGATAGATTTTCATGGGAACACTTGAACTAAAGTTGGTTGAAGAGAATTATTCTATAAGGATAGAAAGAATAAAGCAAATAAAATCCAACGCCTATTTTGTAAAGACAAAAGATGGTAAAGAATATTTTTTGAAGGTCAGTAGAGTTGACAAAGAACATGTTGATTTTATTCTCAAGATTTTTTCACACCTGAAAAATACAAGTTTCAAAAGCCACCTGATTGATTTTCAGAAGACCATTGATGGTGGCTTTTATTTTTTAGATGAGCACAAAAAAGTTTATCTTCTATGTAAGTGGATAGATGGCAGAAGTGCAGATTTTAGAAATGTTTTTGACTTGAGAAGAGCAGTTTCAATCTTGCATCACCTTCATTTAGCCTCACTTTCTTTTGCTGAGGAAATGGAAGGCAGTTTTTATCCATCTTATCAGGAAGTGTTTCGGAGAAAGTATTCACAAGTTATCCAAATAAAGAATATTATACATCAAAAAGATAATATTGGCTATTTTGATGAGATATTCTTGAATGTTGTGAGCAGATTTGAAGACAGGTTTGTGGAAAGCATACATATGATGAAAAAAATAGAAGACTACTTCAAAGAAGAAAACCAGAGAGTATTAATTCATCATGACCCTGCTCATCACAATTTTATATTTTCTGAAAAAGGGATATATCTTATCGACTTCGATTATGCGATGGTAGATTATAGCGTACATGACTTTGTGAACCTCGGTGTGAGGGTTTTAAAAACAAATGATTGGGATATCAATGTATTTCGGATTTATTTAAAATGTCTGGACGATAAAAATATTATAAAGAAGTTCTGGCTTCAGACATTTTGGATTTTGATGTATTTCCCCCAGGAGATTTGGCAGGTAGGACTTCAGTACTATTTCGAAAAACAGCCGTGGACAGAAGAGTACTTTCTCAAAAGACTAAAAGGAGCAGAAAGAATACAAGCAGGAAAGGAGATGATAATAAATAAGATTGCAGGGGGGATTTTTAAATGGCATTGAAACAAAAATTTAAGCTTCACTATGGCTTTGACATAAAAGAGCTCAAGAAGTTCAAAGATGGCTTTCTGGTCAAGACAAGCAAAGCAGAATACCTTTTGAAAAAGACCAAAATGTCGCCTGCAGAAATTGTCTTTATATTTCACTGTCATCAGCATCTGAAAGACAACAAATTTGTTAATTTTGAGAAGATTGTTCCCACAAAAGATGGTTGTCCTTACCTGATATTTAACAGAAACACATATGTGCTCATAGAACATTTTAAAAAAGAGCCTATTGAGTTTTCTGAAAAACAACTGGCAAGTTTAGTAGAGTTTATAAATGCTTTTCATTCAGCTTCTAGCAACTTAAAATCTGCTGTAGGAGCACGATACAAGGTTCAATATGGAAAAGATAGAATTGCTGCACGAAATATGTATTCGATGTTCACCAAGCTAAAAGAAAATCCTCAGCTAATAAAAAGTGAAAGGCTTAGGAATATTATTTTGAGTACAATTGATACAAATATCGAATACGTAAAAAAAGCATTAGAAATTTTAGAAGATGATAGGTATCTTGAGGTGATATCGCGCAGCATGCAGGAAAATAGATTCATACATGGCAAACTTGCTATTTACAACATCCACAAATGTTACGGTAAATTAAGACTTGCCAATATGTTTGACTTAGAACTAAATGTCCGTGAAAAGGACATAGCCACGTTTGTGAAAAGCCTGCTCAAAATAGATAAAAATTTTGATTTTGAAGATTGCATAAGCAAATTTTATGTTACCTCATATGACAATTACAAAAAATGGTTAGTCTTAGCTATGATACTTCTGCCGTATGAGTATTTCTCTCTTCTCAAGAAAATTATTAGGTTTAGAGATTTGGACTGGGCATCTGAAGGATTTGAAGAGAAAATTAAAAGGATATGTGAAAAAGACCAGTACAAAGACAAAATATTAGCCTCCCTGCATTAAAAAAGGTGTTTGCTCATATAGTTTTTAATGGGAGGTGTTTTTTGTTATGATTGCTCTGAGAGAGGAGATAACTCAATTTTTTGATATAGAGGTTTTTTATTTTATGCCTATCCGTGACATTTTAGTTCTCTCCACCGACAGTGGGCTTAAATGTTTTAAAAGAGTAGACTATTCGGTGGAAACGCTTTTGTTTATTCACGGGGGCAAAGAACACCTTGTTTCAAGAGGATTTATAGACATTGACAGGTTTAACTTAAGCAAGGAAGGCCTGCCTTATGTTGTGTTGGGTGATGAAATCTATGTGCTGACAGATTGGATTGACGCAAGAGAATGTGAACTTGAAAATCCGATAGAACTGAAAGCTGCAACAGAAAAACTTGCTATGATGCACGAAGCCTCAATAGGATATACAAATGTTCCCGAAGGTGCAAGGGTCAGAGATGATTTGGGAAAGCTTCTTACAAGGTTTGAAAAGCGCTGCAACGAATTTTTGCGTATGAGAAAGATGGCAGAGAAAAAAAAGAGCATGTTTGATTACGAGTATCTATTTACATACTCATATTATTTTGACCTTGCAAAGGAAGCGCTTGAAAAACTTAAAAATTCAAATTACTTAAAACTTTGCGAGGAAGCAAAAGAAAAAAGAGGTTTCATTCACAGAGATTACTCTTACCACAACATTCTCTACACTCACGATGGTGATGTGTATATAATAGACTTTGATTATCTTACCTATGACCTTCGAATAGTTGACCTCACAAGCTTTATGCAAAAGGTGTTAAAAAGGATTCACTGGGATATAAAAACAGGTGAGAGTATCTTGAACTGGTATTCAAATGTATCGCCACTGAACAAAGACGAGCTAGAACTTGTCTATATAATCCTGCTTTTTCCCTACAGATATTGGAAAACATGCAACAGATATTATAATGGTAAAAAGAGCTGGTCAGAAAAAGCATTTACAAACAAGCTTCATGAAGTTATTGCAGAAAAAGAATTTCACTATGATTTTGTCAGGTGGCTTGAAAAACAGATATAAAAAGAAGGGGCAACAAAACCTGCTGTTTTTTAAGGTTTTATTGCCCCGTGTTTATTTTAGCATTTCTTAAACTGACATCTGTTTGTTTTTATAGTATATTATCCTGAGGCCTTCTAATGTCAAGGTAGGATTTACAATCTGAATTGTTTTTGACTCTTCAGCAATAAGCCTTGCAAGACCACCTGTTGCAATAACCTTTGCGTTTGCTTCATCCATCTCTTCTTTTATCCTGTTTACCATGTAGTCAACAAGACCAACATAACCATAGAGGATACCTGACTGCATAGCATGTACTGTGTTTTTGCCAATTACACTTGGCGGTTTTTGAAGTTCTATTCTGTGAAGCCTGCTTGCATTCGAGAAAAGTGCCTCTGCTGAGATTTTAATACCTGGTGCGATTGCACCACCTAAATATTCTGATTTTCTTGAAAGTGCACAGAAGGTTGTTGCCGTTCCGAAATCAATTATTACTGCAGGGCCTCCATAAAGTTCGTTTACTGCAACAGCATTGACAATTCTATCTGAGCCAACTTCTTTCGGGTTTTCAGTTTTGATGTTCAGTCCCGTCTTGATGCCTGGACCCACCACCATAGGGTTTATACCAAAATACTTTTGTATTGCCCTTTCGAACGAATACATTATTGGTGGTACCACAGATGAGATGATAACATCCATTATTTCAGCTGGATTTATACCACTGTAGGAGAGCATCTGTGTCATAAGTATTCCAAACTCATCTGCAGCCTTCTCTTTGTCAGTCTTCATCCTGTAACTTGCCATCAAATCTTTCCCTTTGTAAACACCGAACACAATATTAGTATTGCCAATATCAACCACTAAAAGTTTATCTTTCATTTTTTCTCTCACCTATTAAAGAGTTTATTCAACTACAACAGCAGTTCCTGTAACAGAAACCATGAGCATACTTCCATTTGCACCCAAAACCTCATAATCAATATCAATCCCAACAACTGCATTTGCACCAAGCATTGCAGCCCTATTTTGAAGTTCTTGCAGAGCTTCTTCTCTTGCCCTTATAAGCTCATTTTCATATGTTCCAGACCTTCCACCAAATATGTCTGTGATTGATGCAAAAAAGTCTTTTACCAGGTTAACGCCAACAATTACTTCACTGCTCACAATTCCTTTGTATTCCACAATTTTTTTGCCCTCAATAGAGGGAGTTGTTGTAACAATCATCAGAAAACCTCCTAAAATTCAAATTCCACATCAGAAAGTCTTCTCTTGAGCTCTTCCATAACTCTTATTTCGTCCTCAGGTGTCTTTGCTTCAAATGTGACAGAGAACCTCACAAAATGCCCTGCGTCGTCCCACGGAACTGTTGAGATGCACTTTTCTGTGATTAAGTATTCTGAAAACTCTTCAGCTGTCTCAAACCTTCGACCGTTTTTAATTCCCTTTGGAATCTCAACGTACAAGTAGAAAGAACCCTTTGGCTTTTGAGCATCAAAACCGAGATCTCTTAATGTTTTCACAAGAAGGTCATGACGGCGCGAATATTTTTCATTGATTTTCTCAGTGATCTCAGGATGCTCCAGTGCATAAATCCCTGCTTTTTGTATAGCCTTGAACTGACCAGAGTCGTTATTATCCTTGACAGCTGCAAATGCCTTTACAACAAGCTCATTTCCTGCAACAAATGCAAGTCGCCAACCGGTCATGTTGTACGCTTTAGAGAGAGAATGAATCTCAACACCAACCTCTTTTGCTCCTTCAACTGACAAGAAGGATAGTGGCTTGTAACCGTCAAACACCAAAGCTGCATATGCTGCATCGTGCACAACTATGATGTTGTTTTCCATTGCGAATTTTACGACCTCTTCAAAAAACTCTTTTGTTGCAACGGCACCACATGGATTGTTAGGATAGTTCAAATACATAAGTTTTGCCCTTTTTCTTATATCAGCTGGGATTGACGACAAATCTGGCAGGAAATTATTCTCTTTCAAAAGCGGGACGTTGTACACCTCACCGCCAAGCCACTTTGTTATTGTTCCCAAAACAGGGTAGCCTGGCACAGTCATTATTGTCACATCACCAAGGTTTATAAATGCATAGGGCAAAAGTGCTAAGGCTGACTTTGAACCAATCGCATGGTTTACCTCTGTTTCAGGGTTAATTCCTTTGACGCCGTACACTCTTTCTAAGTATTTGGCAGCTGCCACTTTAAATTCATAAATTCCATTGTCGGCATATCCTCTGTTTTCATCTTTTCCTGCCTCATAGGCAAGTGTTCCAATTATACCCATGTCAGCTTTTTCATCAGGTTCACCAACGCCCATATCAATGAGTTCCATGTCAGGGTGAAGCTCTTTTGCTTTTGCCTTTGCCCTTTTAATCTTTTCAAACTTGTAAAGTACAGTTTCTTTACCAAATTTGCTTCCGCCAATTCTCTCTGCAAACATGTTCTGAATAAAGCTTTCCACCCAAAATCCCTCCTTCAAAATTTGGTATAGCATTGTTTTATGGTATTTTTGATATGGTTATTCAAATTTTTTATTGCTGATCCAAGTCAATAAGGTCAAAAATAGATTTAGTGATATTTTAACATAAAACATCAGATTTATGAAAGGGTAATTTAGTTTCGAAATTTACAGCAAAACTAAACTGATTGTGCAATTTAGAAAATTTATTTTTCACATTTATTAGCAAATTTCATAAAGGCTTTCTAATTGACATACAATACCTACCCATGGTATAAAAAATACCTGGATTGCATATGATACAAAAGAAAAAGGTAAAGGGGGTATCTGACATGGAAGTTCTGGAAAGAAAAAATGAAAAAAGATTGAAAATGGACAAAAGTCACATTGCAAAGATATTTTTGACTTTTGCATTTTTTGGAGTTTTAATAGGCGGACTTTTTTATCCAAAAATAGGCTTGTTTGCATTTGTATGCATGATAGGTAGCGTTTTGCTAAGCTTTTACAAAGGAAGGTACTGGTGTTACAGGTTTTGTCCAAGAGGAGCGTTTTTAGATGAGTTTATTGCAAGGGCGAGCTTTAATAAAAGTATTCCTGCAGTTTTAAAATCAAGGTTTGCAAAAGCATTTATGCTTACATTTTTTATTGTGATGATGAGTGCAAATGCTATTTTGAGCGGGGGAGATTTAGAGAGGTTCGGAAAAGGTGTTGTGATGCTTTTATGGGTTACAACTTTGGTTTCAGCTATTTTGGGAATTTTATTTAGAGCAAGAACATGGTGTGTTATATGTCCGATGGGGACAGTCAGCGGAGTTGTAGGCAAAAAAAGAGGGACGCTCAAGATACATACTCAAAAATGTATAAGCTGCAAGCTTTGCAACAAAAATTGTCCGATGGAAGTTGAAGTTTGCAATTTTAAAGAAAATGGGAACATTGAAAGTGTAAATTGTATAAAATGCGAAAGCTGTAAAGTAGCATGTCCTAAAAACGCAATTGAAATGGCTTGAGTAAAAGGCGGGCAGCTTTTTTATAAGATGCCCGCCTTTTGTTTTTTAAAAAATTTTTTGTTCCCTCTTGCTTTGGAAATAAGGTTGGAATATAATATATTGTGCTGGATGAAAAATAACGACACAATATATAGTGGTTATTGATTCATTAAAAGACTTTTATGCTTTTAGAAACTTTTAAATTTTGAAAAAGCAAGTGAAGGGAGAAAGATAGTGATGATTACAAAGGTAATGAAAAGGGATGGGACAATAGTTGACTTTGACAGAAAGAAAATCGAAAATGCTATATTTAAAGCTGCAAAGGCTGTTGGTGGTTCTGACTATTCAATTGCTGAAAAGCTTACTGACCAGGTCATAGAGCTTTTGGAAAAGAAGTTTGGCTATTCAATTCCACATGTTGAAGACATTCAGGACATAGTAGAAAAGGTTTTGATAGAAAACGGTCATGCAAAGACAGCAAAGGCTTATATTCTCTACAGAAAACAGCACCAAGACATGAGAGAGTTCAAAAACCTGTTTTTGGACATTGAAAACACAGTTGACCAGTACATTGGAAAGATGGACTGGAGAGTCAATGAAAACAGTAACATGAGCTATTCTCTCCAGGGGCTGAACAACCACATATCAACAGCAGTTATTTCAAAGTACTGGCTAAACAAGATATACCCAAAAGAGGTTGCAGAGGCGCATATAAACGGTGATTTTCATCTTCATGATTTGGGTGTGCTTGGAGTATACTGCTGTGGCTGGGATTTGAGAGACCTTCTTTTAAACGGTTTTACTGGGGTTGAAGGAAAGGTTGCGTCAAAGCCGGCAAAACATTTTAGAAGTGCTCTTGGTCAGATTGTAAACTTCTTCTATACACTTCAAGGTGAGGCGGCGGGTGCACAGGCATTTTCAAACTTTGACACATACCTTGCACCTTTTATATACTACGACAAGCTCACATACTCTGATGTAAAGCAAGCTCTGCAGGAGTTTGTGTTCAATACAAACGTGCCAACAAGGGTGGGTTTCCAAAGCCCGTTTACAAATATAACCTTGGACTTAGTACCTCCTTCCACCTTGAAAGATGAGCCAGTTATTATTGGCGGGCAGATTATGGACAGGACCTATAAAGAGTTTCAGCGCGAAATGGATATGTTCAACATGGCATTTGCAGAGGTTATGATGGAAGGAGATGCAAAGGGAAGAATATTCTCATTCCCAATACCCACATACAACATTACAAAGGATTTCGACTGGGACAGCCCGGTTGTAAACAAGATAATGGAGATGACAGCAAAGTATGGCCTTCCTTACTTCAGTAATTTTATAAACTCTGATATGAAACCAGAAGATGCAAGGTCGATGTGCTGTCGCTTGAGACTTGACAATCGGGAGCTCAGAAAACGTGGCGGAGGTCTATTTGGTGCAAATCCGCTGACTGGTTCAATTGGTGTTGTTACAATTAACTTGCCAAGAATAGGGTACCTGTCAAAGTCCGAAGATGAATATTTTGAAAGATTGGCAAGACTCATGGACATTGCAAAGACAAGCCTTGAGATAAAAAGAGAGGTATTAGAGGACCTTACCGAAAAAGGTTTATATCCATATTCAAGATTTTATCTGCGCGACATCTATGCACGCTATGGTGAGTATTGGAAAAATCACTTCAATACAATTGGAATTGTTGGAATGCACGAAAGCCTGTTGAATTTCATGGGCGTTGGCATTGATACAAAAGAGGGAAGAGAGTTTGCTATAAAAGTGCTTGACTTCATGAGAGAAAGAATTAGAAAGTACCAGGAAGAGACAGGAATTCTTTACAATCTTGAAGCAACACCTGCAGAAGGAACATCATACAGGCTTGCAAGAAAAGACAAGCAAATGTTCCCGGACATAATTACATCAGGCAAAGACGAGCCATTTTACACAAACTCAACCCAGCTTCCTGTGGACTACACAGATGATATATTCACAGCTTTGGACCATCAAGAAGAGCTTCAGATTCGCTACACAGGCGGAACTGTTCTGCACGGCTTTGTTGGTGAGAAGATTGACGATATTGAGGTTTGCAAGGAGATAGTCAAAAAGATTGCATACAACTATAGAATTCCATACTACACAATAACGCCAACATTCTCTGTATGCCCGGACCATGGATATGTTGCAGGTGAACACTTTAGCTGTCCAACCTGCGGCAAAGAATGTGAGGTTTACAGCAGAGTGGTTGGATACTACAGGCCTGTCCAATGCTGGAATAAGGGTAAGCAGGAAGAGTTTAAGTTTAGGAAAGAGTATAAGATTGCTGTGAGAAGGTAAAGGTTTTTGTTATTAGTTTAATTTAAGAAAGGAACTGTCTTTTTTAACAGTGAAGACAGTTCCTTTCTTGTTTATTATATTACAAAATTAAATTGTACGTGCAATTTAAAGAAATATTGACAATTTTATTTTTGTAGATTAGAACCTGACTTTTGCAGATAGTTAAAATAAAAATAGCCTGCAATCCCTTGAGAATAAAGGATTGTAGGCCATTTAAGTTTTAGCAAAAAATCATAGTGAAAAATCACCTTTTTTTGTCTCACCCAAAACTTTTTTTATTTCCTTCAGTCTCAAAAATTTTTTACTGAAATCTATGTTTAAGTTCTTTCCAATCTCCTCAAGTACTTCATCAAAAAAATCAAATACGTAATAGTTTTCTTTAATATGGCTACATGATGCTTTTCTTAAACTCTCAAGTATCTCTGTCACACAGTATTTCCCTTGCAACCTATATTCTAATATCTTCGCAATTACTAAGGATATAAAACAGGTCAAAAAGTGAGCATTTATATGTTCCTCTAATGATAAATAAACAGGTCTACTTTCTATGTCGCTCTTTGTTATCTTGAATGCTTCTTCTATCTTCCAAAGCCCTTTGTATATGTTTATTATCTTCTCCGGTGACTCTTTATACTCGCTTGTAACAATAGCATAGTATCCGTCAAATTTTTCCTCTTCTTTCAGTTTCTCTTCATCCAAAGATAATTTCCTCTGAACACTTTCCAATATCTCACCTGTAGTGGGGTCAAATGCAAGATTCTTTACATACTTGGCTGCCCCATACGCTGTGGCTTTGTTGTATTTCCCCGGATTTTTAATCAAATCCATCGCTTTTACCAATGCTGCTTCTCTTTCTTGTTTCTCTTTCGCTGCATATTCCGGACTGTAAAAAACTACTTGAAGTTCATCGACTGTCTTCTTTATCTTCTTCCCACTTGCCGTTGTTATCTGTATCTCCCTTGGATAAAGTCTTGACTTTATTTTAAAACCTTCACCTTTTTCAATATATCCACTCTGGTCAAGCACATACTTCTGAAAATCTTTGTCCGCACCCCTGATAGAGTAACTTAGTATATATCCATTTTTAGCAGATAAAATATACCAAATATTGTCCCCTGTTGTTAGTCCCTTGTCTGCTACTACAATTATTCTACCCAAAGAATATTCTTTTTGAATTGTTCGCAAGGCTGGAATTAAAGTTGTCTTATCAGGCGCATTTCCTGGAAAGAGCTTGTATGTAATAGGTATGCCATTTGTATCCATAAATAACCCCATCTGTACAATAGGATCTGGACGATGTTCTTTTGACACACCTTTTCTTCTTAAGTCATCTTGCTTGTCAATCTCAAAGTAATAATTTGTAACATCATAGTAAACAAGCTCTGTATTACGGTTATAAAGCTTCTTTATATGTTCATGAATCCAAAGCAAAAGTGCCTCGCAGTGCTTATTAAATAGGGATAAACTTCGATATACATCGTCTAATGAAAAGTCAAACTTTTCAAAGAAAATATCTTTATTTTCAAAAGTTTTCTTTTTCGATGCAGGAAAGAGCAAACGAGAGTATACCAAAAGTTTTAAAATGCTATTAGCATCGTATTCTTCTTTTGAGTACCGCTGTTTATTTTTTATGAACTTATCTATCTGTAGCTCATGATAGATTTTACTTAAAGCCGCATAGCCAAAGTTTTTTCGAGCACTATAATTTAAAGGCATAGTTTCATTTAAAGAAATTTTGAGATTGATGGTAGAGTTTTCTTTATTCATTTCTTCGTTCATTTTACGAACTTCTTCGGTGAAAAAAGCGATGGGGTCATCGTATTGTTTTAGAAGTTCGTCAAGATAACCTAAGGAGCGGACAGTAGCTGTTCGAGATTGTTTAGTTTCTTTGTCATAGTAACTATTTACGATTGAAAGATAAGTTCTACCAGTTTTACGGTTTGTACTTTTTTTAAGATACAATTTAGCTACCTCAGAATTAATAGTTTAAAAGTATTATACCACATTTCGCCAGAAAACGCCATAAAAATTTGCTAAAAAATTAAAAATTTTTTAACTTTCTATCTCAGCAAAATCAAGCTTTTTAGATTGTGATAGTTATTTTTTAGCTGCAAAACTCTGGAGAAATATTGACAATTTTATTTTTGTAGATTAGAATAAAACTAAAGGTTAAAAAATAGAGGTGGTTTTTAAATGAGCTAAAATTAACGCAAATTTGATGGCCTGTATGTATTAAATTGTTAATATCTAAAAATACATGAAAAGGAGAGAAAATAATGTTGAGAAAGATAATGGTATCAATAATCCTAATCCTTTTAATTTTAATTTCTCAATCATATACTTATGCAAACAATGATCTGACATTAAGAGATTTAGGTATCGCAGATAGAGATATAAAAAATATGAGTGATGAAAAAAAGAATTTTTATAGCAATCTAAAAATTCTAAATATCAAAGAAGAAACAAAGTATTTTCAAATAGAGGTAAAGAAAAGTAACTGTGGAAGCAAAGAAATAAAAAATAAGAGTCAGAATAATAATGAGTATGAAACAAAGATTATTGAAATTACAAAATCTGATTTTGAAAAACAAGTTTTTCAATTGAATAAAAAAGTAGATTTTGATACTAATGCAAGTAGTACTGATAGTATCAATTTGTCATGGGTTAAGATGACAACAAAAATTGCACTAATTGAGGGTGATGAATATGTTGTAACAAATGACATATCATATTTTGAGTCAAACGGTTTTTTACAACCTGTAAACACTCATATTATAGGAATAGGAGTAGGTGCGAATTATTCTGTAATTAAAGATAGTGAGTATTTAAGGCACGAATATACATTATACTCATCTAATTTAGGTATCTATGAACCTGGGCAGTATGATTATTACTGGTCAGCATATGAGAAAAGTGCACAAGGATACGCATTTGTTATCCAAACGTATGAAACACAAATTAATAATAGAGCTTTTATGGCCTTGAGAATTAAAGCAAATGTATCAAACACAACTGTAGTTGATGCATATGGACATTATGCAAAATATACAAGAAGTGTAACACCAAGCATTTCATTTAGTATAAATGGTGCTTCCATAGATATAACACCAACTACTAATCTAATAAAAGCACCTAACACACATGTACAGCTTTATAGATAATGGAGTGAGTTTGCATGAAAAGAAGAAAAATCCGATTTTGCAACAAATATATTTTAATAACATTATTAGCAGCATTATTCTTAATTTTTATATTATTCTTATTTAGCATATTTTCATTTGCTTTTAAAAACAGTCCTTTGTTTATTGAACTAAATGAAAGATATGTTGTTGATGATTTGTCATACTTTTCTGAAGGTAAAGTGGCAGTAAAATTAAATGGTAAGTATGGCTATATTGATAAAAAAGGAAATAAGGTTACAAATTTTATATTTGACAGTGCTCTTCCTTTTGATAAAGGTTTTGCTAATATATGCAAGAAAGGAAAATGGGGATATATAGATACAAAAGGGCATGAGATAATTCCTTGTGTTTTTGATAGTTTTGGAGTAAAGTTTGCAGAAGGATTTCTTTTGAAGAAAAGAAATAAATGGTATTATGTAGAACCTGAAAAAGGAAAAATTAGCACATTTAAATATCAATATGATTTAATAAGCAGTATGAGCGAGGGATTATCCGCTGTTAAAAAAGGTCCAAGATGGGGGTATATAAATTCTAAAGGAGATATTGTAATCCCTCTTAGGTTTGAAGTGGCAGGGAGTTTTTCTGAAGGTATTGCACCTGTAAAAGTAAATGGAAAGTGGACTTATATTGATACAAAAGGGAATTTTATCACTGATTTATTTTTTGATGGCGTGAGTTCTTTTTATAAGGGAAGAGGACTGGTAATTAAAGAAGACAAATTTGGTGTTATTGATAAAAGTGGCAAAATAGTTATTAGTCCAAGTTATTCATGGTTAGGATTTTTCGTAAATGGACTTTCACCAGCAACTTTTGGTGGAAAGGTTGGAGTTGTAAATATTAACGGAGAATATATTGTGGAGTTTAAGTATGATTCTATAGGATATTTCTTTGACGGTTTAGCAGTTGCTAAAAAAGGGGATAAGTTTGGATATTTAGATACAAAGGGTAAAGAGGTTATACCGTTTGAATATGATTATGCAACTGACTTTATTGACGGTTTGGCTATTGTTCAAAAAGGAGATTATTCTATGGTAATAGATAAGATGAACAGGGTAAAGGCGAAGCTTAAAAGGCCAAACTTCTTTTCGAAAATTTCAGAAGGTATTGTAATGGTAGAAGATGATAAAGGTTTAAAAGGATTTTTCATCTTTAATTTAAGCAAAACAGATATGGTTAGTACAACCACAGGAAGATTACGTTTTAAAAATCTCAAATTGTTTCAATAAATATGTGAATGAAAAGGCTCTTTGTCAAGAGTTGGGGTGGGTATTCTGAATGCCCACCTTTTTAGTTTTATCAAGTATACATTTAATATCATATATACCTCTTATAGGGAAATGATTTTAAAAACTCAACTTCACCTTTCCCCACCTCTGCGGCGGGTTTTAAATATTCACTTCCCAATCCTTAACTACCACAACTGTATAAAATCCTCTTTCTAAATCTTTCAAAGTTCCTGTATCCAAAGCTATTTCTGTTTAACACCTTTATCTTGTTGTTAAAACCTTCTGCTCAAGCTATTTGTATACGGAACATCAAAAGATTCACTATTCTAGCGAAACCCAGTTCCTGAAAACCTTTTATACATCTATGAAATTCAGAGAGTCTACTTCTTTCTGCTGCCTCTATCCACTTTTTTAATTCAACCCTCACTTCTGCTGAATTGCTACTTTTCAAAACTTTCCTGAATTCTTCCTTAAGCCTATGCGCCTTCCTTAAATCCTGACTATACCAAAACATTACTTCTAATTCTTCTTTCTGCTCTGTTGTAAGTTCTTCATAGGACTTTAACAACAATCTCCTGCTCCATCATTGGTATGTCTTTTACTCTTTGGGTGCGATAATCGTGAATCTTGCTTGTAATATTACCACATCTAGGGCATTTATGAGGCTTTTGACCTGACTTATGTGCAGTTCTACTTCCCTTTCGTTTTCAATTATCAGGTAGAAGAATAATATCTTTTGATTTCAAAAGTTCAGCGATATAATTATAATCAAGCACTTACTCTGGATGCCTCCTTTCTTTTGTGTATTTTTTTATCCATAAAAACAATCTTATTATAACAGGCATTCAGAATAAGTACTATATTCTTTTCCTATTTATCCACCCCAATATTTATTATAGAGCCTATTTTATTTAGACATAACATCATATGTAACAGGTGTAGTATGATAACCAATGTCATAGATGAAAAAAAGATAATTTTCTACTTCTTTTATCTTTTCTATTTTTTCAACTTCTTTTCTTTGGTTTTGATAATTTACAGCAATATTTACATCCTTATTGCCATCTGTTTTTATAACCCCTCCTACAACAGTTGCGATTCGTAGAATACCATTTTTAACATCACTGTAGTTGGTATATACAATTACTTTATTTGAAATTATAGGCAGAACAATTTTAGAGACTTTATATGAACCGTTACTTTGTTTCATTATATTTACAAATCCTACATAATCTGTATTGCCTTTTTCCTATTTGAACAAGAATATCTTCCATTGATTTTGATTGATATTAAAGATTATATTCTCATCTTTAATTCCGTTTTTTAACATGACTCCGCTTATAGTATAGTTTGTATACCACAAAGAAAATACAGCAAAAGATATAATTGTAATTATAAAAATAATCAAGATATTAATGTGAGATTTCTTTGCAAATAAATTCATACTAAATTCCACTTTTTGAATATCATTCTAATTAATAAAGTAAGTTAGGGTAAGCAATGAATGGAGGAGGTGTTGAAAGTGTAGTTATGAATTATTAATTGAAGTTTTAGACATTATAAAATACACCTTCTTATTAAGTTCTATTTTTACTTGTTTTTTATGATAATACATTAATTTTGATGTCTTGTAAATTGTCATTATGCCTAATTATTATTTAATTATTTAGCTGTATACAACAAAAAGTGTAAAAAATTTTAAATCCTAATTTCCAAAATAATTTTACTGCAAATATCCTATACAAAACATCTAAAAATAGAAACACAAAAAGCTATTTTACTTAACCTCTTTTTGTTGATATAATAAAATCAAAATCTTAAGGATTGGAAAGGAGAGAGAAGGTGTATTACATAGGAATTGACTTGGGAGGAACAAACATTGCAGCTGGAATTGTTGATGAAGAAGGGAAGATTATAAAAAAAGGTTCTGTGCCAACAGGTGCACACAGGCACTACACAGAGATTATGAAAGATATGGCAGAGCTTAGCCTCAATCTTGTAAAAGAATGCGGACTTTCTTTAGACCACATTCACTCAGTTGGTATAGGAAGCCCCGGTACGCCTGACAATGAAAAGGGCATGATTCTTTACAGCAACAATATTGCGTTTTTGAACGTGCCTATGAGAGAAGAGATTCAAAAATATATTCCAAAGCCTGTAAACATAGAAAACGATGCAAACTGTGCAGCATATGGTGAGTATATAGCAGGCGGTGCAAAGGGTACAAGGATTTCGGTAACAATAACTCTTGGCACGGGAATTGGCGGTGGAATTATAATTGATGGCAAAATATACACCGGGGCACATCATGCAGGTGCTGAGCTTGGGCATATGGTGATTTGTGTTGATGGTGAGCAGTGCACATGTGGCCGAAAAGGGTGCTGGGAAGCGTATGCGTCAGCAACAGCTCTTATTCGCATGACAAGAGAGGCTGCTGCAAGAAATATAAACGGCACGATTATGAAACTTGTAAATGGCGACATTTCTAAGATTGATGCTAAGACTGCCTTTGATGCAAAGCGAATGGGAGACAGCGAAGGTGCAGCAATTGTTGATAAGTATGTAAAATATTTAGCAGAAGGGCTTGTAAATGTTTGCAATATATTCGAACCAGAAGTAATTTGCATTGGCGGGGGAGTCAGCAAAGAAGGGGAATACCTGCTTGGACCGGTAAGAGAGCTTGTTTATGAAAAGTTCTATTGCAAACAAATATCACCACCTAAAATAATTCCTGCTGTCTTAGGTAATGATGCAGGTATAATTGGTGCTGCACTTTTGGCAAAGCAGATTTAAAAATTACAAAAGAAGGTGAGTTTTTAATGTTGATTGAAAAAGGCTCAAAGCTTCTTTTTATTGGTGATTCTATCACAGACTGTGGAAGAGCAAGACCAGTTGGTGAAGGGCTACATTGGAATAATTTGGGGAATGGGTATGTTTCTCTTGTACAAGCTCAGCTTCTTTCAAAGTATCCTGAGAGCAAAATAAGAGTTATAAACATGGGTGTTGGTGGAGATACTGTAAGGCATCTCAAATCCCGCTGGCAGACAGATGTTTTGGATTTAAAGCCTGACTGGCTTTCTATCATGATAGGTATAAATGATGTTTGGAGACAGTTTGACAATCCACTTATTCCTGAGTGCCATGTGTATTTGGATGAGTACAAGTCTACCTTGGATGAGCTTATAAATCTTACAAAGCCAGACTTAAAAGGACTTGTTCTGATGTCGCCATTTATAATTGATGATAACAAAAATGATGCTATGAGGAAAAAGATGGATGAGTACAGATTTGCAATGAAAGAAATAGCTCAAAAACATAACGCTATTTTTGTAGATGTGCAAGAGGAGTTTGACAGGTTCTTAAAACATTATCATTCATATGCACTTGCGCTTGACAGAATCCATCCAAATTTAACAGGCCATATGATTATAGCCAACGCGTTTTTGAGAGCAATAGAATTTTAAACTAAAAAGGCAGGCTTTTTGGATTTCATCCTGATTTTCAGCCTGCCTTTTATAATTTAATTTTCTTTTTATCAATTTTGTGGTTTATAGCCTGGGTGATAATCTAAATTTTCTGAAGTTATCTTCCACTCGCCATTTTCTTTTGCTAAATTGTAATAATAGCGAATAACAGCATCTCTATTAATTAAAAAAGTTTTTTTGGGTAATTTTTTAATTTGTTCTTCTATTTCTTTCTTTTTCTTAATAATATCCTCTTCTTTACCAGATGTTATTTTATAAATATCAATATTGTTTATTTTATTCAACTCTGCAGGAGGAATTTTAGACTCATCTAAACCTGATAACACGGCTTTGTTTTCTTCATATACATCAACTACAACCATTGCAGTGTCTCCATTAATTTTTATTTCTAAAAATTTTATATCATTTATTTTATCTTCTGCTGTTCTAATACTTGATGAGGGATATGCTTCAGCAAGCACAGCGTTTCGGTAAACTTCTAATCTGTTTGCAAGCCATCCAGATTTGCTGCTAAAATATTTTTTGCATTCATCAGTAACTTCCTTAATCTTTTTTTCTATTACCTCAGCAGGAATTTTTATTTCTGGTGACTTTGTATATTCAGAAGGAAAAACAAGTTTTTCCCAAATCTTCAAAGCACCTATTACTGTTTTCTTTATTTCTTGTTCATTGGTTATATCTTGATTACTTTTGACCCCGATGCTTATTAATATTGCGCCAAACAAAACTAAAATAGAGATAATTGAAACCAAAACTTTCTTTTTATACATTTTTATCCCTCCATTTCATTTTCTTATTTTTAGATATAAGCCCTTGATTTGATTCTGCTGCCGTTATCTTACGTAACTTCAGCCTCCGATAACAGGTATGTTATACCATTTGTATATATCAGAACAATTAGAGAAACTAAAATAAGACCTAATTCGGGATTTCAACCCTTTTTATATGCCAAATTTCATCGGCATACTTTTGAATGGTATTGTCACTTGAAAAAATTCCAGATGCTCCTATGTTGATTATCATCATTTTTCGCCAGCGTTTGGTGTCTCGGTAGAGCTTATCAATTTTCATTTGAGCTTCGTGGTAAGAATCAAAATCTTTCAGCACAAAGTATTCATCGTTGTATGTTATCAAGTGATTGTAAATATCCATAAACTCACCAGGTGGCACATCAAAAAAGTTTCCGATTAACTGGTCAATGAGCCTTCTGATTCTCAAATCTTTCTGGTAAAGCTGACTGCTACTGTACCCGCCATTTTTGTAGTAGTCCAAGACCTCTTCAGCTAAAAGGCCAAAAATGACTATGTTCTCATCACCCACCGCCTCTTTTATCTCCACATTTGCACCATCTAAGGTTCCAATGGTAATTGCACCATTCATCATAAACTTCATGTTCCCTGTGCCAGATGCTTCTTTTGAGGCTGTTGAGATTTGCTCTGACACATCAGCTGCAGGGATAATCTTTTCTGCCAAAGACACACAGTAGTTTTCCAGAAACACCACTTTGAGCTTGTCTTTCACATCTGGGTCTTTGTTGACTTTCTCGGCAATTGAATTTATGAGCTTTATAATCTTTTTTGCAAGTATATAACCTGGTGCTGCCTTTGCTGCAAAGATAAAGGTTCGTGGATATATATCCAAGCTGGGATTTTCTTTTAGCATATTGTAAAGATGCAGTATATGAAGAGCGTTCAAAAGCTGGCGTTTGTATGCATGAAGCCTTTTTGCCTGCACATCAAATATAGAGCGCGGGTCAACCACAATGTTGTACTTATCTTTTATATACTTTGCAAGTTTGACCTTGTTATTAAATTTAATATTCGCAACAAGCTCCTGTGTGAGCTTATCTTCTGCAAAATCTTTGAATTTGAGCATGAGCATAGGCTCTTTTATCCACCTGTCTGTTTGCAAAGTTTCGGAGATGAGCCTTGCCAAATCCGGGTTTGCTTCAACAAGCCATCTTCTGTGGGTAATACCATTTGTTTTGCTGTTAAACTTTTCAGGATAGATGGTGTAAAAACATTTTAACACTTCATTTTTTAAAGTCTCTGTGTGAAGTTTTGAAACCCCATTTACAGAGCTGCTACCAATAACAGCCAAGTGCGCCATATTTATTTGGCCGTCATGGATGATAGCCATATTGCAAACTTTTTGCCAGTCCCCGCCAGTGCGTTCGAGCATCTCGCTGCAGAATCTTCTATTTATCTCTTCGATTATTGTATATATCCTTGGAAGAAGAGTTTTTACCATATCAATTGGCCACTTTTCAAGCGCCTCAACCATAATAGTATGATTTGTGTAGGCAACGGTTTTTGTTGTGATATCCCACGCCTCTTCCCACGGAAGTCCTTCTTCGTCAATCAGTATTCTCATAAGTTCTGGTATAACAAGTGCTGGGTGTGTGTCGTTGATTTGGATCATTACATAGTTTGGAAGCTCATAAATTGGTTTTCCACGTTTTTTAAATGTCCTTATAATACTCTGAACACCGGCTGATACAAAAAAGTATTCTTGTTTGAGCCTTAAAATCCTATTTTGCTCGTTTGTGTCGTCTGGATACAAAACTTGGGTGATGGACTGCACCATATACCTGTATTCCACGGCTTTAATATAGTCACCTCTTGAAAACGAAGCAAAATCAAATACATTTTCGAACGGCTCTGCACTCCAAAGCCTTAAGGTATTTACAGTATTGCAGCCATATCCAATTATAGGAATATCATAAGGTATTGCCCAAACGGGTTCGTAGTTTTCATGAAAAGCTTTCAGTTTTCCATCAACAATGTCAAAGCGCACTGTTCCACCAAACTTTACAACGCAGGCTCTGTCGCTTCTTTTTACCTCCCACACATACTCTTCAGAAAGCCAGTTGTCGGGCACTTCAACCTGATACCCGTTTTGAATTTTTTGTTCAAAAAGCCCGTATCGATATCTTATCCCGTTTCCATGACCAGGAAGACCCATTGAAGCCATTGAGTCCAAGAAACATGCGGCAAGCCTTCCTAAGCCTCCATTTCCAAGGCCCGGTTCTCTTTCTGCCTCTTCAATGTCTTCAAGAGTTATGCCAAGTTCGTTTAGAGCTTCTCTGCAGACATCGCGAATTCCCAAATTTATGAGGTTGTTGACAAGAAGTTTGCCAAGCAAAAACTCTATCGAAAAGTAATACACCTGTTTTACATCGTTTTGCTTGTAGTACTTGTTTGTCTGAAGCCATCTCTCAAAAGAGTATTCCTTTATAACCTCCCCAAGAGCAAGGTACTGCTGATAAGTTGTTGCTTCTTTTGGGTCAATTGCAAAGAGGGATATAATCTTTCGCTGAAAATCCTGCTTTATCTTTTCTTTGAGTTCTTCTTTTGAAAGGCCCTTAATTCCGCCTATCATTAAAAAATTTCCTCCCAATAAAATTTTTATGAATTTAAAAGACTTTCATAAACCTTTTGATATTCGTAGGCTGAGGCATTCCACGAATTGTCTCTTGTCATTGCTTGATGAACAATAGTCCTCCACTGAGCCTTGTCGGTATATATGGAAAGTGCGTATTTTATGATAGCAAAAAGTTCTGCCGGTTCATAGTTTGCAAAAGAAAATCCCCAGCCTTCGCCTGTAAACTGATTATATGGTTTTACAGTATCTTTAAGTCCACCTGTCTCTCTGACAATCGGCACACTTCCATACCTCATGGCAATCAGCTGGGATATTCCGCAAGGCTCTGTCAAAGATGGCATAAGATACATGTCAGAGCCGGCATAAATTTTTCGTGCAAGTTCTTCGCTGTAACATATATTTGCCGAAACCTTTGAAGGAAATGCACCTGCATAGTGTTTGAACATTTGCTCATAATGGTAATCACCAGCGCCCAAAATTACAAGTTGGATTGGCAATGTCAAAAGTTTATTTAAAATTCTTTCAATAAGTTCAATTCCTTTTTCTTTTGTAAGGCGCGAAACCATTCCAATTAGCACAATCTCATCAGATACCGGAAGATTCAACATTTGCTGGAGCCTGAATTTGTTTTCCTTCTTTCTCTCTACAAACGTATTTGCATCATAGTTTACAAATATAAATTTGTCTGTTGCAGGGTTATAAACTTCATAGTCAATTCCGTTGACAATACCTGTTAATTTTTCTCCAATCCCAGACAAAAGTCCATGTAGACCTTCGCCGTAAGAAAGTGTTCTGATTTCGTTTGCATATGTTTTGCTTACAGTTACAACCTTATCAGAGTAGATTATGCCTCCTTTTAAGAATGAAATTGCATCATAGAATTTGAGCCTGTTTTCATCAAAGTATTCATCAGGAAGGGAAAGGAGATCATGCATAACTTCTTTTGGGAATATACCCTGATATTTTAAATTGTGTATTGTGAGAACTGTCTTTATTTTTCGATGCTTTTCAGAATGCGTATAATGAGCTTTTAATAACACCGGGATTATGCTTGTGTGCCAATCGTTTACGTGAATGATATCCACGTCAAAGTCAAGATGATATACAGCTTCACATACAGCTCTTGAAAAGAATGAAAATCTTTCTCCATCATCATAGTATCCGTAATATCCAGGTCTTTTGAAATAATATTCATTGTCTATAAAATAGAACGGAACGCCATCCAAGTTTAAATACTCAATGCCACAATACTGGTTTCGCCAGCCAACAGAAACGGTAAAGTGGCACAGATGTTTCATCTTTGTAGAAAAGTCAGGACTAATATCAGCGTATTTGGGCATGATAACTCTTATATCAACACCTAATTTTCTCAATGCTTTTGGCAGAGCGTAGGCAACGTCTGCAAGACCTCCGCTTTTAGCAAAAGGGAATGCTTCAGACACTGCAAACAAGACGTTCATAATCTTTTCACCTCTTTTAACTGGCTTAAATTTATAAAACTTTGCTTTTCCATCACAAGAGGATTTTTGTTATGCCCGATCAATGTGGCATTTTCATCTATTACCACATTTTTGTCTAAAATGACATTTTTCAAAATAGCACCGCTTTTGATCATGCATTTTGAGAATATTATGCTATTTTCAACAATTGCATCTTTTTCTATTACAACTCCTCTTGAGATTATACTATTTTTCACTTTGCCTGCAATAAGGCATCCGTTTGATATAAAGGAATTTTCAACTTCACATGTGGAAAAATACCTTGTGGGTGGTGAGTCGTTTGACTTTGTATAAATGGGTCTTTCCTCTGAAAAAAGTTCACGTTGGATCTCAACATTTAACATGTCCATTGATATTTTAAAATATGAAGAAATAGAATTTATACATCCCACGTATCCTTTGAACTCATAAGCTTTTAAATTAATATTCTGAACATTTTTATAGATAAAATCTCTGAATGTTGTACAGTTACCATTTTCAAGACATGTCAAAATACAGTCAATCAAAAATTCTTTGCTGAGCACAAACATATCCAAAGATATGTTGACAGTTGTGCGTCTTCCTATATTTTTTCCAATTCCCATTACATTTGAATTCTGGTCAAGCATCAGGGTAGGAAGTTCAAGAAAAAGGTCATCTTCATTGGCAATCTTTTTATATACAACTGTCACATCAGCACCACTTTCTTCATGGAATTTAGCCACATCTTCAAAATCTATATTACAAATCATATGGGATAAAGTAAAAATTACCATTTCTTTTCTACTGCGAAGTAAAAATTCCATATTGCTTTTTAGAAGTTTTATATCACTTATGGAAGGCGGTTCATAGGAATAGTTGAAGATGTAAAGACCATCAACCTTGCGGTTCAAATCCCAGGGTTTGCCTGTTCCAACATGGTCTATCAAGGACCTGGACTTAGTTGGAGCCAGAATCCCAACGTTTGTGATTCCTGCATTGACAAGATTTGAAAGCACAAAATCAATAACCCTGTATCTGCCAAATATAGGAATTGAAGCTAACGGTCTTGTTGCAGTAAGGCTTTTGAGTTTACTTTCGTTTTCTGTAAGGCTCACAATACCTAAGTAATTTGTAAGCATTTTAATCTCCTCCAATAAAGATTATTCTGAAATTATGATGTCAGAGGTTACCTTTTTGTTTTCAGGAACAACTGCAATTTTCCCCGGTTTTCCAATAACCTTGCAGCCTTTTGTAACTCTTGCCCCTGAGCACACAATTGCATTTTCGACCATAGCACCATCTTCAATTGAAGCACTACTAAGTAAAACAGAGCTTATAACTTTGGCATTTTTGCCTACATACACGTTGTACGACAAAACTGAATTGTAAACCTCACCCCAGATGCTGCAACCTTCTACCACCATCGACTTTTTGACCTTTGCACAAGGGGCTATGTATTGAGGAGGATATGCGATTGATGAAGTATAAATCTTTGCTTCTTCGTTGTAAAGGTCTAAAGTGCAACTTGGTACGTTTAAATCACACTCTTCATTCAAAAGGTCCATGTTCGCCTCCCAGTAAGACTCAACTGTTCCCACATCCTTCCAGTAGCCCTTAAATCTGTATGCAAATAATTTTTCACCACCTTTTAACATCTTGGGAATTATATTTTTTCCAAAATCGTGTGCTGATTCTTCATCTTTTGCATCTTCTTTCAAGTACTTCTTTAGTTTATCCCAGTTAAATATGTATATCCCCATTGATGCAAGATTGTTTTTTGGATGCTTTGGCTTTTCTTCAAACTCGTATAACCTACCGTCTTCTTTTGTGTTCATGATTCCAAATCTTGAAGCTTCCTCAATTGGGACTTCAATACATGCAATTGTCACGTCAGCCTTTTTTTCCTTGTGGAATTTGAACATCTCTTGATAGTCCATGGTATAGATATGGTCGCCAGACAGTACTAAAAGATACTCTGGTGCGAACAACTCCACAAAGTTCATATTCTGATAAATTGCATCAGCAGTACCTTTGTACCAGTTTCCGCCACTGTCATTTGTGTGAGGTGGCAGGATGTAAACACCGCCTTTTGTGCGGTCCAAATCCCATGCAGTCCCGATTCCAATGTGACAATGTAATTTAAAAGGCTGGTACTGAGTCAAAACTCCAACTACGTCAATTGATGAGTTTGTACAGTTGCTCAAAGTAAAGTCAATTATCCGATACTTTCCCCCAAACTCCACAGCAGGCTTTGCATTTGTTTTGGTAAGCTCTTTAAGCCTACTTCCTTGCCCTCCTGCTAAAATCATTGCTATAATCTCACGCTTGGGACCGTTCATTTTAATCACCACCCTATGTCTGAATATTGTTGTCATTTTGATTCTTTTTTTCTTGAGTATTGAAAAATTCAATTGGTTTGAAAATCAAGCACGAAAGAGCAGGAAGACTAAATTCTATGCACTGGTTATATCCATGCCATACTTCATCAATTGTTTTAAGTTTTTCTGTGTTTACTATATTATTACCACCAAATTCAGCTTTATCACTGTTAAATACTTCCAAATATACACCTTTTCTTGGCACACCTATTTTGTAATTTTCATATGAAGCAAGGCCAAAGTTACAAATAACAACAAGAAAATCATCAGGGTCTTTTGAAAATCTCAGGTATGATATGACACTCTGTTGCCAGTTGTGAACATCTATCCATCTAAAACCATCCATTTTATGGTCAAGCTCCCACAGAGCTTTGTTTTCTAAATAGAACCTATTTAAACTTTTAACATAGTGCTGAAGCATGCGGTGCATGGGGTAGTCCAAAAGTAGCCAGTCAAGTGATGCATAAAATCTCCATTCAATGAACTGACCAAACTCACCACCCATGAAAAGGAGCTTTTTGCCCGGATGTGTGTACATATAGCCATAAAGAAGTCTTAAGTTTGCAAATTTCTGGTTGTAATCACCTGGCATTTTTTCAAGCAAAGATTTTTTTCCATGAACAACCTCGTCGTGTGAAAACGGCAGAATAAAGTTTTCAGAAAATGCGTACATTATGGAAAATGTCAAAAGATTGTGATGATGTTTTCTCTCGTTGGGATGTTTTTGCATGTACTTTAAGGTGTCGTTCATCCATCCCATGTTCCATTTGTAGTTAAAACCAAGCCCTCCATCGTATGTTGGATATGTGACCAAAGGAAATGCAGTTGACTCTTCGGCAATCATCAGGACATTTGGATATTTTGAGAATATTGCCTTGTTGAGCTTTTTTATAAATTCAATTCCTTCTATGTTTTCATGCCCGCCATATCTATTTTTCTGGTTGTTGTTCATGTAGATGATGTGAGAAACAGCATCTACCCTTATTCCGTCAATGTGATATACATCAAACCAAAACATTGCACTTGAAATTAAGAAGCTCTGAACCTGTGGCTTTGAAAAGTCAAATGTGGCAGTACCCCACGTGTAGTTTTCTCTCAAAAGCTCATCTTCATATTCATATAAAAACGTTCCGTCAAACCTATAAAGTCCATGCTCATCTTTGCAAAAATGAGCTGGTACCCAGTCAACTATTACTCCAATTCCATTTTGGTGCATAATATCTACAAAATACATAAAATCCTCAATACTACCGTAGCGTGATGTGAGAGAAAAGTAACCTGTTGGCTGGTAACCCCAGGACATGTCCAGTGGATGTTCCAAAACTGGCAGAAGTTCTATGTGTGTGTAGTTCATTTCTTTTATGTAATCTACAAGCATATATGCAAGTTCACGGTAGTTGTAAAACTCACCAGCCTTCTCTATGCTTCCATCCTTTTTCATCTTCCATGATGCAAGATGGACTTCATAGATATTGATGGGTTTGTCATATGGTGGAGTTGTTTTTCTTTTTTCCATCCACTCCTGGTCATGCCACTCATAGTCCGGGATGTTTTTGACAATTGATGCTGTGTTGGGACGAAGTTCAGAAAGAATTGCATACGGGTCAGCTTTTAAAACCCTTTTTCCATCAGCACCAATAATCTCGTATTTGTAAAGTTCTCCTTCGCCAATGCCTTCTACAAACAGCCACCAAAATCCACTGCCATAAACTCTCATCATCTTGTGATTTTCGCCGCACCAATTATTAAAATCTCCAACAACAGAAACGCTTTTAGCATTTGGTGCCCACACACAGAAAACTGTTCCAACTTTGCCTCTATAGTTTACTACCCTGCTTCCCAAGAACTTGTAACTTTCGAAATGCTCACCTGATTCAAATTTTTTTATGTCAGATAGGTAAATAGTAGATTTTACTTTTTTTATCATACGCTATCCCTCCATTAGAGCTTAGATATAGAAAAGATAAATACTCACAAAATTTTGACAAGATTTAATACAAAATTCAGTAGACAAATTTATTAAAACAGAGGCTGATAAATTATATAAAACAAACAAAATACAGATTTAATTATAACATTACTGTAAAATTAGAACAACAAAAAATTTTTTCTTAAAATACTTAATACCCAAAATAAACAGGTTTTTATTCTTTAGTCAGCTCAAAAATGATATAATTAAGGTAAAGACGTTAATGAAAAGATTTAAAAGAAAAAGTTATTTCAGGGGAGAGTGTATGGGTTTGTCTCACAACCTGCATGAAGGGCACAGAGAAAGGCTCAAAAAAAGGTTTGTGGAACAAGGACTTGATGGTTTTGAAGACCATCAAGTGTTAGAACTTCTTTTATTTTTCAGCATTCCGAGGAAAGACACAAATGAAATAGCACACAGGTTAATTTCAACTTTTGGAAGTATCTCAAATGTATTTGAAGCTCATCCAAAAGATCTTCAAAAGGTAAAAGGCGTCGGAGAAAATTCTGCTATTTTGATATCTCTTATTTCTCAAATATCAAGAAGATATCTTGCTGATAAAAATAGAAAAACCTTTCAGCTGAGGAATGTGGAAGTAGCAGCAGAGTACATAAAGAGTTTGTTTGTTGGCAGGAAAAATGAGGTGTTTTACGTTATTTGCCTTGATACCCAGTTAAATGTGATATATTCTGTGCCACTTTTTGAGGGTACAGTTAAAGAAGCAGTGGTATATCCACGAAAAGTTGTTGAGTGTGTTATTCGTTACAATGCAAGCAGTGTAATTTTGGCTCACAATCATCCAGGGGGGTCGGTAAGACCTTCAATGGATGACATTAAGACAACACAGAAGATTGTCAATGCTTTATCGACAATAGGTGTTGCTGTAAATGACCATTTTATAGTGGCAAAAGATGAGTACTACAGCTTTGCACAAAATGGGATGCTGCCCCAGCCGCAACTGTAAAAAAGGACTTAGAAAAAATATTTTTTAATATCTTAATATGATATGTGGGGTGTTTTTTAATGGATCAAAATGTAATGTGGGCGTTTTTCTCTCTTCCTCCGAGTATCATGAAACATTCAGTAAATGTGGCCAAGTTATGCCAAAAGTTTGCACGGCCTTTTAATCTTGATGAAAAACTTCTTTTCACTTGTGGTTTGTTTCACGATATTGGGAAACTTTATATTGATGAGAGAATCCTTAACAAAAGAAGTTGCTTAACCAAAACTGAATTTGAAATTATGAAGCAACATACTCTATATGGGTATAATTTATTAAAAGAATCAAATGTTAATGAATTAGTATGTTTATCAGCTTTATATCATCATGAGAGATTAAACGGAACAGGATATTGGAAGAAGAAAAAAGAAGAACTGCCAATAGTTGCACAGATAGTTGCTGTGGTGGATGTCTTTGAAGCAAGTACGAGCTACAGACCTTATCGTTTTCCAAAGAGTAAAAAAGCAGCTTTGAAAATTCTAAAAGACCCTGAACTGTTTAACAAGGACATTGTTAGCGTGCTTGAAAGTATAGTATAATTTCTAAAAACGGGTAAAGTATAAAAGTGTACCGTGGTACAAAACGTTTACCTTAGATTTTAGAAAAAGAGGAGACAGCAAATGAGGTTTGTTAACATTGACCATTTAGAAGAAGGAATGATTGTTGGGAAAGATATTGTAGATTTAAATGGAAATATTCTTGAATAATTCCTTCAGATGTGATTCCTCAGCAGTTAAAGTTGAAAATGATAAAAATATTACATCTTATTGCTGAAATGGTTTTGTCAATGAGTCATATTTGATAGAACTGAGAAAGAACCTGAACATAACCATTTTATCTTCACTTAACGACTTTACAAATGAAAAGTCAAATTCAATTGCTGATACAAAAGAAGAAAATAAATTATATTGTAAGTATAAAATTGTAAGTCGTTAAAAATGGGGTATGAGGAGAGGGGTAGCACTACTGATGGATGGAGTTAGCTGTAAAAAGATTTTAATTGTAGAGGACAGTAGACTAAGTGCCCAGATTACCGCAGAAATTTTAGGCAAGTACGGTTATTGTGCAGAGATAGTAACTACAGGGGAAGAAGCTGTAGAGAGGCTAAAGAGCCGCAATGATATTGATCTAATTCTTATGGATATTGAACTTGAAGGAAAAATTGACGGGATAGAAGCTACTTACTTAATTCAACAGTTTTCGGATATTCCTATTTTATTTCTTACTGCTAACACAAGTAGAGAGATTATGGAAAAAATCCGCTCAATTACGGGGTATGGCTATGTAGTAAAAGGAATGGATGAGCATGTACTTATCTCTATTATAGAAATGGCTTTTAAATTGTATGAAACAAACAAGAGAGTAAAAAAAGAACAGAAGCTTTTTCATAATTTATTTGACTCAAGTGATGCAATTATGCTGATTATTGATCCTGAAACAGGAAAGATTATGGGTGCAAATAGAGCAGCTTGCGATTTTTATGGTTATCCTAAGGAAGTCTTTTTGCAAATGAATATAGAAGCAATTCTTTGTTCTACCAGAGTAGAAGCTTTAAAGAAATACGAAGAAACCTTAAGGAATGGTAATAATTCACTGATTTGTATTCATCGATTGGCAAATGGAGAAGAGCGAGTAGTAGAAGTTTATCCATCTTATATACATCATGAAAATAAGATGGTGTTATATTTAATAATATTTGACATTACTGAGCGCTGGAGAGCTGAAGAAGAACTGATGCTTTACAAACATTTATTTGAAGATTCACTCAACGAAATATATATATTTTCACCTGAGACATTAAAATTCATTGCTGTAAATCGCGGCGCTCAAGAAAATTTAGGATATACGGAGGAAGAACTAACTAATATGACTCCACTTGATTTGAAACCTGAATTTGATGTGGAGAACTTCAAAAAACTACTTTCTGAGTTGATGGAAGGAAAAAAAGAACATATTGTTTTTAACACTGTTCATCGCAGAAAGCAGGGAACTCTATACCCTGTAGAAGTTCATCTTCAACTTGTGCAATATATGGGTAAAAGGTTGTGTGTAGCATTTGTAATTGATATAACAGAACGCAAAGCAATGGAAAAGGAACTCCAAGAACAGAATGAGATTTTGAGTATTATAACTGAGTATGCTCACGATGCTATTATAATGCTTGATAATGAAGGGTGCATAACATTTTGGAATCCTGCGGCTGAGAGGCTATTAGGCTACTCCAAAGAGGAAGTGATAGGTGCTGAATTGCATAGATTAGTTATAAGCGATGAAAACCTTTATAAGCTTTATAAGGAGAGCTTTAAGAAGTTTCAACGGACCGGCAAAGGAAGTATTGTAGGGAAAACGATGGAACTGAAAGCGAAACGGAAGGATGGACATGAGATTTATGTTGAACTTTCTCTTTCTGCTGTGAAGATTAATAATGCATGGCATGCAATAGGGATTTTGCGCGATATAACTGAACGAAAGAAATTCGAAGAATTAATTTATAGGCAATCCATTACTGACTCATTAACGGACATTTACAATCGTCGATTTTTTATGCAAATGTTAGAAAAAGAGATAGAGCGAGCAAAGAGAAATGGGAAGTCATTTTCTCTTATTATGTTTGACTTAGACCACTTTAAAAAAATAAATGATAATTTTGGACATGCCATGGGAGATGTAGTGCTCAAGAGAGTGGCTGAGATGGTAAAGAGAAGGATACGCAAAACAGACTATTTTGCAAGGTGGGGAGGCGAAGAGTTTATAATTCTATTGCCAGAGACTTCGGTAAATAATGCTGTAAAAGTGGCTGAGGAGCTTCGTGAACATATAAGCAGTATGAGACTACCAGTGGTTGGACATGTGACTGCGAGCTTTGGAGTAGCAGGATTCAAAGAGCAAGACACAATTGACAGTATTCTTGTACGTGTAGATGATATGTTGTATGAAGCTAAGAAAGCAGGGAGAAATTGTGTGAAGAGTGAAAGTGAGAAAATGAAGTATGATGCAATATAGTGCGATGCAGTGCAAGATTTTTAACAGAAACTATTGTTTTAGTATATTTTAATATAAAGAGTAAGGGATTAGTAATAACAATGAGTTACTAATCCCTTCTATTTATGTTTAATAGATATATTACTTGTTCCTTCTTTATCTTAAACCTGCTGCAACCGAAACTGTCAGCTGATGCTGAGGGTCAATTTGATTGTCTTTGTGGCGAAGTCCATTGAATGTATACACATCAAAGTGACCATCCATTCCATTTACAATTGTATCAAGGTTTGGACCGTAGCCATATCCACCGCTTCTGTTTGCAACATTTTGGTTGTAAGGCACACCATCAACTCCTGCATGTGGCATGCCAGAAACTGACACGGCTATTCTTCTTCCATTTACTTCAAGTATAAACGGACGTCTTTCCCATGTCCAGCTACCGCCAAATATCTCTTTCATAATTTGAGTGTCTTTAAAGCTCAAGGTTTCTACATCGGCATGACTTGCCCCCATTGTTCTTTTTGCAAAGAAGTATTTTCCTGTCTGAATGTCAATAAACTTTCCAACGCTGCCAATTGGGAATACATAATTTCCCTGCGAAAACCAGTCGAGCATTTCAACTCCGTACTCATTTGAATGCACAGCAACTGTATGAACTGGCACTTTTAAGGTTTGCCCTACATAGAGGTAAGAGTTTTGATTTAGATTATTCGCCGACATAAGTTCATAATCGGGTATTCCAAATTTTACTGCAATAGACCATATTGTATCACCACTTTGCACTTTGTAGTAGGTATAGGTTACATAGTCACCTGAAGTATCAACAGGTATAAAGGAATAAAAGGAACTGCTTGGTTTTGAATTATCTACAATATCTTGCTTTATATCTACTGCCCATATTGAAACATAGCCAGTTCCTTTGGGTGTTGAAATTTTATAGAAATCTGCTTGCTTTCCAATAACATTTACAGTTTGCCCTTGAGTAAGATAAAACAGGTTTTGCGAAGATGAAGAAGGCGCAGCTTTTACATATGTCCACCACTTTATTGTTCCAGTAATCTGGACAGGGTTGAGGCTTACTTTTTTTACAATGAGCTTTTGTCCCACATAGAGCGTGTCGCTTGTAAGATTGTTGAGGCTCTTGATAATTTCAATAGATGTTCCGAACGTTTGGGATAGTATCCAGAGTGAATCACCACTTTGAACACTATAGACTATGTAGTTTCCGTTTGGCTTGAATATCATCCGCTTTCCGGATGGAAAGTAGCGAAATTCAAATAAATTTAAGTAAGTTTTGAAAGTAGAAGAATAAGGTACACAAATTCTATTTTGTATGATTTGCATTGGTCCATCCATATATAAGTTTTTTCCATTAAATGTCACCACATTGCTATCGAGCTTGAATATAAGTTCATTTTGGTCAACGATAAGCTTTGATTGAAGAAAGTTATAGTCTTTTGGATCAAAAGCAAAACTTCCACCCAGTATCCTTGAAAGTTCATAAGGAGAGAGATATGCTGCTGAACTTTTGTTAATAATGGTGATGTAAGATGGGTTGCCATTTGCATCAAAAAACAGAGCCTCTTCTTTTTGAATATCAGAGGCAAACGAAGGAGAAACTATGACTAAAGATAAGATTATAATAGTAACAACAAACAGCCAAAATCTTAATAAACTTTTCATAAAAACCCCGCCTCTTTCATTTAAAGTTTTAATATATTTTCATTATAAAGCCAGGTTTTTACTCAGCTCAAATGAAATACTTTCCAAAATGACTGAGTGTCATTTTTAAAAGTTTAATAAAAAAGGGGCTGTCCAAAAAGACGAATGGACAGCCTCTTTAATTTTGTATTTTTGGCATAGTGATATATTTTTGATATAATATATAAAAAATGATAACATGAGGTGATATACCAGTGGCTCGTAAACATGATAAAGTTGTCTTCAAAAATTACAACCCATACCAATATTTAATGCCTATCGACCCAGAAGCTTTTATACCTCAAAATCATTTGGTCAGAGTAATTGATAAAATCATTGATAAGATAGATATATAAACCGTAATGGAAAAGTACAAAGGTGGTGGTACAAGTAGTTACCATCCACTGATGTTATTAAAAGTTTTAATCTATGCTTACATACAAGGTATTTATTCATCAAGAAAAATAGCTCGGGCTTTACGTGAAAACATTACTTTTATGTGGCTCTCAAAATATCAAGCTCCTGATTTTAGGACTATCAACAGATTTAGAAAAGAAATTTTGGGGGATGCAATTGAAAATATCTTTGCCGAGGTGGTTAAACTCCTTATAGAGTTAGGATATGTAAACTTCGACTATTACTATCTTGATGGGACAAAAGTTGAAGCTAATGCAAACAAGTATTCTTTTGTTTGGGCTAAAAGCACAAAAACTTTCGAAAAGAAACTGAGAGAAAAAGTAAAAAACACTCTTGAAGAAATTGAAAGAATAAATGAAGAGGAAGATAAAGCATTAGGAGATTTAGATGTAAAATTGGAAGCTGACTATGATAGCAAGCAGTTAGAAGAAAAAATTGAGCAAATAAATCAAAGACTTGAGGAAGCTGAGTTTAAAAGTAAGAGAAAAGAAAAAAGAGTAAAGAAATTGGTAAAGGTATTGAAAAATGATTGCGTTTTCAGACTCAAAAAGTATGAGAATTATGAGACAATTTTAAACGGCAGGAACAGTTTCTCTAAGACAGACAATGATGCCACATTCATGAGGATGAAGGATGACCATATGAAAAATGGGATGCTAAAACCTGGATATAATGTTCAAATCGGCACACAGAACCGATTTGTAATAGGTTTTAGCATCCACCAAAGTCCCACAGATACTGTCTGCTTAAAAGAACATCTTGAGGCTGTGAAGAAGATGATGGGATTCACACCCAAGAATGTTGTAGCAGACAGTGGCTATGGGTCTGAAGAAAATTATCTTCATCTGAAAGAATGTGGCATAAATAGCTATATTAAGTATAACACATTTGACTTGGAGCAGACAAGAAGATTTAAGAAGGATATTTTTAATGTAAAGAACTGGGAGTACATAGCTGAAGAAGATGCCTATATTTGTCCTGCGGGTAAGAAGGTTAAATATTTGTATCCGAAGATAAGTGTAAATGAGAGAGGATTTGTAAGCTATGAGAAGGTATATCAATGCGAAGAGATTTGCAATGACTGTGAACACAGAGAAAAATGTTATAAAGGTAGAAGATGGAAGAAGAGATTTAGTGTAAGACCAAGGTTAGAAAAATTGAAGGAAGAGGTAAGACAAAGACTATTGAGTGAAGAAGGCAAAGAGATTTACAATAAAAGGAAGGTAGAAGTTGAGACAGTATTTGGGATAATAAAGAACAATAAAGGATTTAGGAGATTCCTGCTCAGGGGCTTAAAGGGTGTAAAGCTTGAGTGGGGTTTGGTTTGTATTGCCTATAACATAGAAAAATTAGCAAAGATAATGATAGAGGGTTGGGGTAAAACTGTCGCCCAACCCTCTTTTTGTTTGCTTTATAACTTAATATTGGTATTTAATACCACAAAACGTCCTTTTTGGTTATTAAAAATTATTGTTTTGGGACAGCCCCTTTTTCTCTAAAAAGAAATATTTTTCATCAAATTTGCCATCTCCAAGGCAGAGAGGGCTGTGTCAAACCCTTTGTTTCCTGCTTTTGTTCCTGCTCTTTCGATTGCCTGGTCAACTGTGTCGCATGTCAGAACACCAAATATAACTGGAATTTCTTGTTCCAAGGAGACGTTTGCAATGCCTTTTGAGACTTCTGCGCTTACATACTCAAAGTGTGGTGTGCTACCGCGAATCACTGCACCAAGTGCAATTATTGCATTGTATTTTTTTGACTTTGCAAGCTTTTTGCACACAAGAGGTATTTCAAAAGCACCTGGTACATAATATACGTCGATATTTTCGCTGTCCACATCATGCCGCTTAAGACCATCCAAGCACCCTTTTAGAAGCTCATCTGTAATAAATGAGTTAAACCTTGAAATGACAATTGCAAATTTCAAATCTTTTCCTTGAAAGCTACCTTCAAAAGTTCTCAACCTTATCCTCTCCTTTTATTAAAATCTCATGCTTTTTCTTTAATATCTTTGAGTGTATATATTTTTTGTTATATGGATTTACAACAATCGGAATAGATATTCTCTTTAAAATTTCAATTCCGCAATTCTGCAAAAAAGAAACCTTTTCAGGATTGGATGTTGCAAGATTTATTCTCTTTATCCCAAAGAATCTTAAAATATGCAGGGCGTCAAAATAGTCTCTCAAATCATCGTCAAAGCCAAGTAGATTGTTTGCCTCATAGGTATCAAAACCTTGCTCTTGATATGCATATGCCTTTATTTTATTAGCAAATCCAATTCCTCTTCCTTCCTGGTCAAGGTAAATGAGCATGCAGTTTTTATTCTCTGCCATAAACTGCAAGAAAAATTCAAGCTGCTGATGACAGTCGCACCTTAAACTGTGAAAAACATCTCCTGTTTTGCACGAAGAGTGTATTCGTACATTTACCGGCTGGCTTGGATTAAAAGTTTCATTTATCAGCACAGCATGTTCTTTTTGCGAAAAATAGTTTTTGAAAGCAAAAATCTTAAACTTTCCATACTGTGTGGGGAGGTCTGCCTCAGCTTCTTTTTGTACTGTGGGCCGGTTTAATAGAATATGATTTTCAATCTCATCAATTGTAGTAACAGGTATTGAAAATCTCTTTGCCAAGCTTTTTACATACTCTTTGTTGTGACTATCTCCTTTTTCGTCTAAGATTTCAATCATCACTGCAGCAGGAAAAAGCCCAGAAATTCTGCAAAGTTCTACAGCAGCCTCTGTGTGACCTTTTCTTGTCAAAACCCCGCCCTCATGAGCAACAACAGGATTTACATGCCCGGGAATTTTAAAGTCAGAAGCCATCGCATTTGGGTTTGCAAGCTCTTTGCTTGTTTTGCTTCTCTCTTTAGCAGTTATACCTGTTTTTGTGTCTTTGTGGTCAACTGTAACTGTGAAAGTGCAACTGTCTTGAGTGTTGTAAGGAACGTATAAATTCAAGCGCCTTTGAATTTCCTTATCTATGGCAACACAGAACATTCCTTTTGCGTGATTTAAGACAAAACTTATCTTTTCAGGTGTTGAGAACTGAGCGGGCAGAATTAAGTCTGCCTCATCTTCACGGTTTTGGCTGTCAAATACTATTACAAACTCTCCACTTTTAAACTTCTGTATTACATCTTTCAAATCATACATGTCTATCACCTCAAATTTTCTTTCACAATCTTTGCAATGTAGTCAAATTCAATGTTTACATAATCACCAACCTTTTTATACTTCAAGGTAGTATTTTCGATGGTGTGTGGAATCAAAGATATTGTAAAGTATGTGTCAAATACATCAACAACTGTAAGAGAAATACCATCAATTGCAACAGAACCTTTTTTTAAAACAAGCCCTTTGAATTTCTCAAAAGGCTTTATTCCAATTATTCTGCTTTTTCCTTGAATTTTTTGCATGTATACTGTGCCAATACAGTCAACATGACCAAGAACAATGTGACCGCCAATTCTGTCTCCCATCTTCAAAGCAGGCTGTAAGTTTACAGGCATCCCCTCTTTTAAAAATTTAAGTGTGGTTCTTTCAATTGTTTCAGGTGACAGGTCAAAGTCAAATTTGCCATTTGAGATATTTGTAACTGTCAGGCACACACCATCAACTGCGATACTGTCACCAATTTTTGCATCTATCTTTTTCACTTCTATACTCAGCTTTACAATATCCTCAATTTTTCTGACCAAAACAACCCTGCCAACCTCTTCAACAATTCCGCTAAACATAACTTATATCTCCTTCAATGATGGTAGAGTTTTTAAAGGTTGTAACTTTTGTATTTACAAGCTTTGGGAAAAAGTCTTCAAAGCCTTCTCCGCCTACCGCACCTTTTGTGTCCTGCCCACCGATGAAAACATTGAATATCAATGAATACCAGTAATCTGCAATTCTTTGCCTCAAAAGAGAAAAATTTAATAAGCTTCCTCCCTCAACAAGAACTGATACTATCTTTTGCTGTGCAAGTTTTGAAAATGCATCTGAAAGGTCAAGATGACCATCTTCTGATGACTTTGCAAAGATTATTTTTATTCCTTTTTGAGAAAGAAGGTCTATTTTTTGTGCATCATTTACATTTTCGCTGCACACAATGTAGGTAGAATACTCATCAGAAGTTTTTACAATATTGCACCCAAGAGGAATTCGCAGCTTTGTATCAAGTACAACTCTTATGGGCTGTCTTACTATCTCTCCATATCTTGCATTTAAAATTGGGTTATCTGAAATTACAGTATTTACAGAGACCAACGTGGCCATATATTTTTGACGAAGACTGTGTACAAAGACATTTTCCTCTTCAGTGCTAAACAAAAATCTCTTATTTGAAGGTTTTGCAATTTTGCCGTCAATACTCTGGGCAACTTTTATGGCAGTGTAGGGAATACCCTTTTTCATGTATTTAAAAAAGTCTTTGTTGATGCTTTCTGCTTCTTTTTGAAGCACGCCTTCTACAACTTCAATTCCGTGCTGTTTTAAAATTTGTATGCCATTGCCATTGACAAGGGGATTTGGGTCTCTTGTGGCAACCACAACTTTTTTAATTCCACTTTTTATAATTGCTTCTGTACAGGGCGGCTGTTTGCCAAAATGACAGCAAGGCTCTAAAGAGACATACATTGTTGCGTTTTTGAGCAAGTATCCATTTTTTATTGCATCCTCGATTGCCAAAACTTCTGCATGTTTTTCACCATACTTTTGATGATATCCTTTTCCAATTATTGTTCCGTTTTTTACAATCACACACCCAACTCTTGGGTTTGGCAACACCAAAGGAGAAGCTTTTTTTGCAAGCTCAAGTGCCATGTTCATATAATAGCTGTGCGATAGGCACTTCAATAATATCCTCCCCTCCAACGAAAATTGATACACAAAAAATTAAAGCCTCGAAAGCATTTTTCCACCTTCGAGGCTTGTAAGCTCTTATTTATGATGTATAAGAAAATCTTCCTTACACATCCACTCCTTCTCCCATCCGGACTTTCACCGTTGGCACCGGAATTTCACCGGTTCTGCAAAAGCCTTGTTGGCTTTTGCTCGCGGGCTTTTACCGCCAGTGGGGAATTTCACCCCGCCCCGAAGGATGGACTATAGCTACTTTTTTTTATATTCAATTTTATCCTTCATTATATTCATAAATTAGCGAAATTTCAATAACAAAATTTACCTTTATTCAAACCTTGTAGATTACATCTTGAATATTCTTCTCTATCATTTATTGAAATTTTTGTTGAAAAACCAAACAACAATATGATAAAGTATATAACAAAGAACAATCGAAATCGCTTACAACTTCTATGATTTTATAAACTAAAAAGTGTAAGAGAAAGGGGTGAAATTTTTGCCGTCGATAGAAGATGTTGCAAAAAGAGCTGGTGTTTCAAAAGCAACTGTGTCAAGAGTTATAAATGGAACAGCAAACGTCTCTGAGAAAAAGAAAAAGGCTGTTTTGGATGCTATAAAGGCATTAAATTACACTCCAAATGTCACAGCAAAAAACTTGGCGCGGAGAAAAACAGATACAATTGGAATCATAATTCAGTCTCTTAGCAGCTGGTTTTACAGTGAAGTTGTAGGACTTTTGAACGAGTACATCACAAAGAAAGGGTATGGGGCAATATTTTGTCAGCTTATAGATAATATCGATTATTTCAAGTTCCTTGTTGGAAGAGTGGATGGCATAATTGTTTTTGGTTATAGGAGCATTGACAAGCAATCTTTGAGGCTTTTGCAGGCAAACAATGTGCCGGTTGTCCTTGCTGAAAACAACACCGACTATTCAGATGTTCCGCGAATAAATGTAAATAACTTCCAAGGTGGATATATTGCTACAAAGTATCTCATTGAAAAAGGCTGCAGAAAAATTGCACATGTTTCAGGCCCGCTTGAGTCGTTTGAAAGCGTTGCAAGGTTTGAAGGATATAAAGCAGCTTTGAAAGACTTTGGCATTGAGTTTTCTCAGAATCTTGTTGTTGAAGGAGATTTTATGTTTCAAAAAGCATATGAGAATATAAGAAAGCTTGTGCAAAAAGAGGAGATTGACGGTGTGTTTGCGGCAAACGACCTTATGGCGTATGCGAGCATGTATGCCTTGGATGAGATGGGAATAAACGTGCCAGCTCAGGTAAAGGTTGTAGGGTTTGACGATGTTGATTTGGTGGGTCTTAGACTTAGCAAAATGCCAAAGCTTACAACTATAAGACAGCCAATTGACCTCATGGTCAAAACAGCATGTGATATCCTTTTTGAAAAGATAGAAGACCCTGACAAGAAGTTTGAAAGTGAGTATATCCTTGACACACAGTTAATTGTAAGACAGTCTGCTTAAAGTGTATTAAAATCTTTGAGAAAGGAAGGTGTATTTGTATGTATTTTATTGGAATTGACGTTGGAACATCTGGGACAAAGACAATCCTGATTGACTCAAAAGGTAAGATTCTGGCTTCTGCAACGTTTGAATATCCTCTTTATCAGCCTCAGATTGGCTGGGCTGAGCAAAATCCCGAAGACTGGTGGGATGCAAGCGTAAAAGGAATTAAAGCTGTGCTTGAAAAGTCAAAAGTAGACCCCAAGGAAGTTAAGGCTGTGGGACTTACCGGGCAGATGCACGGGCTTGTGATGCTTGACAAAAACTGCAACGTTATAAGACCATCAATCATCTGGTGTGACCAGCGAACGGCAAAAGAATGTGATGAAATAACAGAAAAGGTTGGCAAGGAAAGGCTTGTGGAGATTACAGCAAACCCTGCACTGACAGGTTTTACAGCATCAAAGATTCTGTGGGTGAGAAACAACGAACCACAAAACTATGAGAAGGTGTACAAAATTTTGCTTCCCAAAGACTATATAAGGTTTAAACTTACAGGCGAGTTTGCAACAGATGTGTCAGATGCATCTGGTATGCAACTTTTGGATGTGAAAAACAGATGCTGGTCTGATGAGGTGCTTGAAAAGCTTGAGATAGACAAAGGGCTTCTTGGAAAAGTCTATGAGTCGCCAGAGGTTACGGGAAAAGTGAGCAGGCAAGCAAGCGAACTTACAGGTCTTTGTGAAGGCACTTTAGTTGTTGCAGGTGGAGGAGACCAGGCAGCAGGTGCAGTTGGAAATGGTATAGTAAAGACGGGTGTGATTTCATCTACAATTGGTTCGTCTGGCGTTGTTTTTGCCCATCTTGACGAGTTTAAGATTGACCCACAGGGAAGGGTTCACACATTTTGTCATGCAGTGCCGGGAAAATGGCATGTGATGGGTGTAACACAAGGTGCCGGACTTTCTCTCAAGTGGTTTAGAGACAACTTTGCACACATCGAAAAGGCTGCGTTTGAGTTTATTGACAAAGACCCATACATTTTGATGGACCAGGAGGCAGAACTTGCAAACCCAGGCGCAGACGGACTTGTTTTCCTGCCATATTTGATGGGGGAAAGAACGCCCATTTTGGACCCATACGCCAAAGGAATATTCTTTGGAATAACAGCAAAGCATACACGAAGAGAGTTCATTAGAGCTGTCATGGAAGGTGTTGTATTTTCACTTAAAAACTGTCTTGATATTTTGTACGAGATGGGCATCGAGGTGAAAGAGGTGAGAGTTTCAGGCGGTGGTGCAAAGAGCAAGCTCTGGAGACAGATGCAGGCAGACATATTTGAGATGGATGTATGGACACTAAATTCCAAAGAAGGACCTGCGTTTGGTGCAGCTATCCTGGCAGCAGTTGGTGCAGGAGAATATCAGAAGGTTGAAGAAGCCTGCGATACTATGATTCAAAAGGTAGATAGCTGCAGCCCAAATGAAAAACTATTTGAAATATATAGAAAAACTTATAAACTTTACAACAGTATATATCCAAGAGTTAAGGACTTATTCAACATGTAAGAGAGCCGAGTTTGGCTCTCTTTTTTGTCATTTTGTTTGAAGGATTTTTGCGCCTTTTGTCGAAATAATAAGGTGTGTGACTTTCTTGACAGGGGGACTGAAGGTTGAAGTTACAAAAGAGTTTTTGGATGAGAGTGTTTGAATTTTTTCTTTTCTTTTTAATAGGTTGTCCTTTGGCAATTCAAATTGTCGAAGGTTTTTTTCATATTAAAAATCCTGTCATTGAGTATCTTCAAATTATAACTCTGTTTTTTGCAATGATATTTTTCACTGCGTTTTATATTCTCAGGTACAGCAGTGTATTAAAAAGATATAAGGTGTTCGAAAAAAAACAAAAGGTTATCATCAAAAAACTAAAAGAGGAGAAAGATAATATAGAAAAAAATTATATTGACAGTATCCGTCTCAACAAAGAAATGACAAATATTGTAAAAAGATTAATTGAGACAGAAAGAGGATTGAGAGAAAAAAACGAATGGCTAAAAAATTTTTTTGAACTTTCGACAAAAATTATTAGCCTTTCAAGTGTGAGGGAAATAGTAGAAGTTATAGGGGAATTTAAGTATGAGAGTTTGAGATTTGTGAGGGTGAGTGTTTATCATGCTGGTGATGACAAGAAATTCAAGAGTTTGTATCAATTTGGACAAAAAGATGTGCACGAACAGATCCTCTTTAACAAAGCCAAAGAGGATGTGAATATAGCATACAAAGTAGAAAGTAACAGTATAATAAAAGTGGCTATTCCAATCATTTCGGAAGAAAAGTGTGAAGGTATCTGTTTTTATGTAATTGAATGCAAAAGCGTTTCAAATGAGGATGTTGGATATTATATTAGTATGTGCAACTTTATTACAATGGCAATAAAAAATGCCATTTATTATTCAAATCTCAAAAAACAGAAGTCAGAAATAGAAGATTTGTATGAAAAAAGCACTTACATGAACGAAAAGCTAAAAGAGACAATTGAGGAGTTAAATAAATCAAAGGCAGAACTTGAAAAGAAAAATCAAGAAATTGAAAAGTTCTTCTATGAAACAATCTTGTGCTTGTCCAAAGCAATTGAATACAAGGATGTGTATACAAAAGGACACTGCGAAAGAGTACAGAGCATTGCTTTAAAGATTGCAGATGAGCTTTCGCTTTCAGATGAAGAAAAAGATGTTTTAAAAGTTGCGTGTTTGCTTCATGACATAGGCAAGATTGGTGTAAAAGAGGATATATTGAATAAGAAAGGGTCATTAGAAGCTCATGAGTATGAGGAGATACAAAAACATCCTTTGATAGGGTACAACATTTTAAAAGATTTAGAGTTTACAGACAGAATCAAAAAGGTTGTGCTTCAGCACCATGAAAGGGTGGATGGCAGGGGTTATCCATTTGGATTGAAAGATGAAGAGATAGACCTTCTTGCCAAGATTGTAGCTGTTGCCGATGCCTATGATGCAATGACCTCTGATAGACCCTATAGAAAAGCTTTTGATAAGGAGACAGCTTTAAGCGAGATGAAAAGGTGTGCCGGCAGCCAGTTCGATACTACTATAGTGGAAAAACTGATTAATTTAGCCCAAAAAGGTTTAGTGATGTTTTTATAGAAAAAGAAAAAGGAGTGTGTTAAAATTATTAAATAAGCTTGATAGGGAGCAAAGAATAGAGATGTTCAAGGTCATTTTGGCTATAAAGAACCAAAAATTATTTTCTGTTGTAAAAAACACCCTTATTGAAAATGGCTATACCGTGGCTGATACTGCCACAGACTTTGCAGATTGCCTGAGAAAGATAAGGGTTTTAAAACCGGATATTGTTATTATGGAGTATGGTTTTAGTGTTGGCAGCATGGTAGAGATGATAGATATTCTAAAAAATGACAGAATATGTCCTGTTGTCATCTTGGCAAACCAGGCACAAAGGTCTAATATAGAAAGTGTAATTTTAGAAGATGATGAGTTCAACATTTTCTTGTACAGTCCATTTAATAAGTGGGCGTTCATATCCTTTGTTGAGACTATCGTAAAAAATTGGATGAGATTAAGAAAGTTAGAAGAACAAATAAGAAAGCTTCAGGATGATTTGGAAACAAGAAAGCTTGTTGAAAGGGCAAAAGGGATTTTGATGAAGGAGCTCAAGCTTGATGAAGAAAGCGCGATGAGAAAGCTTCAAAAGCTCAGCATGGACCACCAGATGCCTATTAAAGAAGTGGCAAAGAGAATCATAGAATGGAAATTGAAGAACTCAAAATAAGTTGGGCAAGTCTAATGAATGTGCTTATATTTGGAGGGTTTGATGCAGATAATAGAAAACTTTATGTGATGAATGAGTACATAGAAGTACTTTTAATGCTAAATGCAAAACCCATAATTTTCCCTATAAGTTTTTTATCAACCGAGCTTATAAAAGAGTACATACAGATGTGTGATTGTGTTCTTTTTTGCGGAGGTGAGGATGTTCACCCTAAATTTTATGGCAGAGAACCTCAAGTAGGAATAAGAAAAATCAATCTTTTGAGAGATAGAATAGAGCTTGGAGCAATGAGAATTTCATATGAGATGAACAGAAGAGTTTTGGCAATTTGCAGAGGAGTGCAGGTTATGAATGTTGCGTTTGGTGGGACTTTGATACAGGACATAGAGAGAAAATCCTCCATCTCTCATTACCAGAATCTGGATGGAAGGTATGGATATCACTCTGTGGAGATTGTTGGAGGGGTGCTTGCCAGCATCTTTGGATACCGAAAGATTTTGGTAAACTCTTTTCACCATCAGGCAATAGATGAGGTTGCACCTGAGTTTGAAATAGAGGCAGAATCAATGGATGGCATTGTAGAGGCAATTTCAAAAAAAGACAGAAGCTTTTTTGTAGGTGTGCAGTGGCACCCCGAGCTTATGGCAAAAGATGATGAGTTTCAAAAAAGGCTTTTTGAGAGGTTTTTGGAAGGGTGATGTGTTTGAGTATTGGGAAGCTGTCTGAAATAATTTTGAAATATAGTGGGAAGATAATTTATTCGATAGTCATCTTGGTTATTGGTTTTTTGTTTTTAAAGTTTTCTAACAAAATACTTGAAAAATGGAAGAGAAAACAGAGAAATTCTGTATTTCCAATTAATCAAAAGAGGATAGACACTCTTGCAGCACTTTTCAAAAGTATTATAAAATACTCTATATACTTTTTAGTAATTGTACTCATTCTTGAAAACTTTAACGTTTCAATCAAGACAATCTTGGCTGTTGCAGGGATAGGTGGGCTTGCGATAGGTTTTGGTGCACAGAGTTTAATTAAAGATGTTATAGCGGGTCTTTTTTTGATTATTGAAGACCAGCTGTCTGTTGGTGACTATGTCACCATCGATGGAAGAAGTGGAACGGTCAAAGAGATGGGAATAAAGACAATTAAAATTCAGGACTACAACGGCTCAATCCATATTATTCCAAACGGTTCCATAGGTGCCATTACAAACTGGTCGAGGCATAACTCAAAGGCGATTGTGGATGTTAAGCTCAATACAAAGATGAACTTTGATGAGGTGTCTTTGAAACTCCAAGAGGTGTTCAAAGAGATTGAAGAGGAATTCAAAGAAGACATTGTCACACCACCGCAGATTGTGGGGATTGTGGACACAAACTGGATAGAATATACACTCAGAATTGTGACAGAGACAAAACCTCTTCGCCACTGGGATTTAGAGAGGGCGATGAGAAAAAAGATAATTGAAAAGCTTTTTGTAAGCTAAAAAACAAAAGTTTAGAAAGGGGTAGTAACTAGAGGAAAATGAAAGTTTCAGAGCTTTTCATGCCAACTTTGAAAGAAACACCTTCTGATGCAGAGATAGAATCACATAAGCTTATGCTAAGATCTGGTTTTATGAGACAGCTCTCCTCTGGCATCTATGTGTATCTTCCGCTTGGCTACAGAGTTTTAAGAAAGATAGAAAACATTGTCAGAGAAGAGATGGACAGAGCTGGTGCTCAAGAGGTTCATATGTCTGCACTTATGCCAAAAGAGCTTTGGGAAGAGTCTGGTAGATGGGCAGTATTTGGACCGGAGATGTTCAGAATAAAAGATAGAAATGAAAGGGAGTACTGTTTGGGACCTACTCACGAAGAAGCATTTACTTATATAGTCAGAAACGAGATTTCATCTTACAGGGACCTTCCAAAAATTTTGTATCAAATTCAAACAAAGTTTCGTGATGAAAGAAGACCGCGGTTTGGTGTTATGCGCTGCCGAGAATTTACAATGAAAGATGCTTATTCTTTTGACATTGATGAAAAAGGCTTGGACATATCATATCAAAAGATGTATGATGCCTATGTGAGGATTTTCAAAAGGTGCGGGCTTGATGTAAAGATTGTCGAAGCAGACACAGGTGCAATGGGAGGAGCAAGCTCACACGAGTTCATGGTTCCATCATCTGTTGGTGAGGCGGAAATTGCATATTGCAAAGCGTGCGGATATGCTGCAAACTTGGAAAAGGCAGAGTGTTTGGACACACCAGTTGAAAACAATGAGGAACTTAAAGAAAAACAGGAAGTCTACACTCCAAATGTGAGGACAATTGAGGAGCTTGTGAGTTTCCTTGGCATCGACAGCACAAGGTTTGTAAAGACAATGATTTACAAGGCAGATGACAAGTTTGTCGCAGTGCTGGTGAGAGGGGACAGAGAGGTAAACGAGACAAAGCTAAAAAATCTTTTAGGAGCAACAGACCTAGAACTTGCATCTGCAGAGGATGTAGAAAGAATAACAGGTGCAAAGGTGGGATTTGCCGGACCAATTGGTCTTTCGATAGATGTGTATGCGGACAATGAGGTAAAATACCTCAAAAACTTTGTGGTGGGCGCAAATAAGACAGATTATCATATAAAGAATGTTAATCTTTCAGATTTTAAAGTCACAAAGTTTGCAGACCTCAGGAATATAACCCAAGACGACCTTTGTCCAAAATGCCGCTCTCAGAAGGTGACAATTGAAAGAGGAATTGAGGTTGGACACATATTTAAACTTGGTACAAAGTATACAGAAGCTTTTAACTGCGTGTATACAGATGAAAAAGGCGAAAAGAAGCTCATGATAATGGGATGTTATGGTATTGGTATCAACAGGACAGCTGCAGCTATCATTGAACAGATGCACGATGAGGACGGTATAATCTGGCCAATTACAGTCGCACCATATGAGGTAATTGTTGTGCCTGTAAATGTAAATGATGAAAATCAGAACAAGATTGCATTTGAGATTTATGAAAAATTGCAGAAAAACGGAGTTGAGGTTTTGATTGATGACAGAGATGAAAGAGCAGGTGTTAAGTTCAAGGATGCGGATTTGATAGGAATTCCGTTCAGAGTTACTGTTGGGAAGAAAGTGTCAGAAGGAAAGCTTGAGATTAGAAACAGAAGAACAAAAGAATCTTTTGAAGTTGAAATTGAGAAGGCAATAGAGTTTGTAATTAATCTAATCAAGGAAGAAAAAGCAAAATACCAAATATAAGTTTGAAATGCTTGTCAGCAAAAGGGGCTAAAGACAGAAGCCCCTTTTTGTTATTTTAAGAAAAATTTTTAATTTCAAGGAGGTCATGAAGATGAGGATTATCGATGTTAGCATTCCAATTTCAGATAGTATGGTGTATTTTCCTGGTGACCCAAAACCGCAAATATCAAGGGTTTATAGCATTGAAAAAGGAGAAGCAGCGAACGTCAGCAAGCTCATACTTTCATCCCACACAGGGACACACATTGATGCACCAGCTCATTTTATAAAGGATGGAAAGACCATTGACAAGCTTCCTTTAGAGTACTTGATAGGAGAGGTTAAGGTTTTCGAAGTGTATGAAGATGATAAGATAACCAGAGAGTTTCTTGAAAGCAAAAATATTGATTTAGAAGATAGAATATTTTTCAAGACCAAGAATTCTCAGTATCTTAGCAGCACCTCAGAGTTTTGTGAAAAGTATGTATATTTGAGTTTAGATGCTGCCCAGTTTCTCATAGAAAGGAAAGTTAAGGTTGTGGGGATAGATTATCTTTCGATAGAAGAATTTAGCTCAAACGATTTTGCTGTGCACAAGCTACTTCTTTCTAATAATGTTGTAATTATTGAGGGTTTAGACCTTTCAAATGTATGTGGAGGAAAATACAGATATGTAGCATTGCCATTAAAACTAAAAGACTGCGATGGTGCACCTGCGAGGGTGGTGTTGATTGATTTTTAATCCAAAAATTTTGTAGGTTCCATTTACACCTACTTATTTTAATGGTATTTTTGTTAGAAAGACAATCTGATAATTAAATCGCAATTTATTTTTAAATATTTCTGTCTTAGTTGGATTAATTGGTATCAATAAATATAATACCAATATAATTGTGGCAATTAATTGAATTACTTTGTATAACACAAATAACATTTATTAAAAAAAAAAAAAAAAAAAAAAAGTTACATATAATCAAAAATAAAAGGGAGGTAATAGAATGGAACTTTCTAAATTGCAGACACCAAGAAATCCTTTAAAAGCTAATATCCAGCCAGCTGCCTTTAACCAAGTTCAAGACATTTCTCAAGGCCAATCTTTCAGCACCGGTGTTTTTGACTCAACAAAGAAAAAGGAAAAGAGAGATGAGCTAAAGAAAAACACAATAATCGAGAGGCTGGCTGCAGCATCAACTGAGACTCAGGCGGCTGTAGCACAAGCAACACGAAATGTCAACGAGCTTCAGGTTGCAGTGCAGGAGATTGCAGCATCAGCTCAGGAAGCGTCTAAGGCTGCCAATGAGTCTTTGAAAGCTATTCAGGAGATTGAAAAGGTTGCAAAGGTTGCAGATGAAAGGACAGGCGAGCTTTCGAATTCTATTGCAAACCTTCAAGCACTTATTCAAAATATTGCAGACGAGATTGAAGATATGATTCGAGGAATTGAGTCTGCAGCTCAGACTTCTCTTGAATCTGCTGAAAATGTTTTGCAACTTGAAAGACAGGCAAATGAAATTAGAACTACCGCTCAGGCAGTGATGGAGGTTGCTGACCAGACAAATTTGCTTGCACTCAACGCGGCAATCGAGGCTGCAAGAGCTGGCAAGCATGGTCGTGGTTTTGCAGTTGTGGCAGATGAGGTAAGAAGTTTGGCGGAGACAACAAATAAAGCCGCTATCGAGATTCAAAACATCATAGAGGATATTCAAAAAGATGTAAATGTTGTGGCAGAGGATATAAGAGGTGTTGGAGAACTTGTTAGAGGAGAGGCTGAAAAAGCGAAAGGTGTTGCAGAGGATTTAAAGAAGATAGAAAATGCAATCAATACAATTGTTGAAGCTATGAAGGAGATAAGAGTTTTGTCAAGAAATATGATGAATGCATCAAGCGAAGTCAGAGGTGGAAGCCAGCAAATTGCAGCGGCAGCAGAAGAAACTGCGGCAGCAACAGAAGAGTCAAATGCATCATTGATTGAGCAGACAAAGGCTTTGAACGAGATTAACAATGCAATAACAATGCTTGCTGAGATGGCAGATGAGCTAAAATCTACAAGCATTACTCAAAAGAATGCAGAAGAGCTTGCGGCAGCATCGGCTGAACTTGCAGCAATGGTGGAAGAGTCGCACAAGGCAAGCTATCAGATTTCTTCAGCACTTGAGCAGATAATGCAGGCGAGCGAAGAACAGGCAGCTGCATGTGAAGAGTCCCAGAAAGCAACAGAGAATCTTAAAGAAATGCAGAAAGATATAGTTGATAGATTAGAAAACGCTACAAAATTGGCAAAAGAATTGCAGGAGATTTTAGAAAAGAATAGAAAAGATGTAGAGGGATTGATTGAAGGTGTTGCACAGTCGGTTGAGAAGAACAGACAGTCATTGGAAAGCGTGAGAGTACTTGAAAAAAGGATTAGAAACATCGAGAAGATAATTGATACAATCTCAAATGTTACAACAAAAGTGGACTTGCTATCGCTCAATGGATCAATTGAAGCAGCACGTTCTGGCAAGTACGGGAAAGGATTTGCGGTTGTTGCAGGGGATATAAAGCAGCTTGCTCAGCAGTCAAGTGAAGCAATAGGGAATATAAAAGAAATGGTGAGAAATATCAGCGACCAAGTGAGAGTTGTATATGAAGATGTTGAAAATGCTGTTAAAACTTCAACACAGGAAAATGAAAAGGCGCAAAAGATAACCATTTCGCTTGAAAGGGTAAAACTTGCAACAGAAAAAGTTGTGACAGAAGGTGGGCAGCTCCTTAAGATGGCACAGGATGCAGAAGCAGCTCTGACCCAGATTGCAGCAGGAACCATGCAGATAGCAAGGGGAGCAGAAGAAGCATCACAAGCAGCTCAAAGTGCAGCAACCCAGGCACAAGAGCAGCTTAAAGCAATATCTCAGATTGCTCAGGCAGCTCAAGAGCTTGCTAATCTTGCAGAAGAGCTTAAAAATATTTAAGCGGGGTTAGTTTGAAAGAGGAGGATTGAGTGATATGATTGATGAAGAAAGAAAAAAACTATTAAAATCAGATATAGCTGAAGATTTTGAAGAGGAAGATGAGCTCAGTGATGAAAAGCAGCTTGTGATTTTCAAGCTTGGGAATGAAGAATATGGTGTTGATATAATGCAGGTCAAAGAGATTATCAGAACAACCACCATTACTAAAATACCCCAAGTACCCTCTTTTGTTGAAGGAATAATAAGTCTGCGGGGAGAAATATTGCCTATAATTGATATGCGCAAAAAATTTGGACTTCCTGAGGCAGAAAGAACAAGGCAGACGAGGATTCTTGTCATCAATCTTGACAATGTAACAATAGGTGGAATTGTTGATGAAGTTACAGAAGTTTTAAGACTTCCAAACGATGCAATAACTCCACCTCCTCCTGTTATAAGAGGGATTAATACAGAGTACTTACAAGGTGTTGGTCAAATTAATGGAAGAATAATAATCCTTCTTGATATGTCCAAAATACTAACATCTAATGAAGTAATTCAGATTGAGGAACTTAAGGAGGAACTTTTGAATACAAATACACAATAGCCACATTAAACAAGACAGGAGAGTAGAAATTCAAAGATGGTGAGAGTTTTAGTAGTAGAAGATTCCCCTTTAATGAGAAGGGTTTTAATAAAGATACTTCAAAAAAGTCCTTTTATAAAAGTTGTAGATTATGCTACAAATGGGCAGGAGGCAATCGAAAAGGTTGCCTCCCTTCGCCCGGATGTTGTAACAATGGACGTTGAGATGCCAATTTTAAATGGACTTGAAGCCTTAAAGACAATAATGCAGACATGTCCAACCCCTGTTGTGATGATATCAACGCTTACCCAAAAGGGAGCTGAGGTTACATTAAAAGCTTTAAGCCTTGGTGCTGTAGATTTTATTCCAAAGCCATCTAATTATTCAAGCGAGCTTGAGTGTATAGAAAATGAGATTATTCAAAAAGTTTTAAATGCAGCAAAGGCTAATGTGTTTGTTAAAAAAGCTGATTCTTCAATCAAGCAGAAAGCTGTGTCACTGTCCAAAAGACCATTGGCAAGGCCCAATGCAATATTTATAGGTGTTTCAACAGGTGGTCCAAAGACACTGGGTGAGATTATTCCATACATAAAAAGTGACATAGGCGTACCAATATTTATTGTTCAGCATATGCCACCGAATTTCACACGGCAGCTTGCTTCAACACTTTCAGAAAGAAGTTCACTCTTTATAAAAGAAGCTGAAAAGGGTGAGACTGTAAAACCAAACACAGTGTATATTGCACCAGGCGGCAAGCAGATGGAGATAACAATCTCTGGTGGTAGGACTGTAATAAATATAGTTGATGGGCCAGATGATTTGATATACAAACCTTCTGTTGATTATGTTGGATTTTCACTTGCCCAGCATTACAAAGATAGACTTCTTGCAATAATGTTAACTGGAATGGGGAATGATGGAGCAAAAGCCTTTGCTTTTATCAAAAAGTTAGGAGGATTTATAATTGCTGAGGATCAGACCACTGCTATTATATTTGGAATGCCGAAAGCTGTAATTGACCAGGGTATCGCTGATTTGATTTTGCCTTGCACAAGTATTGCGGGGGCTATAAATTCTATATTTTTATAAAAAAAGATTTTTAAGGGCAGGGTTGAAAGATGAATTATGATGAAAAGAAATTTCTCATGGAGCTTTTAGATGAAGGGAAAAAGATATACAAAATAGAGTTTTTACTAAAACCAGATGCTGAGTTTAAATCTCCATCTATGGCAAAGATATATAAAACTCTAAAAGAAAAATATAATGTGTTTTTGACAATTCCAGATGTAGAGCAGGAACATATAAGTGAGGATGTAAGTGAATATCTGTTTTTTATAGAAGGTGACATTGAAATAAATACATTGCGTCAAGTTGTAGAAGATGTTTGTAAAAGTGAAGATGTAGTTGAAATTTTCTTTATCCAAAAACTATTAAAAGAGGATTTAGAAGTTACAGAAACAGAAGAAGCAAGCGTAATCGCAAACCAGTCTGATAATGTTCAGCTTGAAACTTCTGAGGAAGTGATTAAGAATTTTGTATCAAAAGAAAGTGAACACGATGCTAAAAAAGTTGAGTCGGTGAGAATTGATATAAACAAATTAAATAACCTTACAAATCTTGCGGGGGAACTTATTACCTGTAAATCTCAATTAAATCAGATATTGAATGCGTTCAAAGAAATAAGTATAAAAGATAAAACGCTTAGCAGCTTAATTTCAAACCTTGAAAAGGGAATTTTGAGACTTGAAAGAATCTCATTTGAACTTCAGGAAGGCATAACAAGTTTGAGACTGCTGCCAATTAAAAATGTGTTTAGAAAACTTCCGCGAATTGTTCGGGAGGTTGCACAAAAAGAGGGAAAAGAGGTTGAACTTATCATAAAAGGTGAGGAGACAGAGATAGATAAGATTATACTTGAAAAGATAACCGATCCACTGGTACACTTGGTGAGAAATTGTGTAAATCATGGAATCGAAAAGCCAGAGGAAAGAATTGCTAAGGGTAAAAGACCTCTGGGAAGGATTGTGGTAGAAGCATATGCAGAAGGTGAGAGTATTTATATAAATGTTGAAGATGATGGCAGAGGTATTGATATAGAGAAATTAAAAGAAAAGGCTCTGCAAAAAGGCATAGTGACACAGGACCAGCTTGAAAGAATGTCAAATGATGAAATAATCGAGCTTATTTTCTTACCGGGTTTTTCCACCGCCGAAAAAGTTGATGATGTGGCGGGCAGAGGCGTTGGCATGGACGTTGTGAAAAAGAACATAAGTGAGTTAAAAGGAGAAATAAAAGTTATAACAGAGAAAGATAAAGGGACAAGCTTTTTGATGGTAATTCCTCTCACTGTTGCAATAATAAAGACTTTGCTGGTTTTAGCTGGGAATAGATTGTATTTGCTTCCACTTGAAAAGGTGGTTGAAACAGTAAAGATAAGGAAAGATTCAATAAAGTCTATCACAGGTAAGAAGGTGTGCAGCATCAAGGGGGAAATAATACCTTTTTTCAATCTTCAGGAAATACTTGGATATCAAGAGGACGAAAACGGAAGAAATTATTATTTTGGAATTATAGTAAGGTATGGAGAAAGCAAGGTAGGAATAATAGTGGACAGGCTCATGGGTGAATATGATGTTGTAGTGAAGCCTTTGGACCAGTTTGTGGGGAATGTAAAAGGTATAGTTGGCTCAACAATTTTGGGTGATGGTAAAGTTGTACTTCTGCTTGAACCAGAGCAGCTTATTGAAAGAGTTATTCAAAAAGTCTAATTTAAATCAAAAAAGGAGTGGAGCACGAAGGATGAATTCAGTTAAAGAAATAATTGAAATGCTAAATTCAGACGATTATCTTTTGCAAAAAGAAGCTATAGAAAATGCACCAAAGTTCAAAGAACCTGAAGTTGTTGATGGATTGATAGATCTCTTCATAAAAACAAACAACAAGATGATTGAAGAACACATCACAGAGGCACTAAAGCAAATGGGCGGAAGCTATTCTGTTGAGAAGTTATTAAAGCTTTTAAGTCATGAAGAAGCAAGAGTGAGGGTTTTTGCGTTTGAAGTTTTGTGCAAGATAGGAAATGATAATATACAAGCCATTATAGCAGAGGCAGAAAATCCAGATAAAAATGTGAGAAAATTTATAGTTGATATCATGGGTGCTTTAAAGAACAAACAAACAGTTGATGCTTTGCTAAAAAGGTTATCAGATGATGATGTGAATGTGGTCCAGGGAGCTGTTGAGGCACTTGGTAACATTGGAGATGTTGAAGCTCTCAAGAAGGTAATAGAGTTTTTACCATCTGCTCATCTGTGGGTGCAGTGGACAATAATCGAGAGCATAAAAAAGGTGAACAATAGAGAGCTAATTTCAGAGGTTTTGAACCTGCCGTGGGAGATTGAGGATATCATCTTTGACAGTATTTTTGATATGGTAAAGGAAAATGGTGACATTGAAAATGTGGAGGACGCGATAAATCTTTATCTAAAGCTTTCGACACAGCTAAGAATAAAGGTTTTAGATACCATATATTCGATTTATCTGAGGTCAGACAAGCAAAGACTTGAAAAAATTCTTGCAAATAGCAAGTTTTTTGATGAGATAAAGGCCATTTTGATACATGGTTCAGATGAGCAGAAGTACGAAATTTTTAAATATATGGGTAGTATAGAAGATAAGGACTTTGTAAGCTTTATAAAAAGCAGGGTATTTGATGAGACGATTATTTTGAGTGCCATAAAACTCTATTACACAGCAAATACTTTGAGGAAAAGAGAGCTGATTAAAGTGTTCAAATATTTCAACAAGTCAAAATTAGCTGAGTACATTAGAGAGGTCTTTAAAGGTAATGACAATATACTAAAAATCACCGGCTTGAAGATTATGAGGCAGAATGGAGTTAGGGAGGCAGCAGATATGTTACCTGACATGATGAAAGAAGAAGATCTCTTGCCCGAAGTGTTAAAAACTGCTGTTGAACTTGAACTCAAAGAACTGTTTGATAAAATTTATGAGGAGTATTTCAATATTAAAAGCGATGACACAAAACTTTTGATGCTTGAGTGTATGCTTGAACTAAGACCAGACGACCCGAGGGTTGTGGCGCTCATTAAAGACGAACTTGCAAATGAGTTTTTATCTGATGTTCACGTTCTTAAACTTTTACAGCTGATACGAAAGATTGATAACAAAGAACCATTTAGAGCACAGCTGGAATATTTGGTTGACCATCCCAACATGGAAATTTCCATTGAAGCCCAGGACTTGCTTGTGAGCTAGGCTAAGGAGGATCAAAATGCTTACAGAGGTTATCTTGAATAGTCAAGAGTGGTATGTTATAAGGGACTTCATATATAAATCAACAGGTCTTTACTTTTCAGATGATAAAAAAGGTTACATTCAAAAGAGATTAAAAATTGCGATGGATAATTTAGGAATAGATGATTTTTGGGAATATTTGAAAAGAATTGAGACGGAGAAAAGTGCTCTCAACAAGTTGTTGGAATTGGTCACGACAAATGAGACCTACTTTTTCAGAGACATCCCGCAACTTGATATGTTTTCAAAAGATGTTTTACCTGAACTTTTGAACAGGAAAGCAAGTAAAGGCGATTTTGGACTAAAAATTTGGAGTGCAGGATGTTCGACTGGAGAAGAGCCATATACTATTGCCATAATTTTAAAAGAAAGGCTTGAATACTTTGATGACTGGGACATTGAGATACTTGGTACTGATATCTCAGAAAGAGTGCTAAAGCTTGCGCAAGATGCTGTGTACATGCCGCGGTCTTTAAAAGACGTGCCGGAGTATATAAAACTTAAATATTTTGAATACAGTCCTGCAGATAAGATATACAAGCTCAAAGATGAGATAAAAAAGCTGGTAACGTTTAGATACTTAAATTTATACGATGAGAGCAAGATGAAGCTGATGAGAAATTATGATGTGATATTTTGCAGAAATGTTCTGATTTACTTTGATGAAGAGTCAAGAAAAAAGGTTGTGGAGTACTTTTACGATGCACTGAATCCTGGAGGTTATATCTTCTTGGGACACTCAGAAAGTATTTTGAGAATTACAAAAGCATTTGAGATTGTTTATTTTGACAACAATATAGCGTTTAGAAAGCCTGTAAACTAAAAAATTAATGGAGGTAGAAAAAATTATGCCTAAGATTTTAGTTGTTGATGATTCGCCTGTTGTGAAGAAAATTGTGACAACAACACTTGTGAAAAAAGGGTTTGAGGTAAGAGATGCATTGGACGGTGTTGCTGCATTGGAAATACTCTTGAATGAGAAGATTGACCTTGTTATTACAGACCTCAATATGCCCAAGATGGACGGTCTGCAGCTCACTAGAGAAATAAGGAAGAATCCAACATGTAAGAGAATCCCTGTTATTATGCTAACAACAAATCCATCAGAAGAGCAAAAAGCATTGGAAGCAGGCGCAAATCTCTACTTGAAAAAGCCTGTGACAAGTGAGGAATTGATTTCACATGTTCAGAAGTTCTTGAGTATTGAAATGAGAAGTTAACAAAGGTGGGATTGTAATGACTGACCAACTGTTCAGTGCAGCAGAACTTGAAGAGCTCAAAAAAGAGTTTATTGTTGAAACATACGAGCATCTTGAGAATGCTCAAGATGCTCTTTTACAACTTGAAAAATACCCAGACAGCTACGAGACACTAAATTTTATATTCCGGGAAATTCATTCAATAAAAGGAGGAGCAAACTTCTTAGGTCTGCAGGATATCATCAACGTTTCTCATGAAATGGAAAGCTTATTAGATAAGATGAGAAACTATGAGATATACCCTTCCAGTGATGTTATAAATGCTATTTTCGAGGGAATAGATATCATTCGAAAGTTGGCAGACGATATAGAGAACAATAAGCAAAGCAGCATTAATTATTCCTCATATATAGAGCAATTGAAGAGAATAGACAGTTCAAACCAGTCATCAGATGCAGCTATTGAGCAAAGAGTGAAAAACAATGATGATTTTCAAACATTGAACGAACCTGAATTTGCAGGAAATCGAGAAGATGATAAAAATGATGAATTTACAAACTTCAGAATAAATGAAGATGACCAAAACATTGATGAATATTCTTACCAAATGGTTGTTTCATTTGAATATGGAGATGTTACTTACGGAATTGAGGTAGAGTTTGTCAGGGAGATAGTAAGACCAACAGATGTAACTCCAATACCTTTTGCACCTGCACATGTGATGGGACTTATGAACCTGCGGGGGGATGTTGTCACAATAGTTGATTTTGGGAAACTGCTGGGAGTTGAAAAAAGCGAAAGTAATAATCACAAAGTTCTAATAATCGGCAATGAGGAGTTGACATTTGGGCTGTATGTTGATAATGTAAGAGAAGTTGTAAGCGTGCTTCCTGAGGAGATAAAAAAAGAAGCAAATGTAGTTTCAATTTCGTCAGGTGAGGTTTTGAAAGGAATAGTGGAAAGAAACGGTGAATTTATTCAGGTAATAGATATTAGAAAATTGATAGAGAGGTCAAAAAATGGTATGGAGTTGATTTGAATGGAATGGTATATATATATGGTTTTTGTGATAATGCTAATGGTAATAATTGCTGAAAAATTATTACTTATGAAAAAGTCTAATGAAATAAAGAAGATCATTGAATTTGTGAGTTCGGGGGAATTGAGAGCTGGGATACCCAAAAAATTTGTTGATGCATATAAAAGTAAACTTGACTTGATAGAAAAACAGTTTAGAGATGAGATATTTAAGCTTAAGTCTGAAAACCAATACTTAAAGGAAGAAACGGAGAAAAGCAGAAGAGCGTTGGATAGTCAAAAAAGTGAATTGGCAGAGCAGTTACGAACCATATTTGAGTCAGTCAAGGAGCTTACAGAAGCGTTCAAGATAGTAGTTGATGAGATAAATGAGGTCGTAGTGAAGAATTTGGAAGATATGACTCAAAGGTCGAACAAAGTTGAAGATGATATAAGAAAAGGCTGGGAGCAGGTTTCTAAATCAGTGGAGGATATAAATGTTCTATTGAACCAAATGCAAGAGTTATCGGAAGATGTTGTTAATCTTTCAGCGCATGTTGAGAATATGAGCAAAGTGACCCAGATTATTAGCGATATTGTAAAGGAAATCTCTTTTATTTCATTAAATGCTCAAATTGAAGCTAATAAAGCAAAAGATTCTATGGCATTCAGTTTATTAGCATCCGAGATGAGAAAACTTGCAGATAGTGGTAAACAGAGTTTGAAAGAGGTTAACAAGGCCATTTCAAATATTGTTGAAGATATTAATACAAACAGTATCCGAATTAACACTTTTGTAGGTAAGGTGGAAGAGCTAAAAAATAGGACTTACGAGATAACCGATGAATTTGACTCTGTTCACAAGCTTATTAGTTCTGTGCTAAATTATCAAAATCAGCTCTCTGACCAGGTAAAACAACACTTTGCAGGTATTCAAGAAATTGTCGGGGTGTTAGATAATATTTACAATGAAGGTGTCCAGATTCTGAAAAAACATTGCAAAGATGGAGATGAATAAAACTTGTAATGAGAGAGGTTAAGTAATGAGAAAGGTGACCTTTCTTATTGTTGATGATTCTCCTATGTGGCGAAAGGTGATAAGAAGATTTATAGAAGAAAAGCTTAAAGGTAAAGTAGTGGCAGAGGCAGAGGATGGGCTTGAGGCTGTAGAGCTTTATAAGAGATTTAAGCCTGATGTAGTTACAATGGACATTGAGATGCCAAAGTTGGATGGTATAAGGGCAATGGAAGAGATTTTGAAAGTTGATAAAAATGTGAAAGTCATAGTTATAAGTTCAAAAGGTGAGGAAGATGTAGTCAGAAAAGCTCTTTTAAAAGGGGCAAGAGATTTTATTGTGAAAGATTTGGAAACCGAGAAATGGCTAAAAAGATTTGAAAATGTTATCAAAGAAGCAGAAACAAAAAATTTAAAAAAGAGTGTATTTGACAGTATTAAAAGTTACATTAACAAACTGAAAAGACAGTAGGTATTACAGCGGGGGTATTTGTATGAGCTTGGGAAAGGAGAGATATGAAGAAATAAAAAATAGTAAAGTGGAATTTTTTGTAGAGAATCTAAAAGGCTATTTTGGAAACATAAATGATTATGTGGTAGTTATATGGGCTGATGATGGAACAATATTAGAATTCAAAGAAAATGGTGATAAATTATTGGGATATTCACCTGAACAAATAGAAGGGAAAAAGTGGTTGGATGTTCTCATTGATGAAAAAGAGAAAGAGGAAATGGAATGGGTTTACAAAAAATTAGTAAATGATGAAATACTCAGATATTACGTTAATCCTGTGAGAGATATAAATGGAGTAAAAAAGACATTCTTATGGTACAACTCTAAGATAGAAAGTGTGCAGGACAATAAAAAAATTTTTCTTTCAATAGGTTTTAGCTTAGATGCAGTAGAAAGATTAAATAGAAAAATCCAACGATATGAAAGAGATCTCAATAAAATGAGTGCAGAAAGCGAGAATCTAAAGTTCAAAATTTCTAAACAGGATTTTATTTTGAAACAAAAAGATGAAATGATAAAAGATTATAAAACCAGAGTTGAGTTTTTGGCGTTTTATGATGAGCTTACCAAATTGCCAAACAAGAATTCACTTATGAGATGGTTAAATTTAAGAATTAGTCAAGCAGATAATATGAGTACCTATTTGATCTTTTTGGAAGTGAGAAATTTAGAAAAGTTAAATGTTATGTATGGATATGACTTAGTTGATGAACTGATTATCCACATAAGTAAGAGGATAGAAGAGATACTTGGTAAAGAAACTAAAATATTTAAGATAGGATTTGATAGATTTGCAATAATATGTAATACAGATAACATATCTGAGTTTATTGAAAATTTGTTACAAAAACTATTGGTAACATACAATATTAATGGAAACTTGATGAAAGTAAGTTACAATATAGGAGCAACTGCAATGGAAAATATTAATGACTCCACGGCGAACGTTATAAGGAAATGTGATTTAGCTTTAATAAGAGCAAAAGAGAAAGGTCTAAATGAATATGAGATATTTAAACCTTCTTTGGAGGTTCAAACATTAAAGGAAGGGATAATTGAAAGAGAACTTCGTCATGGATTAGATTTAAATGAGTTTGTGGTGTTTTATCAACCAATTATAAACTTAAAGAATAATCAGATCTGTGGATTTGAGGCTCTTTTGAGATGGCATTATTTAAAGTCGGTGTTTGTATCGCCATTGGAATTCATTCCGGTTGCTGAGAAGTGTGGGTTGATTGTGGAGTTAGGCAATATTGTATTGGAACAGTCCCTAAAGGTAGCTAAGTTGTTAAGCAGATATATTAATGATGAGTTTATAATTTCAATCAATATTTCACCACGACAATTTAGCGATAGAGAGTTTATTCGTTCTACAATTCAAATATTAGAAAATGAGGAATTAGAGAATGTTAAACTTCAATTTGAGATAACAGAAAAATTGGCAGTTGAGAATATTGACTATACAATTGAAGTGATAAATCAGCTAAGAAAGTACAACATAATCTTTGCCTTAGATGATTTTGGTGTCGATTATTCTTCGCTGAATTATTTGAGAAGATTACCAATCCAGGCTGTGAAGATTGATAAATCTTTTATTCAAGATATAGAAAAAGACGAAACGTATTTTATAGTAGAAACAATAATAAAACTATGTAAAAAATTGGGATTAAATGTTGTGGCAGAAGGGGTGGAAACAGAGGAACACTACAGAGCTGTAAAAGAACTTGGATGTGACTATGTTCAAGGGTATTTTATAAGTAAGCCTTTGGCTGTTGAGGAGATGATAAAGTTTATTGAAAAGTATAAATCTCAAAATTAAAAGCCATTTTTAGAAGGCACCAATGTGGTAAAATAAATGTAGGTGCCTTTTTTGTTGCAAAACAATAGCTTGTTTTTTTATAAAAAAGGAGTGAATTTTGAAAATGCTCTTCAAAGATAGAGTTGATGCGGGCGAGAAGCTCACAGAAAAGCTGAGGCTATTTAAAGAAAGGCAGGATGTGGTTCTTTTTGCAATTCCACGAGGTGGTGTGGTTGTCGCAAAAGTAATTGCAGATAGGCTCAAAATACCTTTGGATATTGTGTTGGCAAAGAAGATAGGTGCACCTTTTAACAGAGAGTTTGCTATTGCAGCAGTGGATATAAATGGAGATGTGGTTCTAAATAATGAATATGTGGAGTATTTCTCTATGAAAGATGAATATGTAGAACACCAAAAGAAAAGGGTCTTAGAGAACTTAAAAGACCAACTCATTGAGTACAGGGGCTCTGTTGAGTATAAGAGCTTGGAAAACAAGGTGGCAATAATAGTGGATGATGGAATTGCAACAGGTGCAACAACAAAAGCATGCATAAGGTTTCTTTCAAAGCTAAATCCTAAAGAAATATACGTTGCAACACCGGTAATTGCACCTTCGACGTTAAAAGAGCTGGAAAAAGAATGTGATGGTGTCTTTTATATTGTAAGTAGCGAGCCATTTTGGGCAGTTGGACAGTTTTACGTCGACTTTTCACAGGTCTCTGAAGAGGATATTAAAAAACTGCTAAGCTAAAATTTTTTTAAAAACTGTGTGCACAAAAATGTTAACATAAAAAGGCTTTTGTGATAATATAGAATAAAACAAATGGCGGTTGAGTGTGATGAAGAAATGGACTTTTACAGGGTTGGAGATAAGGTCATAAGTCTTCAAAAAATAGTGGATGAAGTCAAGAAGATATTGGATCTTCGCCAAAAAGGCTTTTCACAGATTGAGGTTGCCGAAAAGCTCAAAATAGACAGGTCTTTTATCTCAAAGCTTGAAGGGCTTGGAGAGGTGCGCAAGGGCAAAAATATTGCTGCAATCGGATTTCCTGTAAAAAACAAGGATGAAGTAGAACAGGTATTAAAAAGCTACGGAATAAATTATTATCTTTTAATGACAGAAGAAGAAAGAAATAGTTTTATAAACTCCCTTTCTGCTGCTCAGCTTTTGAACATCATGGGTGAATATATAAATAATTTTAAAATGTTTGACATTGTAATTGCCATGGGTTCAGACTTCAGGCTAAACTGGTTCAAAGCTTTTCTTGATTGTGAGGTCATTACAATACCTCTGGGAAAATCTCCGCTCAAATATGATGTTGAAGTTGATATAGAAGAGCTGAAAAAAATCTTAGATTCTATTGTGAAGTAGCAAGAAGGAAAAGGAGATGTTTTTTACATGAAAAGGGTAGTGAGTGTTAGCATTGGTTCGAGCAAGAGAAATCACAAAACCCAAGCCAAAATAATGGGTATATACTTTGAGATTGAAAGAATAGGGACAGATGGAGATATAAAAAAGGCAATAGAAGTTATAAAGTCTTTAGATGGAAAAGTAGACGCCTTTGGTATGGGGGGAATTGACATTGTACTTTACGGTGGAGGAAAAAATTATGTCATAAGAGAAGCTATTCCAATAAAAAATGCTGCTCAAAAAACACCTCTTGTTGATGGCACGGGAGTAAAAAATATATTTGAAAAATGGGTTATAAAATATCTTCAAGACAACAACATAATAGATTTCAAGGGTAAAACTGCGCTTGTTGTGTGTGCGCTTGATAGATACAAGCTTGCAGAGGGACTATATGAGGCAGGGTGCAAACTTTTGCTTGGCGATGCCCTATTTGCCTTAGGGATTCCGCTTATGATAAAAAGTCTTAAGACGTTTTACTATCTTGCAGCTTTGCTTGTCCCATTGATAATAAAATTACCATTTAGCATGTTGTATCCCAATGATGAGAAAAAAGAAGAAAATCCCAAAAAGCTCAAAAAGTATTGGAAATATTTTAAAGTAGCAGACATCATCGCGGGAGATTATAAATACATTCAAAAGTACATGCCAGATAGTTTAGAAGGAAAGATAATCATCACAAATACCATTACGAAAGAGGATGTTCAAGAGCTTAAGAAAAGAAAGCTAAAGATGCTTGTTACTACAACACCTGAGTTTGACGGAAGATCTTTTGGGACAAATGTTGTTGAGGCTATTTTAGTTGCTCTGACAGGCAAAAAATTGGAAGACATGAGTCAGGAAGAGATAGAAAAGCTCATAAAAGAGATTGATTTTAAGCCCAGGATAGAAATATTCTATTAGTAGAAGATATTTTCTTGGGTTGATAAAAATTTATACTATTACTTTTGTGTTAGAAGGTGAAAGTAGAATTTTTCTTCCAGAATATGCAAAGTTTTTTCCTCTATTTTTAAGAAAACTTCTAGTTGCAAATTCAAAACCCAAGTTCGAAGAGTATATAAGGCTAATTAATGGAATAGAAATGAGATTAGAATTTTTCATATTTCCGAAAATGGAGAAGGTTTCAAAAAAACATAAAAAAATAAAACATTTTATTGACCAGCAAAGAAGAGGAAGAGTAATACACTTTGATTGGACATATGAACAAAATATTCACATTAATTGTTTTATTGCATATCATATTGTAAGAGAAATATTAAAAAAGTACGGTCAACGTTTAAAAAATAGAAAGATAGGAATAGTTGGGCTTGAAAAAGCTAAAAAAAATGGACTTTTATATGAGCTTGCGGAAAATACAGATATTCTTTATACTTCCTTTGATTCATTTCAAGAGACAAAAATAGCTGATGAGCTTTTAGGAGAGTTCGGAACGATTGTAATAAACTGCTGGGAAGAAGAGAAGTTGTTTGAAACTGCAGATGTGGTGTTTATATTCAGAGAGATAGCCAAGACAGCTTATGCGTCAAAAAGAGGAATAGTGTGCTATCCTGAAATGGGTGTGATAAAAGATTTTGAATTTTTGAAAAAGTCCTTTTTTCTTTCTGAGATTTGTGTTGATTTTCTTCCTCTAAAAGATATATGTATATATAACGTGACACCCTTTATCGATTTGCCTATTAACATGGTTGAAATTATTTGTGAAAAGCTTCTCTTTACAACCATAAATAGCTTTTCAGATGCCAAAAAGGTCTTTACAAAAGACCTCTTTGATGTTAAAATAAAGCTCAAGTGACATGAAAAATTTAATACCTTCTGTTAAGAAGCGGTCAGAAAAGAGCGCTTAAAAGCTCTTTTCGGGCCTGGAAATTGTACCAGGCAGCAGGGATGAAAAAATCCTGCGGGACCCATGTTTTTTACACAAAACATGAGTCTTGGCAGGATTTTTTTATTGTTTTAATAGTTTTTGTGAAGAAGCTTATAATGAAAGGAGTTTTGTGAAAGTATATGGAAAAGCAAGGTGCAGCACTTTTATCAGTTTTTTCTAATACAGCCTTGGTTTTATTCAAACTTATTGCAGGTAGCATTATGGGTTCTGTGTCTGTTATATCAGAGGCAATTCACTCTGGCATTGACCTTTTAGCAAGCTTGGTTGCATATTTTTCCATCAAACAGGCAAGAAAACCAGCAGACAGTGACCATCCTTTTGGTCATGGTAAGTTTGAAAATGTCTCTGGTGCATTTGAAGCGATATTAATATTTTTAGCAGCAGCTATGATTATTTATGAGGCAGTAAAAAAGATTATAAAAGGAGGAGAAGTTGAGAAAATAGAAGCAGGGCTTTTGGTTATGCTAATCTCAGCCGTTGTAAACCTTTTTATATCCTCAAAACTCTTTAAAATAGCTAAAAAAACAGATTCTGTGGCTTTGGAAGCAGATGCTTTGCATCTTTTCACAGATGTGTTTACCTCATTTGGAGTATTCTTAGGGCTTGTTGCAATAAAACTTACACATGTGTACATTATAGACCCGATAATTGCTATTATTGTTGCCCTGATGATAATAAAAGCTTCTGTTGATTTGACTAAAAAAGCTCTCTGTGACCTTGTTGACAAGAGTCTTCCTCAAAGCGAGATTGAGATAATTGAAAATATAATAAGAAAATACTCCCAGGTTACAAGCTTTCACAAGCTCAGAACCAGGAAAAGTGGAGACAGGCGCGAGATTGATGTTCACATTAGAATGGAAAATTCAACTACTTTAATTGACGCTCACAACCTCTGTAACCAGATAGAAAATGATATAAAATCAGCTCTGCCAAATTCGTATATAACAATCCACATTGAACCTGAGGAAGAAGAGTAGAAATTTAATTCTCATTAGCAAGCGTTAGTATATGTTCATAGAGCTCTTGACTGATATATATTCCATTTTTAATTAAATCGTTAAGAATAGGTTTAATTTCCTTGATTAGTTGATTTTCTTTTGCTCTTAATAAAACACCTATAGTTCCTGTAACCTTAAGGCCAAATAGAGAGGCATATTTTCTTGCTAAATAATCATCAATGATGCATAAGTCTGCATTTATTTCTTGCGCTAATAGAATTACCTCTATTTCTCCCTTATGCAAGGAAGTCTGAAGCAATTCTTTTGCATATGCGTTTTTTACTCTTTCTATTAAGATATAATCGAATAGAGAAAGATCAATTTTCTTGTTTGTAGGGGCTTTAAAAAATACTTCTTCATATACTCCATATGGCACAATTATCTTCTTGTAGAGAGCCTCCAAAATTGATAATTGATTTACAGCATTTAGCGCAATTAAAGGAGTTGAATTAACAACTACCTTAAGCATTTTTTACATCCTCTTTAATTTCTTCAAAGCAATCAAAGTTAAATACAGAAATATTTTGCTCGGATAGTAATTGAATAAATTCTGCAATACTCATACCGGCGAGTTCTGCTGCTTGACCAAGGGACAGTCTTTTTTCTTTAAAGTATTTGACAGCTATAAGTTTTTTTATTTCACTTGAAAGTTTGTTTTCATCTTCTCGCAAAGCTAAAAAGATTTCTAATGGTAAGTTTATATTAATGATTTTCTGCATAAAGATTTACCTCTCTCTTTTCTGATTTTACTCTGGTTTTATTATAACATAAAAGAGAATTCACAAAAAGTCTATATTGAAATCAACTGTGTTTGATGATATAATATTGCTAACGGCGATGGAGTCCGCCGTACAAATGCCAATGAGGGCTGATGACTCCTACAGATGCTGCAAAAAAGCAACATCTGTAGGAGTTTTTTGTATTTTATAGGCCTAATTTCCTGCTGACTACTTTGATTTTACTGAAGGAGGCACTGGTTATGAAAAACATTGTTGCAATTGCTATTGGAGCTTTTTTTGGTGCTGTTTGTAGATTTTTTATATCTCAGCTGAGCCTTGGCAGCTTTCCTTTTACAACACTTTTTATAAACGTTGTTGGCAGTTTTGTTTTGTGCTTTGTTGCAGAGATAACGGTAGAACACATAAAGATTTCAACTGCCTTAAGACACATGATAACAACAGGTTTTATAAGCAGTTTCACAACCTTTTCTACATTTGTACTTGAAATTGTGAGGTTTTTGATGAAAGGAGAATTTACAGCTGCGATTGTCTATCCTCTTTTATCCATTGTACTTGGGCTTTTAGCTTCAATTTTTGGCTTTGAACTTGCAAGGGCTGTTTCAGAAAGACAGCAAAAAGAGGAGTATGAGGCAGCATGAACTATCTCATTGTTGGAGTTGGCGGAGTAATTGGAGCAATTCTGAGATATACAGTTGGGAAAATATTCAGAGAAGTAATGGAGAAAGACCATCCTGTTGCTACATTGTTTATCAACGTGATTGGGAGTTTTTTAATAGGATATTTGTCAACAAAGCATCTTTCGAGTGAATACAAACTTTTTCTGATGGCTGGTCTTCTTGGGGGGTTCACAACATACTCTACGTTTATGCTTGAAACATCAAGGTATATAAAGAGAAAAAAACATATGAAAGCTTTTATTTATGTATTTATTTCTATCCTCTTTGGAATACTCGCGGCTGGTGTGGGTATTTGGATAGCAAACTTTATATAAATAATTGTTATATCCTGATTATTTTTTTGGGTCTTTTCACTTGAAACCCCAAATTGAATTAATATATAATTTAAATATTGCAAATTCTAATCTTTTTAATTATTTTGAGGAGAGAGTAGGAAATGAAAATCCAGGCACCAAAAGGAACAAAGGATGTACTACCGGAAGAAAGTTATATGTGGCAATATGTTGAGAATAAATTCAGAGAGATTTGCAAGCTTTATGGATATCAGGAAGTTAGGTTTCCTACATTTGAGTACACAGAACTTTTCCAAAGAGGAGTGGGCGAGACCACTGATATTGTCCAAAAAGAGATGTATACCTTTTTGGACAAGGGTGGAAGGAGCATCACTTTAAGGCCAGAAGGGACAGCATCCACAGCAAGATTGTTCATCGAGCATGGTTTTGCGTCACGTCCGATGCCGCAGAGGTTTTACTACATTATTTCAGCTTTCAGGTATGAAAACACACAAGGTGGTAGGTTCAGAGAGTTTCACCAGTTTGGAATTGAGAATTTTGGTTCTTTTTCGCCTGTGACAGATGCTGAGGTAATTTCACTTGCTTACAATTTTTTTACAAGCATTGGGCTTGACAATATTACTGTGAATATTAACAGCATAGGATGTCCTGTGTGCAGAAAAGAGTATGTAAAAAATTTAAAAGAGTATTTTTCGGCAAATTCTCAAAAGCTCTGCCATACATGCCACCAGAGGCTTGACAAAAATCCTATGAGAATTTTGGACTGCAAAGAAGAGGGTTGCAAGCTGATTGCAAAAGATGCACCAAAACCAATAGATTATCTCTGTGATGATTGTAAAAGCCATTTTGGAAGTGTGAAAACTTATTTAGATTCAGCAAAGGTTTTATACAAGGTTGACCCTTTTATTGTTCGCGGCTTGGACTACTACACAAAGACAGTTTTTGAGATTGTGGCGCCTGTTTCCGATAAAGAGCTTGCAATCTGTGGCGGTGGAAGGTACGACAATTTAATCGAACAGATAGGTGGGAATTCTATTCCAGGAATTGGTTTGGCAATTGGTGTTGAAAGACTTTTGATGCTGCTTGAGCAAAATGGTCTTCTTCCCGCAAGACCGCAGATACCAGAAGTGTTTGTGGCAACAGTAGGAGAAAATAGCCTCAAGAAAGCTTTTGAGATTGCAAGGATGCTCAGGTTTGAAGGAATTTCAACCGTAATTGAAGAGATGGGAAGAAGCTTAAAATCCCAGATGAAATATGCTGACAAGATTGGCTGTCAGTTTTCTATAATCATTGGAGATGACGAAATCGCAAAGGGTGTTTGCAAAGTTAGAAATATGAAGACATCTTCAGAGGAAATAGTAGAAATAGTAAATATTTGTCAGTATTTAAAAGAAAAACTTCAAAAATAACAAGGATGTTTTTGTAACTTTAAAAATTTTCAAAGAAGGTGATAGGTGTGGAAGGTATTAAGGGGTTTAAAAGAACAAAATACTGTGGAGAGGTATCACTTGAGGATGTTGGGAAAGAGGTTGTGCTAACAGGTTGGGTTGATACAAGACGTGACCTTGGCGGGATAATCTTCGTTGATTTGAGAGACAGAACAGGCATTGTACAGGTTGTGTTTGATGAGAAGATGGGGGAAGAACTTTTAGACAAGGCTGACTCATTAAGATCCGAATACTGTATCGGTGTTAGAGGCATTGTGGAGAAAAGGCCACCTGAGACAGTAAATCCAAAGATAAAAACAGGCGAAGTAGAAGTAAGAGCAACAGAACTGAGGATTTTTAACAAGTCTGAGACGCCTCCTTTCCCAATTGAAGAGGGAATAAATGTAAATGAGGCAGTAAGGCTAAAATACAGGTATCTAGATTTGAGAAGACCTGATATGCAGAGGAATTTGATGTTCAGACACAAACTCTATCAGGTTGTGCGAAATTTTCTTTCTCAAAATGGGTTTATAGAGATAGAAACACCCATGCTCACAAAATCGACTCCAGAAGGTGCAAGAGACTATTTAGTTCCCAGCAGAATATTTCCGGGAAAATTTTTTGCGCTGCCACAGTCACCGCAGCTTTTTAAACAGCTTTTGATGGTTGCAGGGTTTGACAGATATTTTCAGATTGTAAAGTGTTTTAGAGATGAAGACCTGCGAGCAGACAGACAACCTGAGTTTACCCAGATAGACATTGAGATGTCGTTTGTTGATGTTGATGATGTTATTGAAATAAATGAAAAACTGCTCCAGACCATTTTTGGAGAGATGCTTGGGATAGACTTAAAACTTCCTCTTCCAAGACTTACCTACAAGGAAGCAATGGAAAGGTTTGGATCAGACAAACCAGATACTCGTTTTGGAATGGAACTTGTTGATATTACTGACATTGTGAAAAACTGCGAGTTTAAAGTATTTTCTGATGCAGCAAACAAGGGTGGGTCGGTAAGAGCCATCAATGCAAAGGGTTGTGCAGCCACATTTTCAAGGCGTGAGATTGATGCGCTTGTTGAGTTTGCAAAGAACTTTAAAGCAAAAGGTCTTGCATGGATTGCAGTTGAAAGTGATGGTCTGAAATCTCCCATTGTCAAGTTTTTAAAAGAAGAGGAGATAAATGAAATTCTAAAGAGACTTGGTGCAGAGGTTGGAGATTTGCTGCTATTTTCTGCGGACAAGGATGAAATTGTCTTTGATGTTCTTGGGAACTTGAGGCTTGAGATAGCAAGAAAGCTAAACCTTCTTGACAAGTCAAAGTTTAATCTTTTATGGGTGGTAGAGTTTCCGCTTTTTGAATATTCAGAAGAAGAGGGCAGGTTTGTTGCAAAACACCATCCGTTTACATCGCCAATGGATGAAGATTTAGAATATTTAGAAACTGACCCAGCAAGGGTAAGGTCAAAGGCTTATGATATTGTGTTAAACGGTACAGAAATTGGCGGTGGTTCTATCAGAATTCACTCACCTGAGATTCAAAAGAGAATGTTCAAAGCCCTTGGATTTACCGAGGAAAGGGCACAAGATAGATTTGGCTTTTTGCTGGAAGCTTTCAAGTACGGCACACCACCGCATGGTGGAATTGCTTATGGATTTGACAGGTTGTGTATGCTACTCTTGGGTTTGGATTCTATCAGAGATACAATTGCGTTCCCGAAGGTAAAAGATTCGTCGTGCCCGCTGACTGACGCTCCATCAGAGGTTGAACCAAAACAGCTTCGAGAACTTCACATCAAGGTTGATGTTGTAAAATAACAAAGAATTTTTCGCGGCTCCATGTCCCTAAAATAGTGGTAGATTTTCTTAATGGGACAGGAGCCTTATTTTTTGCAAAATTTTTACCTTGTATTAGAGCAAGATGCTACAAATATCAGGTCAAAAATTTAAAACAGATATGAAATTTTTTTAATTTAAAACTTCCTAAGCATGGATTATATTAATCTTATAACAAAATGATAACGATTACATGGGAGGGATTCACATTATGAGAGGAATTATTTTAAAGTCTGGTGCACTCTTGATGGTAGTTATTTTGATTATTTCTATTTTGCAAATTTTAACTGTGTTTGCCCAGAACACACCATATGAAAATGAAAAATATCCACACCTTCTTGGCAATCAGGCAGTCAAAAAACCCTCGGTTGCTGGCAGACTGCAAATTATTGAAAAGGATGGGAAAAAGTATTTAGCTGACCAGAAAGGTGAAATAATCCAACTTCGGGGTATGAGCACGCATGGACTTCAGTGGTATCCAGAAGTTATAAACAAAAATGCGTTTGAAGCTCTTTCAAAAGATTGGGAGTGTAATGTTGTAAGGCTTGCGATGTATGTAGGTGAAGGTGGCTATGCTTCAAATCCAAGCCTCAAAGAAAAAGTTATAGAAGGTATCAAGCTTGCTATTGAAAATGATATGTATGTGATTGTTGACTGGCATGTGTTAAATCCTGGCGACCCGAATGCTGAAATTTATAAAGGGGCAAAAGACTTTTTCAAAGAAATAGCTACAAGTTTTCCCAATGACTATCATATAATATATGAACTTTGCAATGAACCGAATCCGAATGAACCGGGAGTAGAAAATAGCTTGGATGGTTGGAAAAAGGTAAAAGCTTATGCTGAACCTATCATAAAGATGCTCAGAAGTTTGGGGAATCAGAACATTATAATTGTAGGCTCTCCAAATTGGAGTCAAAGACCTGACTTTGCGATTCAAGACCCTATAAATGATAAAAATGTGATGTATTCAGTTCATTTTTATTCTGGAACTCACAAGGTTGATGGGTATGTTTTTGAAAACATGAAAAAGGCATTTGAAAATGGTGTGCCAATTTTTGTGAGTGAATGGGGAACAAGTTTGGCAAGCGGTGATGGTGGACCATATCTTGATGAGGCGGATAAGTGGCTTGAGTATTTAAATGCAAACTATATTAGCTGGGTGAACTGGTCACTGTCTAATAAGAATGAAACATCAGCTGCTTTTGTTCCATATGTTAGTGGCATGCATGATGCAACATCACTTGACCCGGGCGATGATAAGGTGTGGGATATAAAAGAGCTGAGTATATCTGGAGAGTATGTTAGGGCAAGGATAAAAGGAATTGCATATAAGCCAATTGAGAGAAATAGCCAAATAAAAGGAGGACAAAGTGCACCTTTGGGAGAAAAGGTTTTGCCATCCACGTTTGAGGATGACACGCGCCAGGGTTGGGACTGGGACGGTCCGTCTGGTGTTAAAGGACCTATTACCATAGAAAGTGTAAATGGTTCAAAGGCGCTATCTTTTGAGGTGGAGTATCCAGAGAAAAAACCGCAAGATGGCTGGGCAACTGCTGCAAGACTTATACTTAAGGAAATAAATGCAAAGAGAGAAGACAATAAGTATCTTGCATTTGACTTTTATATAAAACCAGAAAGAGCATCAAAAGGTATGATTCAGATATTTTTAGCTTTTTCACCACCTTCTTTAGGTTACTGGGCTCAAGTACAAGACAGTTTTAATATTGACCTTTTAAAGCTTTCAAGTGCAAAAAAGACAGAAGAGGGGCTTTACAAATTCAATGTATTTTTTGACTTAGACAAAATACAGGATGGTAAAGTGCTGAGCCCAGACACGCTCTTGAGAGATATAATAATAGTCATAGCAGATGGTAATAGCGATTTTAAGGGAAAAATGTTTATAGACAATGTTAGATTCACTAACATCCTTTTTGAAGACATCAGCTTTGAGAGTAGCCTTTATGATGCTGTCTCCAAGCTTTATTCAAAAGGAGTCATAAAAGGAGCTTCAGCTTTTAAGTACTTGCCAGATAGAAGAATCACAAGGGCTGAATTTGCTGCACTTTGTGTCAGGGCATTGAACCTGAAAATTGAAAAGTATGATGGCAGATTTTCTGATGTAAAAAGTAGCGACTGGTATTCAGATGTGGTCTATACTGCGTATAAAAACGGTTTGTTTGGACAGGAGGAAAATAGATTCTTCCCTGAAAGGATTATGAAAAGAGAAGAAGTAGCAGCTTTGGCAATTGAAGTATACAAAAGATTGACAGGAAAAATAGAAGTTAGCACAGACGATATTCAAATTGCCGATGAAGGGCTTATAAATCCTCAATACAGAGAAAGCGTAAAGTTAGCTGTCAAGCTTGGTATTTTTGAGCTTTATTCAGATGGAACCTTTGCTCCAGGTAAGAGCGTTTCAAGAGGGGAGGCGGCAACAATTTTCTATAACCTCTTGAACTTAGCAGGCAAACTATGATACATGAAATTGAAAAAATTTTTAACGAAAGGCTGCTGGCTAAATGCCGGCAGCTATTTTTATATTATTTTGACCATTCAATATGACAAAATATTGCACATTTTAATATCAACAATTCACAAAAAAACTGCAATTTTATCAATTCATTTTGAAAAAAATAGGATGTAAACTATAATCGAAAAGTTCAACAAGTAAATCGAAAGTTTCAATAAACAACTTGAGAAAGGAGACGGCATCAAAAATGGCAAACGGTCAGCGCACATATCGAAGCGGATTTTTGAGAGAACTTAACAAGAACTTTCCTCTGTTTTTAATGGCACTGCCGGGGGTTGTTCTTTTGATAGCATTTTCTTACTTACCTCTGTTTGGACTTATCATTGCTTTCAAAGATGTGCACTATGATTTGGGTATACTGAAAAGTCCGTGGGTGGGTTTTAAGAATTTTGAGTTTCTTTTCAAAACACCTGATGCGTTTATTATCACAAGGAACACCCTTCTTTACAACTTTGCATTTATAGTCTTTGGGAACTTGGCGGCAATTGCAACGGCCATTGCACTGAGTGAAATGAGAGCAAGATTTATGGCAAAGTTTTACCAGTCAGTAATGTTTTTACCATACTTTTTGTCATGGGTTGTTGTTGCTTATATGGCATTTGCATTTTTAAGTATAGACTTGGGGATTCTCAACACAATGATTCTTCCGAAGCTGGGCTTGCAGCCAATTGCATGGTATTTTGAGACAAAACCTTGGCCTGTTATATTGATACTTGCAAATCTGTGGAAATATACAGGTTACAATGCAGTCATATATTTAGCAGCAATTACAGGAATTGACCCTGAATATTATGAGGCAGCTTTGATTGATGGTGCGTCAAAATGGCAGCAGATAAGACACATAACAATTCCGCTTTTGTCGCCACTTGTTGTTGTGCTTGTTCTGCTTGGAATAGGCAGAATCTTTTATGCAGACTTTGGACTTTTTTATCAGCTTCCAATGAACAGCGGTGCTCTTTTTGATGTAACAAATGTTATTGATACATATGTCTATAGGACTCTCATGGGCATGAACGATATAGGAATGGCATCTGCCGCAAGCTTTTATCAATCAATAATGGGATTTATTCTAGTGCTCACATCCAATCTCATCGTTCGCAGACTTGACCCAGAAAAAGCGCTGTTTTAATAATAAAAGAATTTTGTGTGCAAACAAACAGCATGGAAAGGTGATGATAAAATATGCAGTCAAAGAGCAGGTTTTTGCAGATATCTACTGCATCAGAGATTATTTTGCATATCATCTTTGGTATAGTTGCTCTTGCGTGTTTGGTTCCACTCTGGGCTGTGATATCAATTTCTCTGAGTGATGACAATAAGATCAGACAGATAGGGTATAGACTTTGGCCTGTTAAATTGAGCTTAAAATCATACGAGTTTGTATTGGCTCAAGGAGCAGCTATTGTTCATGCATATGGTTTAACTATTTTTGTGACAATTGTAGGGACAATACTAAGTGTGCTTGTGGTTTCTATGTACGCATATATCCTATTCAGAAAAGATTTCAAGTACAGAAAGTTTTTCACATTCTTTGGATTTTTCACAATGCTAATCAATGCCGGGCTTGTTCCCTGGTATATTGTGTGCGTAAATGTTCTTCGCTTAAAAGATACAATATACGCACTAATTTTACCTTATGTAATGAACATGTGGTATGTACTGATTTTTAGGACGTATCTTTCGATGTCTTTACCTGATTCTATCATAGAGTCTGCAAAAATTGACGGTGCAGGGGAGTTTACAACATTTTTCAGAATTGTTGTGCCGCTTGTAAAGCCTGGACTTGCAACAATTGCTCTCTTTGCGGCAATCACATACTGGAACGACTGGTGGCTGCCCTTTATGTTAGTAGAAAGTGAAAAATTATATAATCTTCAATACCTAATGTACAGGGTTCAACAAAAGATTCAATACTTGGCTGAGATAGCTTCAAAAATTAGTCTTGTAAGCGAGAGTCCGTTAAAAGATTTGCCAGCAGAATCTGCACGAATGGCAATGGCAGTTTTAGGTATGGGACCAATAGTTTTAGCTTATCCGTTCTTCCAGCGTTATTTTGTAAAAGGTCTTACCATCGGTGCTATCAAAGGCTGATATGTAATGGTATTAAAGCGGGTATAAGCTTCAGAGCTGCAGTTTTGTTTGCAGCAACCTGAAGCTTATATACAAAAAAATAAAAAGCGGGAGGTTGATTTTTGGTGAAGCTGAAGAAATTTTTTGTAGTGATGCTTGTTGTGGCTTTTGTGCTCACAAGTGTGATTGGCGTTGTGACCGGTTTTGGTGCATCTTCTTCAAAACTTCCTTACGTTAAGCTTACATGGTATGTCATCGGAACTCCACAAAAAGACTGGGATTTAATCAATCAAAAGGTTAATGAGTACATCAAACCAAAGCTCAATGCTGAAATCAAAATGACAATGTTTGACTGGGGCGAGTACAATGACAAGATGCAGACAAAGATTGCAGCTGGTGAGCCGTTTGACATCTGTTTTACTGCAATCTGGACAAACAACTATAGAACAAACGTGGCAAAAGGAGCGTTCTTACCACTCAACAAACCAGGAAATGACCTTCTTTCAAAGTATGCACCAAAGACAAAAAAGATGCTTGGCGATGACTTTATAAGAGGTGCGTCCATCAATGGCATCTTATATGCGATTCCAGCAAACAAGGAAAAAGCACACCACTGGGGATTCATCGTAAGAATGGACTTGGTAAAGAAGTATAAATTAGATGACATGTTTAAAAAGGTCAAGAAATTAGAAGATTTAGAGCCATACCTCAAAATAATCAAACAAAAAGAGCCAGGTGTATATCCGCTTGGAGCATATGCTGGTGAGTCGCCAAGATTCCTTTTGGATTGGGACAAAGTTGTAGACGATGATGTTCCTGTTTCGCTCTATCCAAATAATAAGAGTACAAAAATTGTCAATGAGCTTGAGCAACCAAATACAAAAGCTCTCTTTAAGACAGTCAGAAAATATTACTTGGCTGGTTACATCAGAAAAGATGCAGCAAGTGTAACAGACTGGATGTCTGATTTGAAAGCAGGTAAAGTTTTTGTAATGCCACAATCGCTAAAGCCTGGCAAAGATGCTGAGATGTCAATCTCAACAGGGTATCAGTGGAAACAGATAGACATCACACCACCTGTTATGTCAACAAGAGAAGCTATTGGTTCTATGCAGGCCATCAATGCAAAGTCCAAGAATCCAGAAAGAGCTTTGATGTTCCTTGAGCTTTTCAACACAGACAAATATCTTAACAACCTTGTAAACTTCGGTATTGAAGGTCAACACTATGTATTTAAAGACAAGGCAAAAGGCATCATTGCTCCTGGACCAAAAGCAAAAGACTACAGCCCTGGTCTTGGCTGGATGTTTGGAAATCAGTTTATAAACTATATCTATGAGAATGAAGACCCGAACAAGTGGAAGAACTTTGAAGAGTATAACAAAAAAGCACTGCCGCTTCTGAGCCTTGGATTCAACTTTGATGATTCAAAAGTAAAAACACAGGTTGCAGCATGCAAAAACGTATGGAAGCAGTATATTCCGCTGCTTGAGACCGGCAGTGTTGATCCAGACAGATACATTCCAGAGGCTATTGACAAGTTCAAAAAAGCAGGTGTTGACATTATTATAAAAGAAGCACAGAAGCAGTATGATGAGTTCCTTAAGAAAACAGGAAGAAAGAAATAATTAAAAGAAAAATTACAGACGGGATACTGGTGCAAGATTTATGCACTGGTATCCCGTTTGTTGCTAATATTTGAAAAGAAATAGATTGTGATTTTATCTCAATATAAGATAAAATAAAAGTAAAAACGTTTATACTTCAAAAAATTCAGGGTTGTGATTTTTATGAAAGATTCATTTAATAAGAGGCACATACTGTCAGTAAGTTTCTTTATACCTCTTATAACTACTCTTGCACTCGTAATTGTACTCATATTAAATACACAGAAAACAGTGGAAGAAAGTGTAACTATTGAAAATGAAGAAACAGAGATCACCACAAAGATAAGATTTTTAAGCCCGTGGGGTGGAAGTGACCCTTATGCCGACACACTCTCGTTTGTACTTCAAAAGTTTCAAGAAGAAAATGCCGGCATAACCATTGTCAATGAATCTCTGTTTGGTGATGATTTTTTGATAAAACTTCAGACAGACTTTGCATCTGGCAACCCTCCAGATGTTTTTGGTCTTTTTCCAGGTTCTGTTCGAGACATCCTAATCCAAAGACACCAAATAGCTGATTTAACAGATGTGTTTAAAAAAGATGTAAAGTGGTATCAAAGTTTTTATACTAACATGTGGAAGTATGTGACTTTCAATGGGAAAATTTATGGTGTTCCGCTTGAAACAATAGTTGAGTGCCTTTTTGTCAACAAGGATATTTTTGAGAAGTACAATCTAAAAGTTCCTCAGACATTTGATGAGCTGATAAATGTTTCAAAAATACTGAAGAGCAAAGGAATTATTCCAATTGCTTTCAATGCCCAGCCAGAGGGGACATACATATACCAGAACATTATTGTTTCGATAGGAACAAAGCATGATGTAGAAAATCCGCTCAAGAGCGGTGAATTTTCATCACCTTACATAAAAGCTCTTGACTATTTAAAAGCTCTTTACAAGGCAGGTGCCTTTCCAGCAAACTACTATTCACTTACCAGCAAACAACGAAATGATTTGTTTTTGACAAAGAAGGCAGCAATGATTGTCCAGGGTTCATGGTTCATTCCAAAGTGTGACCCACAGACAGTTGACATATATTTTTTCCCTCAGGTAAACAATACAGGGAAAAAGCATTTGATTTACGGTCTTGGTGGCGGGACATTTTATGTCAGCAGTCAAGCCTGGCAAGATAGAACAAAGAGAAGCTGGGCGATAAAACTTTTAAAATTTTTGACCTCCGAAAAGGTTGCAAGAATATTTGTTGAAAGAACGGGACTAATTTCAAATGTGAAAATAGAAAACCCGCCCAATGTCAAAAATCCTCTGCGTTCAAAAGTGGAAGGGCTTATAAAAGAAGCCGATGTGCTTGTTGCACCGCCTGACCATTTTGTTGACAGAATGGTTTGGGAAGAGGTTATAACTAAAAATATTCCTTATTATCTACAGGGCACAATTTCTTCAAAGTTATTTTGGGAAAGAGCAATCAAAGCGTGGGAAGAGAATATGGAAAAATTGGGTGAATGAGAATGTTCAAAATAAAGATGATTTTTAGGAACTTAATAAAATATTATCGTACCATTTCCATAGACAAAAAATTTTTAGCAGTTTCATACATTCAAATATTTATTCCAATAATCCTCATTGGGGTTATAAGCTTTAGAATTTCGTCAGATTTGATATTCAAAAAATATGTGGGCTACACCTCTGATGTTATAAAAACAGCAAGGCTGCGAATTGTTGACAAGATAAATGAGATAAATAGCATAACTCAGGATATTTTGTATCAAACAGAACTATACAATGTTTTGGACAAATCAATGAAAAATGTGGATTACTACGATGATGTTGCTTCACTTACAAACAAGTTTCGAAAAATAATCTTAGGGCATCTTGATGTGCAATCAATAGGGGTATTCACAAAAGAGAAAAAGCTGTGTATAGTTGATAACACTTCAAAGGAAGTAGGACTTGACGAGATAATACCATCTCAAATCTCTTTAGAAAAAGTGTATGACATTGCTGCAAAAGGAAACGGGAAACCTGTTTGGTGTGTAGCTTTACTGAAAAGAGACAAAGACAGCAAAGTGGCAGTCTTGATAACAAGGTGCATAAATAATCCACAGACATTAAAGTTTGAAGGAATTTTAGCTGTTATGATAAACACAGAGCTTTTTGACAAGACATTTTCCGAACTTGTTGCAGAAAAAAGTCAGGCAATTGCGGTAGTGGGAGATAACATATTTATTTCAACAAAGGGCGAGATGAATGAAGAAAAAATCCTCAAGTTTATGTCTCAAGTGAAAAATAAAAACGGTGTTGTTACATATACTTCTAACGAATACATTGTCAATATTCTGCCAATAAAACAAGTAGACTGGTACATAGTGACTTCTATCCCGGTTAAAGTATTGTTCAGAGATATAGATAAACTCAGGATGTGGCTTATAGTTTTGTGTTTTTTGTCGTTTGTGATAACGTCAGCAATGTCGCTGATGCTTTCAATGGACTTTTTAAAACCAATTAATGCTATCGTGGAAGCAACAAAAAGAATTAGAAAAGGAGAATACAAGACAATAGAAAATCTTGACAGAAAAGATGAACTTGGTATTCTTATTGATAACTTTAACAATATGGTGGTAAAAATAAATCATCTGATAAATTCAATTTACAAGGAACAGATAACACGAAAAGAGGCAGAACTAAAAGTTTTGCAAACCCAGCTAAATCCCCATTTTTTGTTTAATATTTTGGAATCGATTAACTGGCTTGCACAGCTAAATGGCGTATCCCAAATAAGCGATGTTGTCATTGCGCTTTCAAAGCTTTTAGAGGTGAATCTAAAAGAAGAGAAGTTTTTAACCTTAGAGGAAGAAATAAAATATATAACCTCATATGTTTCAATTTTGAAGATAAACTTTGGTGAAGACAATTTAAAACTTGAAGTGGATGTGGACAGAAAAGCTTTAAAACTTAGAATTCCTAAACTGCTAATACAACCTCTTGTAGAAAATTCTATCTTTCACGGCATACGCCCAAAAGGTTTTGGCAAGATATTTGTGGGTGGTTATATTTGGAACGATAAGCTTGCCATAATTGTAAAAGATGATGGTGTGGGAATACCACCTGAAAAATTAAAGGGGATACGTCAAGATTTAGAAGGTGACAATGAGGTCTTCCTTGAACAGGAGGAAAGGTCCTATACAAGAATAGGGCTTGTAAATGTGGTAAAGAGACTAAAGCTCATCTATGGCAGAGATGCAAGCTTTTCAATTGAAAGCCTGCCACAGAGAGGCACTACTATAAAGATTGAAATTCTGTTGGATGCGCTCAGCAGAGCGGTAGAGGAAAGCTTACAGGAATTTTCTGGCGAAGGGGAAGAGGAAGATGTATAAGATTGTAATAGTTGACGATGACATGCTTATTCGAAAAGGAATTAGAAATGTTATAAGATGGAAAGATTTAGAGTGTGAAATTTGCGCTGAAGCTTCAAGTGGAGATGAGGCTTTAAAGGTAATCGAGGAGGTAAAACCTGACATTGTCATTACAGACATCAAAATGCCCAATATGGACGGAATTGAACTCATTGATAGGATTAAAAAGATTATTCCCCAGTGCAAGATTGTGATTTTGACAGCTTACAGGGAGTTCGAGTATGCCCAGAGAGCTATAAAATACGGTGCTTTTGATTTTCTTCTAAAACCAACGAAGGTTGAAGATATAATAAATGTAGTGCAAAAAGCCATAAACGAGATAAAGAAAGAAAAGACAATAGTTGAGGAGCTGGAAAAGATAAATAGCATTTTGAAAGAAAAACTTCCCATCTTAAGAGAGAATTTTTTGTTCAATGTCATATTTGAGATGATTTCAAATGAAGATGAAATACTTCAAATGGCAACGTTTTATGAAATTGAGATTGGCAGTTTCTTGATGATATTAGCCGAGTGCAGTACAAAAGAAGAAAGAGGAAGACAGAATACTCATTTGTACCTTTTGGGAATATCAAATATGCTAAATGACTTTTTGAGCAACGATTTTACCATTTATACTATTTATTTAAACAACTCTCAGGCAGTGTATATTGTAAGCTCAAAGAAAGAACTTGAAAAAGAAGAAGAGAAGAGGTTTTTTGAGCTTTTGAGCCAGCTAAAAAAAGCAGCAGTGGAGTGTTTTAATATTGATTTGACACTTGCAGTAAGTACGTGGGGCAGGGGCATTGTGCAGCTTCCAGACAAATATAAGGAGTGCATAGATGCGATAAATTACAGATTTTATTTTGACGAAGAGGATATCATATATTACAAGGACCTTTCTCACTTTTTCATGTACGTGGATGACAGAAAGTTGAAAAATCTGAAAAATGAAGTTTTGTTGAGTGTCAGATACGGAAATTATTCAAATATAAATAATCTCTTGCTTGAGCTCGAAGAGACCTTGAAAAAGTCAAAAGCAGATAAACAGTACATCTTCAATTTTTACTATCTTCTGCTCATTGAAATAAATATGATAAAAGCTCAGCTTTCTTCGACCATAAATAAACCTGATAATCAAGAGATGTTTGAAAGTATTGATTATTTTAATGAGATTATAAAATGCAAAAGTTTGTCAGAACTCAGCAACATCTTGCGAATATCTATCCAGCGTACAATTGAAGAAGTCCAAAAACACAACCTAAACAAAATGGGCAGTTTAATAAAAAAGGTGATAGATTACATAAAAGAAAACTACCACTCAGGCGAGATTTCCCTCAGCGATATTTCAGAAAAATTTTTTGTAAGTCCTTCATATTTGAGCAGACTGTTCAAGAAAGAGACAGGAAAAAACCTTTCCGACTTTATAAATGAGTATAGAATAGAAAAGGCAAAGCAGCTTTTGCTCACAACCGACCTTAAAACATACGAGGTTGCAGACAGGGTTGGTATTCCAGACCCGCACTACTTTTCAAGACTTTTTAAACGCTACACTGGCTACAGCCCTTCTGAATACAAAGAAGGTGCAAAACTAAAAGGCGAAAAAGTAAGCGAATAAAAAGAGGGGCATGCAAGAAATAGCCCCTCTCATTTTTTGAGCTTAAAATTATTCTTGCTTCATGTTCACTACCTTCAGTAGCATCACTGAGGCAAAAATAGCAAGGATGGCGCCGAAGATGAAAGGTGCAGAAGGACTTATATATTGCCACAAAAATCCTGCAACCAAACTTGCTGGAAATGCGAAAATTCCAACAGCGCCGTTGTAAAGACCGTAAGCTGTACCTCTTTTTTCAGGGGGAACTAAATCTGCAACAAGTGCCTTTTCAACACCCTCTGTAAGTCCATAGTAAAGACCGTACAGAATGTAAAGAGCAACTATTTGATATGTCTTTGTGACAAGTCCAAAACCCAAGTATATCAGGGCATATACAATCCATCCTGCCACAATCAGGTACTGACGTTTTATTTTATCTGACAAAATTCCAGCGGGGTAGGAGCTTAAAGTTGTTATCAAATTGAAGGCAGCCAGCATCAAAAATATCTCTAAAACTGTCAATCCTCTGTTTTGAGCCTGCAGGATTAAAAAAGCATCTGAAGAATTTCCAAGGGTAAAGATTGAAATTGTCAAAAGATATAGTTTAAACTTTTTATCAAATCCTTTCAATGATAGGTTAACCTTTGCTGCAGAGGGGTTTTGGTTTTTAGTATCTACTGCAAATGCAATTATTAAAAAAAGCGCAATAAAGACTGGAAGAATTGACACCAAAACAAGAATCTGAAATAGGTGTTGAGTGAGCTTTAAGGTGTTTTTTGATGTATGGTATATTATGAAACTGCCCACAATCAAAGCTAAAATTGCCCCTGCAGGGTCCATTGCTCTGCTAAAACCAAATGCCTTTCCAAGTTCTTCTTTTTTGGTTGTGTTGGCAATCAAGGCATCACGAGGAGAGGTCCTTATGCCTTTTCCAACCCTGTCCAAAAACCTTATTACCAAAACAAATACCCAGTTATTGGCAAAATATAAAAGTGGTTTTGAAAGTGCCGAAAGGCCATAACCAATGGTTACAAGCCACTTTCGTTGGTTTAGCTTGTCTGAAAGATACCCTGAAAAGATTTTTAGGATTGTTGCGGTTGAATCTGCCACACCTTCAATAAGACCTATTACAGAGGTTTTTGCATTTAAAACGTTTTTCAAGAAAAGAGGAAGAGCTCTTATTGTCAGTTCGCTTGAAAAATCGTTGAGAAAACTTACAAAACCGAATATAAAAGCGTTCCAAGGTATGCCAAGAATCTTCTTTTCCTCAAGATTGTTCTTTTCATTCTTCACTCTCAATCTCTCCTTTCTCATCAGTTTGCCATTCAAATTCAAGCTCAAACTTTATACTGTCGCTTCTTTTCTTGATTTTGACTTCCATTTCCACATTATCTGGAAAATCAAACTTCCGGTCTTCAATGGTAATAGACTTTTCGCGAGAGATTGTGTCAAGAATCTCTTTTGCATGAGAAATGAGATTTTCAGTCTTTCCTTTTCTTGTCTCTTCAAAACGAGAGATTGTCTGATTTTTAAAATAATCTTTTGATGAACCTCTTCCAAGCCAATCAAGCAAAGCGTGTTTAGAAAAACGCCACTCTCTACCTATCTTTCTTGCTGGTATGTCTTCGTCTTTTAAAATTTGATTGAGTGTTTTTGTAGAGATTTCCAGAAACTCAGCCGCCTCTTCAAAGTTTAAAACCTCTTTTTCCATCTGTATCACCTCATAGTACATCTAAGTTCTACTTAAATTATAGTTATATTATAAACAAAATACATTTAAAATTCAAGTTGAACTGACGGCGTGCTATTTTCTTTGGAAAAAATTTTTTTGCTTTAAAAGAAGGATTTTTTGAAAAAATGAAGAATATATATTATAATGATGTTAGTTTGTTTAATAAACAAACTAATTGTATACAAGAATTTTGTTTAAAACTTAGATGTGCTTAAAAAATTTTTCATTATAGAAGGAGAGTGAGTTATAAAATGAAATACTTCAAAGACATTCCAGAAGTAAAATATGAAGGACCACAGTCAGACAATCCATTTGCTTTCAAGTATTACAATCCTGACGAGGTTATTGATGGCAAGCCTTTAAAAGACCACCTTCGTTTTGCAATTGCTTACTGGCACACGTTCTGTGCAACCGGTAGCGACCCTTTTGGACAACCTACAATTAATCGTCCATGGGACAAGTTCTCAAACCCAATGGACAATGCAAAAGCAAGAGTTGAAGCTGCATTTGAATTTTTTGAAAAGCTAAATGTTCCATTTTTCTGCTTCCACGACAGAGACATTGCACCTGAAGGAGAAAATTTAAGAGAAACAAACAAGAACTTAGATGAGATAGTTTCTATGATCAAAGAATACTTAAAAACAAGCAAAACAAAGGTTCTGTGGGGAACAGCAAACCTATTTTCGCACCCACGATATGTGCATGGTGCTGCAACATCCTGCAATGCCGATGTTTTTGCATATGCAGCCGCGCAGGTGAAAAAGGCATTAGAGGTTACAAAGGAGCTTGGCGGCGAAAACTATGTATTTTGGGGCGGAAGAGAAGGTTATGAGACGCTTTTGAACACCGACATGGAGCTTGAGCTTGATAACTTAGCAAGGTTTTTGCACATGGCAGTTGACTATGCAAAAGAGATAGGGTTTGACGGTCAATTTTTGATTGAGCCAAAACCAAAAGAACCGACTAAACATCAGTACGATTTTGATGCTGCGCATGTTTATGGTTTTTTGAAAAAGTATGACCTTGACAAATACTTCAAGCTCAACATAGAGGTAAACCATGCAACCTTGGCAGGACATGATTTTCACCATGAGCTGAGGTTTGCGCGAATAAACAATATGCTTGGTTCAATTGATGCTAACATGGGAGATCTGCTCTTAGGATGGGATACAGACCAGTTCCCAACAGATGTAAGACTTACCACGCTTGCTATGTATGAAGTTATCAAGATGGGTGGTTTTGACAAAGGTGGACTCAACTTTGACGCAAAGGTAAGAAGAGGTTCTTTTGAGCTTGAAGACTTGGTCATTGGTCACATTGCAGGGATGGACGCTTTTGCAAAAGGATTTAAGATAGCATATAAGCTTGTCAAAGACGGTGTATTTGATAAGTTTATTGAAGAAAGGTATAGAAGCTACAAAGAAGGGATTGGAGCTAAGATTGTAAGTGGTCAGGCAGATTTTAAGACGTTAGAAGAATATGCTTTGAATCTTTCAAAGATAGAAAACAAATCTGGCAAGCAAGAGCTTCTTGAGATGATTTTGAACAAATATATGTTCAGTGAATAAAACCGACATTCCCAACTGAAGGCTGGAAGGAGCTTCCTTCCAGCTTTTTTCATGCGACAATACTTTGAGATTTTGCTGTGAGCAGTAGAAGGAGTTTTAAATTTATATCTTCGCTTTTTTTATGCTCAGGTGAGAAAAACTGTGCAGGTGGTTCACCACAAATGTCTGCTCCGACTATCTCAAAAGCTGATGAGAGATATAAAACTATTTCAATTAGTGTTTTGGGCAGACAATGTCCTTGGTCCCAGGTTGTATTTATTGAAGATTTTGTCAAGATGTCTTTGTCAATACTTATATAAACCGGTAGGTGAGGTTTTATCTTTTTGTATTCAACTGGTGAAAAGATTTTGATTTTATTGTTGTAAATATTTTTCTTTTCTTCTGAAAGAACAAAGATTTCGGCAACATGATTTAAGGCTGCTGCATCTTTTAACCACGAACCACATGTTATAAATCCCGGATAAGTGTCTGAATAGTCAACGTGTTTGTCTATGACTATTAAAGAAAGAGTCTTATTAAATTTTTTTAAAAGCATATATGTAATGTGATGGTATTCGCCAGCACCAAGAAAGAACAATGAATTTTCAACTTTTTTTATTTTTTCTGATATTGAGTCAAATATCTTTTTTGAACACATATATTTAGTTGAGGAGAAATTTTTGAGTTCAATGCAAGTGCACATCTCTTTAAGTCTTGGCTGAAAAGAATAATACTCATCAAACATCAAAATGTATGAAGAAGATAATAAGCTTTTCATGCTCATCATCTCCTTCTTTTGCAGGGTTTACATATATAATTATATCACTTTAAGGTGAAGATGCTGTTATAAAGAAGCAAAATGGTGGTATAAAAATTTATTGAAAGCAGAAGATATTGTAGAAATTAATGTTGGAAGGGAGATGAATTTTGTGAGTCCAAAAGAGATGGTGTTAGAGGCTTTGAAGAGTTCTCCAGAGCCGTTGAAAACTCAGGATATTGTTCAAAAGACAGGACTTGACAAAAAAGAAGTTGAAAAGGCTATCAAGGAACTAAAAAGTGAAGGGCTGATAGAGTCACCAAAACGCTGCTTTTACAAGGCAAAATAAGCACTTAAAAAACTTGTTGCCTGTCCACTTTGTAAGGTGCTAAAAAAGATGGACAGGCTTTTTTTATTTTTTTTAGCTACTTAAAGAGTTTATATGGTGTATAATATTCAAGTAGAAAGCCTGCAAAAAGTTGTGCAAGTTAATCTTTTTTCTCTGTTGGGAGGAAAGCTAATAAAATGTTTAAGCTTCTAATTGTAGAAGATGAGAAGATAACACGAGAAAGTCTTGAAACATTGATACCATGGAATGAATTTGGAATTGGGGAAATTAAGAGTGCCAAAAATGGGCAGGAAGCCTTGGAGATTGTAAAAAATTATATTCCCGACATTCTGCTGTGCGATGTAAGAATGCCACGGATGGATGGTATAGAGTTTTCAAAGAGGTTAAAAAGCATTTTTCCAAAATGCAAAATAGTCTTTATAAGTGGCTATGCAGAAAAGGAGTATCTTTTGTCAGCCATCCGTTTGAATGCAATTGACTACATTGAAAAACCTCTCGATATAGAAAAGATTAAGAGCACAATGAAAAAAGTTGTGGAGATTATAGAGTTTGAAAGAAAAGAGGAGGAAGAAAGAGAGAGACTGAAAGAACATTACAATGAGAGTATATATTACGCTGCTTACCAGCTTGTTCAACAGCTTCTAAAGGATCAGCCCGATTATAGCATTTTCAAAAAGTATACTGCTGAAGATTTTTTAACATCGACATTAGATATTATAGTAGGACTTGTCGATTGGAAGGGTGAAGAGGACCATTTAAATGAGATGGTGTCAAAAGAAATATATAACCAATTTATGACTAAAGATTTTGATTCTAAGTTTACTCTGCTATTTTCGTTTTTGTCACAGAATAGTTTTGTTTTTGTTTGCAGTAAAAAAAATGATGTTGAGATAAACAGGGCAGCAGATATACTCAGAGAAGTTTTTTCACAAAAAGGAGAGATTTCGGCAATAGTTGCAACTTCAATTAAGGCAACTCAGGTAAAACACAGCGTTGAAAATATGCTCAGAATACTCAAAAAGAATATATTCTATAATGGGTTTGGCAGTTTATATACATATGAGAATGTTGTTGAGAGAAATGAACAGGAGATTAATTTTGACTTTGAAAAATTTGAGGAATATCTAAAAAGGGATGATATAAAAAAGGCCAAAGAGGAGATAGAGAAGCTATATTTTTGGCTTAAGTCAAACCAAGGCATTGATATTGAAAAGGTAAAAAATATATTTTTTGAGATGCTCTTAATTGCATACCAAGTAGGAAGACAAAGAAAAATAACACAGCTTTTAGATGAAGCTGGGAGAGCAAAAAAATGGCGCGAAATAGAACAAAAGCTTACTTTAAACCAGCTAAAAGAGGTTATTTATGAAACTCTTGATGGAATATTTGAGTTATTTACAACACGTGGCAATTTAAATCGAAAGGTATATCAGATAATGAGGTTTATTGAGGAGAACTTTTATGACAAGCACCTGAGTGTTCAAAAGATAGCTAACCATTTTTATTTCAGTCCAAATTATTTGTGTAGTATGTTCAAAAAAGCAACTGGTAAGACACTCAACGATTATATAACTGAAGTCAGAATTGAAAAAGCCAAGCAGCTTCTAAAAGATAATAGCATCAAGCTATATGAGATTGCAGAGAGAGTTGGATTTGGAGACCCGAATTATTTTTCAGCCCTGTTCAAAAAGAAGGTTGGAATGACTCCATCTGAATTTAGAGAGAGGTATTATGTATGAAGAGGATTGTAAACGCTTTTTCAAATATGAGTATAAAATACAAATTGTTTGCTTCATATATGTTTGTGATTTTAATATCATTTGGTATATTTTCTTTTATGAACTACGTTATTGTTGGAAGGGATGTCGAAAAACGGGCTATTTATTCTTCTGGCAAGATTGTGGACCAGACAGCTTCTTTCTTGGAAAACAGGGTGTCATCAGTCAAAAATGTACTGAACATTTTAGCTCTTGATTCAACCGTGCAAGAGCTTGTAAACAGGCCTGATGACTATTACTACGAAAACATAGGTAACTGGCTTGTAGACTCTCAGAGATTTACAAAGCTTTTTTACAGTACATGCCAGAATTTTGACATACTCAGCATCTCAATTTATATGACACAGGGATTGGCTAAGCTCAGTGAAACAGATAGTTATTTTCTCTTTGAGCGGATTGAAAAGCTTCCATGGTATCACCAGATGGTTTTAAAAGGAGAGCTTTTTGCTTGGGTTACTCCCAAAATGCTAAATATCGCACGAAAAGATGTTGTGTCTTTAATAAGACTGATTCCAGACCCTAAGAATATTAGTGAATACAAAGCTGCGCTCAGAGCTGATATTTCGATTGCTGAAATTGAAAGAATTCTAAATCAGGCTTTGTTTACAAGCAGAACACTTGCTTTTATTGTCAATTCAAATGGTGAAGTGGTTGCACGTTCTTTAAATAAGACAAACTTATCCCTTGGAGAGATGATAAAAGGGATAGAAAAGAATATATTATATCAAGAGGCAAATGTTGTTGAGATAGAGGTAGGGGGTGAGAAACTTCTTGTTCGCACAAAGAGTATTAGTGATACAGATTGGTATCTTGTACTGGTTACACCTTACAAAGAGATTCATGAGCTTAATATAAAAACCATCAAACAGGTCTTTTTCATGATATTCTTGATTACACCTTTTACATTGATATTTGCTTTCTGGGCAGCAACATCAAGTACATCAAGAATTAAAAGGCTTACTCATAATATGAAGAAGGTTATTGAAAAAGGTGATTTTAATATAGAATTGGACTCTCACTCTCAAGATGAGGTGGGTCAGCTCATATATACCTTTAACTATATGTTAAAAAAAATAAAAGAGCTTTTGTATCAGCAGTACCAGCTTGGCAAGGAGAAGAAAAATTTGGAGCTCAAAGCTCTTCAATCACAGATAAATCCTCATTTTCTGTACAACACCCTTGACCTTATAAACTGGATTGCAATTAAAAACAAAAATGAAGATATTTCAAGGCTTGTAACCTCTCTTTCTCAGTTTTATAAATTGAGTCTTAGCAAGGGTGAAGACGTTGTAACAGTGGAAAATGAGATAGAACATGTGAAGGCGTATGTGATGATTCAAAATTACAGGTTTGACAATTGCATTGACCTTAAGATAGATGTTCCACAAAAACTTCTACAAGCGCGGATACCAAAACTGACTCTTCAGCCGCTTGTTGAAAATTCTATTCACCATGGGATTTTGGAAAAAGATGAGCAGAAAGGTACTATAATCATAAAAGGCGAAATAATAGATGACAAAATGGCTGCGATATATGTTATTGATGATGGCGTTGGAATCTGCGAAGAAGTTCTTGAAAAGATAAAGAAGGGAGAGGTTGAGACTACAAGAGGACATGGTTTTGGTATAAAAAATATAAACGAGAGATTAAAAATCTATTTTGGAAATGAAGCTGGACTGTTTTATGAGAGCAAAATAAACGAGAAAACAGTTGCAAAAGTTCTGTTTCCTGTGGAAGAATAGTGATAAAACAGTAGTTAAATTTTTATCCTTTCAATACTCAAAAAATGCGGAGGCTGGTTTTGAAAGGCCAGCTTCTATTTTTTTGCAATTTTTATTATCTTAATTTTACAAAGAAAATATTAATTTTGTCTGATATGAATTTTTAACTGACCTTTTATAATAAGAAATAGAAGAAGCGAGAATAAATGATTTGTTCAATCACTACAAAAGGAGTGGCTGAATTGAAAAAGAATGGTTTTTGGTATGAAATAAAAAAGAACAAGGTACTTTATGCCATGTTCTTACCAGTAGCAATCTACTACATTCTATTTGCCTACATACCGATGGGTGGAATTGTTCTTGCTTTTAAAGAGTTCAACTATCGAGATGGAATACTTTTCAGTCCATGGAACGGCTTTAAAAACTTTGAGTATTTCTTTGCTTCGGGCAGAGCTTGGCTTGTCACAAAAAACACTATTCTTTACAATTTAGCTTTTTTGGCTGCATACACAGTATTTTCAGTTGCGTGCGCAATTTTTATAGCCGAGCTTGCAGGTAAGATATTTAAAAAGTTCATCCAGTCAGTTATGTTTTTGCCGTATTTTGTATCATGGGTTGTTGTAGCAGCTATGATGTATAACTTTTTTAACTATGATTATGGTCTTATTAACACATTGATAAAAAACCTTGGTGGTGAGCCAATAGATATCTACTCAAATCCTACTTACTGGTATTTCCTTTTGCCAATGTTATATGTATGGAAATGGGTAGGTTACGGAAGTGTTTTATATCTTGCAGCTATAATGGGATTTGACGAAGAGTGTTATGAGGCAGCAATAATTGATGGTGCAAATATCTTCCAGAGAATCTTTTATATCACAATCCCGATGTTAAAACCGACAATGATAATATTGATTTTGCTTGCACTTGGAAGAATTTTGCGCGGCGAGTTTGATATGTTTTATCAGATAATAGGTAATAACGGTCTTCTTCTTGACTATACAGACATTATCGATACCCTTGTGTTCAGAAGCCTTATGCAGGTTCAGGATATTGGGATGGCGTCAGCAGCAGGTGCTTACCAGTCGGTGCTGTGCTTTGTGATTATAATGCTTGTCAACTGGCTTGTCAGAAGATATGACAAAGACTATGCACTGTTTTAAATCTTGACTTAAAAGGGGAGAGAACATTGAGAAAGGGTAAGGATTATATCCTCTTTAACATTATCGGATATATATTTATAACAATAATCGGGCTATTTACCTTCATACCTTTTGTTGTGCTTGTGGTAAGTTCGTTTGCTTCAGAAAACTATATCATAAACCACGGTTACACTCTAATTCCACGAGAATTTTCACTCAGTGCATATAAGCTCATTTTCCAAAATCCTCAAAGAATTTTCAGAGCTTACTTGGTAACCATTGTAGTAACAAGCGTTGGCACAAGTTTATCGTTATTTCTTTCCACAATGGCTGCGTATGTGATGTACAGAAAAGATGTAAAATACAGAAATGCATTGGCTTTCTTCTTGTACTTCACAACACTTTTTAACGGTGGTCTTGCTCCGTACTATATAATCTTGGCAAATTACTATCATTTGAAAAACAACGTGCTTGTTCTGATACTTGTGCCACTTTTCAATGTGTTTTACATTTTAATCTTGCGCAACTTTATCAGAGGTTCTATTCCAGACTCTTTGATAGAGTCAGCAAAGATTGACGGCGCAGGAGATTTTACAATATTCTTGAGAATTGTTTTGCCACTTTCAAAACCAGCTTTGGCATCTATTGGACTTTTTATAGCTCTCAATTACTGGAACGACTGGTGGACGCCGATGATGTTTATTGAAAGACAGAGCTTGTATCCTTTGCAGTATACTCTATATTTGATTTTGTCAAGTGTCAATGTTGCGGCAAATATTCTGCAAAATGTTGTGCGAATAGATATGCCAAAAGAAAGTTTAAAGCTTGCAATGACAGTTGTTGCAACTGGTCCAATAATTTTCTTGTACCCGTTTGTTCAAAGGTATTTTGTCAGAGGCATTACACTTGGTGCTGTAAAAGGCTAAAAAATGGTATCAACAGGTACTTTTTATAATGCCTGTTGGTATAGATTAAAATGAATCAGGGAGGTTGATTGTGAGATGAAAAAGAACTTCAGGCTTTTAGCGCTCATCTTGACAGTATGTTTTGTACTTTCAACCGTTTTAGTTTCAATGTTTGTTGTCGGTTTTGGTGCGCAAACAAAGGCGAAAAGAACTGCACCCGGTTTTGACCCAAGCATTGATGTGTCAAAACCTGTCAAGATTGTTGGTTATCTTTTGGGTGATGCACCGGCTGAATTTCCAAACGTTATGAAAGAGCTCAACAAAAAGCTTCAAAAAGACATCAACGCAACAATGGAGATTAACTACATTGGATGGGGAGATTTGAACTACAAATATCCACTTATTTTGGCATCAGGTGAAAATGTTGACTGGATGTACGCAGCAAACTGGTGCTTCTACTTCCAGGAAGCTGCGAAAGGTGGATTTAAGGAACTTACAATGGATATGATAAAAAAATACATGCCAAGACACTACAAGGCAACACCTTCTGTTGCATGGCAGGAAGCAAAGGTAAAAGGGAAAATCTACATGATTCCTACTGCAACACCTGATAGAAAAGCTGACGTTGTGATTTTAAGAGGCGATTTGAGAGAAAAATACAAAGTTCCACCAATTAAAAAATACAATGATATTGAACCGTTCCTTGCTGCAATAAAGAAAAATGAAAAAGGCATGATGCCAATGAACTTGGACAACCAGTATGATTTGAACTCAGTTATGTGGAGACTTTTGGTTGAAAAAACAGATTATTTAGAAGATGTTGCAAGAGTATCAACAGGCGGTACAGGACTTTTCACAACCATATACGACACCAAACCAAAAGTTTACTATATAATGGACAAAGAGATACTTCCTGCTTTCAAAGAGGCAGCAAAGAAGGTAAAGTCATGGTATGACAAAGGATACATCAACAGAAACGCTTATGCTAACAAAGTAAGAAGCAAAGACGCGTTTGACCAAGGGAAGTCAGCAGTTGCGTTTGGAAACAGCCAAGATATACAATCTAATCTTGCAAATGCAAAAGCAAAAGGATGGAAGGTTGAAATTATCCCAATCTTTGACAAGAGAGGCCACAGACCAGCAGACCCATATATAAATAATGGTGTTGCGTTGGTAGCAAAGACAAAGAACGCAGAGAGAACACTTATGGCACTTGACATAATTATGGAAGAAAAGTCTTACAACTATCTTGTTTATTTTGGAATTCAGGGCAAGAACTATATAATCAAAAACAACAAAATTGACTTGCCAAAAGGTGTTACAGCCGACAACAACACTTATCCTCCAGATGCAGCAGGGTTCTGGTTCACAAACAAGGATCAGTTCTTACCACTTGCAAGCTGGGATGACAATTACATTGCTCTGAGGAACACAATCAAGAAAGCACTTGTAAGCTCACCACTTTCTTCATTCTCACTTGACCAGACAAAGGTAAAAACAGAGATTGCAAACCTCAACAGTGTTATGACACAGTATTACAATCCAATATGTTTGGGTATGGTAAAGAACGTGGATGAAGCTTTTGCAACACTTGACAAGAAGCTCAAAGCAGCAGGTGTTGACAAGGTTAAAGCTGAGGCGCTAAGACAGCTTGAACAGTACTTCAAGGAGAGAAATCAGTAAGCCAGCTAAATACATGAGGAAAATTAAAATTGACAGGCGGTTTTCCTGGTAAAAGGAAGGCTGCCTTTATTTATTTTTTATAAATTATTGGTCTTAATTTATTCAAATTGCAGCATATTGACAATTTTAATAAAAAGATATATAATCATTACAAAGTTAAAGCAAACATTTGCATTGATAAAAGGTGTTTTGAACAATCAAGTATATTATTTGTTGAATTGTTTAAAATCCTTATTAAATTTAGCTGGGAGGTAAGAAAGATGCTAAGTTATTTCAAAAGCAAACGTTTTATAGCTGGTTTGTTGACATTCTTATTTATTGCTACTCTTATTTTTCCAATTTCTATTTTAGGGGCAGATGAAAAAACAACTCTCATCATTCACTACTACAGGTACAATGAAGACTATCAAGGTTGGAATTTGTGGATATGGCCTGTTGAACCAGTTGGTGCAGAAGGCAAAGCTTATGAGTTTACATCTAAAGATGACTTTGGAGTAAAAGCAGTGGTTGAACTTCCTGGGAAAATAACAAAAGTAGGTATCATAGTTAGAAAAGGTAACTGGGAAGCGAAAGATGTTGCTGTTGACAGATTCATCTCAGGAATCAACGGGTCAAAAGAGGTTTGGCTGATAGAAGGTGAAGAGCAAATCTATACATCTCAACCTCAGAAAACTCCAAAAATGACAGCTTTTCTTGATGGTCTTAATACAATCGTTGTAAAGCTTGCAAAGAAAGCGGACATTCTTTCGAATAATAAAACTCAAGGTTTTAAAGTGACAGCTTTTTACGATGAAATTCCTATCAAAAAAGTTGAGCCGGTTTTGCCAAAGATAAATAAGAATTTTAAACCAGAAGATGCAGGGTATGAGCTAATTGATGGCGGCACAAAAGTGAGATTTATATTAAAACCTGGTGCAGGTGATTTTAAATTTACAGACACATCTGGAAAGCTTGATGTATATGTCACTGGAACTATGAACGACTGGGGCGGAACGGCTTCTTCTGAAGGAAAGTACAAACCACTTCCGGCATGGAAAATGACATGGAATGCGCAGAAAGGTTACTATGAACTTATAAAAGAGCTTGGCAAAGACGGTGTTGTAATTGGTGCTAAGTTCAAGTTTACTTCATGGGATGGGACATCTGCAAAGTGGTATCCAGATGGAATGGGAAATGACAAGGTTATTGAAGAGCTTTACACTGGTAATGAGAAGATAACAAAGGTTGACACTTTTAAAATCACAACTGAGGATGAGTTAGAACCACAAGTTCCTTATGTTGTGTCAAAAGATGGCTTCAAACCAACAGTTGCACAGGCAAGAAATATTTTGGACAATCCAAAGTATTATTATAAAGGCAATGACTTGGGATGCACATATACAAAAGCATATTCAGCATTCAGACTTTGGGCTCCAACAGCAATTGGAGTTATATTGAGACTCTATGACGATTATGAGACTACAAAATATAAAGAGTATGAGATGCAGCAGTCGGTAAACGGAACATGGTATCTTAAGATAAATGGAGATTTGAAAGGTAAATACTACCAATATGAAGTTTGGCATGCTTCTAACTCTATAACTGACGATACAATCAGAAAATATGTTGTGCCAGACCCATATTCAAGAGCAACATCTGCAAATTCTGAAAGAACTTTAATCTTTGACCCTAAGGATACAAATCCTGTTGGCTGGGAAAAAGATACTTTTGTGACGCTAAAGAATCAAGAGGATGCAATAATTTATGAAACGCATGTAAGAGACTTTACAATAGATGCTTCAAGTGGAGTAAGGCCAGAGTTTAGAGGCAAGTACTTGGGATTTACTCAGACAGGAACAAAAGGACCGAATGGCGTAAAAACAGGCATTGACCATTTGAAAGAGCTTGGCATAACCCATGTTCATTTGCTTCCAACATATGACTTTGGTTCGGTGGATGAGACAAATCCTGATAAAGCTTATAACTGGGGATATGACCCTGTTTTATATCAAAACGTTGAAGGGTCCTATGCTACAAATCCAAACACAATTGCGAGGATAAAAGAATACAAAAAGATGGTCATGGCACTGCACAAGGCAGGCATAGGAATTATTCAGGACGTTGTTTTTAATCACACATTCCAGATTGGCGATGCGAAATTTTCAATATTTGACAAGATAGTACCTGGGTACTTTTATAGAAAAGACAAAGATGGTAACTACTCCAATGCATCAGGCTGTGGTAACGAAATTGCAACAGAAAAGCCAATGGTAAGAAAGTTTATCATTGATACTTTGACATACCTTACAAAAGAGTATCATATAGACGGTTTTAGATTTGACTTAATGGCAGCAATAGACAGGGTTACTATGGCAAAAGCACAAGAAGAAATAAGGAAGATAAATCCATCAGCAGTAATCTATGGCGAAGGTTGGATGGCAGGTGGAACTCCGCTTGATCCGTCCCTGAGGATGGAGATAGGTTCATTTAACCAAGCAGGACTTCACATAGGGCTCTTTAATGACAGGATTAGAGAAGCAATCAGGGGCAATCTTGATAATGAGTCAAAAGGATTTATGCAAGGAAATTATTCTTACAGACTTGAAGATCTAAAGAAAGGAATCCAGGGTGGACTTGGCGATTTTGCAACAGACCCGGATGAATGTATAAACTATGTATCTGCACATGATAACTTGACTCTTTGGGATAAACTTCAGAAGAGTGTGCCAAATGAACCAGATTATATCAAGGATAAAATGGGCAGACTGGCAAATGCGATTGTTTTGACAGCACAGGGTGTACCATTCTTACATGGTGGTGTTGAGTTCAACAGGACAAAGTTTATGAATCATAACTCATACAATGCAGGCGACAAGATTAACAAGTATGACTGGAACTTGAAAGTAAAGTGGAACAATACTTTCAAGTATTATCAGGGTCTGATTGCACTTAGAAAAGCTCATCCTGCTTTCAGGATGACCACAGCAGAGGATATTCAGAAGTATTTGACATTTATCCAAACACCGAAAGGAACATTAGGATTTAGGCTCACATATCCAAAAGATACATGGAATGACATCATTGTTGTTTATAACTCAACAAAGAAGGTTCAAGAGGTGACACTGCCAGAAGGAAACTGGGTTGTTGTTGCAAATGGTGATGAAGTAGGCACAACACCAATTAAGAATCTGACAAACTTTGTTGCTGGCAAGGCATTGGTTGCACCAATTTCCATGTTTGTTGCATACAAGAGTGATGAATTCCCAAAGGGCTTTGTGAAGGTTGTTGGCAAAGACCCAGTTTCACTTGAAACAGCGCAATCTGTTTTAACACCAAAAGTCTATGGAACGGGCAATGTGGCTGTTACATTCAACGTAAAAGTTCCAGCTGGCACAGATGATGATGTTATCTACTTGGCAGGTTCGTTTGGAAAAGCTGGACTTTCTGATTGGAATCCAGGCGATAAAGATGGTGCAATTGAACTTGTAAAAACACAAGATGGAATATACATTGTCACTCTAAAACTCAATAGTGGTGAGACTTTTGAATACAAGTACACAAGAGGTAGCTGGTCAACTGTTGAAAAAGGTGCGAATAAAGAAGAAATAGAGAATAGAAAACTTACAGTCAAAGATGATGGAAGCGGCAAGATGACCATAAATGATACCATTTTAAATTGGGCTGATAAATAAAACTCTCTGTTTACTAAACCACCCTGCGCTTTAAAAGTAAGTGCAGGGTGGTTAAAAGAAATAAACCCTTTTCAACTTTTCTTAGTTTTGACCATGGGAAGAATAAATGCAAAAAGCGCTTAAGCAACAATTCTTGCACATCGGTTTTTTGGATTTACATCTCTCCTTACAATGTTTTACAATTAAAGCATGAAACTCATTAAAAATATATGTATCTAACTCTAGATTTTGCATAACAAGGTTTTGTATATCTTCATATTTTGCTTTTTCACTTTCTATTAAACCCAGCCTATAAAAAAGTCTTTTTGTATAACTGTCTACCACAAAGATGGGTTTTTCAGCACCGTACAAAATTATGCTATCAGCTGTTTCAAATCCTATACCTTTTTGAGAAAGTAAAACCTGTCTCAAACTTGAGATATCAAGAGCAAACAATTTTTCTAAGTCAGAGTTAAATTCTCTTTTTAAAAAGTTACAAAATTCCTTCAGCCTTTTGGTTTTTTGGTTATAATACCCTGCAGGTTTGATTAATTCAGCCAGCTTCTCATCAGAAGTTTGCAAAATTCCTTCAATTGACAGGATATTTGCTCTTTTTAGATTACAAATAGCCTTTTCCACGGAGTTCCAAGAGATATTTTGAGCTAAGATTGCGCCTATTACCATCTCAAATTTGGTTTCAGCAGGCCACCAGTGCTGTGGTCCCCAAAATTCATAAAGCTTGTTATAAATATTGTAAAGAAATTGCGAAATGTCATTAGAGGAAGCTAATTTTGTAATGTCTTGTTTCATAGCGCTTTTCTAATTCTCTTCTCCTTTCTTTATCACAGTAAATTTATAAACCGACTTTAAAAACACATTAAAAAAGTCATTTGGGCTGTGGTCTTTTATCACAGATAAGAGTGAGTATTCCTCTGGTTTTTTGTTTCTGTCAACAAAGACTGTAAGGACAATCATTTCACCGTCAATTAGTGAATTTTTGCTGCTTTCAATCTTTTCTAAAGGATAAAACATCACAGCAGCATTTATGTACTTTGATGCAACATCAATCTTTTCAATGTACACATCGTAAATTCCTCTTTCAAACACGTTCGACATCAATATTTGAGATTTGATAAAGCTTATAACAGGATTATAATATTTCATTTCAGATGCAGAAACCTTGTTTTTATAATAAATTTTCTGAGTTGTGGTTCCATTTGAGCTTTTACTGCTTACAATATATATAGAATCTGAAACCTTTTGAGTGTAAACGGCATCGGAGATGGTAAGATTTTCACTTACCTGTTGGCTTTCATACGGCTTCGAGTACACAGCAGCCGGAAGTTGTGAGCTCTTATCAGAAATTTTGTCTGGAGCTGTTATATAATATTGCCGGTTAGAAGAAGGCTGAACCTCATTTTTTAGCTTGACGTTGTTAACAATAGTAGTGATGATATACATAGGTACAAGCAAAAACGCAAGAATGGTAAAAAGTTTTACTATTGTTTTGTTCATAGTCCTAAAGTCTCCTTATGAAAATTCATAATTTAAGAAGGAATCTAATTAGATTATAAACCATTTCAGCTTAAAAATCAGCTCAAAAGATATTATCTTGTCTGGCAATATTTAATAAAATGAACGTGCTAAATTCAGCATAAAAGCTAACAAATATTGCATCAAATATACATGTATACACTTAATAATTGCAACATATTTCACGAAAAATTAAAAAATCAAAGAAGGAATTTTAAAATTTGCAGCGAAATATATAAATAGTTTGTTTAATAAATAAACAAAAAGGAGTGGTGTAATGTGAAGAGGTTTGGAAGAATTGTGGCAGTGGTGACTTTGGTTGTTTTCGTGTTGAGCTTAGTTTTAGTTTTCTCACCATCTGAAAAGGCTTTCAGCTCAGCAGGTAGCACAAAGAAGATTGTATTTTGGCACATCACAACTGATGCTGTCGGTAAACAGATGATTCAGAACCAGGTAAATCGCTTTATGAAGGCAAATCCTGGTTTCAAGGTTGAAGTTGTTCCTCTTCAGAACGACTCTTTTAAGACAAAGCTTAAGATTGCTATGGGTTCAAACCAGGCACCAGACGTGTTTGTTACATGGGGTGGAGGACCATTCTTTGAATATGTAAGAGCTGGTAAGGTAAAAGATATCACTGCTTACATGAACGAAAAAGGTTATAAGAACAGATTTATTGATGCGGCATTTGGTCCAATTACTTACAATAACAAAATATGGGCTGTTCCAGTTGAAGGTGCAGGTGTTGCTTTAATTTGGTATAATAAAGAAATTTTCAAAAAATATAATTTAAAAGTTCCAACAACATATGATGAATTTTTGAATATTGTAAAAACACTTAAAGCAAAAGGAATAACACCGATTACGCTTGCAAACAAAACAAAATGGCCAGGGTGTGAATGGTATTGGTATTTAGTTGACAGACTTGGTGGTCCTTCAGTATTTGAAAAAGCAGCTGAAAGAACTGGAGGAAGTTTTGCTGACCCAACATTCATAAAAGCAGGAGAAATGCTGCAAGATTTGGTCAAGATGGGTGCATTTGTAAAAGGATTTAATGGACTTGACTGGGACACAGGACAATCAAGAATGCTCTTGTATTCTGGCAAAGCTGCAATGGAATTAATGGGAACATGGCAAATACCTATTATGAAGGCAGAAAATAAAAAATTCTATGAAAATAATCTTGATTTCTTCCCATTCCCAGCTATAAAAGGTGGAAAAGGTGACCCAAGCAACCTAATTGGTATGGCTTCTTCAAACTATTATGCAGTAACAACCACATGTAAGTATCCAAAAGAAGCGTTTAATATGATTCAGTATTTGATTGATGATCAGGCAGTTAAAGAGAGAATTAATTATGGTCAGATACCACCTGTAAAAGGATTGAAGTTTACTGATCCAATGCTGCAGAAAGTTTACAATATTATTGCAAAAGCAAAAAGTGTTCAACTTTGGTGGGATCAATATCTACCACCTCAACTTGCAGAGACTCATAAAGATATTGTACAGTCCCTATTTGGTTTGACGATTACACCAAAGGCCGCTGCTGAAAAGATGGAAAAAGCAGCAAAGGATTATTTCAAGAAATAATTCTGAACAGCAAACATTTTAATTATAGGATTGGTATTAGCTGTGGTATTTTTCCACAGCTAATACCAATTCACTTTTCTGCAGAAATATTTTAAAGACAAATTTAATGATAGGGAGTGAAGTTAAAGTTGCAAAAAGATAAGGCATCGAAATTAATGCAGAATATAGGCATATTATTATTTTTAACCCCTGCTTTGGTCCTTATTGGCATTTATATAATTTGGCCAATTGCTATGTCATTTAACCTAAGTATGTTTGAGTGGGATGGTATTTCACCACAAAAAATATATGTGGGTTTTAATAACTGGAAAAATCTTTTACAAGACACTATATTTTGGCATGCTTTTTTTAACAATGTGAAGTTTATATTCTTGTCAATAATTATTGAGATGCCAATTGCTATTTTACTGGCTGTTTTGCTTGATAGAGGAGGAAAGAAATTTGATGCATTCAAATCACTTTTTTATCTTCCAATGTTGATGTCATCTGTTGCAATTGGTGTGTTATTCAAGTATATTTACGATCCTCAATTTGGTCTTTTGAGTGGAATTTTAAGCTTTTTGCATCTCGACTTTTTAACTCAGGATTGGTTAGGTGACCCCAAAATAGCATTTTATTCTGTTGTAGCTGTTATATGTTGGCAATACATACCGTTTTATATGATATTCTTTATAGCAGCTTTATCAAATATTCCTCATGAACTTTATGAAGCTGCAAAAATAGATGGAGCGACACAGGGACAATATTTTTGGAGAATAGAACTTCCGCTTTTATCACCTTCTATTAAAACGGCTTGCATCTTGTCGTTAATTGGATCACTAAAATATTTTGATTTAATTTACGTGATGACAGAGGGTGGACCATCAAATGCAACAGAGCTTATGGCAACTTATATGTACAAAAACGCATTCGCTTCATTTAAGATGGGATATGGTAGCACTATAGCATCTGCCATGTTCATGATAATTACAACAGCAGGTATTTTGGCATATTTTGCAACTAAGAAAAAAGAAGCATAGAATTTTTAAGACCTAAGGAGGTAAACAAAAACAATGAGTTCAGCAAAAGAAATAAAAAAGTGGTATTTTATATTTTTAGCTGTTTGGACATTGATTGCAGATATACCTTTTTTGTTTATGCTTTTTACGTCTATAAAAACTCAAACGGAACTCTTAATGGGGAATACGTGGCAGGTTCCAAAAAACCCTACTATTGGAAATTATTCTACTGTTCTTCATGGAAGTTTCTTTTACTACTTAAAAAATAGTGTTATTGCTGTTTCAATTTCTGTTGTGTTAATTTTGATTGTATCATCTATGGCAGCATATATATTTGCACGAATGAAGTTTGCTTTAAATAATATCTTGTATTCTCTTATAATTGCAGGAATGGCAATTCCCATACATGTGACTCTCATCCCGATATATATTCTTACAAACAAGATAAAACTTTATGATACAATTTTTGCATTGATTGGACCATATGTGGCTCTAAGTCTTCCGATGTCAATATTTATTCTTACAGAGTTTATGCGTGAGATTCCGATAGAACTCGAGGAAGCTGCCAAAATAGACGGATGTTCTATGTTTAGATTGTATTATAACATAATTCTTCCCCTTTCAAGACCTGCATTGATTACAGTTGGAATATATAATGGAACGTATCTGTGGAATGAGTTTGTATTTGCTCTTGTTTTGACAAGTTCCCCTGAAAAGAGAACATTACCACTTGGCATTTGGGACTTCCAAGCAAGATATGGTTCAGATATTCCAGCTATAATGGCATTTTTGACACTATCTTTACTTCCAATGTTAATTGCTTATATCTTGGGACAGGATAAGATAATTAAAGGAATGATGGCTGGAGCAGTGAAAGGTTAAATTGCATTTATGTGATAGACACTTTCTATCTTTTTATTGTATAATAATTTGCAAACTCAAACTATGTAAAGGAAAATGACAAAATGGGGAATCATTCGCTGATAAAGCAGATAAATAAGCTTTTGATTCTGAAAACAATTTTAGATAAAGGGGTAATTTCACGTGCGAAAATTTCAAGACTTGTAGATTTAAATAAAGCTACTGTTTCTAATTTGACTGATGAATTAATAAAGGAAGGTTATGTTATAGAAAAGGGTTATGGAAAATCGAAAGGTGGCAGAAGGCCAGTACTTTTACAAGTTAACAAGGATGTTGGTTCAATAATTGGTATAGATTTAGGAGTTGATTACATTCATATAATACTTTCTAATTTTATAGGTGAGATTATTTTTGAAGAGTATGTAAATTTAAAGATTAAAGAGGATAATGAAAAATTTTTAAATATTTTCTTTGATTTAATACAAAAGGCAATAGACAAAGCCCCAGAGACTCCAAAAGGCATCCTTGGAATAGGTATAGGAGTACCGGGAATTGTAGAGAAAGAGTCTGGAGTTGTACTTGTTGCACCAAATCTTAAATGGAGCAATGTACCTTTAAAAGACATAGTTAAGCAAAGATTCAACCTCCCTGTTTATATTGACAACGAAGCAAATGCAGGAGCGCTGGGCGAAAAGTGGTTTGGAGAGTGGGGAAAAGTTACTGATTTGATTTATTTGAGTGTTGGAATTGGACTTGGTGCGGGAATTATTATCGACAACAAACTTTTCAGAGGTGCTGCAGGATTTGCAGGTGAGGTTGGACACACCACTATCAACTTTCAGGACGATGTTTGTAGCTGTGGTAACATCGGCTGTCTTGAGAACTTTGCATCTGAGAGGGCACTTTTGAGTGTTATCAAAAAACTTGTAAAAGAAGGAGCAGAAGATAGGTATATAAGCTGTGAAAATGTAGATGAAATCACTCCTTCTCAGGTAATACAAGCAGCAAAGGATGGAAGCAGAGTTTGCAGGATGGCTGTACTTGAGGTTGCTGAAAAGATGGGGATAGGCGTGGCAAATCTTGTAAACATTTTTAATCCTGAAATAGTAATTATAGGTAACAAGGCATCATTTTTTGGTGATTTGTTTATAGAAAAATTAAGGGAAGTGGTTAACCAAAGATCCTTTATCGCCCAGTTTTATAATCTTAAAATTGAAGTTTCAAAGCTAAAGGACAGAGCTGTGGTTTTGGGGTGCATAGCAATGGTAATCTCTGATATGCTTTCTTTTCCAGAGTATGCATGAGGAGGAAGTGTTAGATGAAAGGTTGTGTTTATGGAAAATTGAAAAGGTTTTCGGCATTGATTTTAGCAATTTTATTTTTGGTTTCAACTTTAATTGGCATAGGAAGTGCTAAGGTTAGTAAAGTTAGCGGAGCAACAAAAAAGAGTTTTATGGAGTTTAATTTTGAAAATAAATTGGCAACTCCGTTTAAAGCATCAGGCAAGTCTATGGTTTTAAAGATTGATAGCACAACGGCAGCAGAAGGAAGCTTTTCGCTTCTTGTAGGTGGCAGGAAGCAAATAGATGATGGAGTTTTGCTTGATGTAACCAATCTTATAGATTATTCAAATGAATATACAATTACTCTATATGTTTATCACAAATCCAGCAAGCTGCAGCGTTTTGTTGTGAGTAGCGAAATTGAGACAAAAAGCGGAAAGGAAAATAAACTGCTGTGTGAAAAAGTTGTCATTCCAAACAGCTGGAAAAAACTTGATGCAAGTTTAAATTTGACTGAGCTAAAAGGAATTAAAAAAGTTTGGCTAAAGATATATGTACCAACCTCAACCACGAATTTTTACATTGACCTTTTTACACTCAAAGTTTTCGACAGCTCTCATCTCATAAAATTTGAAAGCTTTGAAGACAAGAGTATAGCAGGATTTATTCCTCAGGATAAAAAATGTAAATTATCAGTTTCAAAAGAAAAAGCTTATCAAGGTACATATAGCATAAAGCTTCAGCAGACTGCCAAAAAGCAGAATACAACTGTTACTTTGCCGGTGAAAGGTACATTTGAAAAGGGTAAAAGCTATTCAATATCTTTTTATGTATATCAGCCCATTTTAAAGAGTTTAAACTTGGCAATTGGTGTTAGGTTTTTGGAAAATGGAAAGAACACGAAAGAGATTGTGCTTGGAAAAGTAACTGTTCCAAGGAATAAGTGGACAGAAACATTTGCAAGCTATACACCTTCTTTGGATTCAAAAGTAAAAGACTTTGTGATTTTCATAAAGCCTCTTTCAGATGTTTCTTACTATTACCTTGACAACTTCACAATTTCAGATGATGGGTGGTATTCAGCTGTTCCTGATTTAGATTTGCCTTCTTTAAGTGAGAAATATAAAGACTACTTTAAAGTTGGTGTTGCTGTACCCTACAAGGCTTTGACAAATCCTGTTGATGTTGCATTCATAAAGAGACATTTTAACAGCATTACAGCAGAAAATGAGATGAAGCCAGAAGCACTTGAGCCGTATGAAGGGACTTTTAACTTTTCAATTGCTGATGAGTATTTGGATTTTTGCAAGAAGAATAATATAGCTATTCGTGGACACACTCTTGTGTGGCATCAGCAAACACCAAGCTGGTTTTTCGAAAACCCTCAGACGGGGGAGAAGCTGACAAACAGTGAAAAAGACAAGAAGATACTTTTAGAGAGGTTGAAAAAATATATTCAGACAGTTGTTTCAAGATACAAAGGCAGAATTTATGCCTGGGATGTTGTAAATGAAGCTATCGACGAAAACCAGCCTGACGGTTTTAGAAGAAGCGACTGGTTCAATATATTAGGTCCAGAGTATATCGAAAAAGCGTTCATATACGCTCATCAGGCAGACCCTAACGCTTTGCTTTTTTACAATGACTACAGCACAGAAAATCCAGTGAAGAGAGAATACATTTACAAGCTTATAAAAGACCTAAAAGAAAAAGGAGTACCCATTCATGGTGTTGGTCTTCAGTGCCATATTTCTGTGAGCTGGCCAAGCGTTGAAGAGGTTGAAAGAACCATAAAACTTTTTAGCAGCATTCCTGGTATTAAGATACATGTCACAGAAATTGATATAAGTGTGGCAAAAGAATTTGGCGAAGATATAGATGAAGAAACAAAGAGATATCTTTTGATTCAGCAGGCAAGAAAATTAAAAGACCTTTTTGAAGTTTTCAAAAAATACAAAAATGTGGTGACAAGTGTTTCTTTCTGGGGGCTTAAAGATGACTATTCATGGCTGAAAGGTGATTTTCCACTTTTGTTTGACAAGGACTATCAGCCCAAATTTGCTTTCTGGAGCTTAATAGACCCATCAGTTGTGCCAGAGGAATAAAAAGCAGATAGAATGGGAAAGCACCACAAGAAGGTTTTAAAGTTCTTTAGAAGTGGTGCTTTCCTATTTTTTGTGTGGTTTTGAAGTTGAAAAAACTGAAAAATTGTTATATTATGAAATAGAAAATTTTAAAGAAAGGAGTCTGGGAAAATGCTTGATAATTTAGAGACAATTGCACAGAATGACCCAAGCGGTATGTTTGAAGCAGTGTATAATCTTCCTGAGCAAATTCAAAAAGCGTACGAGATAGGCAAAAATATTAGCGTGAATGTAAAAGCAGAGGATATAGATAAGGTTGTGATTACAGGTCTTGGCGGTTCAGCAATAGGTGGGAACCTTTTGAGAGTATTTGTCCTTGACAAGTGCAAAATTCCAGTGATTGTTAACAGAGACTATGTACTTCCAGCTTATGTTGACTCTAAAACTCTTGTCATAGCGTCCAGCTACTCAGGTAACACCGAAGAGACACTTTCTGCATACCAGGATGCAAAGGCAAAAGGAGCAAAAATCATTGCAATCACAACAGGCGGAAAGTTAAAAGAGTTTGCCGAAAAAGATGGATTTGATGTAATCACAATTCCAAGCGGACTTCAGCCAAGAGCTGCACTTGGATACTCATTCATTCCACTCTTGATGCTGTTTGTTAAACTTGGGCTGATTGAACCTGTTGATGACCAGATAGAAGAAACAGTAAAGGTTCTAAGTGACCTGAGAGAAAGATATAAACCAGAAGTGCCTGAAGAGAAAAACCTTGCAAAGAGACTTACACTAAAACTTTGGAACAAGCTCCCAATCATATATGGAATTAGTGGAACCACAGAGGTCATTGCAGAGAGATGGAAGGGGCAGATTTGTGAAAATTCAAAGTCACCAGCATATTTCAATGTATTTTCAGAACTCAACCACAACGAGATAGTTGGAACTGAGTCGCCAAAGCATATTCTTGGACTTTTTGAAATTGTAATGCTCCATGACACAGAAGACCACAAGAGAAATGCAATCAGAATGGATATTACAAAAGACCTTATAAAGGGTGTTGTGTCTGGAGTAAATGATATATACTCAATCGGAAATTCAAGACTTGCAAGAATGTTTTCTCTAATCTACTTAGGCGACTATGTATCACTTTATCTCGCAACACTTTACCAAAATGACCCAACTCCTGTGAAAAAGATTGATATTTTGAAGAACAAACTTGCAGAGATTAAAGACTAAGATTTTGAATTTCTATAAAAATTTTAGATGAGAGCTGAGATGAAGATGTTTTTGGAAGTGGAGACGCACTGTCATACCATTGCAAGCGGTCATGCTTACAATACCTTGGAAGAGATGGTACTTGAGGCACAAAGAAAAGGTTTAAAAGGGATATGTATAACAGACCACGGCCCTGAGATGCCAGGGTCGTGTAGCAGTTTATATTTTTACAATCTGGTTGTTGTACCGAGAAAAATTAATGGTATAATGGTATTTAGAGGGTGCGAGGCAAATATAGTTGACTATGAAGGCAATATCGACATTCCGGAAGCAGCGCTAAAAAAGCTTGATTTTGTGATTGCAAGCCTGCACGATGTTTGTATCCCGAGTGGGACAGTTTCTGACCATACCAGGGCACTGATAGGTGCTATTAAAAATCCTTATATACACTGTATAGGGCATCCGGGAAATCCACTATATGAAATTGACAAAGAAGAGGTTGTACTTGCTGCAAAGGAATATAAAAAAGCAATTGAGATAAACAACTCTTCGTTTTATGTTCGTGAAAAGAGCAAGGAAAATTGCATAGAGATTTTAAAGCTGTGCAAAAAACATGGTGTGTATATTGCCATGGGCTCAGATGCACACTACAAAGCAGACATCGGCAGATGCGAAATTACTCAAAAACTTGTGTGTGAATATGAATTTCCGCCTGAGCTTATTGTCAACAAAAGCTTAGAAAGCTTTATAAGCTTTCTAAAGCTTCATGGAAAGGATATTGAGATTTAAAACAAAAATTTTGAGGAGGTAATTTAAAATGCCGTTAGTTACCACAAGAGAAATGTTTAAAAAAGCGGCCGAAGGCAAGTACGCAATAGGTGCATTTAACGTCAACAACATGGAAATTATCCAGGGAATTGTTGAGGCTGCAAAGGAGGAACAGGCACCGCTTATTTTGCAGGTTTCAGCAGGTGCGAGAAAGTATGCAAAGCACATCTATCTTATCAAGCTTGTTGAAGCAGCACTTGAAGATTCAGGAGACCTTCCAATTGCCCTTCATCTTGACCATGGCGAGGACTTTGAGATTTGCAAAGCTTGTATTGACGGCGGTTTTACTTCTGTTATGATTGACGGGTCAAGGCTTCCTTTTGAGGAGAATATTGCTCTTACAAAAAAGGTTGTTGAATATGCTCATGAACGTGGTGTTGTTGTAGAAGCAGAGCTTGGCAAGCTTGCCGGAATTGAAGATAACGTAAAGGTTGCAGAGCATGAAGCAGCTTTTACAGACCCTGACCAGGCGGCAGAGTTTGTTGAAAGAACAGGTGTTGACTCTTTAGCTGTTGCAATTGGAACAAGCCATGGGGCATACAAATTCAAAGGCGACCCAAGGCTTGATTTTGAGAGACTTCAGAAGATTGTTGAAAAACTTCCAAAGGATTTTCCAATTGTTCTTCATGGTGCATCAACAGTTTTGCCTGAATTTGTTGAGATGTGCAACAAGTATGGAGGAAATATTCCAGGTGCAAAAGGTGTACCAGAAGATATGCTCAGAAAAGCAGCAGAGCTTGGTGTGCGAAAGATTAACATTGATACTGATTTGAGACTTGCAATGACCGCAGCTATCAGAAAACACCTATATGAACATCCAGACCATTTTGACCCAAGACAATATCTCAAAGATGGCAGAGATGCGATAAAAGAGATGGTAAAACACAAGCTTAAAAATGTTCTTGGCTGTGCGGGCAAGGCTCCCGAAATTTTAGAGGAGATAAAGAAAAACAGAGGTTAAAAAATGCTGCCAAATAAAGGGCGGGGGAAAAACCTTGCCCTTTTTCTTTTGACAAAATTGTATTGTAAAATAGTTTGTGGTAAAATACTATATGTTGTTTATGCGCTCAGTAGAATATTTTATGCGTGAAAAGAATAAGTTTTAAAATTTCTAACTTTTAAAAAGGAGGTTTGAGGTTTTTATGAAGCATATAAAGGTTGTTGTAAAAAATGCTCTTTCAAAAACAGTTGTCTCTGGCGGCTGTGGTGAGTGCCAGGCATCCTGCCAGTCAGCTTGCAAGACATCTTGTACTGTTGGAAACCAGATTTGCAAGAATAGAAAATAATTTTATGTAGGTGGGCTGTCAAAAAATTTTTTTGAGGGCAGCCCTGTGCAAAACTTTTTTAATTTAAAATGTGATAAAGCAGGAGGAAGACAAATAGGAAAAGATGGTTCATGCGTTTGAGAAGTTCGGACTCAAAATTGTGGTAGATGTGGCGTCAGGTTCAATTTTCACAGTTGATAGCGTTGCTTATGAGGTAATAAAGTATTACAAAGAAAATGGAAGTTTTGATGGAGTAGAAGATGCACTTGAGTTTGATAAACAGCAGATAGCTGAGGCGGTTTTTGAAGTAAAAAGTTTGATTGAACAAGGTGTTTTGTTTTCTGAGGATACTTATAAGGATATGAATTTGATTGAAAAGAGGAATCCGGTCATAAAGGCAATGTGTCTTCACGTTGCCCACGACTGTGACCTGAGGTGCAGATACTGTTTTGCGTCAAGTGGCAGTTTCAAACAAGAAAGAAAACTTATGAGCTTTGATGTTGGCAAAAAAGCTATAGATTTTCTGCTTCAAAATTCTGGTTCTAGACAGAACTTAGAGGTTGATTTTTTTGGCGGAGAGCCACTTTTGAATTTTGATGTGGTAAAAAAGATTGTTGAGTATGCAAGGCAAGAGGAAAAGAAGTATAACAAAAAAATATCTTTTACACTGACAACAAATGCAACAAACCTCTCAGACGATATAATTAAATATCTGAACCAGAACATGGAAAATGTTGTACTCAGTCATGATGGAAGACCAGAAGTTAATGACTTTATGAGGATTGACAGAAATGGCAATGGCACTTATAGCAAAATCACAGACAACATTTTGAGGTTTATCCAGAAAAGAAATGGGAAAACTTATTATGTGAGAGGAACATTTACAGCAAAGAACTTGGATTTTTCAAAGGATGTTATGCACCTATACAGCCTTGGGATAAAAGAGATTTCGATAGAACCTGTTGTGCTGGACAAAAGCAGTCCCTGGGCAATACGTGAGAGTCACATCGAAAGGATAAAAGAAGAGTATGATATTTTGGCAGAAGAGTTTATAAATGCAAAACTTAAAGGAGAAGGTTTTAACTTCTTCCATTTCAATATAGACCTTACAGGTGGTCCATGTGTTTCAAAAAGACTTTCAGGATGTGGTGCCGGGTTTGAGTATGTAGCAGTTGACCCTGAGGGTAATATCTTCCCGTGCCACCAGTTTGTTGACAAGCCAGATTTTAAACTTGGTAACGTCTTTGAAGGTATAAAGAGGTTTGATTTGGTTGAGGAGTTTAAGAAAAATACTGTTTATGAAAAAGATGAATGTTCACAGTGCTGGGCGAGGTTTTACTGCAGTGGCGGGTGCGCTGCTGCAAACTATAATATGAACGGTGATGTTAAAAAATCTTACATTGTGGGTTGTGAACTTGAAAGAAAGAGGGTGGAAAATGCAATAGCCATAAAGCTTTATCTTATGGAAAAGGGGATTGAAAGCTAAAATGATAGTTACTTATAAAGGCAAGACACCTAAAATTGCGCCTTCTGCCTTTGTGGCAGAGAATGCAGTTATAATAGGCGATGTTGAGATTGGAGAAAATTCAAGTGTGTGGTTTGGCTGCGTTTTAAGGTGTGAAGAGAATAGAATTATAATTGGAAAGAATACAAATATACAAGACCTTACGACAATACACACAGACCACTGCTGCTCTGTTATAATAGGCGACAATGTTACAGTTGGGCACAATGTTGTTCTTCATGGTTGTGAGATAGGCAACAATGTTTTAATTGGAATGGGAAGTATTATAATGAACGGAAGCAAAATAGGTGATAATAGCTTGATTGGAGCAGGAAGTCTTATAACTCAAAACACGGTCATCCCGCCAAATACCCTTGTGTTTGGCAGACCTGCTAAAGTGATAAGAGAGCTCACGCCAGAGGAGATTGAAAAGATTGCAATTTCTGCAAAGGAGTATATAGAGCTTAGCAATGAGTATAAAAAGATAAAAGATTATTAAATTTTGTTTGTTGACTTTTTATCAAGCAGAGGATTATAATTTTACTGAATGAGTATTTGTCTGTGAAAACAACTAAACTTTCTACATGTTTTACTAACCTTCTAAAAAGAAAGGAGAAAGGGTTATGCAAAATAAAAGCTTGGCAAAGTTTCTGATTGGATGCTTGGTAATAGCCTTTGCATTTTACATAGTGTTTTTTGGGCTGGAAATTGGAACAGCAAGCATCCCGTCAGTCCAAAAAGTCATAAGGTATGGTCTTGACTTAAAAGGCGGCGTTTACATTGTATATGAGGCAGCAAAAGAGAACCCAACAAGAAGAGAAATGGAGTCAGCATTGCAGCTTATCAGAACAAGGCTTGACATGAGAAACTTTTATGATGCAACGGCGACAATCCAGGGCTCAAAGAGAATAAGGGTAGAAATTCCAGGTGTCAAAGACCCTGATGAAGCTATACAGTATATAGGAAGAACAGCTTTGATTGAGTTCAAGGGACCTTCTGGAGATTTGATTGTTTCAGGTAGAAACGTTGTTGATGCATATGCGCAGCAGACAGCATCAGGATACGTTGTTGCACTAAAGTTTGACAAAGAGGGAACAAAAAAGTTTGCAGAAGGGACAAAAAAATATTTGGGTCAGAACATTGGAATTTATCTTGATGGCAAGCTCATTTCAAATCCTGTTGTTAGAGCAGAGATAGACAATGGTGAAGCTGTAATTGAAGGCATGAAAGATTTGGAAGAGGCTAAAACACTTGCTCAGCAGATAAAAGCTGGTGCTTTACCATTTGCGTTAAAAGTAATTGAAAGCAAAGCGATTGGACCTTCACTTGGGAATGAAGCTTATAAAACCACATTAAAAGCCTGCATAATAGGATTGATATTAGTATTCCTGTTCATGATTATATTTTACAGATTGCCAGGGCTCATAGCTGATATAGCATTGGTGGCATATGTTGTTATACTTGTAGCAATTGTGGGATATGCAAAGATTACGTTGACCCTCCCTGGTATAGCAGGTATTGTTTTGTCGGCTGCAATGGCAGTTGACGCAAACATTCTAATTTTTGCTAGACTAAAAGAAGAGCTCAGAAATGGAAAAACTTTAAGGGCTGCTATGGATGCAGGTTTTAGGCGGGCACTAAATGCTGTTATTGACTCTAACGTAACAACGATAATAGCAGGAATTGTTCTTCTGTTCTTAGGAACAGGTCCTATTAAAGGTTTTGCATGGACGCTCACAATTGGTATTGTGGTATCATTCTTTACAGCAATTACTGTTACAAGATTTTTGCTTACTTCAATTATAAATACAGGGTTATTCAAGGATATAAGATGGTATGGCGGTAAGAAAACCAGGGAGGTGGATGCTTAAATGACCAAGATTGATTTCATGGGGAAAAGAAAGTATTTCTATATACTCTCAATATTAATCATGGTGATTGGCTTAATTTCGTATTTTGTACAGGGTTTTAACTATGACATAGACTTTACAGGTGGTACAGTTTTGGAGATAAACCTTCATAAGGTTCCGACAGCTCAAGAGATATCCGAGCTTGAAAAGCTGACAAAGCAAATTACAGGGACTCAGACACCTATTGTTAGAAAAGTTGAAGATGGTAAAAAGATAATGATAAACGCACATGAGGTTCATGGTAAAAAGAAGACAGAGCTTTCAAAAGAGACAAGAGACAAGCTCTTTGGTGAGATTGCTAAAAAGTATAATCTTAAAAAAGAGGATTTAATTTCCTATCAGAATGTAGGTGCAGTTGTGTCATCAGAGCTAAAATCTCAGGCAATTTGGGCGGTTGTGATTGCATCAATTTTGATGTTGATTTATGTAGCAATAAGATTTGAATTTAGATTTGGTACAACTGCAATTATAGCTATTATTCATGATTTATTAATAATGCTAACTGTCTATACATTATTTAGGATTCCTTTGAATTCAAGCTTTATTGCAGCAATACTCACTGTCCTTGGATATTCTATAAATGACACTATAGTAGTATTTGACAGGATAAGAGAAAATAGAAGAATAATGGGGAAAATGGAGCTCAAAGAACTTGTAAACTTGAGTATGAACCAGACAATAGGAAGAACAATCTCAACAATTACAACAGTTGTAATTGTATTGATAGTATTATATGTAATGGGAGTTCAGTCAATTAAAGAATTTGCATTCCCACTTTTGATTGGTGTTATATCTGGTGCTTATTCTTCTATATTTATAGCAACAGCACTGTGGTTTGACTGGGAGCTCAGTACAAGAAAGAAGAAACTTCAGGCAAAGCCGAAAAGAGCATAAAAGAAAAGCTGTTATTTATGACTTATTTTTAAATTCTTCAAAAAAGCTCTTGCGAAAGCCATTTTCGTAAGGGCTTTTTTAAAATGTCTTTTTATTTTGATTTTTTGGAGGAATTCTTTATGAAGAAAAAGCAAGAGCATCGAATTAGAATCATACCACTTGGTGGGCTTAACGAAATTGGAAAGAACATGCTTGTTGTTGAAGTAAACGACGAGATAGTTGTCATTGACTGTGGTCTTGCATTCCCAGAAGATGAGATGCTTGGCGTTGACCTTGTAATACCTGACATATCATATCTTATCAAGAATAAGGAAAAAGTAAGAGCTTTGATTCTCACACACGGTCATGAAGACCATATTGGAGCTATACCGTACGTACTGCGGGATTTAAATGTTCCAATTTATGGAACAAAACTTACACTTGGGCTTGTTGAGATAAAACTTATAGAATTTGGTATAGATTTGAACTCTGTAAAGCTGTTCACTGTCAGGGCAGGGGATGTAATTAGCTTTAACAATATGCGCATTGAGTTTATAAGGACCACACATTCCATTGCTGACTCTGTTGCTGTTGCGATACACACACCGCTTGGTCCCATTGTCCACACAGGCGATTTCAAGGTGGACTTCACACCAATTGAGGGTGAACCAATTGACCTAATAAGATTTGCAGAGCTTGGCAAACAGGGAGTTCTTGCGCTTTTATGTGACTCAACAAACGCAGAGCGGCCAGGTTTTACTTTGTCTGAAAAGACTGTTGGTGCGACATTTGACAGGATATTTTCCCAGGCTCAAGGGAGAGTTATTGTTGCAACATTTTCTTCGCACATTCACAGAGTACAGCAGGTCATAAACTCAGCTGAAAAGCAAGGAAGAAAGATTTGCGTCTTGGGAAGAAGCATGGTGAATGTTGTAAACAAAGCACTTGAACTTGGGTATTTAAAGATGCCAGATGGGATGCTAATAGACGTTGATGAGCTTGACAACTATCCTCCAAATAAGATTGTGTTGATAACAACAGGGAGTCAGGGCGAGCCTATGTCTGCACTTTCACGAATGGCTTCTGCCGAGCATAAGAAGGTGGGGATTATACCCGGCGATGTTGTTATAATCTCGGCAGCACCCATCCCTGGAAATGAAAAGTTTGTAAACAGGGTGATAAACGACCTGTTTAAGCAAGGTGCGCAGGTAATATATGAAGACATTGATGATATTCATGTGTCAGGTCATGCCTGCCAGGAAGAGATAAAGCTTATACACAATCTTACAAGACCAAAATACAGTATCCCTGTGCATGGAGAGTTCAAACACTTGATACACCATGCAAAGCTTGCAATGGAGCTTGGAGAAAAAAACGTATTTGTATTAGAAAATGGGAAGGTTTTGGAGATTACAAAAGACGGTGCAAAGGTTGTTGGAATGGTGCAGGCAGGCAATGTTCTTGTTGACGGACTTGGAGTTGGAGATGTAGGAAATGTTGTTTTGCGCGACAGACGTCATCTTGCCCAGGACGGGCTTTTCATTGTTGTGCTCACAATTGATTCGTCAACAAGAGATGTCATCTCAGGTCCTGATATAATCACAAGAGGTTTTATATATATAAGAGAATCTGAGCCTTTAATTGAAGAGGCAAAAAGAGTTATAAAGGATGTTCTTTATTTTTGCAACAAAAATGATATTACTGAGCCTAACGCAATAAAGGTAATTTTAAAAGATAATCTAAGGAATTTCTTGTTTGAAAAGACAAGAAGAAATCCAATGATAATTCCAATCATAACTGAGATTTAAATATGTTTGCTTCTACTTAAAAGACCGCAGGTAAATGAGAGATGTACCTGCGGTCTTACTGTTCTGAGGAATTTTCACATGAAAAAAACTTTTGCATATAATAATAAAAGACAACAACGCTTAAAAAAGTGGTAAAAAGAAGATGTATAAGTCTTCAGATTTGAGAGAAAAGGATGTAATAAACATCTCTGATGGTAAAAAGCTTGGCAAGGTTTGCGATTTAGAGGTTGATGTCAAAACTGGAAAAGTAGATGCAATAGTTGTCCCGGCACCATTTTCTGTGGGCAACATCTTCTCTAAAGAAAAAGACTATGTAATTCCATGGGATAAGATAAAAAAGATTGGTGAAGATGTTATTTTGGTTGAAATCTAATAAAAAGTCATCTGGCATAAAATAACAGATGACTTTTTTATTTTTTTTATATTTTTTTTACTCTCCATAAATGAAAAATGTAACTATAATTTTATTTGTGATTCTGAGAAAAACACTATTTTTGGGTTATGGGAGGAAAGAAGAAATGTTGGAGCTTTTAATAGGTGTGATAACTTTTGTGGGAGTTTTAATTTATTTATTTTATGCTTTGCTAAATGCAGAAAAATTATAAGATGAAGGAGGTTTTATGGGTTGTGGTTTGATATTCTGCAGATACTTATTTACCTTATACTATTAATTCTTTTAGCTATTCCAGTGGGACATTATATTGCAAGAGTCTTTAACAGAGAAAAAACCTTTTTAGATCCTGTTTTGAATCCTATAGAAGAATTTTTCTACAAAATTGCAAGAATTAACCCTACCAAAGAAATGACATGGAAAGAATATGCTTTTTCTTTAACTATTTTTAATATTTGTGGCATAGTATTTTTATATATTTTACAAAGAATCCAAGGAATTTTGCCCTTTAATCCTCAGCATTTAAAAGCGGTTCGCCCAGATTTAGCATTTAACACAGCTGTTAGTTTTGTCACTAATACAAATTGGCAGAGCTATGTGGGTGAAAGACAACTCAGTTATTTTACTCAAATGGTCGGATTAACTGTACAAAATTTCCTTTCGGCAGCAACAGGAATGGCAGTTGCTTTAGCTTTAATTCGCGGATTTATTAGAAAAGAGACACCATATATAGGCAATTTCTGGGTTGATATGACTCGCACAGTCCTATGGTTACTTCTTCCTTTATCTTTTGTATTGGCAATAGTGTTAGTTTCGCAGGGAGTCATACAAAACTTTTCGCCATATTTAAAAATAGCTACGTTAGAAGGAAAAAGCCAGACATTACCTATGGGACCTGTTGCATCGCAAGAAGCTATTAAACTTTTAGGGACAAATGGGGGAGGATTTTTTGGGGCTAACTCAGCTCATCCTTTTGAAAATCCTTCTCCACTTACAAACTTTATAGAAATGTTAGCTATCCAGATTATTCCGGCAGCAATGCCTATTGCGTTTGGCAGGTTTATAAAGAATAAAAAAGAAGGTATTATTATACTGAATGTAATGCTTGTGCTGTTTATATTAGATACAAGTATCATTTATTTGAGTGAATACTATGGAAACCCAATAATTCACAGCTTGGGAATTTCACAACCAGCTGCACTGGAAGGGAAAGAAGTGCGATTTGGGATTGGTGGGTCGGCTTTGTTCACATCTGTTACCACTGCTGTAGCCTGTGGTGCAGTCAATAATATGCATGATAGTTTAACTCCTCTGGCAGGGATGATTGCTTTGCTACAGATAATGCTTGGAGAAGTTATTTTTGGAGGAATAGGTGTAGGACTATGTGGCATACTTATATTTGCTATCTTTACAGTTTTTATTATTGGCCTTATGATAGGGCGCACACCGGAATATTTGGGCAAAAAAATAGAGGCTAAAGAAATAAAAATGGCTACCTTAGCAGTGATTATTCCTTCAGCAGCTATTTTACTTGGAAGTGCTTTATCAGTTAGCATAAAAGAAGGTCTGAGTTCTATTTCGAATGCGGGACCGCATGGATTGACAGAAATTTTGTATGCTTTTTCATCGGCAAGTGGAAATAATGGGAGTGCATTTGCTGGGTTGAAAGCTGATACAGCTTACTATAATATTCTGCTTGGTATTGTAATGCTCATTGGACGATTTGGGACTATTATTCCTTCACTTGCTATAGCTGGCAGTCTGGCGAGCAAGAAAAGAATACCTGTTTCAGCAGGGACTTTTCAGAGTGCTACACCTATATTTGGAGTTTTGCTTGGATTGGTTATTCTCATTGTAGGAGGGTTAACCTTTTTCCCGGCTATAGCATTAGGACCTGTTCTTGAACATCTTTTGATGCTACTTCACAAGCTTTTCTGAGTAAATAGAAAGGAGGCTGGGGCTAATAGCTATGAATAATTCTTTTCAAAATAATAATTCGGATGAGAAAAAACAGGATATGAAAAGAAAAACTAAATATGATAAAAAGTTGATTTTATCAGCTGTTAAAAATGCGTTCATAAAACTTAATCCGATAATTCAAGCTAAAAGTCCGGTCATGTTTATTGTTGAGATAGGAGCTGTGCTTACCACCTTTTTTACTTTTTACGATTTTTTGAGGGGCAAGAGAGAGAATTTATTCATAAATCTTCAAATAGGAATCTGGTTATGGTTAACAGTAATCTTTGCAAATTTTGCAGAAGCTTTGGCTGAAGGTCGTGGGAAAGCTCAAGCAGAGAGTTTGCGAAAAACCAAAAAAGAGATAATTGCAAAAAAATTGGTCAATGATAGGATTGAGAGAGTACCAGCTTCAGAACTTCGAAAGGGAGATATTGTTTTAGTAGAAGCAGGGGATATAATTCCTGGAGATGGAGAAGTAATAGAGGGGATTGCAACTGTGGATGAGAGTGCAATTACAGGTGAGTCTGCACCAGTAATTAGAGAGTCGGGCGGTGATAGAAGTTCTGTTATGAGTGGTACAAAAGTTCTTTCTGATTGGATTAAAGTAAAAATTACTGCAAACCCTGGTGAAACTTTCCTTGAAAAAATGATTAGTTTAGTAGAAGGTGCAAAAAGACAAAAGACTCCTAATGAGATTGCTTTGAATATATTTTTGATAGCTTTAAGTATAATATTTTTGCTTACTACAGCTACCTTGGAAGCTTTTGCACATTACTCAAACACTATTGTGCCTATTCCTGTTTTAGTAGCACTGTTGGTATGCCTCATACCTACTACAATTGGAGGACTTTTGAGTGCCATAGGTATAGCAGGGATGGATAAGCTTCTAAAATATAATATTTTAGCATTATCTGGACGAGCAGTAGAGGCAGCAGGAGATGTAGATGTGCTGCTATTAGACAAGACAGGAACTATTACCTTAGGTAACAGAATGGCTACTGCTTTTATTCCAGCACCAGGAGTTTCAGAGGAAGAACTTGCTAATGCGGCACAATTAGCGTCGTTAGCTGATGAGACACCTGAAGGTAGAAGTATTGTTATATTGGCCAAGAAAAAGTTTAATCTCCGCGAGAGAGAATTGAAAAATTTGAAAATGACGTTTGTACCTTTTTCTGCTCATACCCGAATGAGTGGTGTAAATATTGAAGGTAGAGAAATAAGAAAAGGTGCAATAGATGCAATTGAGGATTATGTTCAAAAAAATGGAGGAATTATTCCTCCAGAAGTAAAGTTGACTGCTGAAAAGATAGCGATGGAAGGCGGCACGCCTTTGATAGTAGCAGAAAATGCTAAGGTATTAGGTGTTATCTATTTAAAAGATGTAGTAAAAGGTGGTATCAAAGAAAGGTTTGCACAGCTTAGGAAAATGGGTATAAAAACAGTGATGATAACTGGAGACAATCCATTGACTGCAGCGGCAATTGCTGCCGAAGCTGGTGTAGATGATTTTGTAGCAGAAGCTAAACCTGAAACAAAGCTAAATCTTATTCGAGAATATCAAGCGCAGGGACATATGGTGGCAATGACTGGGGATGGAACAAATGATGCTCCTGCTTTAGCACAAGCTGATGTGGGTGTAGCAATGAACAGCGGTACACAAGCAGCAAAAGAAGCGGGTAATATGATAGATTTGGATAGTAACCCAACTAAATTATTAGAGATTATAGAAATTGGAAAGCAGTTGCTTATAACAAGAGGAGCCCTAACTACATTCAGTATTGCAAATGATGTTGCAAAATATTTTGCCATTATTCCAGCTTTGTTTGCAAAATCTTATCCCGAATTACAGGTTCTGAACATTATGAAATTGGGTAGTCCGAATAGTGCAATTCTGTCGGCAGTAATTTTTAACGCTTTAATAATTGTCTTTTTAATTCCTTTGGCTTTAAGAGGTGTAAAATACAAACCTCAAAATCCTAATCAGATACTGAGACGAAACTTGCTTATTTATGGAGTAGGAGGCTTGCTGACTCCTTTTTTAGGCATTAAGATTATAGATTTTATATTAACTACACTGCTTGGTATGAAATAAGTAGGAGGTAGTGAAAGGTGCTAAAAAAAGGTCTGTTGAATTCTGTTTTAATGCTAATAATGATGACACTATTGTTGGGTTTTATTTATCCGCTGATTATTACGGCTATAGCAAAATTTCTTTTTCCTTATCAAGCATCAGGTTCATTGATTTACAAAGAAGGAAGAGTAGTAGGTTCAAAACTTATAGGTCAGCAGTTCGATGATCCTCGTTATTTTCATGGGAGACCTTCAATGGCAGGGATGGGATATGACGCAACTTCATCTGGAGGATCCAATTTAGGACCTACCAATAAAAAACTTATTGAGCTTGTCAAAAAAAGAGCTCAACAGTTTAGATTGGAAAATCAACTATCCGCTAACCAATATATACCTGCAGATATTGTTACTGCATCGGCAAGCGGCTTAGACCCGGATATTACACCTGAGGCAGCATTATTGCAAGTTCCCAGGATAGCTCGTTTGCGAGGGATTTCGGAAGAAACATTGGTGAAGTTGGTAGAGAAGTATACTAAAGAAAGGCAATTGGGCTTTCTTGGTGCTCGTAGAGTTAATGTTTTGGAACTCAATTTAGCCTTAGACCATTTACAGGCAGGGAAAGGTGAATAGTTGATGCAGAGCAGAAGTGACGATTTTCGACCAGATCCGGAGATATTGTTGAGAGAAGTTCAACAGCAAAGAAAGGGCAAGCTTACTGTTTTTTTAGGTGCAGCGGCAGGCGTTGGGAAAACATACGCAATGTTAGAAGCTGCCCAAGAACGGCTAAAAGAAGGTATAGATGTAGTAGTTGGATGGGTAGAAACTCATGGCAGAAAAGAAACAGAAGAACTCTTAAAAGGATTGCCAATTATACCACCACTTCGTATTGTGTATAAAGGGAAAGAATTTTTGGAGATGAACGTAGATGCTATCATAGCCAGAAGACCTGCTTTGGTATTAGTAGATGAACTGGCACATACAAACGTACCAGGGAGTCGTCATGCAAAGAGATACCAGGATGTAGAAGAAATAATAAATGAAGGAATTGATGTTTATACAACATTGAATATTCAGCATGTGGAGAGCTTAAATGATATAGTTGCTCAAATTACAGGGGTGCAGGTTAGAGAAACAGTTCCTGATAGATTGTTAGAGATGGCAGAAATTCAATTAGTAGATGTACCGCCTGAAGAATTGATATTGAGATTCAAGGAAGGAAAGGTATATGTACCTGAAAAGGCCGAAGAAGCATTAAAACACTTTTTTAGACCTGGTAATATAAATGCTTTGAGACAGTTGGCTATGCGCTATGCTGCAAAAAGAGTTGATTTTCAGTTAGAAAGTTATATGAGGGTTCACAAAATAGAAGGACCATGGCAGGTTTCTGATAGGGTAATGGTATGTGTAAGTTCAAGTCCTTTTTCTGCTCGCCTGATAAGAATGGCTAAACGATTGGCGGAAGGGATTGGAACAGACTGGATAGCTGTTTATGTTGAAACTCCTGAGCGATTATTTGGTGGGAATGAGGAAAAAACTCAGTTAAATAGAAATCTTGAATTAGCTCGTGAATTGGGCGCAGAGGTTATAACTCTTTCTGGGGAGGATATCGCAGAGGAAGTAATAAAATTAGCAAAAAAGAAAAATGTTACCCATCTGATAATTGGTAAACCCCTGCGTTCAAAAATCTATGAATTATTTCATGGCTCAGTAGTTAACAAAGTGATAAAGAAGAGTGAAGGGATTATTATACATGTTATTCCTGATAAATACAATACAGATAAAAAAAGTATATTATATTTCAGAACAAATATTTCAACATATGTCCATTATATTGAATCATTAATATTAGAAGGGTTAGTAACTACCATTGCTTACTTATTCAGGAAGAATCTTGGTATATTAAACATAGGAATGTCATTTTTAATACCTATTTTAATCAGTTCTATACGCGGTGGAATATTGCCAGGTATGGTAGCAGCTGTTACAAGCATTATTTTGTTTGATATTCTCTTTATTCCGCCCACAGGTAGTTTTTCGGTTACTGATTTGAGGTATATTATAACTTTCATAATCTTCTTGTTAGTAGCTTTTTTTACAGGCAACTTATCTCAGCGAATAAAAATAGAAATGAAGAAATGGCGGGAAAGGGGAGATAATTTAGAAGCTCTCTATTCTCTGAGCCGTGATATTGCAGCATTGGCTGATTTTGATGAGATTTTAAGTAGAATTGTAGAGAAGATGTATGAAATTCTTCAAAGCCCTGTTGCCTTAATATTACCAAATGAAAGAGGAGTTTTACAAATTAGAGCAAATTCAAGAAACTGGGATGAAAATTTGTGGGATGAGAGTGAGAAAGGGATTGCTGCATGGGTATTTAAGAAAGGTGAAAAAGCAGGAAAGTGTACAAACACTTTAAATAATGCAAAAGGATTCTATTTGCCTCTCCAGGTAGGGGAGAGAACCGAAGGAGTAATGGGGATTTACTCGGCTGATAAAATAGAGAAAGAAAAATTACAATTGGCAGAAACTTTTGCGGGGCTGGTTGCATTGGCAATCAGCAGAGCAAAACTCCACAAACAAGCTCAAGAGGCTAAATTTTTGGCTGAATCTGAAAAACTCCGTTCAGCTATTTTTAATTCTATTTCACATGATTTGCGAACTCCTCTATCCTCTATTATTGGAGCAGTAACTACATTGCTAGATAATGAAAAAGGTTTCGATTTAGCGCACCAGCGTGAATTGTTAAGAACTATTAAGCAGGAAGCTATAAGAATGAATAGATTTATAACTAACCTGTTGAATGCAGCCCGCCTGGAAAGTGGAGAATTAAAACTAAAAGAGGAATGGATTGATATACAAGACGTTATAGGCGTAGCAATTAGAAGGTTGGGAGATGCTTTAAAATCTAGGACATTAATTTTGAATATACCCCCTGATTTACCATTGTTGAAAGGCGATTTTATTTTGTTAGAGCAAGTATTTGTAAATCTATTAGATAATGCAACAAAGTATTCTCAGCCGGATAGTGAAATAATTTTAACAGTTAAATTAATGAGCAAATGGATAGAAATTTCAATCAGTAACAAGGGTCCCAAACTTTCTGAAGAAGATTTGGAAAGGATTTTTGACAAATTTTATAGGGTACCTTCTTCTTCGGATATTACAGGTACAGGCTTGGGCTTAACCATTTGTAAAGAAATAGTTGAAGCACATAAAGGTAGAATCTGGGCATACAATCATTCGGAAGGACTAACAATAGCATTTACTCTTCCTCTTCCTGATGTAGAAGTGGGAGAAATACCACCAGCAAAAAAGAGGTGATGCGCGTGAGCGATAAAAACGTAAAGGTATTGGTCATTGATGACGAGGTCCAAATACGAAATCTTCTAAAAGTGGCGTTAAGCGGATATGGATATGAAGTAAAAGAAGCTGCTAATGGTGAAGAAGGAATAAAGTATGCCTTGAATTTTAAACCTGACATAATTATTTTAGATTTAGGATTACCTGATATAGATGGAATAGAGATAATTAAAAAAATAAGAGAATGGAGTTCAACTCCTATAATTGTTTTATCAGTAAGAGAAAGAGAGAATGATAAAATTATGGCTTTAGACTCAGGAGCTGATGACTATGTTACTAAACCTTTTGGAATGGGAGAACTGCTTGCACGCATAAGGACTGCATTGAGACATAGGACATTGGTTTCTCCCCAAATTTCTGTGGAACTTGACGATTTGAAAATTGATTTAGCAAGCAGAAAGGTGACGGTAGAAGGGAAAGAAGTAAAACTTACTCCAACTGAATTTGAAATATTGAAAATTTTAGCACTAAATACAGGAAAGGTTGTAACTCACAAACAATTATTAAAAGAAGTATGGGGGCCTATGTATGAAAATGAAGTTCATTATTTGCGGATATATATAGGTCAAATTCGGAAAAAAATAGAAATTGATCCATCAAGACCTCGACATTTGATTACAGAACCCGGCGTTGGTTATAGATTAGTATGAAATTGTGGTTTATAATTCTATACTCAGTAAACACTCACTTGCTTCATCGGCTTCACATACAACGCATCCATCACCATCAACAATGAGGCTGTGTCCTAAACTTATCATCTTCAAATGTGGCCCTACTGCATTTGCCAGAAATACGTAGTATTGATTTTCTACAGCCCTTGCAATTGGTATTGCTCTGTTTTTATCAATCTTCCATCTTGCTTCTTTTGGGTTGTAAAAGTGAGCAGCTAAGATAAATACACCATCACAGTCGTTATCTTTATATTTTTTGAATATTTCATAATAGTTTTGATCTCTGCAGATTACCACACCAAACCTTTTTTGGTCGTGTTCAAAAACAAGGATGTCGTTTCCAGAGGAGAAAATCCTTTTTTCAAGTTCTGTTGGATATTGTTTGTCGTAATGCAGAATTTTCCCTGTAGGTAGTATGACTGAGGCTCTGTTGAATAATTTATTTTCCTCTTTATATGGATGACCGATTATACAAACAATGCCATATTCTCTGCACTTATCAATTATTTGTCCCAAAAGTTGATTCACTCTTTCATTGAGTTCTTGAGATTGCAACAATTCAATGTTATAACCTGTAAGAGCCATTTCAGGAAAGCATATAATATCCACATCTTCCGCATTAGCAAGGCTCAAAAAATGAATTATTCTGTTTAAATTTTTTGTTAAGACACTGCTAATTTTCATTTGGACAATACCTATTTTCACATACATCAGTCCTTTCTTAAGATTTATAGGAAAGTGCATACTCTCCATTTATTAAATATGATATCATTTCTAATACCCCCCAGTCTACAAATATCTCTTTAAAAAACTAAAAAGATTGTTGAATACAATGGTCTCTTAATTGGTTTCATGAAAAGAATATTCTTCTTTTCAGATTTCGCAAGAAAGAATATAATATAAAAGAATGGGAAAATAAATAAAAGCTTTTTGAAAAGAGAGGGTGCAAGAGTTGAAAGAAGCTTATGAAAAACTTGTGATAGAAGGTGGCTACCCGTTAGAAGGCGAGGTTGTAATAAACGGTGCAAAGAATGCTGCAGTTGCTGTAATTCCCGCAGCTTTAATGGCTGACGGAGAAAGCGTTATAGAAAACCTTCCTTTAATTGAAGATGTGTTTGCAATGGATGACATTTTGCTAAGGCTTGGAGCAAAGATAGAATATGACAATCATTCTCTTAAAATAGATGCGAGGAACTTGCACAGTTACATAGCACCATATGAAAGTGTCAAGAAGATAAGAGCGTCATATTACCTTATAGGAGCACTTCTTACACGGTTTGGCAGAGCAGAAGTTGCCATGCCAGGCGGATGTAATTTTGGTTCAAGACCGATTGACCAGCACATAAAAGGTTTTAGGGCGCTTGGCGCAGAGGTAAAAATAGAAAACGGTATGATAAAGGCATATGCAGACAGGCTTGTTGGCACAAAGATATATTTGGATGTTGTGTCTGTTGGTGCAACAATTAATCTCATGCTTGCTGCTGTCAAAGCCAAAGGTACAACAATAATAGAAAATGCAGCAAAAGAACCGCATGTTGTTGACACTGCAAATTTTCTAAACAGCATGGGAGCAAAAATCAAAGGTGCAGGTACTGACGTTATCAGAATTGAAGGAGTCGATAAGCTTTATCCAACAAAGTATGCTATCATTCCTGACCAGATAGAAGCAGGGACATATATGATTGCTGCATGTGCAACAAAAGGGCATGTAATTGTAAAAAATGTGATTCCTAAACATTTAGAGTCGCTTACAGCAAAGCTTGTTGAGATGGGTGCAGAGATTATAACTTATGAGGACAGCATTGAGGTCATTTGCAGAGGGAGGCTCAGAAGCGCAAGCATAAAGACAATGCCATACCCAGGTTTTCCTACAGACCTTCAGCCTCAGATGACAGTGCTGTTAAGTCTCTGTAACGGTACAAGCGTTGTGACAGAGGGTGTGTGGGAAAATAGGTACCAGTATGTTGATGAACTCAAAAAAATGGGAGCAAACATTAAGGTTGAGGGAAGAGTTGCTGTTGTTGAAGGTGTGGAAAGTCTTCAGGGGGCAGAGGTTGTGGCTGTGGACCTTCGAGCAGGTGCTGCTTTGATTGTTGCAGGGCTTGCAGCCAAAGGGCAAACTGTGATTTACAATGCCAAAAATGTTGATAGAGGTTATGAAAACATAGATTCAAAGCTTTCAAAACTTGGTGCAAAGGTTTCAAGAAGATAAGACAAAAGGGGAAAGATAATAATGTCAGATGAAATGCTTTTCTGTCCGCTGTACAGTGGGAGCAGTGGAAATAGCATTTTAATTTCGTACAAAGATACATCAATTATAGTTGATGCTGGTGTAAGCTTTAAAAAACTTGCACAGGCGCTTGAAAAAATTGGGTTTAACAAAAAGATTGATGCAATTTTACTTTCTCATGACCACTACGACCATGTTAAATGTGCGGGCGTTTACTTTAGAAAGCTCAATGTTCCCATTATAACAAATTACAAAACATGGGAAAGTATAAAAAACTCTCTTGGCAAAGTTGACGAAAGCTATGTCAAATTAATTGATACAGGGACAAGCTTTTCGGTAGGAAGCATTGGAATTGATACATTTTCAATACCTCACGATGCATCTGACCCGATGGGGTTTTGCTTTTATGTCAAAGACAAAAAAGTTTCAATTTGCACAGACGTTGGACATGTAAGTGACAGTGTTGCAGCAATGATAGATTTTTCAGATATTATTTTGCTTGAGTCAAACCACGATGTTGAGATGCTGATGTTTGGGCCTTACCCATATCACCTTAAACAGAGAATAAAAGGTGACAAAGGTCATCTTTCAAATGAGCAGGCAGCCAAGATGATATTGAAATTGAATCTTGCTCGTACAAAAAGGATTTATTTAGGACATCTGAGTGAGGAGAATAATCACCCGGATGTTGCGCTTTTGACAGTAAGTTCAATTTTAAAGCAGCACGGTGTATTTGAAAGTTATAATTTTTCTCTTGAAATTGCAAACAGGTACAGTCCATCACTTTGCTCTTTACTATAAAGAATTTTTTGAAAGGGGAGAATTTAGAAGTGAAGATTGCAATAGGTTCTGACCATGCAGGATTTCCTTTGAAAGAGGCGGTCAAGAAACATCTTGAGAAAAAGGGGCTTGAGTACAAGGACTTTGGGACGTACTCTCAAGAGTCTTGCGACTACCCGGACATTGCAAAGGATGTGGCGCTGGCAGTAAAAAACGGAGAGTTTACATTTGGTATACTCATTTGCGGGACAGGCATTGGAATCTCTATTGCTGCAAATAAGGTAAAAGGAATTAGAGCTGCTCTTTGCCATGACACATTTTCTGCCAAGGCTGCACGAGCTCACAACAACGCAAACATCCTTGCGATGGGTGCAAGGGTTATCGGTGAAGGGCTTGCATGTGAGATTGTAGATGCATTTTTGGCATCAAACTTTGAAGGTGGAAGGCATCAGAGAAGAGTTGATAAGATACATCTTATAGAGGATGAGCAGAAATAGAAAAAATCCTCACAAATTTTTAGAAAGGAGTAAAGAGTATGGTAGAGTACAAGAAAAATGTATACGTATTTGACCATCCTTTGATTCAGCACAAGCTGACCTTAATTCGTGACAAAAACACCGGTGTCAAAGAGTTCAGGGAGCTTGTTGAAGAGATAGCAATGCTCATGGCGTATGAGGTTACAAGAAATCTGCCTTTAAAAGAGGTTGAAATTGAAACACCTGTTGGAGTTGCAAAGTGCAAAGTAATCTCTGGGAGAAAACTTGCCATTGTGCCTATTCTGCGCGCCGGGCTTGGTATGGTAGATGGACTTTTAAAGTTAATTCCTGCTGCAAAGGTGGGGCATATTGGCCTTTACAGAGACCCTGAGACTTTAAAGCCTGTTGAGTATTACTGCAAACTTCCACAGGATGTTCATGAAAGAGACATAATTGTGCTTGACCCAATGCTTGCAACAGGTGGGTCTGCCTCTGCTGCATTTGACTATATAAAAAGATACAATCCTCAGAGCTTAAAACTCATGTGCCTCATTGCAGCACCAGAAGGGATTGAAAGGTTGACTCAAGACCATCCTGACGTTGAGATTTATTGTGCAGCAGTGGATGAGAAGCTAAATGACCATGGCTATATTGTTCCCGGGCTTGGTGATGCCGGTGACAGACTGTTTGGTACAAAGTAGCATTGGATAAGTTACAAACACAAGTTCAAAGAAGCTGGATGGAGGATTTTTGAGATGAGACCTACATGGGACGAATACTTTATGCAGATTGTGGATATAGTAAAAGAGCGGTCAACTTGTTTGAGGCGAAAAGTGGGAGCTTTGATTGTAAAAGACAAAAGGATTCTTGCAACAGGGTACAATGGAGCACCGACAGGCCTTCCTCACTGTGAAGAGGTTGGGTGTCTGAGAGAAAAGCTAAATGTCCCTTCAGGGCAGAGACATGAGCTTTGCAGAGGACTTCATGCAGAACAAAACGCCATAATCCAGGCGGCAAAAATGGGTGTTGTGATAGATGGAAGTGTAATTTACACAACCACATATCCTTGCGTGATATGCGCAAAGATGATAGTAAACGCAGGGATAAAAAAGGTTATATACAAAGGTTCGTATCCAGATGAGATGAGCCAGCAGATATTTAGGGAAGCGGGAATAGAGGTTGTAAAGTTTGAAGAAAATGGTGAAGGTGATTTGAAATGAAAAGGCAAACGTTTATTGTGCTTGCTGCTGGTGAAGGCAAAAGAATGAAGTCAAAGTATTCTAAGGTTGTACAAAAGATAATGGGAAAGCCAATGATACTTTACCTGATTGATGAAATTGAGAAAAACTTTGAAGATAGCCAGATAATAGTTGTTGTAGGCAACAAAAAAGAGGATGTTTACAAGGCATTAGAAAGTAGAAATGTAAAATTTGCTCATCAAGAAAAGCAGCTTGGGACTGCACATGCAGTGATATGTGCAATGGATAAGGTATCAAAAGAAGCAGAAGATGTGTTTGTGCTTTACGCAGATGCACCTTTTATTAAAGCTGATACACTAAAAAGAATTTCTGAAAAAAGAAAAGAGGAAGGAGCATCGCTCTGTCTTTTAACAGCTGTCTTTGAAAATCCGTATGGGTATGGGAGAATAATTTCTGATGAAAATGGCAATGTGTTAAAGATTGTCGAGGAAAAAGATGCAACAGATGAGCAAAGGCGAATAAAAGAAATAAATCCAGGATTTTATTGTTTTGAAAGAAATGCGCTTGCAAGTGTTTTAACAAAGATAGACAATAACAACAGCCAGCAAGAGTATTATCTTACAGACAGTATAGAGATACTAAATAGAGAAGGTAAGAAGGTAGTAAAAGTCCTATGTGATGATAATTTTGAGGTCATGGGCATTAACTCAAGGTATGAATTATTTTTGGCTGAGCAGGAGCTTAAAATAAGAATAAATAAAAAGCACCTTGCAGAAGGTGTTCAAATGATAGATATGTATTCTGTCTACATTCATCCAGATGTGCAGATAGGCAAAGACACAGTGATATATCCCGGCACATTCATACTTGGCAACACTACAATAGGGGAAGAGTGCGTAATTGGTCCAAACTCATACATTGTAAATTCAAAAATAGGTAACAAGTGCCATGTATGGTTTTCGGTGATTGAGGATTCAGAGATAAAAGACAATGTAAAGGTTGGACCTTATGCACACTTGCGACCAAACAGCATCTTAGAAGAAGGTGTTAAGATTGGCAACTTTGTTGAAGTGAAAAACTCAAAGGTGGGCAGAAATACAAAGTCAGCTCATCTTACATACATTGGAGATGCTGACATTGGTGAAAATGTGAATTTGGGGTGTGGTACTATATTTGTAAACTATGATGGGTATAAAAAGCACAGAACAGTGGTTGAAGACAACGCGTTTATTGGCTGCAACTCGAACCTTGTAGCGCCAGTTAAGATAGGGAAGAATGCATACATTGCGGCAGGTTCTACAATCACAGATGATGTTCCTGCAGATGCTCTTGCGATTGCCCGTGAAAGGCAGACTATAAAAGAAGGCTGGGTTTTAAAGCGCAAGAAGATGTATGAAAACCACAATAATAAATAATAAAATGAATAGATTTTGTAGACATTTTAAGATAAATTTATTGAATATTTTGTGTTATAATATAGTTTGCGTGGGAAAAGGGTAGAAAAATTAACTTTTGTGCTGGGGGTAAAAAAAGTGATAACACATGGTAAAGAGATAAAAATATTTACCGGTAATTCAAACAAGGAGCTTGCAGAAGAGATAGCCAGTCACCTTGGTAAAAAACTTGGTGATGCAGAGATTGGCAGGTTTTCAGACGGTGAGATATCAGTTAGAATAAACGAAACTGTGCGCGGTGCAGATGTTTTTGTGGTCCAGTCTACCTGTCATCCTGTAAATGAAAATCTGATGGAACTTTTAATCATGATTGACGCTTTCAAAAGAGCCTCGGCAGGAAGAATTACAGCTGTGATACCATACTATGGATATGCAAGACAGGACAGAAAAGCACGGGCTCGCGACCCAATCACAGCAAAGCTTGTTGCAAATTTGATAACATCTGCAGGGGCAGACAGAGTCCTGACAATGGACCTTCATGCACCTCAGATTCAAGGGTTTTTTGACATACCACTTGACCATCTAATTGGTGTTCCAATTTTAGCAAAATATTTTATGGAAAATGTAAACTTAGAGAATGCTGTTGTTGTATCGCCAGACCTTGGAAGTGTGACACGTGCACGTAACTTTGCAACAAAGCTTGACCTGCCGCTTGCCATAGTTGACAAGAGAAGACCCAAAGCAAATGTTGCCGAGATTATGAACATAATTGGTGATGTGAAAGACAAGACATGTTTGATGGTTGATGACATGATAGATACGGCAGGTACAATTGTTGCTGCAGCTCAGGCTCTTATGGATTATGGTGCAAAAGAAGTTTACGCGTGCTGTACGCACCCGGTTTTATCCGGACCTGCTGTTGAGAGGATAAAAGAGTCACCAATAAAAGAGCTTGTTGTTCTAAATACAATTCCTCTTCCGCCTGAAAAGAGGATAGATAAGATAAAGGTGTTGTCTGTTGCAAGCCTTTTTGCTGAAGCAATAACAAGAATATACGAGGATGTGGCTATTTCTACCCTTTTTGATGAATATATAAGCACAAAAGGGAACAGATAAAAATTGCTTTCAAAGAAGATAAATAAAGGCTGTCTTTTGACATGGTTTAAAAGGCAGCCTGTTTTTGTAAATAAAAAAGGAGTGAGAAAAAGTTGGACTATATCATTGCAGGGCTTGGTAATCCTGGTGAGAGATACACATTTACAAGACACAATGCAGGTTTTTTAGCGATTGACTATTTAGCACAGTTTTTTAACACCAAAGTTGACAAAATAAAGTTCAAAGGTTTGGTTGGCAGCTTTGAATATTCCGGTAAAAAAGTTTTGCTTTTAAAACCAATGACGTATATGAACGCAAGTGGTGATAGTATCATAGAAGCTGTGAACTTTTATAAAATAAAACCTGAAAAGCTCATTGTGATTTACGACGACATAGCATTTGATGTTGGAGTTGTGAAGATGAGAAAAAAAGGGTCTGATGGAGGGCACAATGGCGTAAAATCAATAATACAGCGCCTGGGGACAGAAGAGTTTCCCAGAATCAGAATAGGTATTGGTGTTCCAAAGTATGATATGGTAAAATATGTTTTATCTGAGTTTGAAGACGGTGAAAAAGAAAAGATATTCAAAGCAATTGAAAAAGCAGCAAACGGGATAAAAATCTTGCTTGAAAGTGACATAGACAGAGCAATGAACTATATAAACGGGGATGTGGTGGTGTAGGCTTTGTTAAAGGTTTTAGAAAGGCTTGATGGCTTTAAAACTCTTGAAGAGATTGTTGCCAAAAAAAGCCTTCCTGTTGTTGTCACAGGCGTTGGTGAGATGGGGAAGGCACTTGTGGTCAAGTCTTTATGTGAAAAATTTAACAAAAAGGCGTTGTTTATAACAACTCAAAGAGCAAAACTTGAGTGGGAAAGAAGGTTTAAAAACCTTTTTAGTAGTGTAGTGAGCCTGCAGGAAAGAGAAAATCCATATGTTGCATCTTTTGCAAAGAGCAGGGATTCTGAAATTACCAGGATAGAGCAGTTTGTAAAGATTTTTGAGGATGGTTTTGATGTTCTCATATTAACTGCCCAGAACCTTTTTGAAAAGTACACAGATTTGAAGTTTGATTGCATTCTTCTCACAGAAGGTCTTGACATTCAGCTTGAAACCCTTATAGAAAAGCTTTTAACATTCGGGTATGAAAGAGTAAAAACTGTGGAAAAGAAAGGACAGTTTTCTCAAAAAGGTGGCATAGTTGATATATATCCTGTGGCAAGCACATATCCTGTGAGGATTGAGTTTTTTGGAGATACCATAGATACAATTAGACTTTTTGATGTTGAAACCCAAAAATCTTTTGAAAAAATAGATAGTATTAAAATTTACAAGGCAATTGAGTGGGATTTGCAAGAAGACTTTTCAGAGGGCTTAAAACATATAAAAGATGACTATAAAAAAATGAAATCTAAGCTGAAAGAAGAGAGCAGAAAGAATTTAGAAGAGACTTTCAAAGAAGTGGTAGAAGGAATTCGGCTGGATGTTGAAAGGCTGTATCCATATTACTATCAGCAATTTTTATCAGTTATTGATATTTTTAGTGAATGCCTTATTTTTGTTGACGAGTATAATCAAGTCTACAACAGCTTGAAAGCTTTTGAACAAGAGATGCAAGAGATGTTTTCAGACCTTTTAGAAAAAGGGTTTGTGCTTCCGAAGATGGCAGACTGTTATTATACTGTCAATGAGATTTTGCAAAAGTTCTCAAGCACCATAATTCTTCAAACATTTGCATCTTCTATTAAAGAGATTGAACTGAGAGAGATTATATCTTTCAACTTCTTTCGAGAACTTCCCACCTACAATGCTCAGAAAGAGGTTTTAATTGATGATTTGAAGTATTATATGTCAAAAGACTATACCATAAACATCTTTACAGGAAGTCGAACATCCCTTGAAGATTTAGAAGAGGCACTTTTAAAAGAAAATATACAGTTTTTTGAGCTTGATGAGCCAGAAATAGAAAAACCAGGAGTATATCTAATAGCCAAGTCTGCCGAAAAGGGCATTGAGATACATGATATCAAATGGGTTTGCCTTTCATTTTTCCATCTTGAAAAGAAAAAGGAAACAGAAGCAAAAAAGAGGGCAAAATCTAAAAAGGATGCTTTTTATACAATTGAGGATTTAAAACCAGGTGATTTTGTCGTTCACAGAACACATGGTATTGGCAAATTCTTGGGATTTGAAAAGATTACAGTTGAGAGTACAACAAAAGAATATGTAAAACTTGAATATGCTAACTCTTCTTATCTATATGTTCCAACCACAAACTTGGATGTGATTGAAAAGTATATTGGAACAGACGATGTACAGCCAAAACTATCTAAGCTTGGGTCACAAGAGTGGCAAAAGCAAAAACAAAAGGTAAGAAAATCTCTTGAGATTGTAGCAAAAGACCTGGTTGAGCTTTATGCAAAAAGACAGCTTCACAAAGGTTTTAAATTTTCAAAAGATACGCTTTGGCAGAAAGAGTTTGAAGAAAAGTTTCCGTATACAGAGACAGAAGGACAGCTTCAGGCAATTGAAGAGATAAAAAGGGATATGGAAAGTGAAAAACCGATGGACAGGATACTTTGCGGCGATGTTGGTTATGGCAAAACTGAGGTTGCAATGAGAGCAGCATTCAAAGCTGTGATGGATTCAAAACAGGTGGCAGTACTTGTTCCCACAACAATTCTTGCACAGCAGCATTACATGACATTTTCTGCACGAATGAAAGATTTTCCAGTAACAATTGAGGTTCTCTCACGTTTAAAAAATGAGACACAACAAAAGAAGATAATAAAAGGTTTAAAAGAAGGTACAATTGACATTGTGATTGGTACGCACAGGCTACTTTCGAGCGATGTTAAGTTCAAAGACCTTGGTCTTTTGATTATTGATGAAGAACACAAGTTTGGCGTGGAAGCAAAAGAGAAGATAAAAAAGCTAAAAACAAATGTTGATGTTCTGACCCTCACCGCAACACCTATACCAAGGACACTTAACATGGCACTTTTAGGAATCAGGGATTTGAGCGTGATTGAAGACCCGCCTGAAGATAGGTATCCTGTACAGACATTTGTGCTTGAGTACAATGAAAGGATAATAAAAGAAGCTATTTTAAGAGAAATTTCAAGAGGAGGTCAGGTATTTTATCTTTACAATAGGATAAAAGATATACAAGAGGTGGCTGCCAAACTTCAAAACCTTGTGGGCGACAGTATAAAAGTTGCATGCGCTCACGGGCAAATGCCCGAAGAAGAGTTGGAGAGAGTGTTACTTGATTTTATTGAAGGCAGGTACGATGTGCTTGTGTGCACAACAATCATAGAGTCTGGGGTTGACATGCCAAACGTCAATACACTTATTGTCGAAGACAGCGACAGACTTGGTCTTGCCCAGCTTTATCAGCTAAGAGGAAGAGTGGGTCGGTCTAACAGGCTGGCATATGCATATTTTACATTTAGAAAAGACAAGGTGCTGTCCGAACAGGCACAGAAGAGACTTGCTGCAATAAAGGAGTTTACAGAACTTGGGTCGGGTTTTAAAATTGCCATGAGGGACCTTGAGATAAGAGGTGCGGGGTCTGTGCTTGGAAAGCTTCAGCACGGTCATATAAACAGTGTTGGGTATGATATGTATATAAGACTTCTTTCGGAAGAGATAAGGAGGCTTAAAGGCGAAAATATACAGCCGGAGATTGAACCTCAGATAGATGTAAAGGTAAGCGCGTTTATTAGCAGCAGTTACATTGACGATGAAAAAGAGAGAATTAATATGTACAAAAAGATTTCGTCAATCGAGTCAAAAGATGATGTAAACGATATTTATGATGAGCTGATAGACAGGTTTGGGGATGTGCCCAAAGAGGTTGACAATTTAATAAAGGTTGCATACTTGAAATGTTTGTGTAAAAAGGCAGGGATAATAAGCATTTTACAGCTTCAAGAATGTCTTTTTAAACTTCAATTTTTTAACAGTGAAATGCTTTTAAAAGCAATGAACAAGTTTTTGCAGCAAGGACTTTCATGTTCGCAAAACAAGGACGACTGCTTACAGCTCTTTATAGAGAATAACTGGCTTGATACCCTGATAGCTATTTTAGAAGATTTACAAGAAAGTTAAAAAAGTTTTTACAATTGGGGTGCTTTAAATTAGTCGTTTATTGATTTATAATATTAATATTATCAAAATACTTTTAACAAAGGAGAAGGGATGTATGGATAAAAGAACTAAAATTGTGCTTTTTTCTATTGCAGCAGTTGTGCTTCTGATAATTCTCATTGCTGTAACACCTGAGATAGTAAGGTATGTAGATGAAAACAGGGCAGTTGCCATAGTAAATGGCGAGAAAATAACAAAAAAGGAGTTTGCCATCAACTATAGGTCTCAGATAAATTACTATGGACTTGACAAAGCATTTTTATCCCAAAAAGTTGGAGACAAGACATATGAGCAGCAGATAAAAGAAAATGTTTTGGATGGTCTTATAATGAGACAGATTGAACTTCAGCAGGCAAGAAAGAGAAACATTACTTTGTCTTCAGCAGAAAAGAAAGCAATAGACCAGCAAATTGAGCAGTACAAATCAAACTCTCAATCGGGTACTGAGTTCAAGCAGTATCTTCAGACAATTGGTGCAACCGAGAATGAATATAAGGACCAGGTTATAAAATCCCAGATTGTTTCAAAGCTGTATGATGAGGTAACTAAAAACCAAAAGGCGTCAGATGCTGAGATAGAAAGCTATTATAATTCACATAAATCAGACTTTGTTGAGGTAAAAGCAAGCCATATTTTGTTTAAGGTAAATGACTCAAAAGAGGAAGCTACAAAAAAGAAGAAGGCTGAAGAGATTTTGCAGATGATAAAAGACGGGCAGAACTTTGAAAAGCTCGCACAAAAGTATTCTGAAGATGAGACAACAAAACAAAAAGGTGGCGATATGGGATATTTGAGGAAAAATATAATTATTCAATATTATGGAAATGAATTTGGTAATGCCGTATTTTCGCTTGGGATTGGAGAGATAAGCAATATTGTTCAAACAAATGATGGGTTTCATATTATAAAGGTGACAGATAGAAAACAGCTTCTGCTCAGCGATGTGAAAGATGAGATAAAATCAACAATTGAGAGCCAGAAGAAAGAAGAGTATTATCAGAGCTTACTTGAGAAGTGGAAAAAGGAAGCAAAGATAAAGAAGTTTGAAGATGTTCTAAAAAGCGTATCGATATAATAGTTTTTAGCTTTTAACCTTGAGGTGTGAATTTAAAGTGGATTTTTTGGAGAAGGTAAAGAGTAACATAGAGAAATATGGAATGCTAAAAAAAGGTTTTAAGGTACTAATAGGATGTTCTGGCGGCGTTGACTCAATGGTACTGCTTGATTGCATCTGCAGGCTAAAAGATGAGTACAGCTTAGACATAACAGTTGCGCACCTTAATCATATGCTAAGACCAGAGGCAGATGATGATGAGAAATTTGTAATTGAGATGTGCAAGAGGTATAATATTAAATGTATTACACGAAAAGTTGATGTTGCAAAACTAAAAAAAGAAAAAGGACTTTCTGAAGAGGAAGCAGGAAGAAGCGCAAGATATAGTTTTTTTTATGAAGTAGCAGAAGAGCTGAACATTGACAGAATACTTCTGGGGCACAACAAAAACGATGTGGTTGAAACCTTCTTTTTGAACCTGTTCAGAGGAAGTGGCTTGGAAGGTCTTGCATCTGTGCCGCCTGTGCGTGATATTATTGCAAGACCTCTTATAAATATTTCAAGAGAAGAGATTGAGGAGTTTGCAAGAGTTAACAACATCCCATTTGTTGTCGATAAGACAAACTTCAGTCTTAAATATAAAAGAAACATAGTGAGAAACGAGATTTTACCACTAATAAAAGAAAAATTTGGGGAAAGTGTGTTAAATACCATTTTTCGCACAGTCGAAATAATAAGAGAAGAGAGTGACCAGATAGAAGAGCTTGCTCAAAAGTCTTTTGAGGAATGTGTTCAAAAAGAGGATATTTACTATGTTTTAAATATTGAAAAGACAAAAAATCTTCCAGTCTTTTTGCGAAGAAGAATTATAAAAATGATACTTGAATATTTTAACGCTCCAATTTCGTATGATATCTTAAAAGAGATTGAAGAGCTTGCTTCTCTTTCATCAGGTAAGAAAAAGGTATACAATGAATTAGTTGTTGAAAGACAAAATGACGAGCTGGTATTTTATAGAAAATCGGAAGAGAGTTCTTTTTGTTTTGAAATATCTTTAGACAAAGAAAACCATGTATTTTATAAAAGTTTTAAGTTCAATGTTAAGCCTACTTACAGGATAGAAAACCCAAAGAATATATACATTGATGCACAGCATATTACGCAGGAAAAGCTTTATCTTCGAACGAGAAGAGATGGTGATTTTATCTATTTCAAAACGGGTAAGAAAAAATTAAAAGAATGGTTCATTGACAAAAAAATTCCCAAACGAAGACGAAGTTCCATTTTACTTCTTGCAAAAGGCAGTGAAGTGATTGTAATATTTGATATTTATTCAAATATAGTTACTATAAACCATAAGTATAAAATCAAACCAGATACAAATATTTTCTTAGAAATACAATTTGCAAAAGTGAAAGGAGAAGAGTGACAGTGAAAGACATATCGCTCAAAGTAAAAGAGATTTTAATCACTGAGGAGCAGATAAAACAAAAAGTAAAAGAGCTTGGACAAAAAATTTCTGAAGATTATAAAGATAGTGACGATTTTTTAATGGTATGTATTTTAAAAGGTGGGGTAATTTTCATGGCAGACCTCTTAAGACAGATAACAATTCCTGTTAAGATAGAGTTTATGGCAGTGTCAAGTTATGGAAACTCAACATCTTCATCAGGAATTGTAAGAATTCTAAAAGACCTTGACACAAGCATAGAAGGCAAGGATGTTTTGCTTGTTGAGGACATTGTTGACACAGGTCTGACTTTAAGGTATATAACCGAGTATTTGAGAGGAAGAAAACCGAGAACTCTTAAAATTTGTACCATGCTTGACAAACCCAGCAGACGAAAAGTGGATGTGGAGATACATTACAAGGGGTTTGAGATACCAGATAAGTTTGTAATTGGTTATGGGCTTGATTATGCAGGACTTTACAGGAACCTGCCTTATATAGGCGTTTTGGAATAGAATAAAATTTAATTTTAGAATACTTGAAGGGAGTGCCTATTTACAATTGAGGAACCTATTTAAAACTGCAACAATTTATATTCTGATAGCCCTTGTAATTTTGTTACTTGTAGATATTTTAAGTGGAGGGCTTTCGTACAATCAGCTCTTTTCAAATTTGAGCGAAAGAAGAGAGGTAATTTATTCAGAACTCATAAACGATATAAACGATGGCAAGGTGACAAGGATTGTTTTGAGCTATAACAATGTGTCTGGACAGTATGCAGACGGCACCAAGTTTGACAATGTGTTTGTACCGTCTCCAGACAAGTTTTTGGACCAGATACAGCCAGCCATTCAGGCAAAGAAGATTCAAATAGTGACAAAAGAACCGCCGCAAGTACCATGGTGGCTTTCGACCTTTTTGCCAATGCTAATCTTTGCTGGCTTGATGATTTTTGTATGGATATTCATGCTGCAGCAGACCCAAGGTGGCGGCAGCAAGATAATGTCGTTTACAAAATCGCGTGCAAAGACAATTCAGGACCTTAAAAAGAAAGTCACATTTGCAGACGTTGCAGGTGCAGATGAAGAAAAAGAAGAACTCAAAGAGGTTATTGATTTTCTCAAAAATCCAAGAAAGTATATCGAACTTGGTGCGAGAATTCCAAAAGGGATTTTGCTTGTCGGACCGCCTGGAACAGGTAAAACCCTTTTAGCAAAAGCAGTTGCAGGCGAGGCAGGAGTTCCATTTTTCAGCATATCGGGTTCTGACTTTGTTGAGATGTTTGTTGGTGTTGGTGCAGCAAGAGTGAGAGACCTTTTTGACCAAGCAAAGAGAAATGCTCCATGTGTTGTGTTCATAGACGAGATAGACGCAGTTGGCCGTCACAGGGGAGCAGGGCTTGGCGGAGGTCATGACGAAAGAGAACAGACTTTAAACCAACTTCTTGTTGAGATGGACGGGTTTGGAACAAATGAAGGAATAATTGTAATGGCGGCAACAAACAGACCTGACATATTGGACCCTGCACTTTTGCGACCTGGCAGATTTGACAGGCAGATTGTTGTAAATGTTCCAGACGCAAAGGCAAGAGAAGAGATTTTAAAAGTCCATGCACGTAACAAGCCTCTTGGTGAAGATGTTGACTTGTCTCAAATAGCAAAGATAACAGCTGGGTTTACTGGTGCTGACCTTGAAAATCTTTTGAATGAGGCTGCACTTTTAGCAGCAAGAAAGGGCAAAAGACAGATTAACATGGAAGAGGTTCAGGAAGCTGTGGCTAAAGTGTTGATGGGGCCCGAAAAAAGGAGCAGAGTTTACACTGAAAAAGAAAAGAAACTTACAGCATACCATGAAGCAGGTCATGCAATTGTTCGTACCATGATTCCTGATTCTGAACCTGTCCATGAGGTTTCAATTATACCAAGAGGGTATGCCGGCGGGTACACTATGTATCTTCCAAAGGAAGACAAGTTCTATGCATCAAAATCTGATATGATGCGAGAGATTGTGACCCTTCTTGGCGGAAGAGTTGCAGAAAAGCTTGTTTTGGAAGATGTATCAACAGGTGCAGCATCTGATATAAAAAGAGCAACCAAGATTGCAAGGGACATGGTAACAAAATATGGAATGTCTGATAAACTTGGTCCTATGACCTTTGGAACAGAGCAGGAAGAAGTGTTCTTGGGAAGGGACCTTGCACTTGCAAGGAACTACTCAGAAGAGGTTGCTGCTGAGATAGACAGAGAAATAAAGAGCATTATTGAAGAAGCTTATAAAAAGGCTGAAGAGATACTTAAAGCGAACATTGATAAGCTTCACAAGGTGGCAAATGCACTTTTAGAAAAAGAAAAGCTCACGGGCGAAGAGTTTAGAAAACTTGTTTTTGAAGATGCTCAACCTCAGCCGGCTTAAAAAGGTATGAAAGATTATAAAAATGTAGTTGCATTTTTTCGAAGAATATAATATAATAAAATTGAAAGGACAAAGGCGTCCTGAAGTTTAAAGTGGGCGTCTTTGTCCTTTTTTGTTTACTCATAATATCAAAAATCTTTGAATGGAGGGGAATTTTGTAATGAAGAATTACACCAAGGAAGACATCATTCGCATATGCAAGGAGCAGGATGTAAAATTTATAAGACTCCAGTTTGTGGACATTTTCGGAATTTTAAAGAATGTTGCTGTTCCTGTTGAGCAGCTTGAAGCAGTGTTGAACAATGAGATTATGTTTGATGGTTCGTCAATCGAAGGGTTTGTAAGAATTCAGGAGTCAGACATGTATTTAAGACCAGACCTTAACACATTCACAATCTTCCCATGGAGACCGTCACCAAACAAAGTAGCAAGACTGATTTGTGACGTTTACCTTCCAGATGGAACACCGTTCCCTGGCTGTCCACGTGGTGTGTTAAAGAAGATGCTCAAAAAGGCTGAAGAGATGGGATATAAGTTTTTTGTTGGACCAGAGATAGAATTTTTCTTGTTCCTCACAGACGAAAATGGCAATCCAACTTTGCAGACACATGACCAGGGTGGATATTTTGATTTAGCACCTGTTGATTTGGGCGAGGATGCAAGAAGAGACATGGTATTGACTTTAGAGGAGATGGGATTTGAGATAGAAGCATCTCACCATGAGGTTGCACCTGGTCAGCATGAGATTGACTTTAAATACGACGATGCACTCTATACAGCTGACAATGTTGTGACATTCAAGCTTGTTGTAAAGACAATTGCACAAAGACATGGCCTGCATGCAACATTCATGCCAAAACCAATATATGGAATCAATGGTTCTGGAATGCATACAAATATGTCTCTTGCAAGGGTATCTGATGGCAAGAATGCATTTTTAGACCCAAATGACAAGCTCCAGCTTTCAAAAGAGGCATATTACTTCATTGGTGGTCTTATGAAGCACGCAAGAGAGTTTGCACTTGTTACAAATCCGCTTGTAAACTCATACAAGAGATTAGTGCCAGGGTATGAAGCACCAGTTTACATCGCATGGTCACCAAGGAACAGAAGCCCGCTTATAAGAGTTCCAGCTAAAAGAGGTCAGGCAACAAGAGTTGAGCTAAGATGCCCAGACCCATCAGCAAATCCATACCTTGCATTTGCAGCTGTTTTGGCAGCTGGGCTTGATGGCATTAAGAACAAAATTGAGCCGCCAGAACCAGTTGAAGAAAACATCTTCATAATGAGCGAAGAGGAAAGGGCAAAACGTGGAATTGGAAGCTTGCCAGGAAGCTTAGAAGAGGCAATCAAAGAGTTTGAAAACAGCGCTCTTATGAGAGAGACACTTGGAGACCACATCTTTGAAAAGTACTTAGAAGCAAAGAAGCTTGAATGGGACGATTACAGAACAAAAGTACATCAATGGGAGATTGACTCATATCTTACAAAGTACTAATTTAACAATAAAGGCTGCCATCTCAAAAGAGAGAAGGCAGCCTTTATTTGTATTTTAGTGTAAGGATTAAAGATTTTCATGCTTTTTAGCATTAAGATACCTGTCAATGCTCTCTGCAGCCTTTTTTCCCATCCCCATTGCAAGAATGACAGTGGCTGCGCCTGTGACAATGTCGCCTCCTGCAAACACACCTTCAATGTTTGTCATAAGATTTTCATCTACCTTGATAGAGCCGTTGGGGTTTAGCTCAAGGTCAGGTATAGCTTTTTTGACAAGTGGGTTTGGGCTTTGTCCAATTGCAACTATGAAGTTGTCTGCTTCAAAGACAAAGTTTGAACCATCTACAGGTTTTACGCTTCGTCTGCCAGAGCTATCCGGGTCAGATAGCTTCATTTGTACAAGTTCTAAAGCTCTGACATGGCCCGACTCATCACCTATGAATCTTACAGGGCTTACAAGCTCAACTATTTTTATTCCCTCTTCTTTTGCATGCATAATTTCTTCTTTTCTTGCAGGCATCTCAGCCTCAGTTCTTCTGTATAGAATATAAACGTCGCTTCCAAGCCGTCTTGCAACTCTTGCTGCGTCCATTGCAACGTTTCCACCGCCAATTACACCAACCTTCTTACCAAGTTTGATTGGTGTGTCGTATTCAGGAAACTTGTATGCCTTCATGAGGTTTATCCTTGTTAAAAATTCATTTGCTGAGTATACCCCGTTTAAAAGTTCACCTTCAATGTTCAGAAAATTTGGAAGTCCAGCACCAGAACTTATAAATACAGCGTCAAACCCTTCCTGCTTTAAATCCTCTAAATCAAATGTCTTGCCAAATATCATGTTTGTTCTAAACTCAACACCCATCTTCTTTAGATTTTCAATCTCCCACTCAACAACCTCCTTTGGAAGTCTGAACTCAGGTATTCCATAGTACAAAACTCCACCAAGTTTGTGAAATGCTTCAAATATTGTTACTGCATAGCCCATCTTTGCCAAAGATGAGGCACATGAAAGTCCTGCAGGGCCCGAGCCAATTATTGCAACCTTTCTGCCGTTTGGCTGTGGCTTTGAAAATTCAAACTCACAGTTTTGTCTGAACCAGTCAGCCACAAACCTCTCAAGCTTGCCTATAGCGATTGGATCACCTTTTATTCCACGAACACAGTTCTGTTCGCACTGAGTCTCCTGAGGACATACGCGTCCGCATATAGCAGGAAGAAGGTTTGTCTCAAGTATTTTCAAGTAGCTTTCCTTAAATTTATTTTCCTTTATAAGCCGGATGAATTCAGGAATCTTAACCTCAACAGGACAGCCTTTTACACACGGTGCATTTTTACACTCAAGACATCTTTGTGCCTCCCTAGCAGCTTCATCAGGTGTGTAGCCCAAACACACTTCATCAAAGTTGTGTATCCTCTCAATAGGTTCCTGTTCCTTAATAGGAACTCTTTTCAATACGTCCAATTTCTCTACTCCCCCAATCCAATTTTACATTTGTGTTCCTTGTACGAAATGTTTTCAACATCTTGATAGTAGGAATTTCTTTTCATAAGTCCATCAAAGTCGACTTCAAATCCATTGAAAATAGGACCATCGACACAGGCAAACTTTACTTCATTTCCAATCTTCACTCTGCATCCGCCGCACATCCCTGTCCCATCCACCATAATTGGATTGAGACTGACCAAAGTCTTTATTGAAAACCTTTTTGTTATGTCAACAACTGCTTTCATCATTGGGACTGGTCCTACGGCAAATATTTCATCATACCTTCTGCCACTTTCTAAAAGCTCTTTTAAGATATCTGTGACAAATCCTTTTTTTCCATAGGAGCCGTCGTTTGTGGAGATGTATAGATTATTGCAATATTTTTTTAGCTCATCCTCAAAAAAGATGTTTTCTTTTGACCTTCCTCCAATGATGATATCTATGTTTTTGCCTTCGCTGTGAAGCATCTTTACCTTTGAAAATATTGCTGGAATTCCAAGCCCACCTGCAATGAAGAGGTAATCCTTATCTTCCGGGCTGTGCTCATATGGCATGCCAAGCGGCCCAACAAAATCAATAATTCTGTCTCCAGGGTTTAGCTGAGATAAAAGTGAGGTTGTTTTTCCTACAACCTGAAATATGATGTATACTATTCCCTTTTCATTGTCAAAGTCTGCAATTGTAAGAGGAATCCTTTCACCGTTTTCTGTAACCCTCAAGATAACAAACTGGCCCGGTTTAGCCTTTTTTGCAACCTGTGGGGAGTATATGCCCATGAGCCATACATTCGGCGCTAAGTTTTGTTTTATAACAATTTCATTCATTTTTTTCTCACCTGCATAAACACAGATTTTAATATATAGTATCAAAAAAGCTCTGAAAATTCAAACATAAAGTTTGACAAAAACTTGACTATTACTCTTTTGTAGGGAAAGCTTCTTTGAGATGTAGCATATAATCCTAAGTAAGAGAAATGTTCTGGAGGACAAGACATTGAAGGAGGATATTGAAAAAAGAGTGATTTTGGCAGCAGAAATTATGATTAAGTACAATGCAACTGTGAGGAAGGTTGCAAGGATTTTGGGTGTGTCAAAGTCCACAATTCACAATGACCTTACAGAAAGGCTTTTGTACATTGACAAAGGACTTTACAGGCAGGTAAGAGCTATATTGGAAAGAAATAAGCAAGAGAGGCACATAAGAGGAGGGCTTGCAACCAAGAGAAAGTACCTTATCAAAAAATCACAGCTTCTTTCTAAAAATAGTGGTATAATATAGCTTATAAAAATCTGGTGCAGGAGAGGTCAGAAGATGAAAGCAAGCTTTGAGGAACTTGTAGAAATAATGGACATACTCAGGAGCAAATGTCCGTGGGATAGACAGCAGACACATGAAAGTCTTAAAAAGTACCTCATCGAAGAGACATATGAGGTTATTGAAGCCATAGACGAGAAAGACTTTACAAAACTTAAAGAAGAACTTGGAGACCTGCTTTTACAAGTAGTATTTCATGCCAAAATTGCTCAGGAAAACGGTAGATTTGATATCTACGAGGTTATTTATGACATCTGTCAGAAGATGAAGAGAAGGCATACACATGTATTTGGTAGCGACAACTTTTCAACCGCTGAAGAGGTTCTTCAAAACTGGGATAAAATTAAAAACAATGAAAAAGAAGTTGAAACGGTTACAGAGAGCATGAAAAGAATTCCAAAACATCTTCCAGCTCTTATGAGAAGTTATAAGGTTCAAGAAAAAGCAGCTAAAGTGGGATTTGATTGGGAAAGTTATGAAGGTGCTCTAAATAAAGCATATGAAGAACTTGAAGAGTTAAAGGAGTGTTTGTCGAAAAATGATAAAAAAGAGAAAATTGAAGAAGAAATTGGCGACCTTCTTTTTGCAGTTGTGAATATAGCAAGGTTTTTTGATGTTGACCCTGAAGAAGCCTTGCACAGAACAGTTAAGAAGTTCATAACCAGATTTTCACATGTAGAGGAAAGTGCCTCGAAACAAGGTAAAAAATTGAACGAAATGAGCCTTGAAGATATGGACAAATTTTGGGAAGAGGCAAAAAAAGTTTAGAAAAGGCTTGAAAAAAGAAGGATTTTTGATATAAATATAGAATAGAAATATTTAGAATATCACAAAATACGCGAGGAGGTAAGAAAGAATGAACAAAACAGATTTGATTTCGGCAATGGCAGAGAAGAGTGGTCTTACAAAGAAGGATGCTGAAAAGGCACTAAATGCGTTCGTAGATGCAGTAACAGAGGCACTCTCTAAGGGGGAAAAGGTTCAGCTTGTTGGTTTTGGTTCATTTGAGGTAAGAGAGAGGGCAGAAAGAGTTGGCAGAAATCCTCAAACTCAAGAAGAGATAAAGATTCCAGCAACAAAGGTACCTGTGTTCAAAGCAGGCAAAATGTTGAAAGATGCTGTTGCAAAATAGGTTTTTTGGTCGATATAGAGGTTTTTTAAAAAGAGGGGCAAAACTTTGCTTTAATGTTAACTCGGCTGCAGCCAGTTTTTAGCTGCAGCCATAAATTTTTCGTCGCTTTTATGATTTTTTTAGAAGGCTCAAAGAAGGTGGGGACTTTAAAAAATGCGAATAGACAAGTATCTAAAAGTGTCGAGAATTATCAAAAGAAGGACTTTGGCACAGGAAGCGTGCGAAGCGGGAAGAGTATTTGTGAACGGAAAAGTAGCAAAACCATCAACAGATGTCAAAGTTGGAGATGTCATTGAGGTGCACTTTGGTGACAGAGTCTTTAAATGCAAAGTGACAAGTGTTGATGAAAAGGTCCAAAAGAATCTGGCAAGTTCAATGTATGAGGTGATGGAGTAAGGTTTTCTGAATAGGTTTTGACATAATTTTCTGTCAGAATAAATATAGTTATTATTGTGATGCTGAGAATATTTTTGAAGGATGCCACATGGTAATGGATGAAAGAAAAAATCTAAAATCTAAAATTCACAGTGTGCTTATCGAAAGCAGGGAAAAGATAACAATAAATGGTGTTGATGATGTTGAGAGCTTTGATGAGAACAATATCATCTTGATTGTCAATGATGAATTGCTTGTAATAAAAGGGTTTGACCTTAGAATAAATAAAATAAACACAGAGACAGGTGAAGTATTCATAGAAGGACAGATTTATTCGCTTGAGTATGGTGAAAGTCCTAAAAAAGGTTTGCTGTCACGACTTTTTAAATGAGAGGCGAAAAAGATTGCCGGCAAGCGTATTTGAGCAGATTACGGATTTTACAAGCTGTTTTTTTCTTGGATTTGTAGTAGGAGTTGTATTTGATTCATTCTTTTTCAAAAGGATATTAAAGCGCCGAACAAAAGAACTTTTATTTTTTGCATCTTCAATTTTATCCACAGCAATATTGATAGCGGGTCTTATGTTTATAAATTTTTATACACTCAAATGGTACACCTTTTTGGCAATAGCTTGCGGTATTTATGTTTATAAAAATACCATTTCGCCACTCTATAAAGGATTTTTAAAAAAGGTGAACAAAGTTTTATCTTTTAATAAAAGATGAATTGTGATAGAATATAACTACACTTTTGAGAGTTTCCAAAAAGGAAGACAAGCTATGAAGAAATTTTTTAAAGCGCTGAAAAGAATTATAGTACTTGCATTTGTAATAACCTTTTTTATATATTCAGCCACAACAGTTTTCAAACAGCAGATGATTTTAAAACAGGTAAAAGCTCAGCAGCGGGAAGTCATTGTCCAGATAGAAAGAATCAAAAAAGAAAATGAATATCTAAAAAGGCTTGCGCAGTATGTTGGGACAAAAGACTACATTCAGCAAGTAGCGAGGGAAAAGCTTGGGCTTGTTGGCAAGGATGAGATTGTGTTTATAGATAAGAACAAAAAGAAAAAAGAGTAGAGGAGGCTATTTTGTGTCAATCAAAAGAGGTCAGATATTAGAAGGTATTGTAAAGGGCATAACACAGTTTGGTGCGTTTGTTGAACTTCCAGACGGCAAAGTTGGGCTTGTTCACATCTCAGAAGTGGCAGATGAGTTTGTTGAGGATATAAAAAAATATTTAAAAGAAAATCAAACTGTTAAGGTAAAGGTTATCAATGTAAAAGAAGATGGTAAAATCAGCCTATCGATAAAGAGAGCAAATGAAGCAATGAAAAGAGAAAATGAGAGGAAAAGAACAAAAGATGATTTTGAAGCAAAACTTTCAAAGTTTTTAAAAGATAGCAATCAAAAGATAGTAGAGTACAACAAGAGATTTGACGGGAAAAGAAGATAACAGCCTGTTTTGAGTTTGAAACAGGCTTTTAATTTAGAAGAAGTATGTCAAAAAAATATCAAAAGAAAATAAGGGGGAGAAAAGTTGTTCAAAAAAAAGAACATCTCACTTGCGGTTATAAGAAGGTTGCCGAGGTATCTTCGGTATGTTGAAGACCTTTTAAACCATGATATTATGAGAATATCCTCGTCAGAGCTGAGCCAGAGAATGGGTTATACGGCTTCCCAGGTAAGGCAAGACTTTAACAATTTTGGCGGGTTTGGACAGCAAGGATATGGTTACAGCACACAGGTTCTTTATGAGAATCTTGTAAAAATTTTGGGGCTTGACAGGAATTTTAAAATGGTCATTGTAGGAGTAGGTAACCTTGGTCAGGCATTGGCAAATTATGCTAACTTTTATAAAAAGGGTTTCAGGCTCATCGGACTATTTGATATTGACCCTCAAAAGGTAGGGAAAACTATCCGCGATATAAAGATTGAACACGTTGACAAGCTTAAAGATTTTATCAAAAAGAATGATGTTGACATTGGTGTTCTGTGTGTGCCAGCAGATGTTGCGCAAGAGGTTGCAGATATAATGGTTGAAGGTGGCATAAAGGGTATTTGGAATTTTACTGCAAAGGAGATTGAGGTAAAAGGTGATGTGGTTGTTGAGAATGTGCATCTGATTGACAGTCTGATGGTGCTGTCGTACAAGCTAAATGAAAAACTTCTTGAAAAAGAGAGAATAAAGTAAGACTTGAGGTGAAATGGATGCGATATATAAGCACAAGAGGGAGCAAAGAGGTGCAGGCAAAAGAGGCTATTTACAGGGGAATAGCTGAAGATGGTGGGCTTTACACCCCTGTTTCAATTCCATCTCTTGACACAGAAGAGATAAAAAACATAGACTCTTACGCAAATCTTGCAAAATATATATTTGAGCTTTACCTTACAGATTTTACAAAAGAAGAGATTGCTGATTGCATTGACAGGGCATATAGCCGTGGCAGGTTTGACACAAAAGATATTGTGGGTATCAAAAAGCTCAGTCCTGGTCTTTTTGCACTTGAGCTGTGGCACGGGCCGACGTACGCTTTTAAAGACGTTGCGTTGCAGGTTCTGCCTCATCTTTTGTTAAAATCAATGCCGAGTTTTTACAAACAGGCGCTAATACTTGTTGCAACATCAGGCGATACTGGCAAAGCTGCCTTGGAAGGGTTTAAGGATGTGGAGAGAACAAAGATAGTTGTGTTTTATCCATCTGAGGGTGTGTCAGATGTTCAGAAAAGACAGATGACAACCCAGGAAGGCAGAAACACTTTTGTTGCCGGGATAAAAGGCAATTTTGATGATGCCCAATCTGGTGTGAAGGAGATTTTCACAAGCAAAAAATGCATAGATACAATCGAAAATCTGGGGTTTTTCTTTACCTCCGCAAACTCAATAAATTTTGGTAGGCTTCTTCCACAGATTGTATACTATATCTGGAGTTATCTGGTGCTTTTAAAGGCTGGAGATATATCTGAAGGTGAAAAGATAAACTTTGTTGTTCCGACGGGCAATTTTGGCAATATATTGGCAGGTTTTATCGCAAAACTTATGGGAATTCCTATAAATAAGCTGATTGTTGCTTCGAACATAAACAGTGTGGTTGCCGATTTTGTCAGGACGGGCTTATATGACAGAAGAAGAAAGTTTTACAAAACAATCTCACCTTCAATGGATATTCTTGTTGCAAGTAATTTGGAAAGGTTATTGTATTTGGTAACAAGAGATTCAGAAAGAGTAAAAAAATACATGTTAGATTTGAAAACTGAGGGGTATTTCAAAGTTGAGGAAGAAGTTTTAAAAGATATTCAGGAAAGTTTCTGGGGCGATTTTTCCACAGATGACCAGACAAGAAATAGCATAAAGACTATTTACCGCGAATATGGTTATCTTGTTGACCCGCACTCTGCTGTTGGGTTTGATGTTTACACCAAGTACCAAAAGCAGACCTCTGATAACACAAAAACGGTTGTACTTCAGACTGCAAATCCTTACAAGTTTGCAAAAGATGTTTTGAACGCTTTGTTTGATGGTGAATATAATAATATTGACCCGTTTGAAGCACTAGAGATTTTGTATGCAAAGACAGGTGTTGAGGTCCCGGAGGGGATTAAAAGTCTTCTTTCAAAGCCAATTTTGCATCCTGACGTGATAGAAAAAGACAAGATGTTTGATTTTATATTAGAGAAAATAAGAGATAATTAAAGAAATTTAAAAAAAATATCCGGAAAACATAAAAATTTTGCCGAAAAAGGGTTGAAAAATGAAAAAATTGTGCTAAAATAGAAGTTGAAAAAATGAATATTGCAAGATATCTCGGTAGGCGAGGCTCCTACAGGGATATAGGCTGCTGCCGCGAAAGATTGGAGACAATCTGAGCTGGTGAACAGGTTTTGCCGAAACCAAGGCATAACCTAATGCAGCTTTTTATGCCGTGTAGTGCCAAAGCTTGTACGAGGTAGCTTTGAAAAGGGCAGAAGTGTGCTTTCACCTCGTTTTTAAGCTTTGGGTGAAAGCACTTTTTGTTTCTAATAGCAATGTATAAAAATTTTGGTATTGCGAAAATTCTTCTTAAAGAAGGAGTTGAGAGAAAAGATGGATTCTGGTCCTGTGAGTAAGCAGGATTGGACAACAAAAAGCAATTGTACTTTGGAATGTGGAGGGGTGCTAATTTTTACCTGCTTTGAAGCAAATAAAGGGATGGATACACCCTTTTGCAAATAGATTTTAAAGGCTTTTAGCACCCCTCCACGAGGTTACAAAAAATTCAAAAAAGGAGGGGTGCTAAAATGCCAAATGTCACAAGCTTTTATCTTAGCAGAGTAATCGGCAACAAGGTCTTTTCAGAAGAAAAGAAGGTTGTAGGAAGGCTTTTAGACTTGGTTGTTGATGCAAGTTATATAAGACCAAAAGTAATTGCTGCAAAGGTAAAAAGTGGCGGTCGAACTCAAATTGTGGACTTTTCGTTTTTCATAATCTACAAGGAAAAAGGTCAGTACGTGATTGAAACAAGGAACTTAAAGCCAATCGATGTGAAAAAAGAAGACACCATTATGCTTGTTCGTCATATACTTGACAAGCAGATTGTTGATATGAACGGCAGAAAAGTTGTAAGGGTAAATGATATAAGACTTGCAGTACTTTCTACAGGTGTTTATGTAATAGCTGTAGATATCGGTCTTGAAGGGCTTTTGAGAAGGCTTGGTCTTGCAAAGCCGCTGAAAAAGGTGTTAAAACCGCTTGGTAAAAACATTCCTTCGCGTTTGATTTTGTGGGATGATGTACAGCCGCTTGCATCTCCGAGGCTTGATTTAAAGCTTTCAACCACATATTCAAAGCTTGCTACCTTGCATCCTTCGGATTTGGCAGACATTATTGAAGAGCTTGACAAAAAGACGCAGGCTTATATCTTTTCTACCCTGGATGATGAAAAGGCTGCAGATGTTTTGGAAGAGCTTGAAGTTGAAGCACAGAGAAATGTTTTAGAGAGTCTTCCTGTTGAAAAGGCGGCGGATGCACTTGAGAAGATGCCGGCTGATGAAGTTGCAGATATTCTTGACGAGATAAAAGAAGAAAGAGCAGAAGAGCTTTTAAACAGCATGGAGAAAGAAGCATCAGAAGAAGTCAAAGAACTTATGGAGTATCCCGAAAACAGTGTTGGTGCGATAATGACAACCGATTTTATCTCATTCAAGACACATTTCACAGTTGAGCAGACAATAGAGGAGCTAAGACGCTTAAAACCTGAACCAGATGAAATTTATTACCTGTATGTTGTTGACAATGATGAAAGGCTTTGCGGGGTTGTGTCTTTGCGTGATTTGGTAATCTCTGAGCCTCAAACACCGCTTTATGAGATTATGAACAGAGACGTGGTTTGTGTCAAAGACACTGACAATGTTAATTCCCTTGTTGAGATTATTTCAAAATATAGCCTTCTTGCTGTGCCTGTTGTGGACGAAAGCAAGAAACTCATTGGAGTTGTCATTATAAACGACATTGTATACGAACTGTTGAAGATGAAAAGAAAGCTGCTGCTGTAGATAATAGGTTGATACGAAAGAGGTGATATAAAGATGGCACAGACAACAAGAAGCACCAGACTAAGAAATATTCTTTTAATTTTAAGTGTAATTGGGCCAGGGCTTGTGACTGCAACAGCTGACAATGATGCATCGGGTATCGCAACATATGCAATGGTAGGTTCCATGTTTGGTTACAAGATGCTGTGGGGACTTTTTCTGATAACCATAAGCTTGGCAGTAATTCAAGAGATGGCGGCAAGAATGGGCGTTGTAACTGGCAAGGGACTTTCTGACCTTATCAGGGAAAACTTTGGTGTGAAAATGACATTTTTTGCAATGGTGACCCTTTTGATTGCTAACTTTACAACAACAGTTGGCGAATTTGCAGGAATTGCAGCAAGCCTTGAGATATTTGGTATATCAAAATATATCTCTGTTCCTCTTACTGCCATTTTTGTATGGTATATTATCAATAAAGGTTCGTATAGAAAAACAGAGAAGTTCTTTTTAGGTCTTATGGTAATTTATGTTAGCTATATAATTTCAGGATTTTTGGCCAAACCAGACTGGAAAGAGGTGTTCAAAAACACATTTGTGCCCTCATTTAGCTTTGAGCCCAGTTTTGTATTGATTTTTATTGCCATGATAGGGACCACGATAACGCCATGGATGCAGTTTTACTTGCAGTCATCTGTTGTGGATAAAGGGGTTGATGTTAAGAACCTTAAGTACCAGCGATGGGATGTGTTTTTGGGTGCCTTCTGGACAGACTTTATTGCCTTTTTCATAGTTGTTGCAACAGCGGCGACACTTTACAAACATGGCATTAACATTGAAACAGCAGAAGATGCGGCAAAGGCGCTTCAGCCGTTTGCAGGAAAATATGCATCAAGCCTTTTTGCGATAGGGCTTTTTGGTGCATCACTTTTAGGTGCGCATATTCTGCCACTTTCAACAGCGTATGCTATAACGGAGGCATTTGGTTTTGAAAATGGACTTGACAAGAAATTCAAAGAAGCACCTATATTTTATGGAATAATACTTCTTTTTATTGTAATAGGTGCGGGAATAATTTTACTTCCGAATATACCACTAATTAAACTTATGATAATAGCTCAGGAGATAAATGGAATTTTGCTTCCAATAATTCTCATTTACATGCTCAAGCTCACAAACGATAAAGAAATCATGGGTGAGTATGTGAATTCAAAACTATTTAATGTAATTGCATGGGTGACAGTTGTGTTCATAATAATTTTAACATTGATTTTGCTTGTACAGCCATTTTTGAATATATAGACCTTCCTGGGCCTGTTTTTTACGTTTGCTTTTTAGAGAGAAAGTTTTAAACTATTATGATGAGTTTAGCCGCAGATGGTTTTCATCAAAAGACTATTCTTGCGGCTTTTCTTTTTCTTCACTTGACATGAAGCGCATCTTTGGTTTATAATTGACAAAAGTTAAAATGTACAAGCATAAATTGAAGTGGTTTGAATTAAAATTAATCATAAAAAAATAAAGTCTATTTTCTTTTTGAAAAAGGGGAGGAAAAAATGGCAAGAGAAATGGATACAGCAAAATATCAACTTTCTCGTGAAGCATATGAAAAGTACTTAAAAGAGCTCGAAAATTTAAAAACAGTTAAGAGGAAAGAAGTTGCAGAAAAGATAAAGGTTGCTCGTTCATTTGGTGACCTTTCAGAAAACTCTGAGTATGATGAGGCAAAGGCAGAACAGGCAGCTTTAGAGGAAAGAATTGCATATTTAGAGCAACTTATAAATAATGCCAAGATTATTGATAAGGATGAAGTCTCAACTGATTTTGTTGGGATTGGTACAAATGTAAAAATTCAGAATTTAGATACTGGGGATGTATTTGAATATTCAATAGTTGGGTCAAAGGAAGCAGACCCTTTGAATTTTAAGATTTCTGATGAGTCGCCTGTTGGCAAAGCTTTGATGGGTAAAAAAGTTGGAGATGTTGTTGAAGTGAGTGTACCTGCAGGAAAGTTCAGATATAAGATACTTGAGATATCAAAATAAAAAGACGGAGTTGGTGAGAAGGGATGCAGGATTTTGAGTTTACACAGGAAGAGCTAAACGAGCAGATACAAAACAGGATAAAGAAACTTCGAGAACTTCAGCAGAATAAATACAATCCATATGAAAAGGTAAAATACGACCCGACACATTATTCCACTGATATTAAAGAAAACTTTGAAGTATTTGAAGGCAAGTTTGTCTGTGTTGCAGGAAGGATGCTTTCAAAAAGAGGCCATGGCAAGGCTTCATTTGTGGATATTTTGGACACAAAAGGAAAAATCCAGATTTATATAAAGATTGATGAAGTTGGAGAAGAAAAGTACGAGGAGTTCAAAGAGTATTATGATATCGGAGATATAATAGGTGTAAAAGGTGAGGTTTTCAAGACTCACAAGGGCGAAATTTCGGTAAAGGCAAAAGAGATTGAGATGCTCACCAAATGTTTGCGACCACTTCCTGAAAAGTGGCATGGGCTTAGAGACATTGATACAAGGTATAGAAAAAGATATCTTGACCTGATTGTAAATCCTCAAGTAAGAGATACTTTTATCAAGAGAAGCTTAATAATTCGCTCAATCAGAAAATATTTGGATGACAGGGGATTTTTGGAAGTAGAAACGCCTGTTTTGAGCCCTGTTGCAGGTGGTGCTGCTGCAAGACCTTTTATTACCCATCACAATGCTTTAGACATTGACCTGTATTTGAGAATTGCAACAGAGCTTCACTTAAAAAGACTTATAGTTGGTGGGTTTGACAAGGTATACGAGCTTGGTCGAGTATTTAGAAATGAAGGTATTTCAATAAAACACAATCCGGAATTTACAACCATTGAGATTTACCAGGCGTATGCTGACTATAAGGACATGATGGAACTTACTGAAAAGCTCATCACAACGGTTGCACAAGAGGTTCTGGGCACATTAAAAATAACATATCAAGGGCAGGAGATTGACCTGACACCGCCATGGCAAAGACTTACCATGGTTGAAGCAATCAAAAAGTATGTTGGTGTGGACTTTGAAAATGTTACTTCTCTGGATGAAGCAAGAAAAATTGCAAAGGACCTTGGGATTGAGGTTGAGGAAAACTGGCAGGTAGGTCATATTATAAACGAGGTGTTTGAGAAAAAGGTTGAAGATTTTCTTGTCCAGCCCACGTTTATAATGGACTATCCGGTTGAGGTTTCTCCGCTTGCAAAGAGAAAGAAAGACAATCCACAGTTTACAGAGAGGTTTGAACTTTTCATTACATGCAGGGAAATTGCAAATGCATTTTCTGAGCTGAATGACCCGTTTGATCAGAAAGAGAGATTTTTAGAGCAGCTCAAGGAAAGGCAGAGAGGCAACCAAGAAGCCCACATGATGGATGAGGACTTTATAGAAGCGCTTGAGTACGGCATGCCACCGACAGGTGGGCTTGGAATAGGAATTGACAGGCTGGTTATGCTTCTGACAGATTCATATTCAATCAGAGATGTGTTACTTTTCCCAACAATGCGACCAAAGGATTAGAAAAAGAGGAAGGGGCAGTTTTGTTTATTTTTTGAAAAAGCTGCCCCTTTTTTTAGAATACTATAATCTTTTAATTGTGCTATAATAGTAAGGGAAGGTAAAATGGAAAAGAAGGAGATTTTAAATAGCATGAAAATTGCTATTCCGCATTCGCTTTTGTATTATTACTATTTTCCTTTATGGGATACATTTTTCAAAGAGCTCGGGTTTGAGGTGGTAGACACAGGACCAACAACAAAAGATATTCTTGACAAAGGTTCAAAGGCGGCTGTTGCCGACATCTGTGCACCCATCAAAATCTTTACAGGGCATGTTATTGAGGGACTTGAGAAGGCTGATTATGTTTTTGTTCCAAGGTTTGCGAGGATAAAAAAGCCAGAATATTTTTGTCCAAAGTTTATGGGGCTTCCAGATATAATTGAGGGAACGGTAGAAGAAAGTAAAGGAAGAGTTATCTCACCCATAATAAATGAAAAAAACAACGAGAATATAAGCTCGCCGAAGGTTTATGAAATCCTTATTGAGATGTTTGGATTTTCTCACAGGGAGATACGACTTGCGATAAAAAGAGCAGAAGAGGTTTTTGAAAGGTTTAAAAAACTGATGCACAAAGGACTTTCTTGCGACAAAGCACTTGATAGCTACAAAACGGGTAGATGGGAAGAGGACTTAAGAAGAGTAAAAAAAGATGTCGATGTGACAATTGCTGTTTTAGGATATGTGTATGATGTGTATGATTCTTTCATAAGCATGGATGTTGTAAAAAAACTTGAAGCCTTAGGTGTAAATATAAAAACATTTGAGATGGTACCCCAAGAGGTTGCATATGACAATTTAAAACACTACAGGAAAAGACTTTTCTGGACGTTCTCAAACAGGGTACTTGGTGCAGGTCTTCATTATCTTAAAGACCCAGAGGTAGATGGTATAATCCATGTGACAGCTTTTGGATGCGGACCTGATGCAATTGTTGGAAGGTTTTTGCAATATGAGAGCGATGTTGCAGGAAAGCCATTTACCACTTTGAGAGTGGATGAACATACAGGCGAGGGACACATGATAACAAGGATTGAAGCCTTTGTTGACATGCTCAAGCGAAAAAAGTGGGCAAAATTGTCGGAGGTATTATAAAAATGAAAGTATCATTTCCTTACATGGGCTCTGCCATAGTGTATAAAAAACTTTTTGAGTTTTTGGAACATGAAGTGATAATGCCGCCAAAACCAACACAGAGGACCATGGACCTTGGTGTCAAATATTCACCAGAGTTTGCTTGCATTCCTCTTAAAATGGTCATGGGAACATATTTAGAGGCCATTGAAAAAGGTGCAAAAGTGCTTGTGACATCTGGTGGACATGGTCCGTGCAGGGCAGGTTTTTATGGTGACACTCACAGGAACATATTAAAATCTCTTGGTTATGACGATGTCGAACTTATAATCTTTGATGCTCCACAGGATAACTGGAGGGCATTTTTCAGGAACGTTCAAAAAATCCGAAATGGAGTTCCTTGGCATAAGGTTATAAACAGGATGTACACGTTATACAGATTTGTCCAGAAGCTTGATGAGCTTGAGAAGATGGTTCAAAAGATAAGACCGTATGAGGTCAACAAAGGCCAGACAACTCAGGTTTGGAATCAAATCCAAGAAAAGTTTGACAAAATAAAGACAAGAAAAGAACTGTATAAGGTTTATGAAGAGTGCAAGCAGATGCTTCTTAGCATCCCAACAAAGAAGGTTGATGAAAAAGACAGAATAAGGGTTGGAATTGTGGGAGAGATTTATGTTGTGATGGAAAGCTCTATTAACTTTGGGATAGAAGAGATTTTGGGCAATCTTGGTGTTGAGGTAGAAAGAAGCTTGTATCTTTTTGAGTGGATAAACGACAATCTGGTTCCATGGATTTTAAGACCCAAGAGGTTTAAAGAGATTATAAAAAAGGGTCAAAAATATATCAAGATTTTAATTGGTGGTCATGCGGTTGAGACTGTGGGGCATATTATAGACTTTAAAGAGAGAGGATTTGACGGAATTGTTCATCTTATGCCTTTTGCATGTTTGCCAGAACTTGTGACCCAGAGTTTAATTCCAAAGATATCAAAAGAGGTTGACATTCCAATTCTATCGCTTCCAATAGATGAGCAGACAGGGAAGGCAAATATGCTCACCAGGATAGAAGCTTTCATTGACCTTTTGAGAAATAGGAAAAGAGGAAAAACAAAAGAGGTCTTTATTGACAACATACAAGAACATGTTCAGGAAGAAAGGGTTGTAATGGTATGAAGGAAATCTACATAGGGGTTGACGTGGGTTCTGTTTCAACTAACGTTGTTGCCATTGATAGAAATGTGAAGGTGCTTTTTAAGACGTATATAAGAACAAACGGACAGCCTATAGATTCTGTCAAAGAAGGTGTAAAGCAGTTAAAAGAGACACTTGGAGATGTAAAAGTTTTAGGGGTAGGCACAACCGGGTCGGGCAGACAGCTTGCAGGTGCTATCTTGGGTGCTGACGTTGTGAAGAACGAAATTACAGCCCATGCAACAGCCACAATTCATTTTGTACCGGATGTGAGAACTATTTTTGAAATAGGCGGCCAGGACTCTAAGATAATAATTATAAAAGACCAGATGGTTGTGGATTTTGCAATGAACACTGTATGTGCTGCAGGCACAGGTTCGTTTTTGGACCATCAGGCAGAAAGGCTCAAAATTCCTATTGAACAGTTTGGTGATTTGGCACTATCTGCAACAAGACCAGTTCGAATTGCGGGAAGGTGCACAGTTTTTGCAGAGTCTGACATGATTGCAAAGCAGCAGTTTGGCTTTTCAAAAGCTGAGATAATAAGAGGGCTTTGCGATGCTCTTGTGAGAAATTATTTGAACAATGTTGGAAGAGGCAAGAATTTAGAACCGCCATTTGTTTTTCAGGGCGGTGTTGCAGCGAACAAGGGTATCAGAGCAGCATTCGAAAGAGAACTTCAAAGCAAGATTATTGTACCTGAACATTTCAATGTCATGGGGGCAATAGGTAGCGCCATTTTAGCAAAAGATTACATTGAAAAGACAAAGGCAAGAACAAATTTCAGGGGGTTTGACGCTGCTGACATTGATTTTTCAACATCATCTTTTGAATGCAAGGGTTGTTCGAACAGGTGCGAGGTTGTGAAAGTGTCAATGGAAGGCAAGGTCATTGCAATGTGGGGTGACAGGTGTGGCAAGTGGACAAATTCACTTTAAGTTTGAAATTGTAAATGCCATGGAAGCTTTCGATCCATGGCTTTTTTAATTTTTCTTGTAGTTGTTTTACTATTCTTTTGAAAAAAGTGATATAATAAAAACTAGAATAAGATTTTTCACAATAAGAAGGTTTTAATCATGTCAGAGGGGTAAAGGATTATATAAGGTCAATTATTTTAAAAATGTGTGCTTTGGAGTCGTATCCTGGAAAGGAGGAGGAACTAAAAGAATTTGTAGAAAACGAACTTTCTGAGATGCTCATCTTTTACGACGATGACGTTAAAAACAACCTCTTTGGCGAAAGAGGCAAAAATCCAAAGGTGCTTTTGAATGCTCATCTTGACTCATACGGAGCAGAACATGTGGGTAAAAACTGGATGTTTGAAGTAGTTTTTGATGAAAAAACAGGAAGGATAAAAGGAAATGGCGTACGGCCTATAGGTGCTGACGACAGATGCGGTATTGCTATTATCTTGGCTCTTCTGAGGTTTACTGACTACCAATTCAAGTTTCTTTTCACCACATCCTGTGAAGATGAACACCAGGGTGTAAAGTTCTTCATTGAAAATCATCCAGAATTTTTCAAGGGCGTAAACCTTGTGATTGGTCTTGACAGAAGAGGGTTTGGGGATGTTGTGTGCAGCTATGGCGGAAAAGACGTGTGCTTTAAGAATGAGTGTATTGACAAGGTGATAGAAATTGGAAAATCCTTAGGAATTCCTGCTAAGAAAGAAAAAAGTCCCCACGTTGCTGATATAAGGTTTATTGCAGACAAGTTCGGAATTAGTAGTTTTTGTCTTTCTGTGGGATATTACAATCCTCACACAACCTCTGAGTATGCTGTTTTGAATGAGGTTGTGAAGACCTATGAATGGATGTGCAAAATCTTGGAGTGTGTGCAATGAAAGAAAATGCCTTTGAATAGCTTTTCACAAGGGCCTTTTAAAAAGGTCCTTTTTTGTTATTGTAATTTTTCCTTTGCTCAAGTATAATGTATTAAAAATGATTATTTATGCATTTTTCTCTTTTCGAACATCTCAAACTATACACATAGGGGGAAATGTTTCAATGGAAGAAAAACTAATATACATCGACGGAGAGTTTTACAAAAAATCAGAAGCTAAAATTTCAGTTTTTGACCATGGTTTTTTGTATGGAGATGGCGTGTTTGAAGGAATAAGAGTGTATAATGGCAAGATTTTTAAGTGCAAAGAACATGTGGACAGGCTGTACCAGGCTGCAAAGGCCATCTACATGGAAATTCCAATCTCAAAAGAAGAAATGATTGAAGCGCTAAAGAAGACATGCAGGATAAACAATATCAGGGAAGGATATATCAGGCTTGTTGTATCGCGAGGAGTTGGGGATTTGGGCCTTTCTCCAACAAAGTGTCCAAAACCAACAATTGTAATAATTGCTGATTCAATTGTTTTATATCCACAAGAAATGTATGAAAAGGGAATGAAGGTAATAACAGCATCCACAAGAAGAAATAGTCCTCAGTGTGTTGACCCGCAGATAAAGTCGCTAAATTACCTAAACAACATCTTGGCAAAGATTGAAGCAAACAGGGCCGGAGTGCCTGAGGCTATAATGCTTACACAGGATGGGTATGTCACAGAATGTACAGGAGACAACATCTTCATTGTCAAGGACGGTGAGCTTATCACTCCACCTGTGTATCTTGGAGCTTTGGATGGGATTACAAGAAGAACGGTTATGACTTTGGCAAAAGATTTGGGAATACCTGTGTATGAAAAGGTATTTACACTTTACAATCTTTACAATGCTGATGAGTGTTTCTTTACAGGTACTGCGGCAGAGGTTATTGCAGTGACCGAGGTTGACGGTAGAAAGATTGGAAATGGAGAGGTTGGACCAATAACCAAAAAGCTCATGGAAGAATTCAAAAAGCTTACACTTGTTGATGGTGTTGACATATACGAATAAGGAGATGAAAGCATAAGATGAGAAGTGATATTGTCAAGAAAGGATTTGAAAAGGCTCCTCAGCGTTCGCTTTTCAAAGCAATGGGATACACTGATGAAGAGATAAGAAGACCACTTATTGCAGTTGTAAATTCGTGGAACGAGGTTGTTCCAGGGCACATTCATCTTGACAGGATTGCAGAGGCAGTAAAAGCAGGTATCAGGCTGGCCGGGGCAACTCCAATGGAGTTTAACGTCATTGGTGTGTGTGATGGTATTGCGATGGGTCACATTGGCATGAAGTATTCGCTCATCACAAGAGAGCTCATTGCAGATTCAATTGAGGCAATGGTAATGGCACACCAGTTTGATGGCATGGTCTTGATTCCAAACTGCGACAAAATCGTTCCTGGAATGCTCATGGCAGCAGCAAGGGTGAACATCCCAGCTATTTTGATAAGCGGTGGACCTATGCTTGCAGGAAAAATTGGCGATAAGGTATGCGACCTTAACTCTGTATTCGAAGGTGTGGGCGCATACTCTGCAGGCAAGATTTCTGAAGAGGATTTGTATGCCTTAGAAGAAAATGCATGTCCTGGCTGTGGTTCATGCTCTGGGATGTTCACTGCAAACACAATGAACTGTTTGAGCGAGGCTTTGGGGCTTGCTCTTCCTGGAAATGGAACAATTCCAGCTGTCATGGCAGCACGAATTCGTCTTGCTAAAATGGCAGGTATGAAGATTGTTGAGCTTGTTGAAAAGGACATAAAACCGTCTGATATTTTAACTATTGAGGCTTTTGAAAATGCCTTAACTGTTGACATGGCGCTTGGGGGTTCAACAAACACCATCTTGCATCTTCCTGCTATTGCAAATGAAGTTGGAATAAAATTAAACCTTGATATCATAAATGCTATAAGCGACAGAACACCAAATCTTTGCAAGCTCTCACCAGCAGGGCAACATCATATTGAGGATTTGTACTTTGCAGGCGGCGTTCAGGCTGTTATGAATGAGCTGTCCAAAAAAGGTTTAATTCATCTTAACCTTTTAACAGTCACAGGAAAAACTGTAGGAGAAAATATCAAAGATACGAAAGTTAAAGATTACAATGTCATAAGACCAATCGACAATCCATATTCTGAGACAGGCGGGCTTGTGATTGTGAGGGGTAACCTTGCACCAGATGGTGCTGTTGTCAAGAAAAGTGCTGTGCCGCCAAACCTAATGAAGCACAGAGGACCTGCGCGCGTGTTTGAAAGCGGTGAAGAGGTGTTTGAGGCAATCTTGAAAGGAAAGATTCAAAAAGGAGATGTTATTGTCATAAGATATGAAGGGCCAAAAGGCGGACCTGGTATGAGAGAAATGCTCTCTCCTACATCGGCACTGGCAGGAGTTGGGCTAATTGAAGATGTTGCGCTGATAACCGATGGAAGGTTTTCCGGTGCAACAAGAGGTGCATGTTTTGGTCATGTATCGCCGGAGGCAGCAGAAAGAGGACCGATTGCAGCAGTTCAGGATGGCGATATGATTTCAATTGACATAGAAAACAAGACTCTTACGTTAGAAGTGCCAGAAGAAGAAATCAAAAGAAGACTTGAAATCTTACCACCGTTTGAGCCAAAGGTGAAAAAAGGGTATCTTTACAGATACTCAAAACTTGTCAGGTCTGCGTCAACTGGTGCTATACTTGAGTAAAAAATCTTATTTGGGGGTTGTTGGGTTTTGAAATTGACAGGAGCAGAGATTATAATTGAGTGTTTAAAAGAACAGGGAGTAAATGTTGTTTTTGGGTATCCGGGCGGTGCTGCTTTAAATATTTATGATGCTCTTTACAAACATCAAAATGAGATAAAACATTATCTAACATCGCATGAACAGCACGCATCCCACGCTGCAGACGGATATTCAAGAGCGTCCGGCAAGGTTGGCGTGGTCTTTACCACTTCAGGACCTGGTGCAACAAACATTGTGACAGGTATTGCAACAGCGTATATGGACTCTGTGCCGGTTGTTGCAATCACAGGGCAAGTACCAACTAATTTGCTTGGTAAAGACTCTTTCCAAGAGGTTGATATTACAGGTATTACCATGCCAATTACAAAGCACAATTTCATTGTCAAGGATGTCAATACACTTGCAGATACCATCAGACGCGCGTTTGAAATCGCACAAAGTGGAAGGCCGGGACCTGTTTTGGTTGATGTGTGCAAGGATGTTACTGCGCAGTATGCTGAGTATGAAAGAAAAAAGCCAAAGAAGATAAAAAAGAAGGTTTTAGCAACACAAGAAGAGATAGAAAAGGCAATTGAGCTTATAAATTCAAGCCAAAGACCTTTTATCTGTTCAGGTGGCGGTGTTATTTCATCAGAGGCATCTGAAGAGCTCATTGAATTTGTGGAAAAAATAAACGCACCTGTTGCAACAACGCTCATGGGTGTTGGAGGTTTTCCTTCCACCCATCCGAACTATACAGGACTTGTTGGAATGCACGGTACACGTGCTTCTAACTATGCGGTTTCACACTGTGACCTTTTGATTGCTGTTGGTGCAAGATTTTCAGACAGAGTAATCAGCAAGGTTGACAGGTTTGCACCAAATGCAAAGATTATTCACATTGATATTGACCCGGCTGAGATTGACAAAAACGTGAGCACAGACATTGCACTTGTGGGCGATGTAAAGCAGATATTAAAAATATTGATTGAGAATGTACAGAAGAAGACCAGCACAGAATGGATAGAGATGATTTACGAATGGAAGAGAAACTATCCTTTGAGCTATCCTCAGGATGGCAAGCTTCACCCACAGTATGTTGTTGAGAGAATTTCTGCTCTTACCAACAACGATGCAATAATTACAACAGAGGTTGGGCAAAACCAGATTTGGGCAGCACAATTTTACAAATACCAAAGACCAAGACAGTTCATCTCATCCGGCGGTCTTGGCACAATGGGTTATGGTTTTGGTGCGGCAATTGGAGCAAAAATTGCACGGCCAGACAAGGTTGTAATTGACATTGCAGGTGATGGAAGCTTTAGAATGAACTGTGGTGAGCTTGCAACAGCTGTGCACTACAATATACCTGTGATAGTTGCGCTTTTGAACAATGGCGTTTTGGGAATGGTTCGCCAGTGGCAGGACCTTTTCTATGGCAAGAGATTTTCACAGACAACGCTTGACAGGCCGCCAGATTTTGTAAAGCTTGCAGAGGCTTACGGCGCACTTGGTATAAGGGTTACATCACCAGATGAGGTTGACAGTGCTATTTTAAAGGCGTTAGAAGCAGGAAGGCCAACTGTGATTGACTTTGTAATTGACAAAGACGAAAAAGCACTACCAATTGTTCCACCCGGCGCTCCTATTGATGAGATTATTGATTAAAATATTGCAGATTAACAAAATTGAGAAAACTTGAGAGGCTGTTACAAAAAAGTAAACAGCCTCTTCTTGTTTTTTACTGAGTAATCTTCAATTGCTAAATCTGTTCCGAGTCAAAAGATTACCTCTATATAAGAAATTTCTTTTAAATGTCATGAAAATGAAAGTAAATTTTGTATACAGTTGATTAGTTTGAATACATATTATATAATCAGTACCAGAGAAACTATTTTTACGAAAGGTGTAGATGAATGAAAAACAAAAGAGTAAAAATCTTATTCTGTATATTATTAACATTGTGTTCTACTTTTTTGACTTCATATGCTGATAAACAAGTTAGGGCCTCTTCAAGCCAACAATTTCAATCAGCTGTGAAGTTGTTCGGTGGCAAGTATGTGTATGTGCCGGTTCAGTTTGACGAGGTAAAGGAAGTCACAGAAGATTTGTTAGCATATAAGATAAATAACAAGTGGGGTTTTATCGACAAAAATGGCAATATAGTGACTGAGCCAAAGTTTGATTGGGAGTACACTGTGCCAGGTTTACAGAGTGGTTTAGTAGCAGTTCAAATGAATGGAAAGTGGGGATGTGTAGACAAAACAGGCAAACTGGTAGTTGATACGCTGTACGAAGAGGTTTCAAGTTATTCTGGTAATTTAGTTACAGTAAAGTTAAATAATAAATACGGGTTTGTAAACATAAAAACAGGAAAATTAGTGATTGAGCCGATGTACGAAATGGTTGGTGTTTTTTCAGAAGGATTAATAGCGTGTAGGAAATATCAAGATTTGACATGGAGTATTATTGATGATAAAGGAAACCTATTAGCTGATAAACTTCCCTTTGAGAGAATAGGAGAATTCCGCGAAGGTTTGGCTGCGGCTGAAAAAGATGGTAAATGGGGGTTTATTGATAAGACAGGAAAGGTGATAATTGATTTTCAATATGATTGGTATAGAGATTTTTCAAAAGGATTAGCAGTGGTTGAAAAGGGGGGAAGATGGTATTATATAAATAAGACTGGTAGAATAGTTGTGGATTTGGGAGATGAGATTAAGGAGATTACAAATAGTACAACTGATTCATTAGATTTAATAGTTAAAAAAGAAAACTATTGCTTGATAAACAAGACAGGTAAACAAACAATAAAATTACAATTTGATTATGTAAAGAGTTTTTCAGAAGGTGTAGCAGCGTATGTATATAAGGGAAGATGGGGTTTTATTGATGAGACGGGAAAGATAATAGTAAAACCTAAGTTTGAATGGGTAGAAGATTTTTCAGAAGGATTAGCTGCAGTTAGACAAAATGGAAAATATGGATTTATCGATAAAACTGGAAATGTGGTAGTAGAGCCTGAATTTGATTCTTTTGAAGGTTATGACACTGTAACATTTCGCAGACCTCTAAAATTTTCTGATGGAATAGCAGTAGTTATAAAAGATGGGAAAACATGTTTTATAGATAAAACAGGCAAAGTTGTAGTAAAGTTTAATAGTCTTCGCTTAGTTAGAGATTTCTCAGAAGGATTGGCTGCAATATGTGAAGGTGGAGGATTTGGTTTTATAGATAAAACAGGTAAGGTTGTTATAAGACCAATATATAGCTATGTTAGCGATTTTTCTGAGGGATTAGCTGCAGTTTGGATAAATAACAAAGCTGGATTTATCGATAAGAGTGGGAAATTTGTTATACAACCACAGTTTGATTCATGTATTAGTTTTTCCGAAGGTTTAGCTCCAGTAAGGATAAAAAATAAGTGGGGTTTTATAGATAAGAAGGGTAGGATAGTTATAAAACCCCAGTACGATGATGTTTCAAGATTTTCAGAAGGAATGGCGGCTGTATTAATAAAAAATAAATGGGGATTTATAGATAAAAGCGGCAAAATAGTTATAGAACCTCAGTTTGATAATGTGAAGGATTTTTCACAAGGTTTAGCAGCAGTGTCAAGAAATTATTTATGGGGATTTGTTGATAAAAAAGGGAGAATGGTTATTATGCCTCAATTTTCTGAAGTTACGAGTTTCTCAAGAAAAGTTGCAAAAGTAAAGGAATTACCTAAATATGGAGTTATAAATAAAATATCTGGTAAGATAATGATACCACCACGATTTCATCAAGTAGGTATTTTTTCTGACGGTTTGGCAGCAGTAAAAGAGTATGACAAGTGGGGATTTATTGATGAGAAAGGAAATTTAGTAATAAAACCTCAGTTTGATGATGTCAGAGTATTTTCAGAGGGATTGACAGCAGTTAAGCAAAATGGCAAGTGGGGATTTATAGATAAAAGTGGAAGAACGATAATAAAGAATCAGTATGATTTGGTTGGGGAATTTTCGTGTGGGCTGGCTAAATTTAGGAAAAACAACAAATGGGGATTTATAGATAGGACTGGCAAGGTTATTATAAAACCACAGTTTGAAGATGCTAAGCCATTTGTAGATGGTGTTGCTGAAGTTAAATTAAATGGATTATGGGGGATTATAAATACGAAAGGGAATATCATAATAAAGCCCCAGTTTTTTGATATTGTCAGAGTGTCCAATAACTTGGCTGTGGTTCAAAAAACAGATGGCAGTTATGGTTTTGTAGATAGGAAAACAGGTAAGCTGTTACTCCAGCCTCAATTTGACGGTATTAGAATTCTTTGTTGGAAGTGGGCTGTAGGCGTTGTTCAAAAAGACAAGAGTGGAAAAGAAAAATGGGGTTTATTGATTGAAACAAAATAAAGTTTTCAACATTTATTACACTGAGGGGCTCTCACAAAAATTTTAAGTGAGAGCCCCATTTTATTTTCTATTTTGTTTGCAAATCCCCCTCAATCAGAATAGACAAAATCTGGTCAATCTCAGCAAAAGCAAGAGCAATACAGGAATCAGCAGCTCCATAGTAAAGATAGATTTGGTTGTCTTCAACAATTGCTCCGCAGGTGAATACCACATTGTTGACATCCCCAATTCGTTCATATACTTCCTGGGGTGATAGAAGCCACTCAGGACATCTTTTCTTGACCTTTGCCGGATTTTCTAAATCCAAAAGTGCAGCACCAAGTCTGTAGATTGGTCCTGAGGGCATCATCTTCACGCCGTGATAGATTATTAGCCAGCCTTCAGATGTTTTTATTGGCACAGCTCCTGCACCAACTTTAAAGCCGTCCCACCAAGGTCCTCCTTTTTCAACAAGCACAACCTCATGGTTTCCCCAGTGAATGAGGTCTGACGAATATGCAATCCAGATGTGTTCGATGTCCCCTGCAACAGGTCTATGAAGCATGGCGTACCTACCGTTAATTTTTTCAGGGAACAAAACTGCATCTTTGTTGTTGGGAGGATAAATTAATCCCATTTTTTCAACTTTTTTAAAGTTCTTTGTTCTTGCAAGTGCAACCGCAGGACCATAACGAGAGTATGCAGTATAGGTTATATAATAACAATCATCTTCAGGTATATATGTTATTCTGGGGTCTTCACAGCCAAATTCTTCATATATGAATACTGTAGGTTGGGGATAAATGAGAGGTGATTTTTCAATCTTCCAATTGGTTTTGCCATCACTGCTTCGTGCGACAGTCAAATGAGACTTTCCCTGTCTGTCCTCAACTCTCAAAAGTAATAAGTACTCATTTTTATATTTTATTGCGCCAGCGTTGAACACAGCATTTGCTGAATATGGTATGTCATATACTGTGATTATTGGATTTCCACTGTAGCGTGTGAATATATCCTTTTTTGCAAAGACCTTTTTCATAATAAAATCCCCCCACAAATAAATTATCTATACATTGAAATATACCACATTTGCTGTTGAATAATTACAAAAAAATTATTAAAATATTTTTAAAAATCTGTCAAGAAAAAAGAAAATCAATAATTTAGCGGGGGTGATTTTTTAAAATGAAGTCATATAGAAAAGAACTCTGGTTTGAAATTCCAACAAGAAGGGCTTTTGTGAACATCACAGATACACTTCAAAAGTGTGTGGACGAAAGTGGTATAAAAGAAGGACTTTTACTTTGCAATGCTATGCACATAACAGCAAGTGTATTTATAAACGACGATGAGCCAGGTCTTCATAAAGATTTTGAAATCTGGCTTGAAAAGCTGGCACCTGAAAAACCCTATTCTCAGTATCACCACAACGTTGGTGAAGACAATGCAGATGCCCACCTTAAAAGAACTATCATGGGAAGAGAAGTTGTGATTGCTATCACAAATGGCAAACTTGACTTGGGTCCATGGGAACAGGTGTTTTATGGTGAGTTTGATGGCAAAAGAAAAAAGAGGGTGCTTGTGAAGATTATAGGAGAGTAAGGCAATGTCATGTTTTGATCACAGTTGGTGCATAAATACTGCGTTGTTTTGTTAGTAAAATCCATTAAAAGTTGAGATAACTTTCAGATTACAAATTGAAGAAGTATAGAAATATCTCAGTAAAATTTAATGCATAAGCAAAAACAAATAGGAATTGAATTTTGAATTTCGAAAAATACAGTTTAAACAAACTTTTTTGAGGGAGGAGTTGCTATGAACTTGTCATCTAAAATAACTAAAATTTCCTTAGTCATACTTTTGGTTGTTGATCCGCTGCTATTGCTATTTTCATATTATATTTTTGCTGGCTTGGGAAATTATCCAATTGTAAACATTCTTGTGGGATACATTATCTGTGTTTTGATCATAGGTATTCCTGTTGTCTTTATCGCAAGACTGAGTGCAAGAAAAGTGGAACTTGGTTCAGGGTACAACTTGCCTGTATTTTTATCTTTTCTTATCTTTTTCGCAAACGTTCTTGCTGCAACTTTAGTAGGTGTTATTGCATCAAAAATAAAGCCTCTTCCAGAAGATGTACTTGCATTAAGGGTAAGCGGAGCAATAGCTATAAATATGAATATTATTGCTCTTTTGCTTTTTATATATTCTAAAGTTCTAACTCAGGAGGAATTCACAAAATATGCCGAAAAGACTAAGATTTCGATTTCCACAAAATTAACAGTTGGGGTTTTATCTGTTACTCTTTGGGTTGGTCCAGTTTTATTGAAATATATAACAATTCGAATTAACCTTGACAATGCTACAAAGATGAATCTTGTCTTAATAAGTGTTTTTGCGAACATAATACTTGCTTTTGTTTTGTGGCTAATAAATAGAAAGATCTTGTCAGTAGTACCTGCAATTTCTGAGACATTTTCGAAATTAGCGCAGGGGGACCTAACCTTTAAGAGTGTTGTTCATTCAAACGATGAATTTGGTACAATTAACAACAAATTAATTGAGACTATAGAATCTCTCAAAAATCTTATAACGGGTGTAAAAAGTACGGTAATTAGTTCTATTAAAACATTCGAAAATGCACGGGAAGTTTTCGAAAAACTAAATATGGATTCTTTTGAAAACGCTAAAGCAATTGAAAAGCAACAATCCGATATTCAGCGAGTAGCAGCTTCAGTTGAAGAGATTAATGCCAACATTGAAGAATTGGCTGCTCAAGCCCAAAGTCTCAGTGATTTAGCATCTACTGTACTTTCAACTTTTCAGGCACTATCAGAAAAATCAGAATTAGGTCAAGTAGCGGTGGAAACTATACTAGAAACGAGCGAAATACTCGTTAAAAAATACAGCCAGTTGAGAGATGGAGTACAGCAACTGGCACAAACAACCCAAAACATTGGCGATGTTGTGAAATTTGTTAGGCAGATTGCAGAGCAAACAAATCTATTAGCGTTAAATGCAGCAATTGAGGCTGCAAAGGCAGGAGAAACTGGGAAAGGATTTGCTGTTGTTGCATATGAAATTAGGAAATTAGCCGAGCAGACTAAAGAATCGACAGCTGTTATAAATCGAACAATTTCGGCTGTAGATTTATATTCTAAACAACTCGAAGAGCAAATAGCGGCTCTATACCGTGATGTAGAAGAGAACAAGAAGAAATATGCTGAACTTTCAGAAATTTTTATTGACATAATTCAGAGAATCAAGGATTTAACTTCTCTTGTCGATAATCTTTCGGCACATTCTGAAGAAGAAGGTGCTTCTGTAGCAGAAATAGCTTCGGCAACCAAAGAGATAGCTGATAGTATCTCGGAAATTAGCGAATTTTCTGAAAAAATAATTTCTTCCACGGAGTACAATCTGAGTCAGGCTAATGATTTATCTAAGCAGATTTCTCTACTCTCAAGCTCGGTGGAGCAGATAAGAAGTCTGATTGAAAAGTTTAAAGTATAGCAGGTATACCTTTAAATATTTATTGAAACACGTGAAAAAATAAAATGGTCGCGCAAAAACAATCATTTAATGCAATTGCATATTAACGTTAAGTTATTTAGTAAAAAAATAGAAAGTCAGCTGATAATTTCGCCCAACCTATTTTAATTAGTTATACACTTATTTTACATGTTTTCCTAAAAATTATTTAACGAAAAAAGTTTTCTACAAACTCTTGACACCATTGTGGGAGGGTGAGAGATTGACAATTATTCCTATGTGTATTAAGATACACATAGGGAGGTGTATAAAATGAGGACCAATATTTTTATAGATGAAAATTTATTAAAGAAAGTAATGGAAATTGCTGGAGTGAAGACAAAAAAAGAAGCAGTTGAGATTGCCTTGAGGGAGTACTTAGAAAATCACACACGGAAGAATTTGTTAGAGTTAAAAGGTAAAATAATGTTTGATGAAAATTATGATTATAAAAGGATGAGGGCAGAACAATGATTTTAGTTGACACTTCTGTGTTGATAGATTTTTTTAAGGGGAACACAAACGAAAAGGTAGAAAAGTTTGAATGGATATTGAAAAATAAGATACCATTTGGGATTACTCATTTAATTTACCAGGAAATTTTACAAGGTGCTAAAGATGAAAAAGAGTTTGAGCTGTTGAAGGAATATTTGAGCACTCAACCATTTTATGAATTGAAAAAAGGAAAAAAATCGTATGAAGAAGTAGCGCTACTCTACTTAAAGTGCAAGAAACGGGGCATAAATCTCAGAAGCACTATAGATGTGATAATAGCCCAGATAGCTATTGAAAATAATCTTTATTTGCTCCACAACGACAGAGATTATTCTAAAATTGCAGAGATTGATAATAGATTAAAAGAATATTAAATGTAATAACATTTCCGGTTGACAATACCCTTTTGTTTTGTTAATATTAATGAGGCAAATTTAAAAATTGAATATGGTAAACAATGATAAGGTTATCCTTATCAAGAGAGGTGGAGGGAAAAAGGCCCGATGAAACCCGGCAACCGGCAAAGCTTTTGGCTTTGCAATGGTGCCAACTCCGTCAGAAAGCAAAATAATTTGGCTTTCTGAGAGATGAGGATAAAACTTTTGCAAAAGAAAGTTTTGCCTCTTCTTTTCAGAAGGGGCTTAAATTTTTTGGTATTTTTAAAAAACAAAGAGTTTTTATTTTACTTAAAAGGAGGTAAAAAGACAGATGAGAAAGCTATTTACGTCAGAGTCAGTAACAGAGGGTCATCCTGACAAGATCTGTGACCAGATTTCAGATGCTGTTTTGGATGCAATATTGGAAAAAGACCCATACGCAAGGGTAGCATGTGAGGTTGCAGTAACAACAGGTCTTGTTCTGGTTATGGGTGAGATAACAACAAAATGCTATGTAGACATACCAAAGATAGCAAGGGATACAATAAGAGAGATTGGCTATACACGTGCAAAGTATGGATTTGATGCTGACACATGTGCTGTTATAACATCAATTGACGAACAGTCGCCTGATATTGCAATGGGCGTTGACAAGGCGTTGGAGGCAAAACTTGGTGAGATGACAGAAGATGAGATAGAGGCAATTGGTGCAGGCGACCAGGGTATGATGTTTGGCTTTGCTTGCGATGAGACTCCGGTTTTAATGCCAATGCCAATCTATCTTGCGCACAAGCTCGCAAGAAGACTTGCTTATGTGAGGAAAGAAGGTATTTTGCCTTATCTTCGTCCAGATGGCAAAACTCAGGTCACAGTTGAGTATGAAGATGACAGACCTGTTCGAGTTGACACGGTGGTTGTATCCACACAGCACAGCCCAGAGGTTACACATGCTCAGATAGAGGCAGATGTTATTGAGCATGTTATAAAACCTGTGATTCCAGAGGGTATGCTTGACAAGAACACAAAGATTTTTGTAAATCCTACAGGAAGATTTGTGATTGGTGGACCTCAAGGCGACTCAGGGCTTACAGGAAGAAAGATTATTGTTGACACATACGGTGGATATGCACGCCACGGCGGTGGAGCTTTTTCTGGTAAGGACCCGACAAAGGTTGACCGCTCTGCAACATATGCTGCAAGGTATGTTGCAAAGAACATTGTTGCATCAGGACTTGCTAAAAAGTGTGAGGTACAAGTTTCATATGCAATAGGTGTTGCAAGACCACTTTCAATCAGGGTTGACACATTTGGCACGGGTAAAATTAGCGATGAAAAGATTGCTGAGATTGTAAAGAGGGTATTTGATTTGCGACCTGCTGCAATAATCAGAGACTTGGACTTGAGACGTCCTATCTACAAGCAGGTAGCAGCATATGGGCATTTTGGAAGAGAAGATTTGGACCTTCCATGGGAGAGAACTGATAAGGTTGATATAATACTCAAAGAAGCTCAGAATATTTAAAATTCTCGAAAGAATAGTTCTAACTTATTCAAGCCTTTAATAATGTTTATTAGAGCTTGTTTTGGATAAAATTTATGGCAAGTAAATGGATAGAAAGAATCCAGATGTGTCCCTTTATCAATATATATGGGTTATAGTAAAGTCTCTGTTCATGGTTTGCTTGCTGATATTTGTTATATCCATTTTTGTGATGTATTTTTCTATGCCAGACAAGATTGCTCTTTTTCTCACGCTATTTTCTATGTTTGTGGGGATAGCATTTTCTGGGTATGAGGCAGCAGCTATGTCACCCAACAGAAAAAAAGTGGCAGCGTTTTTGGTTTCAGTTTTTGTTACAGTCATACTTTTTGTCTTGAGCATCGTATTTAAAAAAGATTTTAATGTTTCAAAATACCAATTATATATCCTTCTGTTTGGACCGATTATAGGGTTTTTGGCAGGTGCACTCAATTCAAGTAAGGCAAAAAGACCAAGAACAAAAAGAAGATAGAGTTTTTAAATAAATGCATTTTCCCCTTTTGCTTTCAAAAAGCAAAGGGGTTTATTTTTTTGCTTTTGAGCCACTTATGATATATAATAATCTCAAGGAAAAAATTAATCTTTTTGGGGGAAAAGATGATGAAACAGAGGATTGCATATCTAGTCAGCAGTCTTTTTACAGTTCCCATGGTAGCATTACTTGTTTTTACTATCATGTGGTTTGATAATAGTAAAGCAAACTTTAACAATAATTTATATTACTATCTGAATTCAGTATTATTTTTCACTATAATTCCTCTTTGTGCCTATATTGTTGCAAGGACCATTCCTAAGTTTAAGGCTGGAGGAAGAGAAGCCGAAAGAAAACTTGCATTTATATTTGGAATAGTCGGGTATGTACTTGGAAATATAAGTCTTGTGTTTATGAAAAAACCAACAAAGGCTATGATAGGACTTTATTTATCATATCTTATCTCAGCCTTGATTTTGGCGTTTGTGAATAAGGTCTTGAGGTTCAAAGCGAGTGGTCATGCATGTGGAATAACCGGTCCGATTGTTGCAATAAACTTTATTGCGGGAATAAAGATGCTATATTTGGCATTGCTCATTCCTCTTGTCATGTGGTCAAGACTTGTGCTAAAAAGACATGATACAAAACAGCTTTTAGCAGGTGCTGCCACTTCATTTTTTGTCACGCTCATAATAATGATTTGGATATACTGAGGTTCTTAAATTAAGTTATTTTCTGCGTTTGAGGGGGATTTTTTGAAGTATGATTTTTCAGAAGAAGAGATGGATTTTGAAAGATAATAACAACTTTGAAAATATGGATATTGAAATTGATGGTAGAAAAATAAAGCCTCAAATTATAAAGGTTTTGAACAATAGAGGTGTACAGGAGAAAGAAGAAATAGAGAGATTTTTAAATCCTTCACTGAAGAATCTTCACAATCCCTTTCTTTTGAGTGACATGAAAGAGGCGGTTAAAATAATACACGAGGCTATTTTGCACAAAAGCAGGGTATTAATATATGGTGATTATGACTGCGATGGAGTCACAAGTACATATCTACTCTATTCCACTTTGAGAAATTTCTTGCCCACAAGCTATTACATTCCCAATAGATTTAAAGATGGATATGGACTCAATCTTGATGTTTTAAAGAAACTGGAGGATAAGTTTGACCTGCTTATTACTGTTGACACAGGGATTAGCGCACAAAATGAGGTAAAGTATCTTAAAGAAAAAGGGAAAAAGGTCATAATCACAGACCATCATGAACCGAAAGAAGTTTTGCCAGATGCTGATGCTGTGATAAATCCTAAAAGAAAAGATAGCGTTTATCCTTTCAGGGATTTGGCGGGTGTTGGGGTGGCGTTTAAGCTTTTACACGCACTCAAAAGCTCTGGGCTAAATCTTAAACTTTCTGAGTATCTTGATGTTGTTGCAATTGGTACAATTGCAGATGTTATGCCTCTTGTTGATGAAAACAGGATTTTTGCAAAGTTCGGGCTTAAGGTTTTAAAAAATACGAGAAACGTTGGACTCAAGAAGCTTATAGAAGTAGCTGGACTTTCGTCAAAAGAGGAGCTAAAGCCGTATGATGTGTCGTTCATAATCGGTCCGAGACTGAACGCCGCTGGGCGAATTTCTGATGCGAATTTGGCTGTGTCACTTCTTTTAGAGAAGGATGCTATAAAAGCAGAGAGTATCGCAAAAAGACTTGATGAGGAGAATAGAAAGCGTCAGGAGATAGAGGAAAAGACAATCAAAGAAGCCCAGAGCTTGATTGCCAAAAACAAAAGTATTTTAAAGAAGAAGATATTTGTTCTTAGCAATGGTTCATGGCATGCTGGAGTTGTTGGGATAGCTTCTTCTAAGATAACAGAAAAGTATTACAGACCGTCGCTTTTGCTAACAGTTGCTGACCAGGGTATTTTAAAAGGTTCTGGAAGGTCAATTAAAGGGTTTAACCTGTTTGAGGCTTTGAAGAGCTGTTCCGAGATCTTACTAAAATTTGGTAGCCATGAATATGCAGCAGGTCTTTCCCTACCTGTTGACAATGTCGAAAAACTTGATGAGATTTTAAATTCTATTGCACAGGACTACCATTTTATGATATTCAAGCCAGCAATTGAGGTTGACCTTGTGCTCTCTTTAAATGAGATTGATGATGAGTTGGTTGACCAGGTTTATCTGTTAGAGCCGTTTGGGGTTGGAAATCCTGAACCAACATTTTTGATCAAAAATCTTGTTGTCGAAAATTTTAGGTTTATGGGTGAGGACAACAAGTACTATAAGTTTTTTACTGGCAACTCGACAAAATATGATGTTGTGTGCTTTTCAAACTTAGAAGATGAGGATGAGCTAATTTCAATGAAAAAGGTTGATATTGTTTGCAAGCTTGAGAGAAATCTTTTTAACTCTGTGAGAAAAAATCAGTTCAATATTATTGATATTTGTGAAAATGTTAGTTTTGGAGTAATAAAAGACCTTTACAATAATCTAAAAGCCATAAGGGAGTGTAACTTAAACTTTAAAAAGTATGAACTGCACAGAGCCAGCTTGCAAGATATTGAAAATAAAAAATGTGTCTATGTAGCATTTTATCCGCATATTGTTCTCAATTTTCTCAAATTCTTGAAAGGAGAAGATGTGGAGGGCGAGTTTTTTGAGTTTTTGAATATGCAAGGTAGAATAATTCAGCATCAAAGTAGCCTCAAAGAGGTGTATTTTGACGATATCTTTGCAACAAGGCTTGATAAGTTAAATCTTTTAAATGATGAAGCAGATTTGATTGTTGCGCTTGATGTACCTTCATATCAGTTTATAAAGAACTTCTACCCAGATGTTGATGTAGTTATGATTAACTTGGATAACAAATTTGATGAATTTGCGTTACAAATTAATGAAGAATGTGTGAACGTCTACAAAACCTTCAGAACGTGTGAGTTTATATCTTACAATTTTTCGGGTATATATGAATCAGACCCATTTTTGAAGGTAGTAAAACTGCTTTTTATTGTCCAAATGTTTGAAGAGGCGGGTCTCATTTTAGCAGAGGTTACTCACGAGGGAATTGAGGTAAAAGAGTTTTTAAAGGCACAAGAAAAGGTGAACCTAAAATCTACAAAGGTATACAGCTTTTACAAAACTTTAAAAGAATAAAAGATGAAAGGGGGAGTTTTGTTGAATGTAGGCGTTTATGACTTTATATGGCTTGGGATTGCTCTTGCGTTTTTGATTGCTGATACGTTTATAGGCTTTGTTTTGTTCCCAATTTATATATCAGCCTTTGTAGTATTTATTCTTGACCTGTTTATCAACAATATTGCACTTGAAGTAGGGATATTTATTGTTCTGGCAGTTAGTATTTTCTTAATTTTCAAGCCCAAGATAAAAAGGTTTCTTCAAAACATGCCCAGGATAGAAAATAAAAGTTTTGTATCTGTTGGCGATGAATTTTTTGTTGAGGAAGTATCTGAGGATGGATATTTTGGTAAGATAAAAAAAGACGGGATATTTTATAATATCTACAGCCAAAAGAAGCTTCAAATAGGGGACAAAGTCAGGGTTACAAGGGTAGAAGGGCTAAAAATCTTTGTTGAAAAAATTGAGGATAAGGTATAAGGAGGGGAAAGTAAATGCCTACAATTGGCTGGGTAATACTTGTTGTGGGACTCTTTTTAATATTCTTCTTCTCAAGCATCAAGGTTGTCAGAACAAAATACTGCTATGTTGTTGAAAGGATTGGCCAGTTTCACAGGGTTTTAGAACCTGGTGTTCACATCATCATTCCGTTTATTGATAACGTCAGAGCAAAGGTAAATATGCAGGAACGAATTCTTGATGTTCCGCCACAGGATGTTATTACAAAAGACAATGTGAGAATAAAGATTGACTCTGTTGTGTTTTTTGAGGTATTTGATGCAAAGATGTGCACTTACAACATTCAAAACTATCAGGCGGCGATTATGTATTCAGTGCTCACAAACCTTAGAGATGTTGTTGGTAACATGACACTTGACGAGATATTTTCATCAAGAGAAGTAATTAACTCAAGACTCACATCTGTTTTGGACCAGATAACAGATAACTATGGTGTTAAAGTTAAAAGGGTTGAAATAAAAGATATTATTCCACCAGCAGAAATTACACAAGCAATGGAAAAGCAAATGAAAGCAGAGCGAGACAAAAGAGCCATGATTTTGGAAGCAGAAGGTGTAAGAGAAAGTGAGATTGCAAAGGCAGAAGGGTATAAGCAGGCGCTTATAAAGAGAGCTGAGGGTGAAAAGCAACAAAAGATTTTGCAGGCAGAAGGTCAGGCTCAGGCAATAGAGATGGTAGCTAAGGCTCAGGCAAATGCTATTGCGTATGTCAACAGGGCAATAAAAGAAAGTGGAACAGATGCGGTTGTCCTTGCGATGAGACAGATTGAAGCTGCAATTGAGATTGCTAAAAATCCAGCAAATAAGGTGTATATCCCAACAGATGCGTTCAAAAATCTTGGAACTCTCATTGGTGCGTCTGAGCTAATAAGAACAAATGATAATACAAACTCTCAACCATCATCACAATAAAAAATGATGAGAGGTGGCAAAACGAAAGATGAGGAATGTATATGACATTGCATATGAACTTGCCACTGCTTTGAAGGAGTCGAACGAATTTAAGAGGTTTAAAGCTGCAAAAGAAAAGATTGAAAAGGATGAAAAGTTAAAACAGATGATTTCTGATTTTAAAAAGAAACAGTTCGAACTTGAACAAAAACGCCTAAAAGGTGAAGAAGTTACGAGCTCTGATGTGTATTCCTTGCAGCAGCTTTATCAGATAATATCTCTAAATCCAGATATAGAAGAGTACCTTTCTGCTGAGATGATGCTGGCAAAGATAATTGCTGACATTTCAAAAATCATTGCTGACAGTATTGAGCTGAAAGACGAAATTTGGGGATTTAGCGAGAATAAATAAAAAAACAAAAATGAGGGGATTTGCTCAAAGATGGCAGATAGAATAATTTATGATTACAAAAAGGAAAAGACCAAAAGAGTTTTGAAAAGAGTAGGATTTGTTTTGGCGCTGCTGATTTTGATTGCCATTGCATTTTCGATCGCGTTTGATTTGTTTTTAGAGCTAATCCAGATAAGAGAGATTGGTAAGAATTTTGTCAGTGTATTCTGGAAAAATTTCTATGTAAAACTTTCCGTACAAATAATTTCTTTTATTATATTGTTTTTTGTGTTCTTTACAAACAACGCAATTGTGAAAAAGAATGTAGAAAGAATTGTAGGGAAAATTGGCTTTTTGAAGAAAAACATCCTCAATATTATTCTTTCTCTTTTCTTAGCACTTATTACAAGCAAGTATTTAGAAAATAATCTCTATATAAAGTTTTTAACATTGACACATTCTAAACCTTTTAATATCAAAGACCCAATCTTTAAAAAAGACATAGGTTACTATGTGTTCGAAAGACCATTTTATCTGACTGTGGTGAATTTCCTCTTTTTCTTGATGATATTCGTATGTGTATACACAGTGGTATTATATTTAGTGCTCTATACAGTTTCATTTGTTAGCAGAACAAGTTCATGGAATATTCTATCTGATAAAAAGGTCAGGTTCCATATATTTTTCAACCTCATACTCATATTTGTTGTAAAAATATTTACTTTAAAGTACGAAATGGAAGGACTTTTGTACTCTTTCTTTGGAGAAGTTGTGGGAGTTGGATATACAGATTATTATATTAGAATGAATTACTTTAAGCTATCTTATATAGTTTTGGCTGTGATTATTGCGCTTAGCATTTACTTTTTTATAAAAGGAAAATATTCAACTGTTGGGAAAGTCATGCTTTCATATATTGTTTGGGGAATTTTGGGGACATTAGTTGCTACGGCTTTTCAGTATTTTGTTGTATCTCCAAACGAGCAGGTGTATGAGAGACCGTTTTTAGAAAAGAATATAAAGTTTACACGGCTTGCTTACAATTTAGAAAACATAGAAGAAAAATATTTCCCTGTTGACACATCCAACAACATAACTGCAAAAGACTTGGAGCAAAACAGGGCGACAGTGGAAAATATAAGAATAACAGATTTTCCAACCACTTTAGACATTCAAAACCAGATTCAGCGATTTAAACAGTATTATATCTTCAATGATGCAGACATAGCAAAATATACCATAAACGGCAGGATAAAATCTGTGTTTATCTCTGCAAGAGAGATAAACTACGATGGCATTCCTACAAAGACATATATAAATCAGAAATTCCAGTATACCCATGGTTACGGCGTTGTTATGAGTCTTATGACAGAGGTGACACCAGAGGGTCAGCCAAAGTTCATTATAAAGGACATCCCAGTAAAAAGCTTAGATGGTGCACCCAAGGTTACCCAGCCACGTATCTACTATGGCGAAAAGACAGACCCGTATGTAATAGTCAACACAAAGGTTGATGAGATAGATTACCCGGAAGGTGATTCAAACAAGCTCTACAGATACACTGGTAATGGAGGAATAAAACTTACACCGCTTAATAGGCTGATATTTTCATATGTATACAAAGATTTTAGGCTTCTTATTTCTTCTGCCATAAATTCAAACAGCAAAATCCTTATAAACAGAAACATTGTTCAAAGGGCAAAAAGGGTTGCACCGTTTTTGGAGTTTGACCCTGACCCGTATATCCTGATTGATGGGAAGGGTCGTTTAGTGTGGGTTTTGGATGCGTACACAAAGACAGGTTATTTTCCATATTCAGAGCCAACCGAAGAAGGTTTTAATTACATCCGAAACTCTGTAAAGGTTTTGATTGATGCGTACAATGGTACCTTGAAGTTCTACGTTGTGGACAAAAACGACCCCATTGTAAATGTCTACAGGAGCATATATCCTCAGCTTTTTGAAAAAGGAGACATTCCAGAAGATATTGCCGAGCACATAAGGTATCCCGAGTATATCTTTACTGTCCAGGCAAACATCTTGAAAAGATATCACATGACAAATCCAAATGTATTCTACAACAAAGAAGACCTGTGGGACTTTGGCAAGCACAAAACGCCTGACGGGTCTATTGACTACATTCCGCCGTACTACAGTGTAATGAAACTTCCAGATTCGCAAAAAGAAGAAATGATTTTGATGGTGCCATTTACCCCGCTAAAATACAATACAATGATTGCATGGCTTGCAGCAAAAAGTAGCCAAGAAAATTATGGCAAGCTTGTACTCTACAAGTTCCCGAAAGGCTCAACTGTGTATGGCCCGCTGCAGGTGGAAAATATGATTGACCAAGACCCGCAGATATCAAAAGATTTGTCTCTTTGGAACCAGGGAGGCTCTAAGGTAATAAGAGGCAATTTGTTGGCATTGCCAATAAACCAAAAGATTTTGTACATCGAACCAATATATATTGCATCTGACAACGCATCAGCTTTGCCAGAGGTAAAAAGAGTGATTGCTGCCTGCAACGGCAAAGTTGTAATGGGAAGCAGCTTAAATGATGCTCTTTCGCAGCTCATTGGACAGCAGTTTGCACAAACTACCCAAGAGGTGCAAACGCCTCAACAGCAACAAGGCGCTCAGGAAAATCAAAGCTTTTCTGAGCAGCTTTCAAAGTTAAAAGGTATATTTGAGGATGCTAAGAAAGCTTTGAAAGAAGGTAACTGGGAAGAATTTGGGAGGAAGTTCAAAGAACTTGATGAGATGATGAAAAATATAAAATAACATGAGAGGCTCTTTGTGGGAAAACCCCAAAGAGCCTTTTTAGTTTTTCTTTTTAACAAAGATTACATACACAGGTAAACCAAGAATAGTAACTAAGATGGAAAAGATTGAATCTGTAGGGTTTGAAAATATGTTGTTTACAAGAATGTACAGACCGCTGAAGATTGCAACAAGTGGAGTTATAGGATACAAAAATGTGTTGTAACCATCCTCATTCTTACCTTCTCTTTTTCGCTTGATAAATATCCCAATAAAGAACAGAACATAGAATATCCACGTTGAAAACATGGCAAGGTCTGTGAGCCTATTGAAACTTCGTGTAAATATATACAAGACAGAAAGAACATAAACAAGAATGCTTGAGTTCACAGGTGTTGCAAAGCGAGGATGAAGTCTTGAAAATATATTGTTTGCCACAAATTTCTGGTTTGCTGCCATAGCATATGGAATTCTTATACCTGTCAGGGCAAAGCCGTTTAATGTTCCAACAATGGAGATAATTATGCCAAGTGAAATAAGAGCCTTTCCAATTTGACCAAATAACTTTTCAGAGATAATGTTTATAGCATTTTCAGCCATTGCAAGCTTTTCAATTCCAATGACATTGATGTAAGCAATATTAACAAGAAGATAAACCAACATAACAAAACTCATTCCGAATATCAATACAAATACCAAATTTTTTTTGGCATTTTTCATCTCTCCAGCAACATTTGGTACAGAAAGCCAGCCATCATAAGCCCATAATGTAGATAAAACGGCAAGACCAAAGTTTCGGGGATGATAAAAATAAGTATCAAAATTGCCAGCTGCTGCAGGTTTTATTAATCCAAAGAAAATAATTAAAAAAATAGGTATCAATTTCAAAACTGTTGCCAAAAGCTGAAGAGCTCCGCCATATTTGTTGCCTATAACGTTGATGATAACTATTGCTGTCAAGATACCTAAAGCTAAAATGTCATGCAATATCTGATTTGCATTTAACATACTTGATACTTGGTCTGCAAACAACACAGATAATGCAGAGAGTATGGCAGGTGTATAAATTAAAGTGTTCATCCAGCCAAACAAAAATGAGATTTCATTTCCATAAATCTTTTCAAGATAGACGTAAAGCCCGCCTGTGTGAGGATATCTTGCTGAAAACTCAGCAGCAACAAGCGCACCGCACAGTGACATCACTCCACCCAAAAACCAGGCCAAAAAAATAAAAGTGAAACTTCCAGAGTGCTTTGCAACAGGTGTTGCTTTAAAAAATACCCCTGAACCAATTACCATTCCCACAACTAAGGACAGTGCCATCCAGATGTTTAGATTTTTCTTAAGAAGAATATTGCTTTCCATCTTGCGCCCCCTTTTAGAAAAGTTGCTTCAAAAACTGCAGAAGCTTTGTCGCATTTAGCTAAAAATATAGCACACGAAAAACCTTTGCGCAAGAGAAATATTGTTGTGAAGCTTTCCGGCAGTGGTTTGTTTTGAAATGATTTTTGCATACTTTTAATAGTTTCATAAACAATTTGTAGATTAAATTAGCAATCTGGTTAGTTTAAATTTTAAATAAACGATAGTGACAAAATATCTGAGTTGTATTATAATAATTAATAAAAGACATCAAAATCAAATATAAAAACACATAAAAACAAAACTAATTAACTTCAGCTTCAAAAATCAGGCACAATTAAACATAAAAGCAAAATTGCACAAATATCAGTTGAGGAAAGGAGCATAAATTATGAATTTTGAACTACTACATCCAGCCGACCAGATAGTTATGATAATGGAGAGGATATACGGCTATGGTATGACAACAACGTCTGGTGGGAATATATCAATTAAAGATGACAACGGCGATATCTGGATTACACCTTCTGGGATAGACAAAGGAAGTTTAAAGAGCAGCGACATCGTCCAGGTAAAAGAAGATGGAGAAATCATTGGCAAGCACAAGCCTTCTGTTGAACTTCCGTTTCACGAGATGATATACCGCGCACGGCCTGATATAAAAGCAATAATTCATGCGCACCCGCCAGCGATTATGGCGTTTTCGCTTGCACGCAAAATTCCAAATACAAAACTGATTCCGAATGTTCATCTAATATGCGGCGAGGTTGAGTTAGTAAGCTATGCTTTGCCGGGAAGCACTGAGCTTGGTCAGAAGATAGCTGAGACCTTCAAAAGAGGAGTATCAACAGCCGTCTTGGCAAACCACGGTATTGTTGTAGGTGCAGAAAACCTTTTCAAAGCGTTTATGGCGTTTGAAACGCTTGATTTTTGTGCTCAGCTTGAGATAAGAGCAAGGCTTATTGGTGAGCCAAAACCTCTAAGGCCCAAAGACATTGAGATTTCAAAAGCAAAACAGGATATTAAAATGGATGAGTTCATTCCAAAGGCATATTCGAGTTTTGAAAGGCTGTCAAGAAAGAAGATGTGTGAACTTATCCATAGGGCATATGACCAGAGACTTTTTACAAGCACTCAAGGGACATTTTCTCAGAGGCTCAGTGATAACTCCTTTATAATAACACCATACATGGTTGATAGAAAATACATCCAGCCAGAAGACATTGTTAGGATAGAAAATGAGTACAAGGAGGCTGGGAAAAGGCCGAGCAGGTCAGTGCTGTTGCACAAGTATATCTATGAAAAGCATCCTGATGTCAACGCGATAATCATTGCTCATCCGCCGAACATAATGGCTTTTGCTGTGACAGAAAACGAGTTTGATTCAAAAACCATACCCGAAACTTATATTTCTCTCAGAAACGTTAAAAAGATTCCGTTTGGTTCATCGTTTATGCAGCCAAAAATGACTGCAGATGTGTTTTCTAAAGAAACTCCAGCTGTGATTGTAGAAAATGACTGTGTAATTGTTGTTGGTAAAGACCTTTTAGATGCATTTGACAAACTTGAGGTGCTGGAGTTTACTGCAAAGGCCATCATAGATGCAAAGAGGTTGGGTGATGTTGTGCTAATAAGCCAAGAGGAAATTGAAGAGATAGAAAGAGCATTTAAACTGTGAAAAAATATTTTGAAAGGGATGATGAGATGGAAAAAAGTAAAAGCTTGCATGAGCTTGTATGGCTGTGCCAGAAGATTGGCAGAAAGATTGACTATGTTCAGGGTGGCGGGGGAAACATTTCTGTAAAGCTTGATTCTCAGTATATGGCGATAAAAGCGTCTGGTTTTAGGCTTGACCAGGTGACAGAGGATGACGGGTATGTGATTGTAGACTATCAAAAAATAAAAAGCTTTTATGAGAATGTCAATCTTTCGCAGAATAAAGATTATGAAAAAGAGAGTTTAGAAGTTGCTCAAAAGAGCATTTTAAGTTTTCCTGGGAAAGTTTTAAGACCATCGGTGGAGGTAGGGTTTCACTCAGTCCTTGACAGGTACGTCATCCACTCTCATTCTGTATATGCTAATATCTTGGCTTGTTCACGTGAGGGCAAGCAGCTGTGCTACCAAATATTTAAAGATGGAAATTTTAACTTTATCTGGATACCTTATATCAATCCTGGTTTTTCATTGACCATTGAAATTGCAAACCAGCTCAGAAAGTTTCCAGCTGAAGATAAAAGACCAAAGGTAATCTTCATGGAAAATCATGGACTTATTGTGTCTTCAGATAATTTGAAAGAAGCCTATGAGGTGCACGAAAAGGTTAACCTTTTGATAAAAAGGTGGTTCAAAATAAGAGGGCGATATCCTTCTGCTGTGCTAAAACAAATTGATGATAACAAATACCAGAGCAGAACAAGGTTTATCTTGGATTTTATAAAGTCAGAAAAGTTTGAAGTTGAACTATTTGAAAAATATCCTCTTTATCCTGACCAGCTTGTTTATATAAACTCAAACCTGTACACAGAAAATCCAAAGATAGAAATAGATTTGCAAAAAGGCAGAGTTGTATACAATGCAGCCTATTCAGAGGCACTTGCAACTGAAGAGACTTTGCTTGCTTATCTTTATGTGATAACCAAAATAAACAAGTTTGGTCTTACTATAAAAACTATGTCAGAGGATGAAATGGAATATATCAAAAACTGGGAGAGCGAAAAATATAGAAAAGAACTACTAAAGAAAATGGCAAAATAAGAAGGCAACAAGTGTTCTTGACCGCTTGTTGCCTTTTGTTATGGTAAAAAGTGTCACTTTTAATCTGGTTTTGACCACATTTTAAGACCAATATTTTTAAAATATTCAATTCTGTCCCTCAAATTTGGAAACTTTTCTTGCATTTTTTCTGAAAAAAATCCAAGTTCTTTGTCTTCTGTTGCCATTATCTCATGTCCAATCAAAGCCCATGTAGTATCTATCAAATGCTTGAACTCATCCTGTTTTAATGCTTCACATATAAAACTTTGGCGGGGTGAGTTTATGTCTTCACCACTTATCTGAAGAAAATTATACTTTTCACAAAGGTGTTTGACTCTTTTTAGCTGAGAGAGAGTATTTCTTGATGGCATGTATGTCACTGCTTTTATGCCAAGCTCATCCAAAACCTCAAACAAAAGCTCAAGATATTCATCTTCAAATTTTTCACTTCTTTTATCGCCTGTAACAGATTCAACAACATCACCAAGATAGGCGTATGCAATTATCGCACCTATGTTTTTTGAAAACTCTACAACCTCTTTTATGTCAGGGCACTCATCTGTGGCATTTATATAGAATTTGGGGGTAAAATCGCTCTTAAGTAGCCCTAACAGGTCATATTCATAAAAAGGGTTTTGCTCATCGCTCAGAAAACCTTCTACTTTTTTACTAATCTCAATCTTCAATTCATCTTTGAGAAAATTTATCAATCTTTTTCCCTTGCCAATTCTTTCAATGAGCTTTTTTGCCAGAGCAAAAAGTATGTGTCTTTCTGTAACAGTGCCACCTTCACTATATTTTGAAATACTCACAACATCCTTTTCAAAATCCAAAACAATTTCGTACTTTGAAAGAAGACTATTGATGTTTTCCACCATCAGCCTATTTCTTTTCATCCTTCTTTCGATATACGGTTTAAAAAAGTTCATTACAGTTTCAATTTGGTTATGTGGAATTCCATGAATTGCAACATAGGCAATAGAATGCTGGTCAGGATTGTTTATTTTCTTGCCAGAAAGCAAGGTTTTTGAAAAGTCAGCTCTGCACTCAACACCAATGGTTGTTGCAATACCTGCTATTTTGCCAGCACGAATAAATTCATCGCTACCTGCTATGGTGTCGTGGTCCATTATACCTGCAGTTGGAAGACCGCTTTTTGCCGCCATGTAAATTGCCTTTGAAGGAGAGTATGGTGAAAATGAGTAAAATGTATGTATGTGATTGTTAATGACGCTACTTTTTGGTGGCAATGAAATCTTGCCTTGCCTGACAAGCTCAAAAAACTTTAAAAGAGATTCAAGTCTTCTCTCCTTATCTTCATGATTTAGTTCTTTTTCAAGAGCAAACTCAACTTGTGCCATGTTTCAAATCTTTCTCCTTTTTAAAGATTTATCTCATTTCCTGACCACCTGTTACATTTATAGCCTGCCCTGTCATGTAGCTTGCTTCATCAGATGCTAAAAATACGAGCACGTTTGCAACATCGTCATATGTGCAGGCGCGCCTGAGTGGCACTTGGCTCAAATACTTTTCTCTTATCTGTTCTGGTGTAAGTCCTTGATTTTTGGCGTACTGCTCATAAAGGCTGTTTACCCACAAAGGCGAGTCAAGCAGATTTCCCGGGCATATAGCATTTACTCTAATCCCATACTCTGCAAGCTCAAGTGCCAAGCTCTGTGTAAGACCAATTCCACCAAACTTTGATGCAGAGTATGCAGAGTTTTTGTACGACCCTTTCTTTCCGGACTTACTATTTATCTGGATTATATTTCCTTTTCGGCGTGGAATCATCACTCTTGCTGCGGCTCTTGCGCACAAGAAATATCCAATGAGGTTTACATCGATTACCTTTTTCCACTCAGCAAGCGAAAATTCTGTAATAGGCTTTGCAATTAGTATTCCAGCATTTGCAACCATCAAATCAAGCTGGCCAAAAGTTTCAATGGTCTTGTCGACCATTGCCTCAACCTCTTGTTCGTTTGTAACATCACACTTTACAGCAATAGCTTCAGATAGCTCACTTGCAACTTTCTGAGCACCTTCCAAGTTTATATCCGCAACAACAACCTTGCATCCTTCTTTGTCAAGTCTTCTTGCCAGCGCCTCGCCAAGTCCCTGGGCAGCCCCTGTAACAATCGCAACCTGTCCTTCTAATCTCCTGCAGCTCATATTATAAAACCCCCTTTGATATTGCTTTAACATGTTGTCTTTTTGTTCTATCTAAAATCAATTATACAATATGTGTTGTGTTTATGTCTATATCAATTTGATTTATTTTTGACTTTATTGATTTTTTGGCTAAGATGTATTATCATTATCTTGTAACAACCCTGATGTTATAGATAAGATTTTGATTTGTAAAGGAGGATATAAAAATGAAGACAAAAGCTGTGAGATTATATGGCAAAAACGATTTGAGACTTGAAGAATTTGAACTTCCACCAATAAGAGAAGACGAAATCCTGGCAAAAGTAATTTCTGATAGTCTTTGCATGTCTTCTTACAAGGCAGCAATTCAAGGAAGTGAGCACAAAAGAGTACCAAAAGACATAGACAAAAACCCGGTTATAATAGGTCATGAATTTTGCGGGCAGATAGTAGAGGTAGGTAAAAAGTGGCAGGATAAGTTCAAGCCAGGTGACAAGTTCACCATACAGCCTGCGCTGAACCTCAAAGACAATCCGTATGCAGCACCGGGATATTCGTTCCAGTACATTGGTGGTGATGCGACATACATCATTATTCCGAATGAGGTGATGGAGCAAAACTGTCTTTTAAAGTATGAGGGTGATGCTTTCTTTTACGGCTCACTGGCAGAGCCAATGTCATGCATTATTGGCGCATTTCATGCAAGCTATCACACCCAGGCAGGCAAATATATACACAAAATGGGTACATTAAAAAACGGTTTTATGGCAATCTTAGCAGGTGCTGGTCCAATGGGGCTTGGGGCTATTGACTATGCTGTGCACGGTCCAAGGCCACCAAAGCTGCTTGTTGTGACAGATATAAACCAGGAAAGGCTCGCAAGAGCAGCCTCAATATATACTAAAGAAGATGCTAAAAAGCATGGGGTTGACCTTTATTATGTCAACACTGCCAATGTAGATAATGTTGAGAATTATCTTCTTTCATTTACTGATGGTAGAGGTTTTGACGATGTTTTTGTCTTTGCCCCTGTCAAAGAACTTGTTGAACTTGCAGATAAAATTCTTGCAAGAGATGGGTGCCTAAACTTTTTTGCAGGACCGAGCGACCCTAATTTTTCAGCACTTTTGAACTTTTACAATGTACACTACAACTCAACGCACGTTGTTGGAACAAGTGGTGGCAATACCGATGACATGATTGAAGCGCTTGATTTGATGGCAAAAGGTATCGTCAACCCCGCTGCAATGATTACTCATATCGGGGGGCTTAACTGTGTTGCGCAAACAACCTTAAATCTTCCCAAGATTCCTGGCGGTAAAAAGCTTATATACACAAACGTAGAGCTTGACCTTGTAGCAATAGAAGATTTCAAGGAAAAGGGAAAAGAAGACCCTCTTTTTGCAGAGCTTGCAAAGATTGTTGAAAAAAATAATGGTCTTTGGTGCAAAGAGGCAGAAGATTTTCTTTTAGAGAATGCTAAAAAGATTTGACAGTTAAAATTGAGTATTAACAGTATGAAAGGAAGATATGCAAAGTGTGTATAAATGTCTGTTATTTGGGAGAGGTAGAGTATCAGGAAGCTCTTATTATTCAGGAGAGCATTTGGTCTTTGAGGGTTGAAAAGAAGATTGGTGACACACTGCTGCTGCTTGAACATCCACCTGTTATCACAATAGGAAGACGTGGCAGTAAGAAAAACATACTTGTGTCAGAGGAGTTTTTAGAGAAGTTAGGTGTCAAGGTATTTGAAGTAAGCCGTGGCGGGGATGTGACATATCACGGTCCTGGTCAGCTTGTAGGATACCCAATTTTTGATTTGGCTTTGACAGATAGAGATATAAAAAAGTTTGTGTATCTTTTAGAAGAGGTTTTTATAAGGCTTTTAAAAGACCAGTTTGGAATTGAAGCGCAGAGGGATGAAGACAAATACACCGGTGTTTGGGTTGAAAATAGCAAGATAGTTGCTATAGGGATAGCAGTTAAAAAGTGGGTAACCATGCACGGATTTGCTTTCAATGTAAATACAAATCTTGAACACTTTTCGTGGATTGTCCCGTGCGGACTGAAAGATAGAGGTGTTACATCCTTAGAAAGACTGATTGAAAAAACAATTCCATTTGAAGATGTGGTGGATAAGGTTCAGTCTTATTTTGGAAAGGTTTTCGGCAAGAGTTTGGATATCTTGGGCAAAGAAGAGCTTTTAGATTTGCTGAAAATCCAAACGCAAGAAGGTATGGAAAGATGAGCTATCTAAAAAAGCCTGATTGGCTGAAGATAAGAGTAAAGGCAGATCAAAAAATAGATGATGTCATAGAAATTTTAAAAATGTTTTCTCTTCACACGGTGTGTGAACAAGCTCAGTGTCCAAACATTTATGAGTGCTTTTCAAAAAAAACTGCCACTTTTTTGATTATGGGCGATGTATGTACAAGAAACTGCACATTTTGTGATGTAAAGAAAGGAAATCCAAAGGAGCTAAATACAGATGAACCGGGGATGGTTGCTGAGGCTGTAGAGGCACTTGGGCTTGAGTATGTTGTCATAACCTCTGTTACAAGGGATGATTTGCCAGATGGAGGGGCTTCTCACTTTGCAGAGTGCATAAGAAGCATTAAAGGAAAAAGTAAACATACTAAGATTGAGGTTCTAATTCCTGACTTTAAAGGTAGTTTTGAATCAGTTTCAAAGGTTGTAGAAGCTTCACCTGATGTTGTTGCACACAATATAGAGACCATCGAAAGGTTATATCCCTGCGTAAGACCTTTAGCAAGTTATAGAAGGTCGCTTGATATCTTGAGGATGGTAAAAGAGATTGATAGAAGTGTATTTACAAAATCGGGTATCATGGTTGGACTTGGTGAGACAAAAAATGAAGTTAAAAAGGCGCTTGAAGACTTAAGAAAAGCAGAGTGTGATTTTGTAACAATAGGACAGTACCTATCTCCTTCCAAAAATCACCATCCTGTTGTTGAATTTGTTCATCCAGATGTCTTTGAAGAGTACAAAGAATTTGCAATTTCAATTGGATTTAAGTTTGTTATGTCAGGTCCTCTTGTGAGAAGTTCATATATGGCAGAGAATGCAAAGGATATAATTGAAAATGTCCGCAGAATATGAAATTAGAAAGACAAAAATCAAAATAACATTGACAGAAAACAAACAAAATGATACTATTGAATTGAAGATGAAAAAAGTTAACATGATGGATGAAAAAATATATCAAATCTATTGAAGCAAATAAACAGGTCAAATGGAGGTCATTAATATGGCAATGCCTGTAATAATGCCCAAGCAGGGGCAGACTGTTGAAAGCTGTATAATTACAAAGTGGCACAAGAAAAAAGGTGATAAAGTTGAGGTTGGCGACCTTTTATTTTCTTACGAGACCGACAAGGCAAGCTTTGATGAGGAAGCAAAGGTAAGTGGTGTGCTTCTTGACATTTTCTTTGAAGAGGGTGAAGAGGTTCCTGTCTTGACAAATGTGTGTGTGATTGGTGAACCTGGCGAGAATGTAGAAAAATTCAATCCAAAGGCATCTTTGGAATCTAAAAAAGATGAAGTTTTGAATTTACAGGCATCTGACCACGAGGCGCCGATAGAAACTGAAGAAAAAATTCCAAACACTTCTTTACAAACTGAAGGAAAATTAAAAATTTCGCCCAGGGCAAAGAACTTAGCTGAAAAGCTAAATGTTGACTTTAGGTTTGCAAGACCTTCAGGGCCAGATGGAAGAATAATTGAAAGAGACATTTTAAAACTTTTTGAGTCAGGACCGGTATTTACAAGTGCGGCAAAGCAGAAAGTAAAAGAAATTAAAGATGCTCAGATTTTAGAGCCAACTGGCATTGGTGGTAGAATTACAACTTTTGACATTGAAAGAGCAAAGCAGGAAAGCTATGTTTCAAAAACTTCTGAGGTTTCTGTGCCAGATGGAGAATATGAAGACGTACCTCTTTCGAATATCAGAAAGGCTATAGCAAAGGCTATGTATCTATCACTTACCACAACAGCTCAGCTGACATTACATACATCATTTGATGCAACTAAAGTTCCTGAGTTTAGGAAAAAAGTAAAAGAAAATAGAGAAAAACTGGGACTTGAGGATATCACAATAAACGATATAATCCTTTTTGCAGTCTCAAGGGTTTTACCAAAACACAAATTGCTCAATAGCCATTTTTTGGATGACAAAACGAGATATTTCAAGAATGTTTATCTTGGGTTTGCAGTTGACACAGAGCGTGGTCTTATGGTGCCAACAATATTCAATTGTAACCAAAAGAGTTTGAGCCAAATCTCAAAAAAAGCAAAGGAGCTAATTAGCCTTTGCAAAAAAGGAACAATCTCACCAGACCTTTTAAAAGGAGCAACATTCACTGTCACTAACTTAGAAAGCTTTGGCATAGAAAGTTTTACACCTGTCCTAAATCCTCCTCAAACAGGGATTTTAGGTGTAAATACAATTGTTCAAAGGCCTAAGGAAGAAGATGGACATATAAAATTCTATCCTGCAATGGGGCTATCACTAACATTTGACCACAGAGCGTTAGATGGAGCCGATGCAGCAAGGTTTTTGAAAGATTTAAAGGAGCTTTTAGAAAACTTTGATTTGTTTTTGGCACTCTGATTTATTTAGAGAGGGTGAAAACTTAGATGAAATACGACCTGATAATCATAGGCGGTGGACCTGCGGGGTATCTGGCAGCAGAGAGGGCTTCAAAAGGAGGACTCAAAACGCTCTTAATAGAAGAAAGGTATTTGGGCGGTGTTTGTCTCAACGAAGGGTGTATTCCTACAAAAACCCTACTATACAGTGCAAAGATTTTAGAAGGAGCAAAGCACGGTTTTAAATATGGTGTTGAAGTACAGAATATTGCGTTAAACCACAAAAAGGTACTTGAAAGAAAAGACAAAGTAATAAAAACTCTTGTGACAGGAATAAAAAGTAAGCTCAGAAAAAACGGTGCTGAAATACTCAGCGGCCATGGAGAGATTTTGGGAAGAAGCAGCAAAGGATATGTTGTAGCGGTGGGCGATAAAGAATTTGTCACAGATAGGCTCTTGATTGCCACTGGTTCTTCGCCTTTCATTCTACCAATTGAGGGCGTGAAAGAGGGGCTTGAAAGAGGATTTGTGTTGACTAACAGAGAAATTCTTGAGATTGAAAGTGTACCAGCCTCTTTGGTTGTGATTGGTGGGGGAATTGTTGGGCTTGAGATGGCGTCATATTTCAATTCGGCAGGCTCAAAAGTGACTGTGGTTGAAATGCTTGACCACATTGGCGGCAGCATGGATAGGGAAATTTCGAATATCCTACTTGAAACATACAAAAAAAAGGGAATTGAGTTTGAACTTTCAGCAAGAGTTACTAAAATTGATGACCGAAAAGTGGTGTATGAAAAAGATGGAAAGTTTTTTGAAAAAGAGACAGAGAAAGTTTTGCTGAGCGTCGGAAGAAGACCAAATATCACAGGATTTGGACTTGAAAACATAGGAGTTGAGGTTGAAAAAGGGTGTGTAAAAACAGATGATAGAATGAAGACCAATGTCCAAGAGGTGTATGCTGCGGGGGATGTAAACGGCAAGCTCATGCTTGCTCACACAGCATACAGAGAAGCAGAGGTTGCTGTATGGAATATGCTTGGAAGAAGGGTGAAGGTGAACTACAATTCTATTCCTTCTGTTGTATATACAAACCCGGAGGTTGCATGGGTGGGCGAGAGCGAAGAGTCGGCAAAAGAAAAAGGCTTGGAATATGAAATTGTAAAGCTTCCTATGCTTTACAGTGGGAGGTTTGTTGCTGAAAATGAAGAATTTGACGGGCTTTGCAAAATATTGATTGATAGAAGGAAACGAACAATACTTGGCTGTCACATGATAGGAAACTACAGCTCAGAGATAATTTACGGTGTTGGTGTGATGATTGAATCACAACTGAGAGTTGAAGATATAAAGGATATTGTATTTCCACATCCGACGGTTAGCGAAATCATAAGAGAGGTCATATTTGAACTATAGAATTTGTGGGGGAGGTTGATTTTAAAGATGCCAAAATCACAGTTTATTGACCCGAACGAGATAAGAAAAAGTGGCTGGATAAAATTCTATGATATTCCTGTGAACCAGTATAACAAAACCTTAGAAGAGGAGAGACAAAACTTTTCAGATGACCAGCTGATTAGAATTTACAGAGACATGCTTATAATCCGCGAATTTGAGACAATGCTCTCTTTAATAAAAACAACTGGAGAGTACAACGGGATAAAGTATGACTATCCGGGACCGGCACATCTGTCGATTGGTCAGGAAGCAGCGGCGGTCGGCCAGGCTTTTGTGTTGGATAAAGATGACTTTATATTTGGTTCACATAGAAGTCATGGAGAGGTTATTGCAAAAGGTCTTTCAACAATTGAAAAGCTCAACGACGATGAGCTTTTGAAAATCATGGAGAGCTATTTTGATGGAGCAATACTTAGAGTTGTGGAAGAAAACCTAAAAAATATCTCAAGCATTAAAGAACTTGCAGTCAACTTTTTCTTGTATGGCACGCTTGCCGAGATATTTGGAAGAGAGACTGGGTTTCAAAAAGGTCTTGGCGGGTCTATGCATGTGTTCTTCCCACCGTTTGGAATTTACCCGAACAATGCAATTGTTGGCGGGTCTGCTGACATTGCAGTAGGGGCAGCTTTGTTTAAGAAAATCAATAAGAAAAATGGCATTGTTGTTGTCAATATCGGCGATGGTTCGATGGCGTGTGGACCTGTATGGGAGGCTATGTGTCTTGCTACAATGGACCAGTACAAAAAACTGTGGGATGAGGAGTACAGAGGTGGTCTTCCAATAATCTTCAATTTTATGGACAATCAGTATGCTATGGGCGGGCAGACACGTGGCGAGACAATGGGATATGATATGCTTGCAAGGGTCGGTGCAGGTGTTAACCCTGAGCAGATGCATGCTGAGCGTGTTGACGGTTACAATACTTTGGCTGTAATTGATGCAATGAAGAGAAAGAAATACCTGCTTGAACAAAAACAAGGTCCAGTGCTTTTGGATATTGTCACATACAGGCTCACAGGCCACTCTCCATCTGACTCGTCTTCCTACAGGACAAAAGAGGAGATTGAGGCATGGGCTGCTCAAGAACCAATTGTAACTTACAAGGATGAGTTAATCAGAGCAGGTATTGTAACAGAAGAAAAGATAGAGGAGATTCAAAGCTATGTAAAAGAACTTATAACAAAGATATGTGCACTTGCTGTTGATGAAAATGTTTCGCCAAGAATAAATCTTGTGAAAGACCCGGATGGTATAGCAAGATATATGTTCTCAAACCAGAAGATTGAGAAGATGGAAGAAAGAGTTCCTGAGGTTTTAATTCCAAAAGAAGAAAATCCGCGCGTAAAACAGATAAAGAACAAAATAAGAGTAGGAATTGTTGACGGAAAACCTGTTCCAAAGGCAAAGGTGTTCAATCTCAGAGACGCAATATTTGAAGCGCTGCTTGACAAGTTCTACACAGACCCGACACTTATCTCATACGGGGAAGACTTGCGCGACTGGGGCGGAGCTTTTGCGGTCTACAGAGGACTTACAGAGTCTTTGCCATATCACAGGCTATTTAACACCTGTATCTCAGAAGGTGCAATAGTTGGGTCTGCAGTTGGATATGGGATGTGTGGTGGCAGGGTTGTTGTTGAGATAATGTACTGTGACTTTATCGGAAGAGCAGGGGATGAGATATTCAACCAGCTTGCAAAGTGGCAGGCAATGAGCGCAGGGACATTGAAGATGCCTGTTGTTGTGAGGGTTTCTGTTGGTTCTAAATATGGTGCACAGCACTCCCAGGACTGGTCTTCTATTGTCTCTCACATTCCCGGACTTAAAGTTGTATTCCCAGCAACACCTTATGATGCAAAAGGGCTTATGAACAGCGCCCTGTCTTCCACAGACCCAGTGATATTTTTTGAAAGCCAAAGACTGTATGATATTGGAGAGCTTTTTCACAAAGAAGGTGTACCGGAAGGATATTATGAGGTTCCAATTGGCGAACCTGATATCAAAAAGGAAGGTAAGGACATTACAATCCTGACAGTTGGAGCAACGCTGTACAGAGCACTTGATGCAGCTAAAATCTTGGAAGAAAAGTATGGTGTTAGCGCTGAAATTATTGACGCAAGGTCGCTTGTGCCTTTTAACTATGAAAAGGTGATTGAATCTGTCAAAAAGACAGGAAAGATTGTGCTGGCATCTGACGCATGTGCAAGGGGCTCAATTTTGAAAGACATGGCAGCCACAATTGCCGACCTCGCATTTGACTATCTGGACGCACCACCTGTTGTAGTTGGTTCTAAAAACTGGATTGTCCCTGCATACGAATTTGAAAACTATTTCTTCCCGCAAGCTGACTGGATTATTGACGCAATCCATGAGAGGATTATGCCGCTCAAAGGTCATGTGCCAAAGAACAACTTCACAACAAATGAGATTTTAAGGACAAATAGACTTGGTATATAATACTTTTAAACCCAAGATGAATTTTCGGGATGTGGTGTTGTGAATGATTTCAGAAGACAAAAAATCCTGGAGATATTAGAACAAAAAGGGGAAATTCAACTTCAAAAACTCAAAGAGTTTTTTCCGGACATATCGACCATGACGCTGCGGCGCGATTTGATTGCGCTTGAAAAGGAGGGGCACCTCATTCGGACACATGGTGGTGCTGTCAGCACAAAAAAGTTGTGGCAACTAACTGGCCAGGAAGACGAGTATTCAAAGCGTGCCCAGGAAAATATTGAAGCAAAGATGAGGATTGCAAATATTGCAAAGGGACTTGTTGAAAAGAACAGGTCAATATATTTTGACGCAGGTTCCACCATCATGTGTCTTGCCAAAATCCTCGATAGTGACAATTTCACAATCATCACAAGCGGGCTTAACATTGCACTTGAACTTGTGAAAAAGAAAAATGTCTTTGTTGTGATGCTTGGGGGAATTGTTAACAGCAACACCTTATCAGTGTCTGGTCCAAATGCTATATTTTCTCTTGACAAAATGAACATTGACATTGCTTTTATGAGCGCATCAGGTTTTTGTCTTGAAACAGGATTTAGTGTTTCAAATGCATATGAAGGTGAGCTCAAGAGAAGGATAATCGACCGGAGTCAGAAAGTGGTTATGCTTATGGACACTTCAAAAGTGGGCAAAAACATGCCGTTTTCGTACGCAAGGCTTGAGGAGATTGACATATGGATTTGCGAAAAACAACTTCCTGAAGATATTGAAAAGGCTGCTCAAGAATGTGGCGTTAAGATTTTATATTGAGGGAAAAGGGAGGGAAGGTTTTTTATGAGCTTGGATTACGAAAAAATTCTTGCCGATTATGAAAGGGCGAAAGAGGTTTACAAAGACTTTGGTGTTGACACAGATGAAGTTTTAAACAAGATGAAGAGGATTAGTATTTCGCTTCACTGCTGGCAGGGCGATGATGTCACAGGGTTTGAAGAAGCAACAAAAGGCATGGGCGGTGGCGGAATTTTAGCAACAGGAAACTATTTTGGAAGAGCAAGAAACGGCGATGAACTCAGGTCTGATTTAGAGTTTGCTATGAGCCTCATTCCTGGCAAGCACAGGGTAAATCTTCACGCTATATATGCTGAGACAGATGGGAAAAAGGTTGACAGGGATGAGCTTTCAATTGACCACTTTGAAAAGTGGCTCAAGTGGGCAAAAGAAAAGGATATAGGACTTGACTTTAACCCCACATTTTTTGCCCATCCAAAGGCACAGTCTGGATACACACTCTCAAGCACTGATGAAGGTGTCAGAAAGTTCTGGGTAAAGCATGGCATAAAGTCAAGAGAAATTGCATCCCAAATAGGGAAAGAGCTAAAAAAGACCTGTATAAACAACATTTGGATTCCTGATGGGTCAAAAGACTTTACAGCAAAGAGGTATGAGCACAGGAAGATTTTGAAAGAATCTTTAGATGAGATATTTGCTGCGTCGGTTGACAAAACCTATCTTGTTGATTCTGTTGAGAGCAAGCTTTTCGGAATTGGGTCTGAGGCATTTGTTGTTGGTTCTCATGAGTTTTACATGGGCTATGTTTTTACAAGCAAGCACGATATAGCAATATGTTTTGACCTTGGACATTTCCACCCGACAGAAAGTGTGGCTGACAAGATTTCGTCAGTTTTAGCATTTTCAAAGAAGGTGCTTTTGCATTTGAGCCGTGGTATGAGGTGGGATAGCGACCATGTTGTTGTGCTAAACGATGAGGTATTGTCTGTTTCGCAGGAAGTAAAAAGAGCAGATGCTTTTGACAGAGTGTTTTTTGCATTGGACTTTTTTGATGCAAGCATAAACAGAATCACTGCTTGGGTGACAGGCGCAAGAGCTGCTTTAAAATCAATTCTGTACGCTTTGCTTGAACCTACACATCTTTTAAATGAAGCTGAAAATGAAGGGGATTTTGGAAAACGGCTTGCGCTTTTGGAAGAGTTTAAGACTTTGCCATTTGGTGCTGTGTGGAACAAGTTCTGCTATGAAAGTAACGTCCCTGTTGGAAGCAGCTGGCTTGAAAAAGTAAAGGAGTATGAGGATAAGGTTTTGAAAAGTAGGATATAAAAACAAGAGAGGCTGCAGCTTGCAGGTAGGTTATATAAAACTGGCTGCAGCCCTTTTTATATCCACATTATTTAAACGGGTTTTCGTCCTTGTAGAGCATATTTGCTGGTTGGTTGAACGATATGTCATCAACACCAAGCATTTTCATTGCGTCAAATAGAACTTTTCCGACATGTTTGAATGCGACTGCTGTGTGGTGCGGGAACCTCTTTTGAATCAGAACGTATCTGTAGAATCTTCCCATTTCTTTTATTGCAAACACACCAATTCCGCCAAACGAACGTGGGTCAACATCAATTACCTCACCCTGTGCAACATATGACCTGAGCTGGCAATCAGCTGTTGACTGAAGCCTGAATATTGTTATTTCACCGGGTTTTATTGCACCTTCAAGTGTTCCGCGTGTAATGTCTGGTTCTTTGTCAGGTTCTAAAAGTCTGTGCATGATAAGCTGGTATCTCATCTCTGCATATTTCATGTGGCAGATTGGAGTATTTCCGCAGTGGAATCCCATGAAAAGGTCTGTTAGCTTGTAATCTTTGAACTTGTCCTTGTTTGCCTCGTACATATCTTTTGGTACGGTGTTGTTTATATCAAGGATTGTTGCGGGAAGCTGTGTCGCAAGTGTCACTATATATTCGCTCAGTGCCCCGTATATGTCAACCTCACATGCAACTGGAATACCTCTTGATGCAAGCCTTGCGTTTACATAGCATGGAACAAACCCAAACTGTGTCTGAAAAGCTGGCCAGCACTTGTTAGCAAATATTGCAAACTTACAGCTACCACGGTATTTTTCATACCAGTCCATCAAAGTGAGCTCATATTGAGCAAGCTTTGGCAAAATTCCTGGGTGTTTGTTGCCTGTCCCAAGCTCATCTTGCATTTGTTTTACAATCTCAGGTATACGTGGGTCGTCTTTGTGGTTGTTGAAAGCCTCAAACAGGTCAAGCTCAGAGTTTTCCATTATCTCTATGCCAAGGTCATAAAGAGGTTTTATTGGTGCGTTACATGCAAGAAAATCCTGCGGACGTGGTCCAAAACTGAAGATTTTAAGGTTCTTTACTCCTATAACAACCCTTGCAACATCTAAAAAATGAGCAATCATATTTGCTACTTCTTCTGCATCTCCAACAGGATACTCTGGGATATAGGGATTGAGCTTTCTCAGACCTATATTATACGAAGCGTTTAGCATACCACAGTAAGCATCGCCACGACCGTCAAATAGGTTTTCTTGAGTCTCTTCAGCTGCTGCGACAAACATGGAAGGTCCGTCGAACTTTTGTGCAAGCATTGTTTCAGGTCCTTCTGGGCCAAAGTTTCCAAGATACACAACAAGAGCATTTACACCTGCTGCTTTAAGTTCGTCTAAGGCTTTTAAAACGTCGTTTTCATTTTCTACTGTTGTCTTTGCTTCAAAGATGTCAATACCAAGACGTTTGCACGCTTCAACTACCGCTTTTCTTCTTTTTTCAGAAAGTGTGATTGGAAAACAGTCTCTGCTGACCGCCACAATTCCAAGTTTAACTTCAGGTATGTTTTGCAGCATTTTTAATATTCCCTCCCAAATGTTCATTTTAAATCAGAAATGGTTTTATAATTAAATTATATACCTTTCAACTTGTGCATACAATAAAATAATTCCATTATATTCCATTTAAAATCAAAAAATTGTTCACATACAAGTTGGGAAACAAACTTTTCAAAATCCACTTTTAAAATAAAAACTTTTATGCTACAATATCATAGTTAAAATATAACTTTTATTAGCCCGACAGCAATGAAAAATTTAAAATAAATCTTTTCAAGGGAGGATTAGGATGGAGTTCAAGATTGAAAAAAAAGGTACAAACAAAGCAATAATTGAGGTTGAGGTTGAGGCTGAAAAGTTTGAAGAAGGTCTTCAAAAGTCTTATTTGAAAAATGCAAAATATTTCAAAATTCCAGGCTTCAGACCTGGCAAGGCTCCACGGTCTTTGATAGAGAGAGCTTATGGCGAAGAGGTATTTTATGATGATGCTATTGACTATGTTTTAAATGAGACATATCCAAAAGTAATTGAAGAGAGTAAACTTGAAGTTGTCTCAAGGCCAGAAGTGGATATTGTTCAAGTTGGAAAAGGCAAAAGCTTCATATATAAAGCTGAAGTGTATGTAAAACCTGAGTTTGAGCTTGGCCAGTACAAAGGAATTGAAATCAAAAAGATTGAATATCCGGTTGCTGAGGAAGAGGTGGAACACGAGCTTGAACACTTGAGAGAGGAAAATGCAAGGTTTGTTCCTGTTGAAAGGGAAGTTATGCAAGGCGATATTGTCACCATCGACTTTGAAGGGTTTGTAGATGGAGAGCCGATTAAAGGTGGTACTGCTCAAGATTATGAGCTTACAATAGGTTCTAACTCCTTTATACCAGGGTTTGAAGAGCAGCTTATTGGTATGAACAAGGGTGAGGAGAAGGAAATAGAGGTAACATTCCCTGAAGATTATCAAGAACCTTCTCTTGCTGGTAAAAAGGCAACTTTCAAGGTAAAAGTGAAGGATATAAAGGTGAAAGAGCTTCCTGAGCTTGACGATGAGTTTGCAAAAGATGTCAGTGAATTTGAGACATTAGAAGAACTTAAACAAAGCATCAGAAACAGAATTAAAGAGAAAAATGACCAGAGAGCAAAAGATGAGATGATTGACGCAATCTTAGAAAAAATTGCCCAGAATACTTCAATAGATATTCCTGAACCAATGATTGAAAATCAGATAAATTATTATGTTGAAGATGTTGCAAGAAACCTTCAGTACTTTGGCATGACATACGAAAGATACCTGCAAGCGATAGGAAAGACTGATGCTGAATTTAGAAGCCAGTTTAGAGAAAGAGCAGAGAAGGCTGTGAGAAATAACCTCATCTTAGAAAAGATTGCAAAGGTAGAGAATATCCAGGCAACAGAAGAAGAACTTCAAAAAGAGCTTGAGAGACTTGCAAAGATGTACAACTTAGAAGTTGATAAGCTCAAAGAAAGGCTTTCTGAAGATGATATTGAATATATAAAAGAGGGTATAATCCTAAATAAGGCTATAGATTTTATTTACGAAAATGCTAAAATTATAAGTGAAGAACCTCAAGGCGAAAATCAGGAAAACTAAATGGAGTTTTTAACTTCTAAATTTGTTTTTCCAAAAGGAGGGAAAAGTCATGTCTGCACTTGTACCAATAGTTATTGAGCAGACAAACCGTGGCGAAAGAGCATATGATATATATTCAAGGCTTTTAAAGGACAGGATAGTAATCCTCAGCGGTGAGATTACAGACGATATTGCATCACTTATAGTTGCTCAGCTTCTTTTCTTAGAAGCTGAAGACCCTGACAAAGATATTTACCTTTATATAAACTCACCTGGTGGGTCTGTTACAGCCGGCTTTGCAATCTATGATACTATGCAGTATATAAAACCTGATGTTTCAACAATCTGTGTTGGGATGGCAGCATCAATGGGCGCATTCCTTCTTGCGGCAGGTGCAAAAGGCAAGAGGTTTGCCCTGCCAAACAGCGAGATAATGATACATCAGCCGCTTGGTGGTGTTCGCGGTCAGGCAACAGATATAAAAATCCATGCAGAGTGGATTTTGAAAATAAAAAATAGAATAAATAAAATCTTATCAGAGAGGACCGGTCAACCAATTGAAGTGATTGAGCGCGATACAGACCGCGACTTTTTCATGACAGCAGAAGAGGCATTAAAATACGGTATTATTGACAAGGTGATTGAAAGGCGCCCATAAATTCTTCTTTAATTTGAGGTGATTCAAAATTGGCTAAGTTTGAGGAAAAGAAACAACTTAGATGTTCGTTCTGTGGAAAGTCACAGGATGAGGTAAGACGGCTTGTTGCTGGTCCCGGCGTTTATATCTGTGATGAGTGTATTGAACTTTGTTCTGAAATAATCTCAGAGGATTTTGAAGAAGAAGAATACAATGAGTTTGACGACAGACTCCCAACTCCAAAAGAGATAAAAGAGTTTTTAGACCAATACGTTGTTGGTCAGGACCATGCAAAAAAGATTTTATCTGTTGCTGTATATAACCATTACAAGAGGATATACTACCACGACACCAAAAAAGACGATGTTGAACTTCAAAAGAGCAACATCTTAATGCTTGGACCAACAGGTTCTGGTAAAACATACCTTGCACAGACTCTTGCAAAGATGTTAAATGTTCCGTTTGCAATAGCTGATGCGACAACTTTGACAGAGGCAGGTTATGTTGGTGAAGACGTTGAAAATATCCTGCTCAGGCTAATACAGAATGCTGACTATGATATTGAAAGAGCAGAGCGTGGTATAATCTATATAGATGAGATTGACAAGATTGCAAGAAAGTCTGACAATCCTTCTATCACAAGAGATGTCTCAGGCGAAGGTGTTCAGCAGGCACTGCTCAAAATTCTGGAAGGGACCATTGCTTCTGTGCCACCACAGGGTGGGAGAAAGCATCCGCATCAGGAGTTTATACAGATAGACACAACAAACATCCTGTTTATCTGTGGCGGTGCATTTGAGGGTATTGAGAAGATAATTGAAAAGAGAATTGGTGAAAAGACACTTGGTTTTAATGCAAAGATTGAAAGCAAAAAAGAAAAAAAGATTGGGGATATACTAAGACAAATAATGCCTCAGGACCTTTTAAAGTTTGGAATGATTCCAGAATTCATAGGACGCGTGCCTATAATAGTTACATTGGATGCACTTGACAAGGAAGCTCTGATAAAGATACTAACAGAGCCCAAAAATGCTCTTGTAAAACAATACCAGAAACTCTTTGCAATGGATGGTGTTGAGCTGGAGTTTGAAAAAGATGCATTAGAAGCGATTGCTGACAAAGCGATTGAGCGCAACACTGGTGCAAGAGGTCTTAGAGCTATCATGGAAGAGATTATGCTTGATGTGATGTTTGAAATACCATCAAATGATAAGATAGAAAAGGTTATTATTACAAAAGCGGCTGTTTTAAAAGAAGACAAACCTATTGTAATAATAAATGAGAACAAGAAAGCTCAGAAAAAGCCAAGGCTAAGACAGCGTCTTCAGGAAAGAAGAGGAAATGTATCGTAGAAAATATTCGAATGTACAATCTGACGTGAAAGCAAGAAGGCTGGAAGAATTAACCAGCCTTCTTCTTTTTGAATTTTTTCATTTCAAAGAAGGGAATTTTGAGTTTGTAGAGAATTTAGTTATTATATAAGCTGTGTTATAACTAAAATTTTAATTTTGGGCTTTTGGAAAAGCCCGGTGAGAGGTTTTGTTGAAAGTAAGAGAGTATCAGGAGAGTTTGGAAGAAAAGATTCTTTCACCGTATGCGACACTTTCAAAAAACACAAAAGGAAGACAAAAACCTGAACAGAAATGCGATGTGAGAACAGAATTCCAAAGAGACAGAGATAGAATCATACATTCCAAATCTTTCAGAAGACTCAAACATAAAACCCAGGTGTTCATATCACCAGAAGGTGACCACTACAGAACACGGCTCACACACGCTTTGGAAGTTGCACAGATTGCAAGGACAATTGCAAGAGCTCTGAGGCTCAACGAAGATTTGACAGAGGCAATAGCTCTTGGTCATGATTTGGGTCACACACCATTTGGCCATGCAGGTGAGGATATCTTAAACAAGATAACCACAACCGGATTTTCACACAACGTCCAGAGTTTACGGGTTGTTGATTTTCTGGAAGGTGAAGACGGTCTTAACCTTACATTTGAGGTCAGAGACGGGATTTTGAATCATGTTTGGGGAAGGACACCTGCCACTTTAGAGGGCAGAGTTGTCCAGTTTGCAGACAGGATTGCCTATATCAACCATGACATTGACGATGCAATGAGAGCAGGTATATTGAAAGAAGATGACCTACCTAAAGATTGCCTCAAAATCTTGGGATTTTCTAAGAGAGAGAGAATTAATACATTAATTAGGGATATAATAAAAAATAGTATGGACAAGCCAGAAATCTCCATGAGCGAAGATGTTTTTTATGCAATGCAAACTTTGCGAAGTTTCATGTTTGAAAATGTGTATATTGGTTCTGAGGCCAAAAAGGATGAGAGTAAAGCCAAATATATTATACAGGCTCTTTATGAGTATTTTATGTCGAACTGTGATGCATTGCCTGACGATGTAAAAAAGAATATCGACAGATTTGGCAAGGAACAGGCAATAGTAGACTATATAGCCGGAATGACAGACAGGTATGCTATGCGAAAGTTTTATGAATTATTCTTACCATCACCGTGGAACAAGCTTTGATTTTTATTAAAAATGCTAAAAGGTATTTTAAAAAATTTGTCGAAATAAAATTAAATTGTCTTAAAAAACGCGAAGGTGAACATGATGTGCTGGAAAGAGTTGTAGAACAGGTCCTCAGCAAGATTGACATTGTTGATGTTGTCTCAATGTATGTCCCGCTTAAAAAAGTGGGAGCAAATTTCAGAGCGCTTTGTCCTTTTCATCAAGAGAGGACGCCCTCTTTTTATGTCTCACCGGCAAAGCAGATATTTCACTGTTTTGGCTGTGGAGTTGGCGGCAATGCTATCCATTTTGTTATGCGCATAGAGAATTTGACCTTTACAGAAGCGCTCAAAGTATTAGCCCAGAAAGCAAAGATTGACGTAGACTTTTCTCAATCTCAATCAGCAAAAGACAGAGCTTTGGCAAAACAAAAAGAAGAGCTTATTTCGCTTCACCATGACTGTTTTGAATATTTTCAGAGTCAGCTGTATTTGAGGAAAAACATAGATGCTGCAAGGTATGTTTTGAAAAGGGGGATAAGAAAAGAAACTGCAAAGCAGTTCGGGCTTGGATTTTGCCCTGAGAATAACAACTTGTATGAGATGCTCTCAAAAAAGTATTCCAAAGAGATTATTGATAAAAGTGGAATTTTTATTGAGAGAAATGGAAAGAATTATTGTAGATTCGAAGGCAGGCTCATTTTTCCTATATTCGATACAATGAACAGAGTAATTGGGTTTGGTGGTCGTATAATTGACGACTCCCAAGCACCTAAATACATGAATTCACCCGATACTCTTATATTTTCAAAATCGAAGGTTTTATATGGTCTTAACATTGCAAAGTCAAGCAAAGAAAAAGATTTTGTGGTTGTGGAAGGGTATATGGATGTCATTTCTCTTCATCAGGAAGGAATAGACAATGTTGTAGGGGTTTTGGGCACAGCACTGACACAGGACCACAGTTTTCTTCTGCGCAGGTACAAAAACGAAGTTGTACTTTGCTTAGACAGTGACCAGGCAGGCAAAAATGCCGCGTTTAGAAGTGCTGATATACTTTACCAAAATGGGCTTATGGTAAAGGTTATGGAACTTGAAAATGCAAAAGACCCTGACGAGTATATAAAAAAGTTTGGAAAGGATGCGTTTTTACTAAAGAAACAAAATGCTATGTTTGTAATAGATTTTAAAATAAAGCAGATATCTTCTAATTATGATTTGTCAAAATCAGACCAGAAGTTTAAGTTTGTAAGAGAATACTTTGAAAAGATTTTGATGCCAATTACAAACGAGGTTGAAAGGCAGGAATATGTAAAGAAGCTATCCCAGCTCACACAAATTGATGAAGATGCAATATTAAAGGAATTTACCAAAAATGAAAATATAAAACTAAAACGCATAGAAAGTATTCAACATTTTAAACAAGTTCAGCAAAAAAGTAATTTAACTGAAGAAGAGAGAATCAAAAAAAATGATATAGACCTTTTATCTATCTATGTGGAGTGGGCTAACAAGTCAGAAAGCGTCAGAAATGCTGTTACCGAGGATGATTTTTGCACCGAGGATATAAAAATACTTTTCAGTTCAATAAAAAACTTAATTAATGAGGGGATGGAATTGACCTATTCGATGCTTTTGACCTTTGTTAATGACGAAAAAATATTATCAGAACTTACAAACTTTTCCTCAAAAGGATTCGAAACAGAAGAAGCTGCCAAGAGAGCGATAGAAGAACTGAAAACAAACAATAATAGAATGTTGTGGTTAAGACGTGAGATGTTGGAGGCACAAAAGAGAGGAGATAATGAAAAGGTATTGAAGTTACAAATGCTAATTAGAAAAATCAAAGACAGAAAGGAGGGAATTTAAGGGATGACAGACCAGAACATGGAAAACAATGAGGTGAAAAACCTCAATGACCAAAATATAAATAAAGAGACTGGAAGCGAACAGCAGCAAGAGGTTGAAAAACAATTGCTTGCATCACAGAAAAATGAAAATCAAGAAAAACAGCCTGCTAAAAAGAGCACAGAAAACAAATCGGAAGGTAAGAAAATGAGCGAAGAAAAAAAGAGTCTTATAAGAGAAAAGGTCAGAGAACTTATATCTCTTGGTCAGAGCAAAGGTTTTCTGACATATTCTGAAATACAGGAGATACTTGACAAGGTAGAGCTTGACGCAAGCCAGGTTGAGAACATCTACGATACCTTGGAGAGCATGGGAATTGATGTTGTTGACGACAGAGTGTCAGAGGAGGAGCTCTTAAAAGACGATCTGGAAAATCTACCTGAAGGTATTGCTATAGATGACCCTGTCAGGATGTATTTGAAGGAAATTGGCAAGATTCCACTTTTGACCCCCGAAGAGGAGATTGAACTTGCAAAGAGGATTGAACAGGGCGATGAGGAAGCTAAAAAGAGGCTTGCAGAAGCAAACTTAAGGCTTGTTGTAAGCATTGCAAAAAGATATGTTGGGCGTGGGATGTTATTCTTGGACCTAATCCAGGAAGGAAATTTGGGACTTTTAAAAGCAGTTGAAAAGTTTGACTACAGAAAAGGTTATAAATTCTCAACATATGCAACATGGTGGATTCGCCAGGCAATCACAAGAGCTATAGCTGACCAAGCAAGAACTATCAGAATTCCTGTGCACATGGTTGAGACGATAAATAAGCTTGTAAGGGTATCACGCCAGCTTCTGCAGGAAAAGGGAAGAGAACCAACACCTGAAGAAATAGCAAAAGAGATGAACATGCCAGTTGAAAAGGTGCGGGAGATTCTAAAGATTGCTCAAGAGCCGGTATCATTGGAGACGCCAATTGGTGAGGAAGAAGACAGCCACTTGGGAGACTTTATTCCAGATGATGATGCGCTTGCACCATCTGAAGCTGCTGCATATTCAATGCTAAAAGAGCAACTTTTAGAGGTTTTGGATTCTTTAAACGAAAGAGAAAAGAAGGTTTTAAAGCTTCGATTTGGCCTTGAAGATGGAAGAGCCCGCACCTTAGAAGAGGTTGGCAAGGAGTTCAACGTGACACGTGAAAGAATCCGTCAAATTGAGGCAAAGGCATTGCGAAAACTCAGACATCCAAGCAGGAGTAAGAAGCTTAAGGATTTTTTGGAGTAAGAGTGAAAGGGAATTACCTGATAAACAGGTAATTCCTTTTTTGTTGTTTCAACTTGTAATTAGAAATTTAGAACAGGAAAGAAAAACACTAATTTAAAATTGCGGACTGAAACATAAAAAGAGTCTGTATATAATTAATAAGAGCTGTCCACGGGATTGAGGACAGCTCTCATAGTTTGTAAATATTTATTTGTATAATACTGCATCACCTACAAAAGGATAAATCATACAATTATAATTAGCTGGATTTGCAAAAAATTCAATCTTTAATGTATTACAGCCAACCACATCTAAAGAAACCTCTTTTCCTTTCTCCCCTTTTGCAATTTCTATCTCGTATCTTTTTTCACCATCCAAATAAATTGTGAATTTTCCACTTGCACCGACTTCAGAATCATCATCTAAACCCAAAGTCATTTTCAATTTTTTGTAATCGCCGTTTAACTTATACTGAACAAATGTAAATCGCTTATTATTGTTTGAATCCCAATATGAATATTGGTAAGCATCCCACCAAATATTTTTGCGATATGTTTTTCCAAGCAATGTAACCACGTCCTGATTGATACCATATCGACCCTGATCACCCCAAGAATCTTTAACAGCTTTGTAGTCACTCAACGGCAAATCAGTTAGAAATATACCCCCATTTGGACCTAAATCGGGACCTATAACTAATGCTTTTTGATTATCTTTAATTTTCCAAGGAGTTATGTTTTTGTTAAAGAAGCAATACATAATTGAATCAAGATGAACAAACCTCATCCCTTTATAGTTCAAAAATGGAACTTTGTATTTGAGTGTTACTCCATTTAGGATAATATCTCTCTGGTACTCATAAACTGGGCTTGTTGCTACCTTTTTGCTAAGTTCATTTACCTTTGCTTGAAGATTAGCATTTTCTTTTTTTAGCTTGTCATATTGAGTTTTTAAAGAATTGTAATCTTTCAAAAGTTTTTCGTACATGGTCTTATAATTTGTTGGGGATGATGCAACCCCAACAAAACAAAAGATAACAGCAAAAATGATTATAAATGCTGAGAAGTACTTTTTCATTTCTTCAACCTCCCTGCAAAGGATTTTATTCTTGCTAATAATGTATAAAATGAAAAATTTAATGTCAACCATGTTTTGAGATAAATAATCTCTTGCATTAATTTGTAAAAGAAATTATAATTAAATCAAGATTACACCTTAAGAGTATAAATTTTGTCGAATTGTGTCGAAATATGTCGAACAAAATTAAAAAGCGATGATAACAGGAGGGAGAGAAAGTTGCTTTACTGTCCAAAGTGTGGTGCCACAATTGAAAAGGGGCAGAAAGTATGTAGTCAGTGTGGAGAAAGCTTAGAGTCAAAGATTTTGAGTAATTTGCAAGGGACAAAGAGAGAGTTCTTCTTAGAAAAATACTTTGATAGCAAAACAGAAGAATTTAAAGTTCCAAGCATAAAATTTAAATTTGACAGAAAACTTTTGCCGTGGTTTTACGGAATTATAGGTTTCCTGGTGTTCTTAGTATTGTTTGTAGCAATTGGAAAGTCAATGTATTCTCCGCAAAAGGTTGTGGATGAGTTTAAGGAAGCTATTAAGAATAAAGATTCAAAAAAGCTTTCCCAGATACTTATTCATGAGACAAATGAGCAAATTTCACAAGATAATCTAAAAGCTTTCATAGAGTTGTGTCAGACAAAACCTGAATACATAGACGGTGTTTTCAAAGCATTAGATGAAGCAATTCAATCAATTTCAAATTTATCTTCAGATACAAAGAACAAATCTCTAACAGAACTTTTATCTAATCTTTTCTCAGCTCAAGATTATTCTAATGATTTTGTTTTAAAACCTGTAGGCAAAGGGATGATTTTCTTCACAAAATATAAGATTGCAGCAAAAAATTACTTTTTAAAGGTAAAATGTGATACAAAGGACGCGAAAATATACTTGAATGATAAGAATATTGCTTCAGTTTCAGACCCATCTCAGGAAATTTCAATAGGTCCTTTGATTGCGGGGATATACAAGGTTAAAGCTGAATACAAAGGTCCATATTGTACATTAGAAAAGATTGATGAAGAAGAAATTTACAGTACTGATTTTAGTAACTATAACCAACACACTGCTGAACTATATCTTAATCCTCGCTACGTAGAGATACAATCAGATTTTGAAGATGCTGAGATAATTTTGAATGGTAAACCAACCGGTGTTTTGGTAAAAGATGCTTCTGAATTTGGACCTGTAAGTGATGAAAGTGAGTTTAGTGCAAGAATAAAACTTCCATGGGGTGAGGCAAAAACAACTTCTATAAAACTTAGCAGCTGGTCAAATAGAGTTACAATCCCAAATACACTTTCAAACGATGATACAAATAACTCAACATTTGAAAAGGTTGCTTCTGTTGTAAATGAATTTGAAAAGTCCTACAGGACTGCTATGACATCTCAGGATCCAAATAAGCTTTTGCACATATCTGATGAGTTAAAACAAGTTTTTACAAACAGAATTCAAGATTTAAAAGCCAATAACCAAAAGTTTGCAGGCAAGGTAACAAAAACTGAGTTCAACTTTGGAACATTGCAATTATTTAAAGATGAAGAAGGAAGAATAACAGTAAAAATTACTGCGAAGATTTACTACAAAGATGCAGTATATTCCCAAGAAGGGACTCCGCTACAAGATATTCCTGAAAAAGAAACCGGACAGGTTTACACACTTTTATGGGATGAAAATGCAAAGAACTTTGTTATCATTGGGATAAATGCTCCTTGGTATTATGATTGGCCAGATAATGGCAAGATTAAAGAATACAAATTAGATGAAGGGAGTGTGTGATTGAAATGATGAAATGTCCGCATTGTGGTAAGGAACTTCAAGAAGGTGAAGTTTGCACTTGTCAAATAAATCAAACGGTAGGGAGTCAAACAAATGGCAGTCAAGCTACAAGCGGTGAAGTATTGAATGATACTCAAAATACTGCGAAAATTAGTGAGGATGTCAAGAGCGAAAATATTGAGCAAACTATGAATACCACTGAAGAAAAGAAAAAGGAAGCAGCTAATACTCAAATTTTAAATGAAGTAATCAATTCGGCAGTTCGATATTCTCATCTTACAATAAAATTTGCTTGGGCATTTTTGAAAAATCCGTTTGTTTTTATTTCAAAGGTTATACAAAACAATGACTTTAAAGTAGGCATCTTGTTTGCTATTATTACCTTTGTACTTATTTCTATCCAAAATCTTGTTTTAGCAGGAAGAGGTATAAAGTTAGTTGAAGATTTTTTTGGGGTATCGCTTTTAAATTCGTATTCATTGTTTAAAACATTTCTTTATAATTTTATAGCTTTGTTTCTTTTATACCTTTTGTATTGCGGTATTGTTAAATTGATATTTGTGATATTAAAAGAAAATATTGATTTTAAGGCTGTATTAGGAGGAATAGGGGTAAGTTTAATTCCTCTTGCGTGGGTAGCTATTGCGAATTTAATTTTGCAGTTTATAAGTGTTTGGTTAGTTGTATTATTATGCATATTTGGTTTTCTTATGAATGTTACGTTAAATTTTTGGTCGGTTAAAGTTTTACTGAAAGATAAAGAAACTAAGGCACTTTATATTACAGTAGGAGCGTACATTGTATGTATTATTTTACTAGCAGTGATTATGTTTGCAATAGGCAATGGGATAGCAAGTTCGAGTGGGGGAAATGTTATTAGTGTAGGTTCAGATAATATTATTGGAACTTGGTCGGATGATAAAGATACCATCATATTTTATCCAAATGGTACATTTAAAGCCCATTATTATTGGATAGGTGGCGCATGGGAGATAGATGGGAATAAATTATATCTCACAGGAACATTAACTGGAAAAGAAGGATATTATTACAAAATTGAGGGTAATAAATTAATATTGGATCCTATTCCTGGTTCAGGTTTGGGCAAGTATGAATTTTATAGGGTTAGATAAATTAAGATTACTTTTCGTTAAGATTTAGAGGTGAGTTACAAACATGAAAAAATTCAAAATGATTTCAATTTGTATATTTATCGTTTTGTTATTACCAATCAGTGGATGTTCGTTATTAAAAACAAAAAATGAAAGTGTTAGCAAGGTTAATACTTCAGTTAAGCAAAAACCAAATCAGGCTATTGTGTATTCAAACAAAAATGAACCTACAAACAAGCCTGCGTGGGATGTTGTATTTGAAAGAATTTACCAAAAAACAGAAAAGTACGAAATAGATGTATTTATACCTAAAATCATTGGTGATGCATTGAAACAAGAAATCTGTGAAAAAATAAATTCTATTCTTAGAAAATATACTGAACAACAAATCGCAGATATAAAAAAGATATCTGATGGGTCAGAAGGTGACTCAGGTTTGTATCCATATATACTTGATATCAAATGTGAATGGGACAAAAGTGTTGAACCTTATATTTCTTTTTTATTTGAAGAATACTCATATACTGGTGGGGCACATGGTTTGACTCAAATAGAATGTTTTACCTTTGACCTGAGAACAGGTAACAGTATAAAACTTGTAAACTATTTGAATAATGATCAACGAAAATTAATAGAAAATTATATAAATTTTGCAAGAGCTCTATGTAATGATTTAGATGATCCACCATATGAAGTGTTTAATGGGCAGGGCTATCAGAAAGCCATTGATGAAGATTTGTTTGAAGATATGGTATTCAAAAATGATGGTCTTTTAGTTTGTTTTGAACCATATAAGATTGCATCATATGCAAGAGGAGTAGTAAAATTTTGGTTTGACTTAAAGGAGCTAAGGAACAAGGAAGAAAATATAGATTTTGATTTAAGTAATTATGTCACGATAAAAAAATTGTTAAGTATGAATCTGAGCGAAGTAAGAAATGAGTTTGGTTTACCAACAGAGATCTATTCCTATGAAGGTGGGTTATTATATAAGACTAAAAGTGAGCTTTTATTTAGCTTTGATTTTAATTCAGTAGAGAGATTAGAAGATATGACTAAAGCATGTGTTAATAGTTTTAGTACTGGAGACAATGTAAAACTTTACGGTATTTCTTTGAAAGGCTCACTCTCAGCTTTAGATAAAAAATTGTTAAAAAATGTAAAAGAATTAAAAAAAGTTAGTGAAGGAATCGATGAAGAGTGGGGCAGCTATTTTGTATCGTATGAACTCGGTAAAGACATAGAATTATATATCGAGTCCAAGACAAGTGATAAAAACTCAGATGTAAGTTATATGCTGGTTAAGAAAAAAAGGTTGTAGAACTTATTGAACAGAGTTTGCTATTAGCTTGTGATTAATTGTTAGCTGCAAAAACCAAAACAGTTTAGGGGAGGCAGTATTAGTGTGGAATAAAGTAAAAATTTTGAACAGGAGAAATAATGAGTCTATTAAATTGATTATAGCAATTGTGGTGTTAGTTTTAGTACTTAATACAATTGGAGTTTATAGTAAACAAAATGTGAATGTTAAAGACAATCTAATTATAATAGAACCTAAGTTTAAATATATATATCCATTTTCAGAAGGATTAGCTGTTTTTGTAAGCGAAGATAATAAACATGGATACTTGGATACGAAAGGCAATATTATAATAAAACCTAATTTCGAAGAAGCGCATAGCTATTCTGAAGGTATAGCAGTAGTTAAGGAAAAAGGAAAATGGAAAGTTATAAACAAAAAAGGCAATATCATTTTAAGTTTGGATTTTGACTATATTGGAAGCTTCAGCGAGGGTTTAGCACCAGTAGAAAAAGATAAAAAATGGGGGTATATAAACAAAAAAGGTGAAATAGTGATTGAGCCTCAATTCGAAAGTGCGGGTAATTTTTTTGAGGACAGGGCTGTAATACAGCTAAACGGAAAATTTGGCTATATAGATAAGAGTGGAAAAATAATAATATCACCCAAATATTATGTAGCTTATGAATTTTCAAAAGGTGTTGCTGCTGTTGCAATTTTAGATGCACAAAAAAATACAAAGTATGGCTTTATAGATAGAAATGGCAAATATGTTATAGAACCTAAATATGATTTTTTAGCAAGTTTTATTGGTAACATTTACTATGATAAAATTTTCAAGAATGGGTTAGCAAGAATAAGAGTGAATAACAAGTTTGGATATATAAATGAAAAAGGTGAAGTAGTTATTCAACCAAAATTTGAATATGCTCTTGAGTTTGATAAAAATATTGCCTTAGTTTGCTACAATGGAAAATATGGATATATAAATAAGAGAGGAGATTTTATAATCAATCCAGTTTATGAAGATATGTTATTATTTTCAGAAGGTTTAGCAGCAGCTAAGTTAAGTGGTAAATGGGGTTTTATTAATTATAAAGGTGATTTTACTATAAAACCTCAGTTTGAAAAAGCTTATAGTTTTTCAGAGGGAGTAGCTGCTGTAAAATTGAAAGGTAAATGGGGTTTTATTGACAAAAAAGGTAATTTTATAATTAAGCCTCAATTTGATGAACCTATAATATATTGCAGTGCCATATATACTTTTACAAATGGTTTAGCAGCAGTTTGTAAAAATAGAAAATATGGATATATTGATAAAAATGGGAAATGGATTGTTGAACCTAATTATGACGTAGCAAGTGGGTTTATGAATGGCTTTGCTTATATTGGTAAAAATAACCTTGAAGGATTTATTGCATTAAAGAACATGGTGTTGAAAGAAAAAAACTAAGATTTCCATATAATTATTTGATAGCCGTTTGTAAAATGGGTGTTGATTGAGGGTAAGAAGTAACAATAAAAACAAGAAGTACAAACAAGGCTTAAAAGGAGTGGTACAGTTACAATCATATATTATCAATAATGACAAAAATATTGAACAACAAACATATGACAAAAATTTACAACCTCGAAAAAGACAATAGTATCCTAAACCTTCTAAACTCTAAGTTTTAGAAGGTTAAGTAAAAAAACTATAAATTTTTTATAGGTTAGAGATTCAAATACTGTAGTTTTAGGCGATAAGTTTTTTAAGTTTATTCAGTTTTTTAATAGTCAATTTAGAACAATAAAGCTTAATATTGTGAGCGAGAAGAAATAAGAGCGAAAAAGTAATGGCAGAGAGCAAGAAATCAGAGAAAATAGAAATATGGTCAAGAGTTTGGATGGTATCAGAACCCATGTAGGATTTTAGGTGGTAAATAGTCTGCTCCACAGCGACACGTTTGTGGTAGAGGTCTAAAAACTCTTGAGAATTTCTACTCAGACCTGGGAAAGACCGAAAATCGTCAGGGTAAGTGTAGGAGACTTGTCAAGAATTTTGTGTTTCCATTTCATAGCGTATATTGTAGAGCTGCAATATATTGTAACTACATTTTTTAAGAATGGGTACTCCGTTTTCCCACTTGCCTCGACGCAAGTTTTCTCTTTGTAAATAGATGTTTATTTCTAAAACTTCTACAGACTGAGAATAACCCCTGAATTTATTCTTATTTTTTCAATTATACTGTTAACATTTTCTACTGCATTGGTAGTATAGATATGCTTTCTTAAATCTTCTGGATACTTCATATGTGCAAGATAAAATTCAGCTTTTACGCAAATACCTTTTATGAATCTGGGGTATTTTGAGGAATATTGATTACAAAGATCTTTAAACTTTAAAACTGCTTCATCAAAATCAGAAGAGGAAGTTCTTAATTTATCAAGTTCTTTGTTGAAAACAGAAGAATCGTCTAAAGGCTATTGTTTTCTAACGTTGCACTGAAGGTGAACAAAACATAGTTGATGATTGGCAAGGGGATAAACGAGCCGAGTAGCATCGATAATGCCCGGAAAATCATCGCTTAGAACTATTAAGACTTTTTTAAGACCTCTTGTAATTAAGTCATCAAAGACTCTCATCCAATCGGCTTTGTTTTCTTTGCCGAAGAAAGGGCAGAATACCGAAGATATCTTTTTTGCCTTCTAAATCAATGCTGAGCACAACATAGCAAGTAGCTTGTTTAACTTTTGAGTTATCTTTAATTTCGCTTTTGAATAACCGTCAATGATAAGAGCAAAAGCACAGCCATCGAAGTTCTCTTTGTTTGAAAAGTTGAAGCTCATTTTTAAGATCGTTTTTGATTTTTTCGATTTCGCCTTCAGAATAAGGCAGATTCATGCTTTTAAGAGTTTGGACAAGAGAACTTTCTGAGTAACCATTGGTAACTTGTAACATAAGCAGGTCGGTGTATGAGCTGTCAACTCTTTTGTATCGGTCAGGAAGAATAGAAGGTCGAAAGTTAACAGTGCGTGTATGAGGGACAGAAATTCAAGACGTTAGGCAGGCGTTGCAAGTTTTCTGTCGTAAAAGCCATTGCCTTTGTCATTTTCATTTTTAGCAAGGTAGAGTGACCTTTCCGATAACATAAAGCAAACGAGCAAGTTTTCTAAAACTGTTTTAAAGCTGGGCGAGTAGGGTCGTCTTTAGAGCAATACATATTTAATACTTGTTCTTAAGCCTACTTTTTAGCGGTTTCAAAAATCTCATTTTTCTCCATAATCGTGAACCCCCTTTGTTGATTTATTTCAATACTAATTATACAGTGGACACAATTTTATTTTAACTCCAACGGAATTACTATTTACTTTGAAGTGGGCCGAGAGCAAAGTGATTTATCCCAAACAAAAGTAGTTGATGCAATTATCAATTGGAGTGACCAGAGAAATTAAAAGATAATTTAATATGTGGTCAATCTGTTGATTACACGCGCAAAAGAAAGGGATGGGTGAGTATGATTAGTAATGCCAAAAAAAAATTCGTAGGAGGGAAAAATGAAAAAATAAAATATGTCTTATTTTTATTTTTGGTAAGTGTGATATTGATAACATTGAGCACTTTCTATATCAAAGCATCAAATAATATGGGGAAGAAGATAGTTTACATCGATACGGGCGGTAATCAAAACCTTGCTGTAACAGAAAATGGAGAACTTTACGAATGGGAGTTAGGTGGAACGTTAGAATCTCGATATTTGCCTACAAAAGTAATGGAACATGTTAAGATTGCAAAAGCTGGATGGGCACATGTATTAGCAATAGACCAGAGTGGGAATTTATATTGTTGGGGTAATAACGAGTATGGACAATTAGGAGATGGAACAAAAGAGAGCAAAACTACTCCTGTAAAAGTTTTGGAAAATGTAATTGCAATAGCTGCTGGTAATTATCATAGCTTGGCAGTTACAAAAAATGGAGATTTATATGCATGGGGATACAACGATTGCGGACAGTTAGGAAATGGGACAAGAGTTGACAGTAACAAACCTATTAAGATTATGACAAATGTTAAAGATGTAGCAGCTGGATGGTATACAAGCTTTGCTATTACCAAAAATGGTGATTTATATGGATGGGGTGCAAATGACTCAAACCTATTATGTAGCGGTAGAAGTGAATATAGAAGTAAACCAGTAAAAATAATGAGTGAGGTTCAAAAAATTTCTGCGGGACTTAACCATGCTTTGGTCTTGACAAAAAAAGGAGAGTTGTATGTATTGGGATATGGAAGCGAGAAACCCCTAAAAGTAAATCTTAAAGATATAAAAGGTGTTTCACATATATATGCAGGAGTATCAGGAGATTCGTACAGCTTGGTGGTTGATAAAAATGGAGTATTATGGGCATGGGGACGAGGTTATAATGAAACTGTGATAATCAAAAACGAAGTTAAGCAATCTAAAATTTACAAAATTATAGAATTTAAGCCTGTTAAGATAATGTCAAATGTTATGTTGGCATCTGGTAAATTAGCAATGACGAAAGATAAAAAGTTATACATTTTTTGCAATAACACTGGACCATTTATCTTTGGTGCGCCAGAAAGAGTAGATAGGCCTGTTTTAATCATGAAAAATGTTTCTTTATGTAGTGCGGGTGCTGACCACTCTCTTGCTTTAACTAAGGATGGGAAATTATATGGATGGGGCAATAATTCATATAATCAGTTAGGGAACGGAACCAAAAATCCCTTATGTAGGCCCACAAAAATAGATATTAATGTTGGAGAAATCATAGGAATTTTAGCAGGAACTCAACGTAGTTTTTTGATTAATAAAAAAGGCGAACTTTTTGGGTGGGGAAGTAACACAAACAATACTATTGATTTTAGCAACGATAAAATAATTTCAAAACCTAAAATAGTATTAAAAGGAATTACACAAGTAGATACTAATGAAAATGAAACATTTGTTGTAACAAAAAATGGTAAAATGTATGCGTTAGTTTTTGTTGTTCAAGCAGAACGAGATACTCTTAAGTGGCAAATTATCAAAGAAAATAGACAAAAAATGTATAACATAACAAATAATGTAGACAAAATTAGTGCAGGGTATCAGACTTTAATCTTGAAAAAGGACGGGACCTTATATGCATTGAAAGGTAAAACTTCATGGAAAGGAAGCCATACGCAGATAGAATCTTATGTGATTGAGAAAGTATTGAATAATGTGGTATCAATGGCAAGTGGTTATGACCATTGCTTAGCTGTTACAAAAGATGGAAGTTTATATGCCTGGGGCAGTGATCCAGCTCATGGGGAAATAGGCAATGGAATAGCAATACCCAATCTTCGAATAGATAAGCCTGTAAAAGTAATGGATAATGTAAAAATGGTAGCTGCAGGTGCAAATAGAAGCTTTGCATTGACAAAAGATGGAGAAGTTTATGCATGGGGATTCAATTTGGGAACACTTGGAACTGGCACAGATTCATGGTATGAACCCAGACCTGTGAAAGTGTTTGAAGGAGCTGTATGGATATCTTGTAAAGGAGAACATGTATTGGCATTGACAAAAGAAGGGGATTTATATGGTTGGGGAGATAATAGTTCAGGACAAGTAGGAATTGGTGGTATTATTATCTCTAAGCCAACACAGATAATAATCCGGTAAGTAACCAATTGTAGGATGTTTGTAAGTACTAATTTTTCAGTTGGATAGTGATGAAACAAGTCCTTAAAAATAATGTTTACTTTTAATAAACATATCAGAAATCTATTGTATTTGGTATTTTGCAGAGAAAGACAAATAGTAAAATGTGAGAGGGGTATTACTATGTTGAATTTATTGCAAAGGACAATAATTGAAGGAAGATTGTCTTGCTATGTGAAGAAAACAAAAGATTTTAATCCATATGAAAAATCAGATGTTTACGATTGGGAATTTAAAAAGGAGATAAACAGATACATTTTTAAAGATTCTTATCGTGGATTTAATCCCTATGCAGGAGTTGAAGTAATAATTGAGAAAGATAGCAATAAAGTGGTATGGATATGTGATTATGTTGGTTATGTTTTGGATAAATGCCCAATTGGTGCAAATCAAGTATATGATTTTTTAAAAGAAGCTAGGGCTAAGCATTTGGTGGAATGCAATGATGATCTATTTAAGGATTTTACATACGAAAAAGAATTATTAAAATATAAATCGATATTTGAACTTAAAGCAACAGGAGTATTGGAGAAAACTGATATTTATTATGATAAAGAATTAATTGCCCAACACATTGCATCTTGGAATTGTGAGAATATGAAGATGGAATGTTATAAAATATAGAAATGAAAGATATAATTATTGAAGAAAGAAATAAAGATAAAAATATTTCCCTTGGGACAAAATATTAAAATGCAAGACATAACAACCACAAATGAAGTATATTAAGAGCAGGGGTTACTTATTTCCCTGCTTTTGATTTGTTAGGTCATTTAGTTATTAACTTTTTACTTACACATATTTAAAATAAGAATTTACTTGCAAACTTTTAAAAGGAGGAAGCTAAAGGTCTGAAAATGCTAACCCCAAGAGATGACATCAGAAACATCGCTATAATTGCCCATGTTGACCATGGCAAAACAACCCTTGTAGATGCAATGCTAAAACAAAGTGGGATATTCCGCGAAAATCAAGTAGTAGAAGAAAGAGTTTTAGATTCAAACCAGCTTGAAAGAGAAAAAGGAATTACCATAATGGCCAAAAACACAGCCATTATGTACAAAGGTATAAAGATAAATATCATAGACACACCGGGACATGCAGATTTTGGAAGCGAAGTTGAAAGGTCGCTTGTTATGGCAGATGGCGTGCTTCTGGTTATAGATGCCTATGAAGGTCCAATGCCCCAGACAAAGTTTGTGCTCAGAAAAGCTTTGCAGCTTAAACTCAAGCCAATTGTTGTTATAAATAAAATTGACAGGCCTTTTGCAAGACCATATGAGGTTTTGGACAAGGTTCTGGACCTATTTATTGAGCTTGGAGCAGACGAAGACCAGCTTGACTTCCCATATGTTTTTGCATCGGCAAAAGAGGGGATTGCCAAGTTTAATTTAGATGATGAGAGCAAAAATTTAGAGCCACTTTTTGAGATGATAGTAAAAAATATTCCCGCCCCCTCTGGGTATATCGATGCACCTTTTCAAATGATTGTGACATCAATCGACTATGACAACTACTTGGGAAGGATTGCAATTGGCAAGGTTGTAAGAGGAAGTGTAAAGGTTGGTCAGCAGGTTGCAGTTTGCACAAAAGAAGAAGGTGTGCTACAAAAGACAACGGTTACAAAGCTTTACCAATTTGAGGGACTAAAAAGAGTTGAGTGTCTTGAAGCAAAACTTGGTGATATCATTGCAATTGCAGGAATTGAAGGGATAAACATCGGACAGACAGTAACAGATGCGGAAAATCCAGAACCTTTGGAGTTTATCAAGATTGATGAGCCAACAATCTCCATGATATTTTCAACAAACGACTCACCATTTGCAGGAAAAGAAGGCGAGTATGTAACATCAAGACATTTGAGAGAGCGCCTTTTTAAGGAGCTTGAGAGAAATGTTGGACTGAAAGTTGAGGAGACTGATTCACCCGATTCTTTTAAGGTATCAGGAAGAGGTGAGCTTCACCTTGCAATCTTAATTGAGACAATGAGAAGAGAAGGTTATGAGTTTCAGGTTTCAAAACCGCAGGTTATAACAAAGATTGTAAATGGTGAACTTTATGAGCCGTATGAATATTTGATAATTGATGTTCCAGAAGAATTTATGGGCACTGTCATGGAAAAATTAGGTCCGCGAAGAGCCCAGCTTCAAAATATGACTATCTTAAACGATGGATTTATGCGTCTTGAGCTTATAATACCTGCAAGAGGACTTATAGGTTTTAGGTCTGAGTTTTTGACAGATACCAAAGGCAATGGCATTATGAACCATGTGTTTTATGACTATATGCCATATGCTGGTGACATTCCTGAAAGAAACAGGGGTGCACTTATAGCTTTTGAAACTGGTGAGGCTGTGACATATGGTCTTTACAATGCTCAAGGAAGGGGAAGGCTTTTCATAGGTCCTGGCACGCAAGTATATGAAGGTATGATTGTTGGTGAAAGTTCGCGCCCAGAAGATATTGTTGTCAATGTTTGCAAGAAAAAACACTTGACAAACATGCGCTCAGCAACGGCTGATGAAGCTTTGCGTTTAACTCCGCCTGTGCAGCTTTCACTTGAAGAGTGTATAGAATTTCTGGCAGAGGATGAACTTTTGGAAGTGACACCAAAGAGTTTAAGGCTTAGAAAGAAGATTTTAAATCACGAGATGAGAAAGAAGATGGAATCAAGAGCCAAGAAAGAAGAAAAGGAGCCTGTATTTTAAGGGCTCTTTTTCTTTTTGGGTTTTCATTGTGGTATAATATGAACATGAAAAACAAGAGAAAAGTTTTGGGGTAAATAGTACTATGAGATTATGGCAAAAAAGTTTTAAATATTATTTGGTTGTATTACTCTTCTTAGTCTTAATGGTCTCACTTGTTTATGTATCACTCAAACATCAAAAAGGAAAAGTAATCGAAGCTGTGGTTGAGATTCCACAAAATACGTCCACAAAAGATGTTGCTATGATTTTAAAGAAAAATGGGATTATAAAAAACCCATACTTTTTTATGTTTTATGTCAAACTCAACAACTACAAGATAGCAGCAGGAAAATACAAGCTTTCGTCTGATATGACATATGAGCAGCTGTGCAAAGCTCTTGAAAAAGGTTTTGTTCCAAAAGCTCCCATTAAGTTTACTATTCCAGAAGGGTTCACAGCCCAGCAGATTGCCAAAAAACTCCAAAGTCTTGGACTTGTAGATGAAAAAAAGTTTTTAGAAGCTGTGAATAGTTATGACTTTAATTTTAAGTATAAATACAGTTCAAAAGAAGTAAAGTATAAGCTTGAAGGGTTTTTGTTCCCCGATACATATGAAGTATATCCCGGCACTTCAGAAAAAGATATTATAAGAATGATGCTAAATAGATTTTTAGAGGTATATGAAAGCATAAAGGATAAAAAGACAACAGATTTAGATGATGTTCAGACAGTTATACTTGCCTCAATTGTTGAGAAAGAGGCAAAAAAAGATAGTGAAAGAGGAATTATTGCTGGTGTGTTTTTAAACAGGCTACAAAGAGGTATAAAACTTGAAAGCTGTGCAACTGTAGAATATGTACTTCCCATTCACAAAGAGCTTCTTTCTTTGCAGGATGTGAGAATAAAATCGCCGTACAATACATACCTTAAAAAAGGACTGCCGCCTTCTGCTATCTGCAGCCCAGGCAAAAAAAGCCTTCTTGCAGCTTTAGATCCTGCAAAAACAGATTATCTATTTTTTGTTGCCAAAAAGGATGGAACTCATATATTTTCAAAGACATTTGAAGACCATTTGAAGGCTCAAAAACAAATAGAAGAAGGGAAAAAATAAAAAATGGATATATCGCAGGACATTTTGAACCAGTTTATAAGAAGCAAGCTTACAAATATGGACCCAAGACTTTCCAAGATTGAAAAAGAGGCTCAAAAGAGAAATATACCAATAGTTTCAAGAGAGGTATCACGGCTTTTGACAATACTTTCAATGCTGAGAAAACCAAAGAGAATATTGGAGATTGGCACTGCAGTAGGGTTTTCAGCGCTGTCCATGCACATAGGCTTTCCTGAAGCAAAGATTATTACAATAGAGATGGATTTCGACATGGTTATGGAAGCTAAAAAAAATATAAAGGAATTTGGTGCTCAGGACAAAATAGTTATTATTGGTGGTGAGGCGGAAGAGGTGCTGGCGGCAATTGAAGGTGAGTTTGACATGATATTTTTTGATGCCGCAAAAGCTCAGTATATTGATTATTTCAACCTTACCAAAGAGAAGATGGCTAAAAACTGCCTCCTTATATGTGACAACGTGCTTTTTAAAGGAATGGTTGTAGGAAGAAGATATCTTAAGAGAAGGATGATAACAATTGCAAAGAGAATGAACAAGTTCATAAAAATGATAGAAGATGACCCTGACTTTGTAATGACACTTCTTCCCATCAGCGACGGGGTCTTGATAGCCGTAAGAAAGTAGAAGAAAAGTTTGTGGAGGTTTTTGAAAAGATGATGAATATAAAAAAGCCTGAACTTGTTGCACCTGCGGGTGATTTGGAAAAGCTCAAAACTGCAATTTTGTACGGCGCAGACAGCGTGTATATTGGCGGTAGAGAATTTGGGCTCAGAAAATATGCGGGCAATTTTGATTTTGATGAGATGAAAGAGGGCATTGATTTTGCACATAAACATGGCAAAAAGGTGTATCTTACAGCTAACATATTCGCAAGGAATGAAGATATTAAGAAAATAGATGAGTTTTTTGACATTATAAAAAACTTTGAATTTGACGGAATAATTGTGTCCGACCCAGGGGTATTCATGAAAGCCAAAAAGCTTGGGATACCTATTCATATAAGCACCCAGGCAAATACAACAAACTATGAATCTGCCCGTTTTTGGCATCAGCTTGGTGCAAAAAGAATTGTGCTTGCAAGAGAGCTGTCTTTGGATGAAATCAGAGAAATAAGAGAAAATATCCCTGAGAGCCTTGAGCTTGAGGCTTTTGTCCATGGGGCGGTCTGCATTTCATATTCAGGCAGATGTTTTTTAAGCGCGTATATGACATACAGAGACGCAAACAGGGGCGAGTGCGCTCATCCGTGCAGGTATAAATATTATGTCATGGAAGAAAAAAGACCAGGCCAGTATTTTGAGGTGTTTGAAGATGTTGATGGCACTTATATCTTTAACTCAAAAGATCTTTGCATGGTTGAGCATATTGACAAGCTTGTTTTTTCAGGGATTGATGCTTTTAAGATTGAAGGAAGGATGAAAAGTAGTTTCTACGTTGCAACAGTTGTAAGTGTGTACAGAAAAGCAATTGACAAGTTTATAAAAGACCCTGAACATTTTGAGCCAGAACCTCAGTGGCTTGAAGAGATTGCAAAGTGTTCTCACAGAAGTTACACAACAAACTTTTATTTTGGAAAGCCAGATCATGACGACTATAGATTTGAGTCAAGCAAATATGTCAGAGAATATGAATTTGTCGGGATTGTCAAAGAGGTTTTGGGTGACGACTGGGCTGTAGTTGAGCAAAGAAACAGGTTTTTCAAAGGAGATACTGTTGAGGTTATGCTCCCAAACGGGACATATTTTGTTCAGAGGCTAGATAGAATTTATGACCTCGAAGGAAATCCCTTGGAGGTTGTTCCTCATGCACAGCAGCTTACAAAAATAAAATTTGACAGACCTGTTGTAGAGTTTGCAATGCTAAGAAAGAAAATAGAAAGTTAAAAATTAATGGTGGACATGCAACAAAATGGGGGAATGAGCATATAATTGTATGCTGAGCTTAAAAAATGTAATGGGGGCTCTTGATAATGTTTTACATCGAAAATCAAAGCTCATTCCCCCAACCGATGTCTTCTGAAGAAGAAGAAATGTATCTGAACAAGATGTGGGAAGGCTGCAAAGAGGCGCGAAATATTCTCATTGAAAAAAATCTGCGTCTTGTTGCGCATATAGCCAAAAAATACACATTTTCATTCCCCAATTTAACAGATGATATCATTTCTGTTGGCACAATTGGTCTTATAAAAGCGATTGAGACTTATTCTAAAGCTAAGTCCACAAAGCTTTCCACATATGCGGCAAAATGTATCGAGAACGAGATACTGATGTATTTAAGACAAAACAAAAAATTTTTGTCCCAGCTTTCACTTGAAAATCCGATTGGTAGCGACAAAGACGGAAATGAGATAACTTTAATGGACGTTTTGCAAAACGACCAGGACGACATAGACGAGCAGGTTGACTTAAAAATCCAGATAAAAAATCTTTTGAAAAAGCTTGACAAAATTTTAAAAGGTCGCGAAAAGAAGATTATTGAGCTCAGATACGGGCTTAAAAATGGCATAGAAAGAACACAGATGGAGGTTGCAACCCTGCTTGGCATTTCCCGTTCATACGTCTCACGAATAGAGAAAAAGGCACTTCAAAAGCTCTATGGCGAGCTTCAGAATTTAAGTGATGGTATATAAAATGGTCGGGATGACAGGACTTGAACCTGCGACCTCTTGGTCCCGAACCAAGCAGTTATTTAAATAAATGTGAGAAAAAGAAAAGAAAAAACCACCATTAAGGTGGTTTTGAATTATGAAGAGTGTTTTTCTAATTCCTCAAGGTATTTTTGAATAATAGTCAGCACGAAATTACTCAAAGTCCTGTTTTCTTTGTTGGCCATCTCTTGGAGCTTTTCTCTCAATTCCTTTGGCATTGTTACAAGCACACGAGTGTTTTTTTTTGATACAGCCATTTACTCACCTTCTTTCAAAATCTTTGTTTTCTCTTTGATTATATCACTCTACTACACTCTTGACAATAGGTGTAACACAGTGTATAATAGTGATACAAACTAAATGGAGATGAGGGAGATGTACAAAGAGATGTATGAAAAACTTTGGGATATGCGTTCAAGTCTTATTGATTATTGTGACGAGGTGGACAAGCTAATGACCAAACCACTTGAGGAAGGTGAGAGAGATTTAGCCATTGCTCTTAAGAATGAACTGGAGTGTGCAATTACTGTTGTGAATATGCTGATGAGTAAAATTTTTTACAAAGCCACATATCAAGGATAAAGGAGCGTGGTTTTAAAATGCCAAAGGTAACAGTTAACCTGCCAAGACCAGTTTACAACCACCTATCTAAGCTTGTTGAGGGTGGTAAAAGCTTTGATGAGGTTTTGACAAGTGCCACAGCCATTCTAATTGACACTATCCACAGAGAGAGCAACAGAGAACTTGAAACAGCACACTGGTTTAATATAGCTTCAAGCATTGATATGGACTACAGAAAAACCCTCATTGCATTTCTTGACAATGGAATTGACCTATTTGTCTCACTTTACAAAAGGCACCAAAGCAAGGGCGATTTAAGAGAGCAGGCTCAGACTTTGAGAGTAATAATCCTACTAGAATACCTAAAAGAGTGCATCAACAATGAGGATATTGATTACCTTATGGAGCTGAGATATCCACCAATTGAGGAAGAATTAGAATACTGGCAGCAAAGAGGTTTTAAGATACCAGAAGCTTTAAGGAACACAGATAAGCACGATAATGTTGTCGGTATTAGGCTTGTGGTCCAGCCTTGTATTGGGGAAGAAAAAAGATAAAAGCCGATGGGATACTGTCCTGTCGGCTATTCTTTCTTTAAAAAACAAAAAGGGGGGTTAAAGCTCTATGAAAGCCAATCACCTTTTATATCTCAAAGCAATGGACAGAATACTATCAAGTTTTAGGTTTGGAGAAGATGACGCAGGGGAGATTGTGAAGAAGATAGCTTTTTATGGCGTCAAATATATAAATACCAAGCCAAGAGCTGAGATTATCACAATTGAAGGTGTAAAAGCGGACCTTTCACTTGAATGGTTGATAATTCAGAGCATGGCACAATTAACACCTAAGGAGTTTATGCAGCTTTTCCCTATCAAGAAGTTTTACAAAGGCCGCAAATATTCAATCAAGGACTACTACACAACCAGAGAAATGCTCAACAAAAATGACATGGACAAGCCTATTGGAGAGGCAATAATTGAATTTTTGTGGGACTATGTCAATGACGACATAGAAAGCTTTCTTGTCAATCACATGGAGACTTGTCAAGAATTTTGTGTTTCCAATTTATAACGTAAGTTGTAAAGTTGGGTTATATTATTAAGACATTTTCTAATACTGGGAACTCCATTTTTCCATTTTGTGCGGCGTAAATTCTCACGTTGTAAGTAAACATTAATTTCTAAAACATCAATAGACTGAAAATACCCACCTGAATTTACTCTAATTTTCTCAATTATACTGTTGATACTTTCAACAGCGTTTGTGGTATAAATATGCTTTCTTAATTCTTCAGGATATTTCATATGGGCAAGATAGAACTCTGCTTTTTCGGATATTCCCTTGACAAAGCGAGGATATTTTACAAGGTATTCTTTACAAAGTTCTTTAAATTTCAATACAGCTTCATCAAAATCAGATGAAGAAATTCTAAGTTTGTCTAAACTTTTGTTAAAAGCTGAAGCGTCTTCTTTTGACATATGTTTTCTAACGTTGCGTTGAAGGTGGACAAAACATAGTTGATGGTCTGTAAGAGGATAAGCAAGTTTGACAGCGTCTATGATGCCAGGAAAGTCATCGCTTATGACAATTAGAACTTCCTTAAGACCTCTTGTAATTAAGTCTTCAAATACTTTTGTCCAATCAGCCTTATTTTCTTTGCCGAAGAAAGTGTAAACACCAAAAATGTCTTTTTTACCTTCTAAGTCGATACCAAGCACAACATAACAAGTAGCCTGTTTAACCTTAGAATTATCTTTGATTTCACAGTGGTAACCATCAATAATAAGTGCGAAGGCACTTGAAGGTAATTCTCTTTGTTTAAATAATTGAAGTTCATTTTTGAGGTCTTCTTTGATTTTTAGGATTTCGTTTTCGGAATAAGGAAGATTTAAGTTTTTCAATGTTTGAAGGAGAGAGCTTTCAGAATAACCGCTTGCGACTAAAGACATAAGTAGGGCGGTGTAAGAATCATCAACTCTTTTATATGGTTCAGGTAGAATAGAAGGTCTAAAATTTCCGGAGCGAGCTCTTGGCACAGAAATCTCGAGTGTTCCAACAGAGGTTGCGAGTGTTCTATCGTAAAAACCATTACCTTTGTCATTTTGGTTTTTAGCAAGATAAATATTTCTTTCAGACAACATAAACCACTCGAGCAAGTTTTCTAAAAGTTGCTTTAAAGCTGGGCGAGTAGGGTCATCTTTGGAACAATACATGTTTAGAACTTGTTCAATAGCCATGTTTTTTGCAGTTTCAAAAATTTCATTTTTCTCCATGTTTGTAAACCCCCTTTGGTTATTACTCAATACTAATTATACAGTAGACACAATTTTATTTTAACTCCCATCACATGCTCACAATTAGCCAGCTAAGAAGATTTGAGGGCAAGCCTTCTTTAGCCGAGGAGATGGCAAAAGAGCTTGGACTTAAAACTTATAGGTTATATCAAGACAGCCAGGGCAAAAAGTTTTTGTTTGATGAGGAGACAGGCAAGACCATAAGAGTTAAAGAAAGACCAAAGCATTTGAGGATAATAAGAGGCAGGGGGGAGAGGGGAATCAAAAATTTTGGCAAAGCTTAACAGACCGTGCGGGGCAGGTCAGCACGCACAAAGTTCGTTTTATTTCGCAAAAGGGGGTATCCCATTTTGGGGGTACCTTTTTTATTGCAAATCCATAGCAAACTTATGACAAAATTCGACATGGCAGCTTTGTAGGTGGTATAATCAAAGTAGAACATAAGTTTGAGGTGGTACCAAGATGTTTTGTTATGATTGGGAAAGCTTGAAACGTGAGTTTTTAACGGGCGATTACAGAACACTTAAAGAGTTTGCAGAGGCTAAAAATATAAGCTATGGACTTTTGCGCAATAAGGCAAAGGGTTGGACACAAGAAAAAAGACAAGTGGAGAGAACTAAGAGCAAGCTTATAGTTGAAAAGACACTACAAAAGCAGATAGAGAAAGCAAGCGACTATAATACTTTGCATGTTGAGTTTTGGGACAGACTGCTTGAATTGGTGTGGGAAGCTCTAAATGATGATAAGACCATCAAGACCAAGGAAGGCAAGATAAACATTTATGCACTTGAAAAGCTTTCTAACGTGGTTGAGAAGGTCCAAAAAGGACAGAGACTTGCTCTTGGACTTGATGATAAAAAAGACGAGCACAGCGAGGAACTTCTCCAGAGGATGTGGGAAATTGTCCAAGCACTCCATGAATCAGATGAGGCTACTGTTATAAACTAAGCTTACAACCAAAGGAGTGTTAATAACAAATGCAGCAGGCAGTAACTAAACAGCTTGACAAGGCACAAAGGCAGCTTCTAATTGCCGACAATTTAAAGCTTGTGTATCATGTGGCAAACAAGTTTATGCCATGTCCTAAGGGCTACATGTATGAAGTTGATGACCTTATTAGTGAGGGTTACTTTGGTTTGGTTGTGGCAGCTAAAAACTTTAATCCCAGTTTAGGAGTAACATTTTCAACCTATGCTTGCAAGGTGATTGAAAGCAGGATAAAAAGAAGCTTGCCAAAGTACAAATTATCTTCTGCCATCTCTTTGGACAGTCCAGTATCAAAAGAACCAGAAGAAGATACATCTACAGTTGGAGATATAATCTCAGATGGTTATTCAGTCGAAAGAGAAGTAATCAGAAAAGATACTCTTGATAGGCTTCAAAGGTATTTTGATGCTTTGACCGATGAGGAAAAAGAGAGGGTTTTATACTACATCTCCACAGGAAAAAATCCACCTGCCAGCGATAAGGTGTTCAGAAGTGCAAGAAGGAAGATAATAGCCAAGATGAGACAAGAACAGTTTGAGGCAGACCTTGATGATTTGACAATTTTCATATCCTGTCCAGCGGTGCATGTAGCAACGGGCAATGGTTACTTTTCATCTCCAGTTGAAACTGCAGTTATTGCAAGAGAGGAGAAAAGAAAACAGCTTGAAATCCTGTCTTTAATTCCACAATTGGACAAGCTGAGAATGTTAAAACAGCAAGGCGAACAGGATAGAATGAAACTTCTTGCTGCCAAGTGGGAAGTGGAAGAGTTTATTGAAAGGCACTGGGATAACCTCACAGTTTACAATGTCAGACTTCTCAAAGACTATTTTGTTTTTTGTCTTTCTCATCTGTCCATGGTGCAAAAGTATGGCAGCAAGTACAGAGAGCAAATAAAGAGAGTGGTCAAAAAGATAACTGGATAGAGATTAAAAAATTATCCATACTAAAAATGCTAAAAAAGCTAAAAAAGTCGGGGGATTAGGAATATCAAGGAGTTTAAGATACCCACTTTTTTAGCAGGCAAAGCTAAAAAAGTTATAGAAAAAGCTTTTAAACCTTGTGGTGTCTACACTACAGCCTTGCTAAAAAAGTGCTAAAAAAGTAGGTATACCCCCCTACCCTAAGAAGACAATAAGCTTTTTAGGACCAGCGGGCGGGCATCCAAAAACCTGCACGTGGAAGTTTACACGAGGGGGGGTTATCAAAGGGACATTTTGACCTTTTGAAGGTTGACAAGTGTAACAAAATCAAAGTTTAGCGTGACAGCGTGTTACTGATAAAAGAAACAAACAAGCTTAACAAGAGAAACAGAATACAAGAGAAGTTTAACAGCAGTAACAGAAGAGAAGAAAAACCTTGTCAGAGTTGTTTTTGACCGCAGCGGTCAAAGTGTAACAAGGGTAACAAAACGCAAAGAGGAAGTAACAGGGGTAACAGCTTTTGAGGTGTCGAAAATGTCAAGTTGTGTCAAGAAAGCTGCCTTGCTTAATTGTTTGCCAGTAAAGGAAGCTTCTAATATTGCGGGATTTTGAGCTTTGGGACAGTTGACTTTATAATGCTGCAACATTTTGCAACATTTAAGAGACCTTTTAAGACACAGCCAGCACTTGAGTTTACTGATGTGGCGGGCTTTTTCGAGTGTTAAAAAGTGTTAACCTTTGTTAACGTTTTAAACAGCATTGGCAAAGACACACTCTTAACAGCCGACGAAATTCGCATGTTTGGATATGCTAAGAAATGCTAAGGACTGAATGAACAAGGTAGCAAAAGAGAACTTGCTAACAATTGCTAACATTTTAGGACGTCGCACTTCACGACATCCTTTGTTATTCCGAGATTTCCGAGTCCCTAAAAAGGGATAGGGTATTGCAAATCTCTACAACTTTTCATTGGGGACCAGCGAGCTGGAGCTTGCGTATGCAACCGCAAGTTTTCAAAATTTTTTGGAATTTAGATGCTCTTATCAGATTTTGCCTTGAATTTTGAGTTTTTAAGAAGTTTTAGGCTGCAAAGAACTGCTTAGTAAAACTTAAGGTTTTGGACTTGAAAAAACTTGAGGATTACAAACCAGTAGCAAAGTTAGAAGCCAGGCGTCCAGTATTAAACATTTTTGCTAATCCTACCGTCGTTTTATGAGGCATACCTAAAAAGCAGGGTGATTATTTATATGTCCAAATCATTTTGAAGCGTTTTAGAGGCTTTTTATGAGGTTTGCAATTGCATTCAAGGTTGAGCTGATAAAGACAAGAACTAATAAAGAGAGCAGAAAGAATAAAAAGGCAAGGTGAATATCAGAGTTTCACTTTTACCATTTTTAAAAAATGGAACAAAACCAAGTAAAAAAAAACATGGTAGAAAAGAAAGAGATAAGAAAATCATAAGTCAATATAAGGCTAAGTATGACATAAACAAGCAAATAGGTAACTTCCTGTTTGCACAAAACTATAATTTTGTGCAATGTATGTTTAATTTTATACTGCGAAAATTTCTTGTGGATAATTAAAATATTTTTCCCTATTGATGTGGACCAAAAAATGTGATATATACAATAGTGGATATGGTATAGTCTCAGAGTGAGACAAACTATATATGGCACGAAATAAATGTTTGGAGGTAAGAGGCATGAATATGCTTGAAAAACTGAGAAAAGAGAGAAACCTGAGCATCTCTAAGCTCTCAATTTTGACAGGACTGAACTACAATATCTTGTGGCAAACAGAGAAAGGGTACCGCAAGGCATACCCAAAAATGGTTGAAGCTTTATCAAAGTTTTTTGAGATTGAGCCACAGGAAATTTTTGAAGCTGATGGGACACCTAAAAAGGTCTCTTGAGGCGAAATAAAAAATTTTGATATTCGGTCATCAAAAAAATCAAAAGTATTGAAACTTTTAATTTAATGATACCAGAAGGGAAATTAAAGTGCAATACATTATGAAACGAAAAGGAAAGAGGTGAAAAAAATGAGCAACGAAAACCAAAATCTTAAGATGTTACGTGCAGCAATAGCATATGTTGAAAGACTGAACTGGGCAGTCTTACCTTTACACTCAATTGTAGATGGACAATGTACTTGTGGCAAGAGAGATTGTCCAAACGCAGGAAAACACCCACTTGGCGAGCTTGTACCCAATGGAGTTAAGGACGCAACAAAGGACAAAAAGAAGGTAAAGGAATGGTGGTTAAAAAGACCATGGGCTAATATTGGCATTGCGACAGGTAAGATATCTGGATTCTTTGTTTTGGATGTTGACGGTGAGATAGGAAAGGAAGAATTAAGAACACTTGAGGTTGAACACGATAAGCTTCCTGATACTGTTGAACAGCTTACAGGCAGCGGTGGAAAGCATATACTCTTTAAATATCCTTCTGATGTTGTAGTACCTAACAAAGTTGGTTTCATTCCCAAGGTGGACATTAGGAGCGATGGAGGTTACATTGTTGTAGCTCCATCCATTCATAAAAGTGGCAACCAATACATGTGGGAAGCTTCCAGCCATCCATTGGAGGTTGAAATAGCCGAGCCTCCAAAATGGTTGATTGATATGATAGTCGAAAAACCTTTAACAGATGTGAAGCGACCACCTGAATGGTGGAGAAAATTAGCGCAGGGTGTACCTGAGGGGTACAGAAATATGTCGGCTGCCTCTCTTATGGGGTTATTGCTGAGGAAAAGAATAAATCCTGTCTTAGCCACTATGTTGGTTTTAGCTTGGAATAGGGAATATAACAAACCACCAATGGATGATAAAGAGGTTTTAAGAGTATGTGAGTCCATTGCTAAAAGAGAAATGCAGAGGTTACAAGGGGGGATGAACCAGTGAGCTATATAGCTGAGCTTGAAAATCTCTTTAATTCTACCCAAGAAACAGAGGATTTTGACAGTATTGAGATACAGGAATTCCCTCAACCTATGCCAAAGGATGTTTACAGGGGTGTAGGCGGTGCGGTTGTGAATTATCTCAAGGATTTCACAGAAGCAGCACCTGAAGCTTTGCTCATTAACTTCTTAGTAGCCTTTGGGAACATGGTAGGAAGGCGGGCGTGGCTTGAAGTAGGAGGCGACAGGCATTATCCAAATCTTTTTGCGGTATTGGTCGGCGATACTGCAAGTGGGCGAAAAGGGTCAAGCTGGTCAATTATAGAGAGAGTTTTTGAAAAGGTAGACCAAAGCTATATTTTGAACAATGTACGAAATGGTACAGTTTCGGGGGAAGGCATTATATACCATGTTAGGGACCCTATCTTTAAATGGGACAAGAACTCTGAGACTTATGAAATGATAGACCCAGGCGTTGAGGATAAGAGGTTACTTATTATTGAGTCTGAGTTTGCCTCTCTTCTTAGGGTTATGAAAAGAGAAGGGAATACACTTTCTCCATTGCTCAGAAATGCATGGGATGGTAAAGCTAAACTTGAAACATTATCTAAAACAAACTATGCCAGAGCTACGAATGCGCATATCTCATTGATAGGGCACATTACTTTTGATGAGCTGAAAAAAGAACTGTCGGACGTGGAGAAAATGAACGGTTTTGGCAATAGGTTTTTATGGTTATGTGTTAGGAGAAGCAAACTATTGCCAAATCCTCCACAAATACCTGAGGATAAACTTACAGGCTTAGGGCTATGGATAAAGGACATGGTGGCAAAAGCACCAGAAGGACCAATTTCAAAAACTGATGCAGCCAAAGAAGTGTGGGCACTTATATATGAAAAATACGCAGACAAGGGGGAAGGTGAAACAGCAGCTTTAATAGGCAGAGCAGAGGCACAAATCTTGAGACTGAGCCTTATATATGCCTTAATGGATGGTAGCGATAGAATTACACCTGAACATATCTGTACCGCAAGGTTGGTATGGGACTATTGCCAAAAGTCTGTTGAATTCATTTTTAGTGAATTCAACAGAGAAAAAGAAAGCTCAATGGTTTTAAATTTATTGACCGCACTCAAGGACAAACCATTGAGCCAGAGCGAAATAGCTATAAATGTATTTAAAGGGCACATTACCGCAAATAAGCTTGTAAAACTGCTAAAAAAGTTAAATGCGCAGGGTTTAATAGAAGCTAAAAAAGAAAAAACAGCAGGCAGACCTAAAACACTTTGGTCTTTGACAGACGCAGGAGCAAAAAAACTTCAATCTATTGCTTAAAAACTTTTTTAGCACTTTTAAAATGCACAAAAACCCCTTAACTCAAAGGCTGGGGACTTTTTTAGCACTTTTTTAGCAGCCACTTGCTAAAAAAGTCCTCACCTTCAACCGTTGAAGATTCTGAATTACAAACTTTTTTAGCTTTTTTAGCTTTTTTAACAAGCAATAATTTTAAAGCTCTTCATCAAGGAGGTCACAACAATGGCAGCAAGTAAAACACAAAAGGCATCTACCTATAACCCAAGCTCTAAAATATCTTTAGGTGACTGGTTAGACATCTGGATGAACCAGTTTTTAAAAATAAGAATTAGACAAACCACCTATGACAATTACACACTTCTTATCAGAGTTTATATCAAGCCACATTTAGGGCATATTTGCCTTGATGAATTAACACCTTTGGACATTCAACAGTTTTATAACAAGCTCTTAAATGAAGGCTTTTCAGCCAAGACTGTTAAGAACGTTCACATTGTCATTCATTCAGCATTGAAACAAGCAGCAAAATGTGGTTACATAAATCAAAATGTATCTGAAGCGGTCTCATTACCCAAGGTTGAACGACCAGAAATAAATACTCTCTCAGCCGAGCAAGTAACAATCTTTTTACAGGCTGCCAAAGATGACCCTCTTTATCCTGCTTTCTTGTTAGAGCTTTATACTGGTCTTAGGCGTGGCGAACTGTTAGGGTTAAAATGGGATGATATAGACTTTAATAACTGTACCATCCATGTTCAAAGGTCATTGGTGAGAGTATACGACCAAGCTCATAAAACCAAACTTGTATTACAACCACCTAAGACTAAAGCAGGCTATAGGGTGATTCCTATTCCTAACTTTGTGGCAGATACATTAAAAGAGCTTTATAACAAGCACCAAGCCATAAAACAACAGCAACCAGATTACAACTCTTTAAACTTGGTGTTTGTAACAACACAAGGCACACCTATTGACCCACGCAATTTTGAGAGAAAATTCAAACAGCTTTTGAAAAAGGCAAACCTGCCAAACATCAGATTGCACGACCTAAGACATACAGTAGCCACGTTATTATTACAACAGAATGTACATCCCAAGATTGTGCAAGAAATTTTAGGACATAGAGACATCTCAACCACTTTAGACATCTACAGTCATGTGAACCTTGAACTTAAAAAGCAAGCCACAAACTGTTTAGAGAGCCTACTCAACCTTGGTACTATTCAAGAAAATTGAAAAACTTAGTTATTTAGAATGGTCGGGATGACAGGACTTGAACCTGCGACCTCTTGGTCCCGAACCAAGCGCGCTACCAAACTGCGCCACATCCCGACCTCTTGCTTTATATGTCTTTTAAAATGAAGTTTACAAATCTCTATTTATCATTATATAATAATTTTCAAAAAAATCAATCGAAAAAGGGGAATAAAATTGAAGCTTATAAGAAAAAGATTTTATCCAGAAGAGGAGATAGATATCTCATCTGACCAAATTGTCTATCTTGACGATATGATATTGGTCACCAAATGGCTGCCAATCAAAAAAAGAGAGGATATCAAATGGGGAGCTTCTTGCATATACTTTGACAAAGGAATAAAAATTAGCAAGGTCTATGGACATGATGATAGACTAATTTATACCTATTGTGATATCATTAATACACGGAAAGATGAAGAAAAGATTATTACAGAAGATTTGCTTGTTGATGTTGTGGTGTATCCTGACGGCAGCTACAGAATAATGGACATAGATGAGCTTGTAATGCTGAGAAGAGAAAATAAAATCTCTGAAGAGATTGTTTTGGATGCGCTTCACAAGCTCAATTTTCTTTTAAACGACATTTACAATGGCTTTGAACTGGACAAGGTAGAAGAGTATCTTAAGAAAAAGGAGTGAAAACACAGAATGATAATTATTGGTGAGAAAATAAATTCAACAGTCAAAAACGTTGCAGAGGCTATAAAAAATGAAGATTACAATTTCATAGTATCTCTTGCAGAAAAACAGGCAAAAGCAGGTGCTCATTATATAGATGTAAACGCTGGGGCGTTTGTTGACATTGAGGCGGAAATACTAAAAAAGATGGTTCAAAACATTCAAAGCAAAGTTGACACCCCACTTTCAATTGACAGTCCACGACCAGAGGTAATTTCCGAGGTTATGAAAGTCTACAAAGGGCAAAGAGCAATTTTCAATTCTGTCATATATGAGCAAGGAATCTTAAATAAAGCTTTGCCTGTGATAAAAGAGTACAACATGAAAGTTGTTGCACTTTTGATGGAAGACAGTGGCATTCCAGAAGACCCTCAAAGTAGGCTTGAGATAGCAAAACGACTTGTTGACAGATTTGACAAGGAAGGAATCTTGCTTGAGGACATATTTTTAGACCCCATGGTTCAGCCAGTTTCTGTGGATAAAAGATATGTTGATATTGCGCTTGAGACAATCAGGCTTTTGAGGAATGAGTTTGAGAATGTAAATATTATATGCGGCCTTTCAAATATATCTTTTGGCTTGCCAAAAAGAAGGTGGATAAACAGAGCGTTTTTGCCCATTGCAATATATTTTGGACTCAACAGCTGTATTGCTGACCCTCTTGATGATGTTTTAATGAAGCTCATTTATGCTTCTGAGACTTTGTCTGGGCAGGATGAGTTTTGCATGGAATATATAACAAAAGCACGGGAAGGTTTTTTAGATTAAAAAAGTATATGAAAAGGTGAAAAGATGTTAAAGGTTTCGAGAGTGTTTGAGGGAAGCTTAGCTTACAAATGTGGTATCAAAGAAGGAGATATAATTTTGAACATAAACGGCAACAAGCTCAATGACCTTCTTGACTACATGTATTACTCTAAGGATGACACTCTTTTGATAGAATATATGAGAGATGGCAAAATCCAAAAAATAGGACTTATAAATAGGAAATTAAAGCCTATGGGGATAGAATTTGAGTATGAGAATGTAAAAAGGTGCACAAACAAATGTATATTTTGTTTTATTGACCAGCTTCCCAAAGGAATGAGAGATACTCTCTATATCAAAGATGATGACACCGTTCTCTCGGTTTTAAGTGGTAACTATATCACCCTTACAAACCTGACACAAAAAGATTTTGAGAGAATAGTTAAGTTTCACTTGAGCCCCTTGAAAATCTCTGTGCACACAACAGACCCACAGCTGAGACAATTTATTCTCAAAAATCCCAAAGCTTCTTTGATTTTAGAGCAACTTGAATATTTGTCAAGCCACAACATTGAATTTGATGTACAAATAGTCTTGATGAAAAATATCAACGATAAAGATAATCTTGATAAGACCATATCAAGCCTTGCAAATTTTTATCCAAACCTTCGGTCTATTGCGGTTGTGCCTGTTGGACTTACCAAATATAGAGAGGGGCTTTTTGAGCTTGAGCCTTTTTCAAAAGAGGATGCAAAAGAGGTTATTTTACAAATCTCAAAATGGCAAAAAGAGTTTAAAAGAAGATTTGGAACCAAACTTGTATTTGCTTCAGATGAGTTTTATGTGAAGGCGGAAGAGAAAATACCTGATTATAGATTTTATGAAGATTTCAGACAGATTGAAAATGGGGTGGGTCTTCTTGCCCTTTTTAGAAAACAGTTTTTAAGTAGTTTAAAAAAACTAAAGCCAAATGTTAAAATAAAAAAACGTATAACCCTTGTGACATCTGTGGCAGCATATAAGTTTATGAAAGAACTAATTGAGACTTTCAACCAGAAATACCCAAATATAAAGGTTGATGTTGTGGCTGTGGTCAATCATTTCTTTGGCGAAAATGTGACTGTTGCAGGGCTTTTGACAGGCCAGGATATTATAAGCCAGCTAAAGTGCAGAGAACTTGGAGATTATGTTTTAGTCCCTGCATGTGCTCTCAATCATGAAAATAAATTCTTGGATGATGTTCATATAGATGATGTTGCCAAAGAGCTAAAAAAGGCTGTGTACGCTGTGCAAAATCATGGCAGAAAACTTTTGTATTACCTTTTGAAAGGTGGTGAGAAAAATTGAAGCCAACAGTTGCAATAGTTGGAAGACCTAATGGGGGCAAGTCAACACTTTTTAACAGGCTCATTGGCGAAAGACGGGCAATTGTGGATGATACACCGGGTATTACCCGTGACAGGATAATTGGTGAGACAGAATGGAGAGGAATAACTTTTAATGTGATTGACACGGGCGGAATTGAACCATACTCTGAAGACATAATACTAAAACAAATGAGAAGGCAAGCCCAGTTTGCAATTGATATGTCTGACGTGATTATTTTCATGGTTGATGGTAAAACTGGGCTTACCGATGCAGACAGAGAAGTTGCCAACATGCTCAGAACTTCGAAAAAGCCAATTGTTCTTGCTGTAAATAAGATTGATAATATTTCACAGCAGGCTATGATATATGAGTTTTATGAGCTTGGACTTTCTGACCCGATAGCTATGTCTGCTGAGCACGGAACAGGAGTTGGAGATGTTTTAGATGCAGTTGTTAATTATTTAGATAAAGAGGGAATAAATGAAATAGAGGAAAGTACAATAAAGGTGGCGATAATAGGAAAGCCAAACACAGGAAAGTCCTCTCTTGTAAATTATATTCTTGGTGAGGAAAGGGTTATTGTGAGCGATATTCCAGGAACGACGCGCGACGCGATAGACTCTACATTTGAATTTGAAGGCATTCCTATAACTTTGATTGACACGGCAGGACTTAGACGAAAAAGCAAGATATATGACAACGTGGAAAGGTACAGCATGCTGAGAACTCTTCAGGCAATAGAAAGAAGTGATATCTGTATAATTTTACTGGATGGAACAGAAGATGTATCTGAACAGGATGCAAAGGTTGCAGGATATGCTTATGAGGCTGGGAAAGGATGTATTGTTGCGGTCAACAAATGGGATGCTGTTGAAAAAGATGAAAAAACAGCAGATGAGTATAAAAAACAGATAGAAGAAAAGCTCAGCTTTTTAAAATTTGCACCTGTACTTTTTATTTCGGCAAAAACAGGGTTCAGAGTCAAGAAGCTACTTGAAACAGTACTGTATGTATATGGCAATTATACGCGAAGAATAACTACCGGGCAGCTCAACGATGTTTTAGCGGAGGCAACAACAATATATCAGCCACCGAGCGACAAAGGAAAGCAGCTAAAAATCTATTACATGACTCAAGTGGGGGAAAAGCCGCCCAAAATAGCTATTTTTGTTAATAGCAAGGACCTGTTTCATTTTTCATATCAAAGGTATATTGAGAATTATCTGAGAAAGACATTTGACTTTACGGGAGTTCCGATAATATTTCTTATTAGAGAGAAAGGGGAACAGGACAAATGAAAGCACTTCAGATTTTGATTGTGCTTGCGGTAGGTTATTTGCTGGGAAGTGTTCTTCCGGCGCTCATAATTAGCAAGATGGTAAATGGTATTGATATTAGAAAGTATGGGAGTGGAAATCCTGGAACAACAAATGTTTTGAGGACTCTTGGAATTGGTCCTGCAATTTTGGTTTTTGCAATTGACGTTTTAAAAGGTGTTGTTGCAACCCTGTTTGCAAAGATAGTTATGCCAGATGACGTTGTGCTTGGTGTTACTTTGGCTGGATTTGCGGTTATTTGGGGGCATACTTTCCCACTTTATTTCGGGTTCAGGGGAGGAAAGGCAGCGGCAACTTCAATTGGTGTTGCACTTGTTGCAACCCCAGTTATAACGCTTGTTGTTATTGCACTGGCACTTATTGTTTTGCTGCTCAAAAGGTACATGTCTTTGACAGTGATTGTTGGAGCAATTTTGTATTTCTTTGCAGTTTTGATATTTGCAAGAGAGTATTGGTTTTTAGCTTTAATTATTTTGGTGGTTATAATCATCAGGCACAGGGAAAATATTAAAAGGCTTTTAAATGGCACAGAAAGAAAGGTAGGGGAGAGGGTTAAGCTTCAATAATTAAGATGAATTCGTATAGTAAAATAGCTACTTACTATTCAAAATTTTCGTCATTGTTTTTTAGTAAGAAAGACATTCTCAGATTTATAGAAAAAAGTTTTTTGGATTATGGGGTTAAAAAAGACTGTAAGATATTGGACATAGGATGTGCAGATGCCAAACTGCTATTTCTTTTAAAACGAAGAGGTTTTAAAAAACTTTATGGGATTGATATTTCTTCAAAGATGATAAACCTTGCTTTCAAAAGAGCCGTTTTAAAAGGGATAAAGCTTTACAATCTAAATTTTTTGAATTTTACGTCCAGAAAGAAGTTTGAGGCTGCTCTGTGTACAATGGATGTTGTAAATCACGTTCCTAAGAAAGATGTATTTGACTTTTTTAAAAATGCTAATATTATTTTAAAGAAAAATGGAATACTTATTTTTGATATAAACACCAAAGAATATTTACAAAAGCTTGGCCGAAGAAGACTTATTGTCAAAAAACTTGGCGGCACACTTTTGGGATGGAAGTTCAACTTAACCTCAAGGTATTTAAAAATAGATTTTTCAGTAAGAGAAAGAAACGGTAAGAATATCTCTGAAGACGTATACCAGTTTATATACGACGAAGAATTTGTTGAGAATGTCTTAAAGGACTATGGTTTTGAGGTATTGCAAAAGGTATATGATTATAAATTTCCTTTTAAGACCAAATTTTCATCAAAAGTGTGTTATGTTTGTAAGAAAATTTGATGAATAATAATCTCTCAAAAAAGAGAATAATATCTTTTGTAAATTTACTTTTGAAGAAGGTGGATTTTTAAAGATGCGAGGTAGGGTAAAATGGTTTAATCCCGAAAAAGGGTATGGATTTATAAGTGCTGACAATGGTGAAGATGTGTTTGTGCACTTTTCTGCCATCAATATGGAAGGGTACAAGACACTTGCAGAGGGGCAGATGGTTGAGTTTGATATTGTGAAGACAGAGAGAGGCAATCAGGCTATGAATGTAAGGAAAGTAAAATGAGCTTCTGGCAGTTTTGCTGGAAGCTTTTTTGTTTTTGGATTAAAATAGACTATATATAAACTTTCTTGACAAATCAAATTTCGGAGGGAGAATTTATATGGCAAAAATCTTGAGAGCTCTGTCAAAAGACAAGAACATAGCAATCTTTATCATGGATTCAACAGATATAGTAGAGTATGCACGCAAAATACATAACCTTCCACCTATTCCTGCAGCAGCTTTGGGAAGGTTATTGACAGCAACATCTATGATGGGCGTTATGTTAAAAGGTGAAAATCATTCTGTGTCAGTTCAAATATCATGTTCAGGTGTGCTAAAAGGCTTGGTTGCTGTTTCTGACTCAAAAGGGAATGTAAAAGGATATGTAAAAAACAAAGAGGTGCTCACAGAGATTGATGAGAGAGGAAAGTTGAATGTCAAGGGTGCAATTGGAGAAGGGACGCTCACTGTAATAAAGGATTTGGGATTGAAAGAACCTTATATAGGTCAAATTGAGCTAATATCTGGCGAAATAGCAGAGGATATAACACACTATTTTGCTCTGTCAGAACAAATTCCTTCAGCTGTTGCGCTTGGTGTTCTAATTGACAGGGATGAGAGTATAAAGTCAGCAGGAGGATTTATTATTCAGGTTTTACCTGACACAGATGAAGATGTCATCTTGGAACTTGAGCAGAAATTGAAAAATTTTTCGAACATCTCATCAGTACTTGAAAATAAAAGCATTGAAGAGATTGTAAAAGAACTTTTTGGCAGAATAGAATATGAAGTTTTGGCAAGATATCAGCCAGTGTACAAATGTGACTGTTCTAAAGAGAAGGTGGAATCTATAATTCCGCTTTTAAAAGATGAAGAAATTTCAGATGACACCATCGAAATTGTGTGCAGTTTTTGCCAGAAAAAATACTACTTTTCAAAGGAAGAAGCTTTCAAAATTAAATATGGAGAATAATAAAGAGAAAAATCGAGATTTATTTAGCAATAGCGAGAAGAAGCTAAATTTTGAGCAAAAATAGCTGAATTTAAGAAAAATTTGCCCAAAAAATACTATTGAAAAAACCACGCATCTTAAGTATAATAAAACATGTCGCCGCTGATTGAAGCGGCGCTCAAAAAAAACGGGCGGTTAGCTCAGCTGGGAGAGCACCTGCCTTACAAGCAGGGGGTCGCAGGTTCGAGCCCTGCACTGCCCACCATATTGAAAGGCCCAGTAGCTCAGTCGGTTAGAGCGCCAGCCTGTCACGCTGGAGGTCGAGGGTTCGAGTCCCTTCTGGGTCGCCAACTAAAAATAAAATGTGCCTCGGTAGCTCAGTTGGTAGAGCAGAGGACTGAAAATCCTCGTGTCGGTGGTTCGATTCCGCCCCGAGGCACCACTTTTTAAGATGAGCGGGAATAGCTCAGGTGGTAGAGCGCTACCTTGCCAAGGTAGATGTCGCGGGTTCGAGTCCCGTTTCCCGCTCCAAAATTTTATATAAGAAAAAATATGGCGCCATAGCCAAGCGGTAAGGCAAGGGTCTGCAAAATCCTGATTCCCCGGTTCAAATCCGGGTGGCGCCTCCAATATGTGAAAGTTACCAAAGGGGCTGTCCAAAAAGACGAATGGACAGCCTCTTTAATTTTGTATTTTTGACATAGTGATATATTTTTGATATAATATATAAAAAATGATAACATGAGGTGATATACCAGTGGCTCGTAAACATGATAAAGTTGTCTTCAAAAATTACAACCCATACCAATATTTAATGCCTATCGACCCAGAAGCTTTTATACCTCAAAATCATTTGGTCAGAGTAATTGATAAAATCATTGATAAGATAGATATATCAACCGTAATGGAAAAGTACAAAGGTGGTGGTACAAGTAGTTACCATCCACTGATGTTATTAAAAGTTTTAATCTATGCTTACATACAAGGTATTTATTCATCAAGAAAAATAGCTCGGGCTTTACGTGAAAACATTACTTTTATGTGGCTCTCAAAATATCAAGCTCCTGATTTTAGGACTATCAACAGATTTAGAAAAGAAATTTTGGGGGATGCAATTGAAAATATCTTTGCCGAGGTGGTTAAACTCCTTATAGAGTTAGGATATGTAAACTTCGACTATTACTATCTTGATGGGACAAAAGTTGAAGCTAATGCAAACAAGTATTCTTTTGTTTGGGCTAAAAGCACAAAAACTTTCGAAAAGAAACTGAGAGAAAAAGTAAAAAACACTCTTGAAGAAATTGAAAGAATAAATGAAGAGGAAGATAAAGCATTAGGAGATTTAGATGTAAAATTGGAAGCTGACTATGATAGCAAGCAGTTAGAAGAAAAAATTGAGCAAATAAATCAAAGACTTGAGGAAGCTGAGTTTAAAAGTAAGAGAAAAGAAAAAAGAGTAAAGAAATTGGTAAAGGTATTGAAAAATGATTGCGTTTTCAGACTAAAAAAGTATGAGAATTATGAGACAATTTTAAACGGCAGGAACAGTTTCTCTAAGACAGACAATGATGCCACATTCATGAGGATGAAGGATGACCATATGAAAAATGGGATGCTAAAACCTGGATATAATGTTCAAATCGGCACACAGAACCGATTTGTAATAGGTTTTAGCATCCACCAAAGTCCCACAGATACTGTCTGCTTAAAAGAACATCTTGAGGCTGTGAAGAAGATGACAGGATTCACACCCAAGAATGTTGTAGCAGACAGTGGCTATGGGTCTGAAGAAAACTATCTTCATCTGAAAGAATGTGGCATAAATAGCTATATTAAGTATAACACATTTGACTTGGAGCAGACAAGAAGATTTAAAAAGGATATTTTTAATGTAAAGAACTGGGAGTACATAGTTGAAGAAGATGCCTATGTTTGTCCAGCTGGTAAGAAGGTTAAATATTTGTATCCGAAGATAAGTGTAAATGAGAGAGGATTTGTAAGCTATGAGAAGGTATATCAATGTGAAGAGATTTGCAATGGCTGTGAACACAGAGAAAAATGTTATAAAGGTAGAAGATGGAAGAAGAGATTTAGTGTAAGACCAAGGTTAGAAAAATTGAAGGAAGAGGTAAGACAAAGACTATTGAGTGAAGAAGGCAAAGAGATTTACAATAAAAGGAAGGTAGAAGTTGAGACAGTATTTGGGATAATAAAGAACAATAAAGGATTTAGGAGATTCCTGCTCAGGGGCTTAAAGGGTGTAAAGCTTGAGTGGGGTTTGGTTTGTATTGCCTATAACATAGAAAAATTAGCAAAGATAATGATAGAGGGTTGGGGTAAAACTGTCGCCCAACCCTCTTTTTGTTTGCTTTATAACTTAATATTGGTATTTAATACCACAAAACGTCCTTTTTGGTTATTAAAAATTATTGTTTTGGGACAGCCCCTTTTTTATTTTTCTGAAGAAGGATTTTTAACCTTTGCGTAGAATAAAAATATATTGTACGCTTTTTTAAAGGTCGTCAAATTATTGACAAAAAATTTTATTCTAAAGAGGAGGGATTGATGTGGGAGCCTACATAGCTTTAATCTATGGAGTCATTGTATTTGCAATTCTTGTAATCATTGGTCTTGTCAGATTTATCTTCTCACAAGAAAAAGGTAATGAAAAAATGCAGGAGATTGCAGGTGCAATCAGAGAAGGTGCCATGGCATTTTTAAACAGGCAGTACAAAACTATTGGTATTCTTGCATTGATTGTTGCCATTATAATCATCATTGCAAACTACTTTGGTAACCTTTCAAAAGGTTCGTCACAGGCTGCTTCAATTGCTTTTCATATAGGTTTTGCTTTTATAACAGGTGCACTTTGCTCAGCAATATCTGGGTATTTGGGAATGTATATTGCAGTAAATTCTAATGTCAGAGCTGCAGCAGGTGCAAGGAAAGGTTTAAATAGAGCCTTGCAGATAGCTCTTCGTGGCGGTGCTGTGACAGGTTTGGCTGTGACCGCACTATCGCTTTTGGGTGTTGCAACACTGTTTTTACTCTACGGAGGAGCTTCTGGAAAAGAAAATCTTATAAAAGAAGCACCTTCGCTGATTGTCGGTTTTGGATTTGGTGCGTCGTTTGTGGCTCTGTTTGCTCAGCTGGGCGGTGGAATATACACAAAGGCTGCTGACGTTGGCGCTGACCTTGTAGGTAAAGTGGAGGCAGGAATTCCTGAGGATGACCCAAGGAACCCAGCTGTTGTTGCTGACCTTGTTGGTGACAATGTTGGAGACTGCGCAGGCCGTGGTGCAGACCTTTTTGAGTCAACAGCGGCAGAAAATATAGGTGCTATGATATTGGGTGTTGCTCTTTATCCTGTATTCGGATGGAAGGGGATTTTGTTCCCGCTTGTTGCACGTGCTATAGGTATTGTATCGTCTGTTATTGGTCTTTTCTTTGTCAATACAAAGGATGAAAGCAAAGACCCAATGAAAGCTTTGAACAAGGGCTATTTTGTTACAACAATACTGAACTTGATAGTATTGATTTTCATAGTAAAAGCAATGCTTTCTGGCAAGCTTCCAAACGGTCAAGAGGTTAACTGGTGGCTTTTGTATGGCTGTGCAGTTACAGGAATTATACTGAGCTATATTTTCGTATGGCTTACAGACTTTTATACCTCATACCACTACAGACCTGTTCAGGAGATAGCTAAAGCTTCAACAACTGGTCCTGCAACAAATATCATTACAGGTATGTCTGTTGGTATGGAATCAACAGCATTGCCGGTTATATTTATCTCAATTGCAATTTATATCGCATACAAGCTTGGTGAACATGCACTTCCCGGGTTTGCAAACGGAGGACTTTACGGCACAGCTATTGCTACAATGGGTATGCTTTCAACCTGTGCATACATTTTAGCAATGGATACATTTGGACCGATTACAGACAATGCAGGCGGTATCACTGAGATGTCAGGTGCACCTGAAGAGGTAAGAAACGTTACAGACAGACTTGATGCTTGCGGCAATACCACAAAAGCATTGACAAAAGGTTATGCAATTGGTTCTGCGGCACTTGCAACTTTCTTACTTTTCTCTGCTTACCTTGATGAGGTTAAAAAGATTTTGGGAAGACCACTTGAGTCTTGGTTCTCTGTTGATATTGGAAAACCTGAAGTGTTCATCGGTGCATTTATAGGTGCGATGGTTGTTTACCTTTTCAGCTCAACAGCAATAAGGGCGGTTGGAAGAGCTGCTCAGTATGTTATCTTGGAAGTAAGAAGACAGTTCAAAGAGATACCTGGTATTATGGAAGGAAGAGCAAAGCCTGACTATGCAAAGTGTGTTGATATTGTTACAAAAGGTGCTTTGAAAGAAATGGTTGTTCCTGGAATGATAGTTGTAATTGCACCTATTTTGGTTGGAATTTTACTTGGAAAAGAAGCAGCAGCAGGCTTTTTAATGATAGGTACAATTGCAGGTGTGATTTTGGCACTTTTCCTCAACAACGGTGGTGGTGCATGGGACAACGCAAAGAAGTTCATAGAGCTTGGCAACTACGGTGGTAAGAGGTCTGATGCACACAAGGCAGCAGTTGTTGGCGACACAGTTGGTGACCCATGCAAAGACACAGCAGGTCCGTCTTTGCATGTGCTTGTCAAGCTCATATCAACAATTACTCTTGTGTTTGTATCGCTTTTTAGATAAAGATTTATTGAGAAAATAGAAGCAAAAGGGAAGAAGGGAAACTACAGCCCTTCTTCCCTTTTTTATTTTTGAGAATTGAAGCTAAGGATTGAATTTAAGTTTGCTTATACAGAAAATAAATTAAAGTTGTTAAACAATTTTCAAAAATGGTATAATAAAATTAGGAAATGAATAGGGGGGAGCACAGATGGGCCTTTTTGGTTTAGGTGTTCCAAAACAGATAAAAGAATTGGGACGCGACATCTGTGAGCCGCTTGAGGTTGAGTACATTGAAGGTCATCCTGATATCAAGTATCAAGGCAGAATGAAGCTGCATGTGTGTCAGAATGGTTTTTATCTGATTGACCCGTCTAAAAAGCATTTCGGTGTTGTCAAATGGACAGACTTTAAAGATGCTTATCCGAGCAAGACAGGTGACAGGAGAACAGTAATTGCAACAAAGGATTATAAGATTTACTTACTTGGTATTGAAGAAAGGGTTTGCGAGGTTCTGACAAAGAGAATGGCAAGCTAAGAGGTGTAAGTTTATATTCAAAGGGTACTTTTTAAAGAAAGGGGGCTGCCCAAAAAGATAAGTGGACAGCCCCTTTCTTACAATATATAGTGTTTATTTATTTAGTTTTATCTATATATTGCGAAATGAAAATTTTAAAATTTTGTTTTTAAACAGCATCTTCATTTAATTTTGAACTTAATATGTCAAAATGATTACTCTTCCATGAAAGTATATGAGTAGTGAGACTCTTTCAACTTCAAATTATAAAGAAAACTAAAGAAAAATTGAGTTAGCAAAAGAAATAGAGAGCTGAGCTCAAAAAATGAGATTTAGTAAAAAAAAAAAGCGAAAATTGAAGTTTGACATGAATGGAAGCTATTGTATAGAATTTTAGCAGAAAAAGTAAGGGGATAAATGGTCAGAAGATCAATTGTAGTAATAATACTAATAAAACAAGAAAAACAAGCACAAAAACTAACTTAAGCATGAAGATAGGGAGAATGAGAGAAAAATACTATTATGTAAACAGAGTGGTATGCTAAAATTAGAGTAATTTTAATATTAATTTATGGTCACAACCTCTACTGTGCGCACTGGGGGTGTGATAAAAAAAATAAAAAACATGAGGAGGGTTGAAAATGGAACTTCCTGTTTTTAAAGGAACACAAAAAGCAGCATGTGCAGCATGCACTTTACCAGGTCTTGTTTTAAACCCTTTGATGGTTTCTTTTCCTGTATGTGTTCCAATACAAGTTGCTATCTTAACATAATATGTGATTTTAATACAGGTAGAGAGGAACCTCAGTGTAAAGAGGTTCCTCTTTTAAAGTCTTTTTGAAATTTTTGTTTATAAATTTAAAGCAAATTTGTTGGTGGAGGTAAATTAACATGTATCCTATATTGAAGGACAATTGTATACTTGTTAAACAAAAGGGAGACTCATTATTACATTGCTTTAATAGCATGGGAATTACTACAGAATTAATAAACAAAACTGCTGCCGAAATTTTGGAATTATGCGATGGATCTAAAACGCTTTCTGAAATTTCAGATATTATAGCAAAAAAGTATAATGAATCACATGACAAGGTAAACAATATTGTAAAGAATTTCATAGATGTATGTATTGAAAAAGGCTATGTTGAAATAAAAGGAGAAAAAATTGATAAATCATGTCAAAAAGCTAAAGGTAGTTTTGATTTATACGTTCCCTCTTTGGTAACTCTTGAGGTTACGAAAAGATGTAATTTTGAGTGTTTGCATTGCTATAATCAAGTTGATATTAGTCATAAGGAGTTGACATTGGATGAGATTAATGATATATTTGGACTTTTGTCGGAATATGGTGTTATGAAATTGATAATTACTGGTGGAGAACCTACTCTAAGAAAGGATTTAACAAAAATAATAGAAAAAGCTTCAAGAAAATTTAAATTAGTTACGGTTATTAGTAATGGCTATTTTATAACTGATGATTTTGTAAATAATATTGGTGAATATAAAAATGTAATATTTCAGATTAGTATAGATGGATTAGAAGAGACTCATGATTTAATAAGAGGTAAAAAAGATTCTTTTAAAAGAGCTTTAGAAGCTATTAATAGATTGAATAAAAAAAATATTTATACTGTAGTAGCCTGCACGATAAACCAGTTAAATTTTAGTGAGTTGGCTTTGTTAACAGAAGTTGTTAAAAAGTCAGGAGCAAAACAAATTAGATTTGGAATTCTGATGTATTTAGGAAAAGCAAAGGAGAATCAATATTTGTTTCCAAAGATGCCTTTAGAAAATATTATAAAAATAGTTAATAATTTGAAAAAGAAGTATCAAGATGAGAACTTTTTTGTAGGTGATGCAGATTTCAAAACCGATACTTTGGCATCACAAAATAACTGTGGTGCGGGATATCAATTATTATATATCGATTCTGAAGGCAATGTGTTTCCATGTCCATCATTTAGATACTATTTGGGAAATGTGAGAACTGATAGTCTTTATAATATATTATCTAGCTCTAAATTGGATGTATTAAAGAATTTAGAATCACCAGGCAGTGCATTATGTAGTGAGTGTCGTAATTCGGTATATTGTCATAGTTGCTCTGGTGTTGCATATTCTCTTGATTTTTATAAATGTAGATGGAAAGAACAACTAAGAACTAACTAAGTAACTTTTCGGAGGGTAATTATAATGTCTATTCCACTTTATATTGCCACTGAACTAACAAAAAAATTTGGAAATAAAACAGTTATAGATAAACTGAGTTTTAAAATATATCAAAATGAATTTGTTTATTTAAGAGGAGCAAATGGAGTAGGGAAGACTACACTACTAAATATTATTGCAAAGTTAGATAATATATGGGATGGTGAGTTAAAGTTTAAAGACATAAGCTTAAAAAAAATAAAATTACATAATTATCCAATTAGTTATATGCCTGATGAGCCTATTTTTTACGAGGGTTTGACAGTAAAAGAGCATTTGAACTTTATAGCCTCAATGTATGGTTTTAAAAGCGAGGATGCAAGAGAAATTACAAGTATTTATGTTAATGTGTTTAAATTAAAAGAATATTTAAATTACTTGCCTTCTCAACTTTCGAGGGGTAATAAGCAAAAGGTAATGTTATGTTGTGCTTTACTAAAAGATTTTGAAGTATTAATAGCTGACGAGCCATTTAATTTTTTAGATTCTGATTCTATTAAATCCTTAACCGAGATATTATCCATAATAAAAAGGAGTGGAAAAACTATAATATTAACTTCGCACGAAGTTGAATATATAAAGAGTTTAATAGACAGAGAGATTCAACTTAAAAGGAGAGTAGAATAAAGTGTTAAAGTTGCTGTTTATTGAATGTAAAGATAAACTGCGAATGAATATATTAGTATTTAGGCGTTTTGGGATAATACTGATATTAGGATTGATACTGTTATTTGGGATACTGCCAAGTTTAGTTGATATAGATTTTTCTAATAAACTTAATCATGCTGTAAATAGATGGATAGTTTTCGTAGCTGTTATATTGTTTTTTGTGTTAAAAACATTTGTAACTAAAAATACTAACATATATATTTGTATACCTACATTTATGCATTTTTATTCACAAAAAACTTATAGACTTGGACTTGCAGTAATAATTAGATTTATTAATTACTTAATTTCGAGAAGTCTTTTATTTTACTTTTTATATAAAATCGCAGTATACTTATTTAGTAATAGTGTATATTATTTTGGAACAAAGGAAATTTTTCTTCTATTTATTGTAACAGATATTTTTTCTGAGTTGATCAAGTTTATTTGCTCGTTTACTTTTTATTCAAAATATTCTTTCTTAATAAAAACGTTATCGTTGTTAACTTTTATTTTATTAATTTACGTTTTAGAAAAAAAGGTTCTTCTTGTATTTTTAGTAGTTGAAATATTATTAATACCTGTAATTTTAAAAAACGTTGATATACAAAAATTTCTAAATTATGGCAAAATAATATATAAATCTAACTGGGGATTTGCAAGAGGTGACTGGGGATTGCTTGTAGAAGTGGGTGAAGAATACAAAAAGTTGATTGATTTTGGTGAAAAGAAATCTTGTGATTTGTTATTGTCATTTCCCTTTAATATTTTTTTAAACCAATTTTTGATTTTAAAAAGAGTCTATTTAAAGCAATTAATACTACTATTACTAATAATAGTATTATCAGCCATTACTCTGCCAAAATTGCAATTAAGTGTACAACTATATTGCTATTTTATCAATCATAGCTTTATGTTATTTTACCTTTTATTATTCTATTTGATGGACACAAAAGGGCATATGTATTTTTATATGCACAGATTGAACATCTTACAATTAACATTTTCTGCGGTGTTTTTCGTACTTTTTAATATACTTTTGAACCTCTTACTACTTGCTTTTTTACAACCGTCATGGTATTACAAAGTAATTTGGTATTTAGTATTAGATTCACTCCTGTTTTTTGCGTTAAAAATTTTTTGGCAAAAGGAAAAAGTTAAGTTCTTATTGTTATGTAGCGTAATAATTCTCCAAGGCCTGTTCTTAAAATTAAGCTGATTATTAAATTTTTATTGTGTTGACAGTATAACATGATTAGTTTCTATTACAATTTCTTATGTACTTGTTAGAGTAGCTGTTAACAATAAACACTAAAACACCAAAATCGTTCCAATTATTACGCATATATTAAAGTGAAAAATTTACTTATTTTACTATTTCACTATCATTCGGTGGTAAAATTTCCGAATGGAAAGTTTGAAAGATAATTTGCTTTTCTAAAAAAACAAAAGCAAATATTGTATTAATTTAAAATTATTAGAAACAACAATAACCTTACCTTCTGCTTTCTCCATAAAAAGGTCCATATATCAACTATATTTACTCTTTAATTTTCTGCAAAGGTTACAAAATTTATAAATAGCTTCATCAAAGGAAGAAGAGAACTTTATTTTGTTAGATTCTCTATTAAATTCTGCGGAATCAACTTTGCTCATGTATTTGTGGATATTTTTCTGTAAATGAAAAAAAAAGAGTTAATAGTCCGCATATTATTGTATAGCTTTTATATTCATGATAATCCTTGGGAAATCATCGATTACAATTACTAAAACTAGTTTAAGATCATGATTTATCAGGTCTTCAAAAGCTTTATTCCAATCAGCTTTACTTTCTTTAGCAGGGAGTAATATTTTTACTTACATTGGTTATATCTTTTATTCAACAACTTCATGCTAAAATTGAAAAAGTTGGAGATAAAATTATTGCAACAACCCACAAACATACCAATTGGCTATGTGGGAAGATAATTTATTAAAATTAGGTTAAGAGATAAAAATTGATGCGAGCAGAGGATTTTTATACAAATACTTTAGATCTGTGAAATTGTAAAAGGTATATAGATATTAATACCAAAAGCTTCCTTCTTAGTATTGAAAGAGTATAAGAGCCTAAGTGGGAGGCTTTATTTTTTTAGATGATGCTCTTCTTCTTTTTCCTTGATAATGAGATTTTTTTACTATAAAATAAAAAAGAGTAGCAAAAAAGTTTTTAAAACAAAAGGAGATGAGATAAGACATGATTACAAGAGATGATGTTGAATATGTTGCAAACCTTGCAAGGCTGACATTAACTGAAGAAGAAATAGAGAAGATGACAAAAGAGCTTGGGGCTATAATCGAGTTTGCAAATAAGCTATCTGACCTTGACACAAAGGATGTTGAACCAACCGCACATGTTCTTAACCTTTACAATGTGTTTAGAAGCGATGAGGTAAAACCTTCGTATCCGCGCGAAAAGATTTTACAAAACGCTCCTTCCCACGACGATGTTTGTATAAAAGTTCCGAAAATTGTGGAATAAATCTTTATTTGTAAGGAGGCTAAACAAAAGATGCTCTACAAACTGACTGCACATGAAGCAATTGAACTTATAAAGAAAAAAGAAGTAAAATGCCAAGAGGTTGTTGAAAGTGTTCTTGAGAGAATTAAACAGGTTGAAGATAAGGTAAAGTCGTATATAACAATCACAGAAGAACAGGCTTTAGAAAATGCGAAAAAGATTGATGAGAAAATTGCCAAGGGTGAACAGGTTGGAAGCTTATATGGGCTTCCAATTGCTCTCAAAGACAACCTGTGTACAGATGGAATTAAGACAACTTGTGCCTCAAAAATCCTTTACAACTTTGTTCCACCTTACGATGCAACTGTTGTAAAAAAGCTAAAAGAAAATGACATGACACTTTTGGGCAAGCTCAATATGGACGAGTTTGCAATGGGCTCATCAACAGAAAACTCTGCTTTCCACACAACAAGAAACCCGTGGGATTTGGAAAGAGTGCCAGGTGGCTCAAGCGGTGGGTCTGCTGCGGCTGTTGCGGCAGATGAAGCATTTTTCACCCTTGGTTCTGACACAGGTGGGTCTATCAGACAGCCAGCTTCACTTTGTGGAGTTGTTGGTATGAAGCCAACCTATGGAAGGGTTTCGCGATTTGGACTTGTTGCATTTGCGTCCTCTCTTGACCAGATAGGACCTTTGACGAAAGATGTTGAGGACTGTGCAATTGCAATGAACATCATATGCGGACATGACCCATATGATGCAACATCAGCACCAATTGAGGTTCCTGACTTTACAAAGGCGCTTAAAAACGATGTAAAAGGGCTCAAGATAGGAGTTCCAAGAGAATATATGGAAAAAGGAGTAAACGATGAGGTAAAAAAAGCTGTTGAGAAAGCACTTGAGCTTTTAAAATCTCTTGGTGCACAGTACGAAGAGTTTTCAATACCAATTGTGGAGTATGCTCTTCCAACTTACTATATTATTGCTTCATCTGAGGCAAGCTCAAACTTGGCAAGATATGATGGAATCAAATATGGATATCGAACACAAAACTATGACGACCTAATTGATTTATACAAAAAGACAAGGTCAGAGGGATTTGGCGCAGAGGTAAAAAGAAGGATTATGCTTGGGACATATGCGCTTTCTGCTGGATACTATGATGCATACTACAAAAAAGGATTGCAGGTAAGGACATTGATTAAGCGGGCATTTGATGAAGCTTTCCAGAAATATGATGTAATAATTACTCCTACAAGCCCAACAACAGCATTTAAAATAGGTGAAAGAGTTTCAAACCCGCTTGAGATGTATATGTCGGATATATGCACAGTGCCAGTTAACATTGCAGGGCTTCCTGCAATATCTATTCCGTGCGGTTTTGACAGCAAAGGCCTTCCAATAGGTCTTCAGATTATAGGCAAGGCGTTTGATGAACAGACGATATTGAGAGTTGCATATACCTATGAACAAAACAGTGGCTATAGGAATTTGAAACCTAAAAATCTGTAGAGTTTTTTCTCTGTAAAAAAGCATTATTTTAGCAAGAGGTGAAAAAAGAAGATGGAATATGAGGTTGTGATAGGTTTAGAGGTCCATGCTGAGCTTGCGACAAAATCAAAGATATTTTGCAGCTGTACAACAGAGTTTGGCGGTGAACCAAATACCCACTGCTGTCCTATTTGCACTGGTATGCCAGGAGTTTTGCCAGTTTTGAACAAAAAGGCGGTTGAATATACCATAATGGCAGGTCTTGCAACAAACTGCCAGATAGCAAGATATAGTAAGCAGGACAGGAAAAATTATTTTTATCCTGACCTTCCAAAGGCTTACCAGATTTCGCAGTATGACTTGCCGCTCTGTTACAATGGTTATATAGACATTGAAGTAAATGGGCAAAAAAAGAGAATAGGAATAAAGAGAATTCACATAGAAGAGGATGCTGGAAAACTTCTTCATGACCAGTGGGAAGAAGGTAGTCTTGTTGATTTTAACAGGTGCGGTGTTCCTTTGATTGAGATTGTTACAGAGCCAGATTTGCGTTCAAGCGAAGAGACACGAGTTTTCCTTGAAAAGCTAAAAGCAATTTTGCAATACACAGAGGTTTCTGACTGCAAGATGCAGGAAGGTTCGCTCAGGGTGGATGTAAACCTGTCTGTGCGCCCAAAAGGTTCAAAAGAATTTGGTACAAGAACAGAAATGAAAAACTTAAACTCTTTCAGGTCTGTTGTGAGGGCAATAGAATATGAGGCAAGAAGGCAAATAGAGGTATTAGAAAGCGGTGGTGTTGTTGTTCAGGAGACAAGGCGCTGGGATGATGCAAAAGGCATAAGTTTATCTATGAGGACAAAAGAAGAAGCGCATGACTACAGGTATTTCCCAGAGCCTGACCTTCCACCTATAATTGTAGACGAAGAGTGGATTGAGGAGATTAGGAAAAGAATTCCTGAGCTTCCTGACCAGAAAAAGGAAAGGTATATAAAAGAGTATGGGCTTCCAGAATATGATGCCGGTGTTCTGACTTCATCAAAGGCTATAGCAAGCTTTTTTGAAGAGTGTATAAAATATACGCAAAACATAAAGGCTGCAAGCAACTGGGTGATGGGAGAGATTATGAGAATCTTAAATGACAAAGGGTTAGAACCTGAGGAAATTGACAATATAAAGATTAAGCCAAACCAGCTTGCAAGCCTTATTAACCTTGTTGATAACAAGACAATTTCAAACACCATTGCAAAACAAGTCTTTGAAGAGATGTTTGAAACAGGCAAAGACCCAGAGGTTATTGTAAAAGAAAAAGGGCTTGTTCAGATAACAGATAGGAACGTAATTTTAGATGCTGTCAGACAGGCAATAGCAAATAATCCAAAATCAGTAGAGGATTATAAAAATGGTAAAGACAAGGCATTTGGATTTTTGGTGGGCCAAGTTATGAAGATAACAAAAGGCAAGGCAAACCCACAGCTTGTAAATGAAATCTTAAAAGAAGAGCTTGAGAAAATCTAAACTTCAGAAAAGGAGCTTTCTTGAGAACATTCAAAAGAAAGCTCCCTCTTTTTTAAATTTTTTGAAAAGGTGAGAATAAAAGTGGAAACCAAAAAGTTTGGGATTGAGAAAGACATCTTGGATAAGATTATCGAAATTTTTAAAAAATATAAGCAAGTTAAAAAGGTTTGTATATTTGGTTCAAGGGCAAGGGGAGACCACAAGAAAACTTCTGACGTAGATATATGTATTTGGCTTGAAGATGATGGTGAAAACCTGATTTACAGAATTGAGGATGAATTAGAAGAAGTTGATACAATATTATTGTTTGATATTGTTGTGTTCAGTAGTATTACAAAAGAAAGTCTCAAAGACAGTATTATAAAAGAAGGAGTAGTTATATATGAAAGAGAGAATAGTAGAGAAGTTTGAAGATTTTAAGAATGCTCTAAAAAGGTTGGAAGAAGGTATAAGTATAGAGCCAGACAAGGACATCATTATGGATGGGGCAATCCAGAGGTTTGAATTTGTCTTTGAACTTTCGTGGAAGTTAATGAGGGAATATTTGAAGTATACTGGTTTAGAGATTAACAATCCACGGGGCGTTATAAAGTATGCATATCAAAACGGCATTATAGAAGACGGTGACAAGTGGCTTAAAATGCTTTCGGATAGAAATATGACTTCACATTTATATAACCAAAAAATGGCTCAGAAGATTTATCAAAACATTAAATTTGAGTACGTAGAGTTATTTAGAAAGTTACTTTTAAAATTTGAAGAGATAATATCTTCTGAACTCTGAAGATGGCAAATTTGTTGATGGATTTGCAAAAAAAGGGTAAAATAAAATTGAGAAAATGAGTTTTTAACAAGTAGTCTTTTGAGGAGATGGTAAGATGCAAAAGAAAGAGAAAAACAACAATTTTTATATGGCGTTTTGTGATGACAGGTTCAAAATAAATAGAATTGCGGTTACCTTTATAGACAAGCTTGAAAGGGAGAAAAATACATTAAATGCTCTATTTCCGATGGTTTTAATAAGAGGAAACAACAAGTACAAGGATATGAAAGAAATAAATAGATTTTTGGACAATATGTATGGTGCATCTTTGAGCATTGATGTGGATAAAAAGGGTGACCTGCAGGCAATTTCATTTGCAATAAGCTTTTTAAACGATAGATTTGCAGGGGAAAACCTTTACACCAAAGCACTACAGTTTTTGTATGATATCATATATGGTCCAATAAAATATGGTGGTGGCTTTGAAGAAGATGCTATCTTGCAAGAGAAGAACAATCTAAAACAGGAGATTGAAAGCAGGATAAACGACAAGGTCCAATATGCAATTGACAGGTGTATAGAGATTATGTTTGAGGGGCAAAACTATGCTCTTTATGAAAAAGGAAATGTTAATGACTTGCATACCATCACAAAAGAAAAACTATTTTCACAGTACCAAGAGGTTGTTACCAAAAAGCCTATGTACGTGTTTGTCTATGGTGACTATGATAAAGAATGGGCAGTTTCAAAAGCATTAGAGGTTTTTGGAGATGAAAAAAGAGAGAGTGTACACAATGATTTTTCTATAAACATTCCATTTGAAAAAACAAGATATGTAACAGAAGAAATGGAGGTAAATCAGGGCAAAATTGCCCTTGGGATAAGAACAAATGTGGATGTGACATCTGAGGATTATTACAAGCTTTTGATGCTCAATGGTATTTTAGGAGCATCCCCAAAATCAAAGCTTTTTGAAAATGTTCGTGAAAAAGCTTCTTTGTGCTACTACGTATTTTCAAGGATTGACAGGTTCAAATCTGTAATGATTATTAGCTCTGGAATTGAGATTGAAAACTACGAAAAGACTTTGAATTTGATTTTGCAGCAGATAGAGGATATCAAAAATGGGAAGATTGATGATATCGAATATGAAAGTGCAATAAACTATTATAAAACAGCCTTGATGGCTATATATGACAGTCCAAAAGACCTTCTGAGTTTTTATTTAAATCAGGCATTGGTTGGACAAATAATGGAGCCAAAGAAAGTATTTGAAAAGCTCAAAAATGTGAATATAGAGGATATAAAAAGAATAGCAGGTGGATTTGAGCTTGATACTGTATATTTTTTGAAAAACAGAGGTGTTGCTAAAGATGGAAAGGATTTATGATGATGTTCTTCACGAAGAGGTTTATATAAATTCGTATTCAAACGGGCTAAAAGCCTTTGTAATAAAAAAGAAAAACTTTAGCAAAGCATTTGCAGGGTTTGCAACAAAATATGGTTCTGTTGATAGCAAATTTGTTCATCCAAAGACAAAAGAAGTTGTTGAGGTTCCAGATGGCATTGCACATTTTTTAGAACACAAGTTGTTTGAGGAAGAAGAAGGAAATGTGTTTGACAGGTTTGCAAAGTTCGGTGCAATGGCAAATGCATTTACATCATTCAAAGAAACAGTCTACTATTTTATATCAACCCAAAACTTTTATGAAAATTTTGAGATTTTGTTAGATTTTGTACAAAATCCATATTTTACTGACCAGAATGTTGAGAAAGAAAAGGGAATAATTGGCCAAGAGATTAGAATGTATCAAGACAATCCAAACTGGAGGGTCTATTTTAATCTTTTAAACGCGCTTTATGTAAACAATCCTGTGAAAATTGACATTGCAGGAACATTAGAGAGTATTCAAAAGATTACAAAAGAGGATTTGTATTTGTGTTATAATACATTCTATCATCCAAGCAATATGATAATTGTTGTATGCGGTGATGTGGACCCCCAAAAAGTTTTTGATACAATTGAGAGGATGGAAAAGACAAAAGAATATCAAAGCCTGATAGAAAGGATTTATCCTGATGAGCCCGAAGAAGTAAATCAAAAAAAGATAGAGGCAAGGCTTTCAGTGGCAGTGCCAATCTTCTATATAGGCTTTAAAGACAATCAAAATGACCTTCCACCGTATGAGATGATAATGAAGGATATTCAAACACAGATAGTGGCTGAGATGCTGTTTGGAAAGTCAACAGATTTTTACGAAAACCTATATAAAGAAGGGCTTATCAATCAAAACTTTGGGTTTGAGTACAACTGTGAGCCTGAATATTCGTTTTTTATGATTGGCGGTGAGAGCAAAGACCCAGAAGAGGTTTACAGAAGAATAATTGAGCACATTGAAGATGTCAAGAAAAAAGGAATTGACAGGGCAGAGTTTGAAAGGGCAAAAAAGGTTGTGCTGGGAAGCCACTTGAGAAAGTTTGACAATCCTGAAAAACTCTCTGTTGAGTTTATATACAGCTATTTCAAAGGAGTAAATATTTTTGAGTATGTCAAAGAAATATCTTCTGTGTCATTTGAGATGTGCGAAAAAAGGCTAAAAGAATTTTTTGATGAAAGCAAAAGTTGTATTTCAATTGTATGGCCGGCAGGTTGAAGAAATAAAAGTATGGAGTAAAAACAATGATAGATAATAGCATAGTCTTTCCAGGTCTTGGCTTGAGGTTTGATTTTAGTCCAGTTGCATTTGAGATTTTTGGACTTGAGGTTAGATGGTACGGGATTATAATTGCAATTGGTTTTTTATGTGGTTTTCTTGCAAGCACATATTTTGCTAAAAAAGAAGATGTAAGCCCAGAGGTTTTGCTTGACATTGCAATAATTGCAACACCTGTTGCAATAATCTTTGCAAGGGCTTATTATGTGATTTTTAATTTTGAAGAGTTCAAGGACAATATTCTAAGTATTTTTGCCATTCGCCAGGGTGGAATTGCGATATATGGAGCTTTGATAGGTGCACTTTTGAGCACATACATTTATTGTAGGGTAAAAAAGATAAATTTTTTTAAAATATGTGATGTGGGTGTTCACGGTCTGATATTGGGGCAGGCAATAGGAAGATGGGGTAACTTTGCAAACAGGGAAGCTTACGGCTATGAGACAAGTCTTCCCTGGCGTATGCAAATTTATAGCAGTGAGGCGGGAAGAAGAATAGAGGTTCATCCAACATTTTTGTATGAATCTCTATGGGATTTTTTTGTCTTTTTGCTTTTGATATTCTTAAGAAAGTACAAAAAGAAAGAGGGGGATATTTTAGGGTTTTATTTGATATTTTATTCTATAGGCAGGTTCTTTATAGAAGCCTTGAGGACAGACAGTTTAATGATAGGAAATTTTAGAGTCTCTCAGATTGTTGCAGTTTTGTGCATTGTTGTAGGAAGTGCGATTGTGGTAGTGAACAAAAGGTCATTTTTCGACAAAATATAGCAAAAAAATAGTACAATGTATTTTTAGAGTATTTTTGTTGACAAAATACGCGTTTGGGTTTATAATTAAAATACAATCTTTGTAAGATGGTGGGAATATGATAACAGAAAAGATAATGAAGCTGAGAGAGAAGTTGGATGAACTGATTAACAGCAATGCTGACTATGACTCAATATATCATGTCAGTACAGAGCTGGACAAGCTTATTTTGGATTATTACAAAGAAAAGAACGAAATGATGCTCAAGAAGCTCATCAAAAAAGAAGGGAATGTGTAAAATTTTTATTGAACAAAAAAGGACCTGATAGCGGGGGGCAAGACACAACACAGAAAGAGCTTTTAAGATATAAAAATAGGGCAGATAAAAATCTGCCCTATTTTTTTTTTCATTTGTTGAAGGATTTTTCAAGTTGGTATAGAATATTTTTATAAAGTGGTTCAAAGTGGAGTAAAGTGGTTGAATGTTAATAGGAGAATACAAACATGTGGTGGATAGCAAAGGTAGAATAATTCTTCCTTCTAAATTCAGAGAAGAGCTTGGAGAGAGATTTATACTTACAAAAGGACTTGACAACTGTCTTTTTGGATATTCTTTGAAAGAGTGGGCTGTACTTGAGGAAAAACTCAAGAAACTTCCACTTACAAGCAAAGAGGTGCGAACATTTTTAAGATTTTTCTTTGCGGGGGCGTGTGAATGCGAGGTAGACAAGCAGGGAAGAGTCCTCATTCCGCAGAACCTCAGAGAATATGCAGGTATTCAAAAAGAGGTATTTATAATTGGTGTCATGACAAGAATTGAAATATGGAGCGAGGATAACTGGCTCAAAGAGATGACCAATGAGAACCTTTCGGTTGACAGAATAGCACAAAAAATGGAGGAACTGGGCATATAAGTTTTAGAAGGAGCAGGGGAAATTTTGATGTTTGAGCATATACCAGTACTACTTGAAGAGTCTGTATCTTTTTTGATTACAAATCCGGATGGAATTTATGTTGATGCTACGTTTGGTCTTGGTGGACATTCAAAAAGAATACTTGAGAAGCTTTCTAACAAGGGTTTTCTTGTTGCTATTGACAAGGACTTAGAAGCCATCGAGCTTGGTAAAAGAAGGTTGGAAGGGTATAAGAATATAAAAATTGTGCACTCTTCGTTTTCAAAAGTGGATGAGGTACTTGAAAGTTTGGGGATTGAAAAGATAGATGGAATACTTTTCGACTTTGGAGTTTCTTCTTTGCAGCTTGACAAGCAAGAGAGAGGTTTTTCGTACAGCAAGGAAGCATTTTTGGATATGAGGATGGATACAACATCAAAGCTTACAGCATATGATGTTATCAATTTCTATTCCCAGGAAGATTTGGAGAGGATAATTAGAGAGTACGGTGAAGAGAGATTTGCAAGAAGGATTGCAAAAGCTATTGTAGAAAGAAGAAGAAATAAGCCTATTGAAACCACAACGGAGCTAAGCAGCTTGATTTCTTCTGTAGTACCGAAACCAAAAGATGGTTCACATCCTGCACAAAGGACATTCCAGGCTATCCGAATAGAGGTAAACAGAGAGCTTGATGAAATAAAGATTGCGCTTGAAAAGAGTTTGAGGTTTTTAAAATCTGGTGGGAGGATATGCGCAATTTCTTTTCACTCTCTTGAAGATAGAATAGTAAAAGAATTTTTCAAATTTCATTCTCTTGAATGTATTTGTCCAAAAGATATTCCTGTCTGTAGATGTGGCAAGAAAAAAGAACTTGAGATTATAACAAAAAAGCCAATAGTACCTTCTAAAGAGGAGATTGAAAGAAACAAAAGAAGTCACAGTGCAAAGCTGAGAGTTGCCCAAAAGGTTTGAAATATAAAGGAGGTTTTTTAAGATGCCAAGAACAAGTTCAGCAATTTACAGCGAGGATTACTGGGAAGGTTATCAGGCAGAAAGAGAAGAGATTGAACAGGAGATTGCCAGAAAAAATCAGATAAGAAAGCAAATATTAAGACAAAAAAAGATTGAAAGAGTAAGGTTCTTGAGGAATATATTGTTTGTTTGCATGTTTTGCAGTATGTCAATAATTATTATGTGCGGGTATGTGAATATTACTCATGAGAGGGCAAAACTTGCTCAGCTTCAGAATGAACTTAAATTGCAAACTGATATCAACAAACAGTTAAAGCTTGAGATAGATGGCAAGCTTACTCTATCTGAGATAGAAAGGATTGCGCAGCAAAAATATTCAATGACATATCCTGACTTTTCGCAGGTTATTTATGTAACTGTCCCTTCATCTGAAAAAAAGAATCAAAAGGTCGCAAAAGAAGAAGAATCGAATTATAATAATAAAGTGTCTTTGATAATAAACTTTATTAAGAAAATCTTTTAAATTTTTTTAAGACCCAAGAAGCTGGAGGAAATAAGACTTGAAAGAAGCGTCTATAAAGATAAAAAAAAGAATCCTTTTTGTAATGGCAGTATTTTTTTTAAGCTTTGTATTGCTGGTGGGACGACTTTTTTATCTTCAGCTAATTAAAGGCGAAGAGCTCAAGAAAAGAGCTTTTTCCCAATGGACGCGGGAGAGACTTGTCGCACCTAAAAGAGGAAGCATTGTAGACAGAAACGGCAAGATTTTGGCAATGTCAATTACAGCTGAGACAGTTGTTACATCTTTGAATCAGATTAAAGACAAAGAATGGACAGCTAAAGTGCTGTCTGGTATTTTGCAGATGGACTATCAAAAGATTTTGAATAAGCTCAATACAAAAGGAGTTTCAGACATTTACATAGCACGCAATATTGACAAAGAAAAGGCAGATAGAATAAGAAAATATGCTCTGCCAGGGATTTACTTGACGGGCGGCACAAAAAGGGTGTACCCAAACGGCAATTTTCTGGCTCAGGTTCTTGGTTTTACGGGGATTGACGACCAGGGACTTTCTGGGCTTGAACTTTATTATGACAAGTATCTTCGCGGCAAGCCCGGTGCCATTTCAGCCCAGACTGACGCAAGTGGCAGAGCTGCTCCATTTTCAGAAGAGTTTTTTAAAAAACCTATTGATGGATATGACCTAATGCTTACAATTGATGAGACAATTCAACATTTTGCTGAAAAGTATGCACAAAAAGCGCTTTATGATAACAAAGCAAAAAGCGTGACCATAATTGTTGAAAAGGTCAAAACAGGCGAGATTTTAGCCATGACATCAAAACCTGATTTTGACCCAAATAAACCATTTGAGCTCATATACAAAGATAGGTTTCCTGATTTTGATAAGCTTTCTCAAGCAGAGAAAAACAAAATAGTCCAATCAATGTGGAGAAACAGAGCACTGACAGACACATACGAGCCCGGGTCGACATTTAAGATAGTCACTGCAGCTGCAGGTCTTGAAGAAGGGGTTGTAAATGAGAATTCCCAGTTTTATTGCAGGGGATATGTTAAGGTTGCAAATGCAATATTAAAGTGCTGGAGGTATTACAACCCGCATGGTAGCGAAAACTTTGTTGAGGGTGTTCAAAATTCATGTAATCCTGTGTTCATAGAGGTAGGTCAGAGGCTTGGGAAAGAAAAACTTTATAAATATATAAACCTTTTTGGATTTGGGCAAAAAACAGGTATAGACCTTCCCGGTGAGGCAAAAGGGATTGTTCAGCCACTGAGTAAAGTTGGGCCTGTTGAACTTGCAACAATTTCTTTTGGCCAGGGAATTTCAGCAACACCTATTCAGGTTATTAGCATGATAAATGCAGTTGCAAACGACGGTGTGTGGGTCCAACCTCATGTTGTAAAGGCTATCTACGATAAGGATAAGAAGCTGATTAAATCTTTTGACACACCACTAAAAAGAAGAGTTTTAGACCAAGATGTTGCGCGAAGGCTCAAGACCATACTTCAGTCTGTTGTGACAAATGGAACAGGGCACAATGCTTATCTTCTGGGCTATAAAGTTGCAGGGAAAACAGGAACTTCGCAAAAATACGACAAAACCTCTAAAAAGTATATAGCGTCGTTTGGAGGGTTTGCACCGGCCGACAATCCCGAGGTGTCGGTGCTTGTCATTATAGATGAGCCTGACCCTTCACTTTATTATGGAGGTCTTATAGCCGCACCGGTTGCAAGAGATTTATTAAATGATATACTAAGATATTTAGATATCCAGCCACAGTACACAGCTGAAGAGCTAAAACAGATAGAATTCTATAAAGAATATATAGTGCCAAATACAATAGGGATGAGCATTGAAGATGCAAAAAGAGAAATCAGCAATAACAGGTTCAACGCTAAAATCATAGGTAGTGGTAACAAAGTAATTGACCAGGTACCAAAGGCAGGGTTTATGTTAAAAGAAGGTTCGACTATAGTCCTGTTTACCCAGCAAGTATCTCAAACAACTGTAGATGTTCCGAACGTAGTGGGCTTGAGTTCACAGGATGCACAAAAGGTACTTTCAAATAGTCTTCTCAACATAAAAATAAAGGGAATAAAGGGAAAGATTATAAGACAAAATCCACAGCCAGGAACAAAAGTTCAGATAGGTTCGATTGTTGAGGTTGAAATTGCCGACAAAGAAAATGCAGAATAGAAAGGGTGAAGACTTCTTGAAATTAAAGGATTTGATTGAGAATATCGGCGTTTTGGAAACAAATGTTAAGGATTTTGATAAAGACATAACTGATATTGCGTACAATTCAAAGAATGCAAAAGAAGGCTGTGCTTTTGTGTGTATAAAAGGTTTTAAGACAGATGGTCATGAATATATCGATGAAGCAATCAAAAATGGTGCACGTTTAGTGGTTGTGGATGAGTTTTTTGACACATCTAAAATTGATGGGAAGATTGATTATATCAAGACTTCAAATACACGTAAAGCCCTTGCTGTGATGTCTGCAAACTTTTTTGGTCATCCATCAAAAGACTTTTTGCTTATTGGTGTGACAGGTACAAACGGCAAAACTTCAACAACATTTATGATAAAGTCTATCCTTGAAGCAAATTCGCAAAAAGTAGGGTTGATTGGTACAATCAAGAATATGATAGGTAGCAAAGAAATTGAGGCTCAGCATACAACGCCTGAGTCTTATGACCTACAAAAGCTCTTTTGGCAGATGAAAAACGAGGGTGTTGACAGTGTTGTGATGGAGGTCTCTTCACACTCTCTTGAGCTTTATCGTGTGTATGACTGTGATTTTGACGTTGGAGTTTTTACAAACCTCACTCAGGATCATTTAGACTTTCATGGAACCATGGAAAATTATTTTGCTGCAAAACTGAAGCTTTTTGAGATGAGCAAAAAAAGGGTTGTAAATGCCGACGATAGCTGGGGAAAAAGGATTATCGAAATGTATCCTGACTGTGTAACATATGCTAAAGACAGCGATGCCCAGGTTTGTACAAAAAATGTTAAACTTTTTGTTAACAAAAATCAATTCGAGCTGTGGTACAATGGCAAAAAAGAAGAGATAACACTTAACATCCCGGGACTTTTTTCAATTTACAATAGCCTGGCTGCTGCAGCATGTTGTATTTCGCTTGGCATTGAACTTGATACAATAAAAAAAGGTCTAGAAGATTTAAAAGCTGTGCCAGGCAGATTTGAGATAGTTGAGTCAAACGAAAGGTTTACAATTGTGATTGACTATGCACACACACCTGACGGGCTTTTAAATCTTATGAAAACAGTAGATGAGGTGGCAGAGGGAAGAAAAGTATTGCTTTTTGGATGCGGGGGGGACAGAGACAGGACAAAAAGACCAATTATGGGTGAGATTGCTGGCAGGATGGCAGATTTTGTGATTGTTACATCTGATAATCCGCGAACAGAAGACCCGCTCAAGATTATTGCTGATATCTTGGAAGGGATAAGAAAGACAAATGTTGAGTATGTGGTCATACCCGACAGGTATGAGGCTATTAAATATGCCATAAAGAACGCAAAGGAAAATGATTTTATTGTCCTTGCCGGGAAAGGACATGAAACTTACCAGATTTTAAAAGATAGAACTATACCGTTTGATGAGAGAAAAATAGTTAAAGATATCTTAAAGGAGCTAAGAGAATGAACCTGAGGCTTTCTGAGATAGCAACAGCTATAAATGGCGAACTTAGAAACTTTTCTGGTGATGTTCTTGTTAAAAATTTTTCGATTAATAGCAAAAATATAGAAAAAGATACTTTGTTTATTCCTTTAAAAGGAAGCAGATTTGATGGGCATGATTTTATTAAAGAAGCACTGCAAAACGATGCAATTTCGTTTATTTCTCAGAAAGACTTTGATGATTTAAAAGTACCTTATGTTAAGGTAGAAGATACGCTTTTGGCCCTGCAAAGTTTGGCTTGTTATGTAAGAAGAAAATTAAACCACTTAAAGGTTGTAGGAGTTACTGGAAGCGTGGGCAAAACCTCTACAAAAGAGTATATATTCAATGTATTGAGCCTGAGGTACAAAGCTTTTAAAAACCAGGGCAACTTTAACAACCACATAGGTCTTCCAATTTCTATTCTGAACATGCCAGAAGATACACAGGTAGCTGTATTTGAAATGGGCATGAGTAATTTTGGTGAGATTTCTAAACTATCCCAAATTGCAAAACCTGATATTGGGGTAATTACAAATATTGGTATTGCCCACATTGAAAATTTAAAATCACGATACAACATTTTTCTTGCAAAGTCAGAGATTCAGGATGGAATGCCGGAAAGTGGGATATTGATTATAAACAACGACAATGACATTCTAAACCTTCACAAAAAAGAACTCAAAAGAAAGGTTGTCACCATTGGGATTGAAAACGAGAGCAATTTCAGGGCGCAAAACGTGCAAAGACATCAGAATGGATTTTCGTTTGAGGTAGGAGGCTACACCTATTTTATAGAAAGCTTTAATTTTCATGACATTTATAATTCTCTTTTTGCAATTGCAGTGGGGACAATTTTAGGGGTAGACAGGGAGCTTATAAAAGAAGCAATCCGTCAAAAGGAGAGGCTAAAAAGAAGGTTTGAGGTTATCAAAAAAGGAAGTATTACCATTGTAGATGATACTTACAACGCAAGCACACATTCGATGCTGTCTGCCATAGACAGCATATGTGAGTTTGACGGCAAAAAGATATTAGTGCTGGGCGACATGCTTGAACTTGGCGAGTTTTCTGAAGAGGAACACAGGAAAGTTGGCAGATACATATTGCAAAAGCCAATAGATGTTGTAATATGCACAGGGAAAGATGCGTTTTATATATTCGATGAAGTAAAAAAGAAAGATGGAACAAAAGCGTATTTTGTCACAAAAGATGAGTGTTTAGATGTTTTGAAAAGAGAAGTTACTAGCAATTCCACAATCCTTTTTAAGGCTTCGCGGGGTATAAAACTGGATGAAGTTGTAGATGAATTTCTCAAGGAGAGATAAAAGATGCTTGACATTGACACAATACTTGCAATAATAATTTCATTTTTGATTGTTTTAATTGTCATGCCAATTGTAATCCCCTTTTTAAAATATTTAAAATTTGGTCAGGTTGTGCGCGATGATGGACCAAAAACACACCATAAAAAAAGCGGAACACCCACAATGGGAGGGCTTGTTATAGGTCTTGCTATTATTGTAACATCGCTAATTTTCTACAAAAAGTATCCTGCAATTGGAGCACCTCTGATAGCCACAGTTGCGTTTGGCCTTATAGGTTTTATAGACGATTTTATAAAGGTAGTGTTAAAAAGGTCGTTGGGTCTTCGTGCACGTGAAAAACTGGTACTTCAATTTTTAATCAGCATAGCCTTTTTGTATGTCATACAAAAGCACTTGGGAAGTGACGTTTACCTGCCAGTTGTAAATAAGTACATTGACTTAAAATGGGCATATGTTCCTGTGATGTCAGTTTTAATGGTTTTCACTGTAAATGCTGTGAACCTTACAGATGGACTTGACGGCTTGGCAAGCGGCGTGACAATGATAGTTTCTTTGTTTTTAGCCATCATCTCTATATTTTCAAGAAACCATGATATGGCAATATTTAGCGGAGCTATTGTGGGAAGCTGCATGGGATTTTTGAGGTACAATGCACACCCGGCAGTTGTGTTTATGGGAGATACAGGTTCTTTGATGCTTGGTGGAAGCATCTTTGCAATTGCCGTGATGCTGAAACAGCCTGTACTTGTTTTGGTTATAGGCGGGCTGTATATAATAGAAGCGGTATCAGTAATGCTTCAGGTATTGTATTTTAAGCTCACAAAAAAGAGGATATTTAGAATGGCACCTTTGCACCATCACTTTGAGCTTTTGGGCTGGGATGAGGCAAAGGTTGTTGTTGTGTTTTGGATATTTACAATTCTGTTTTGCCTTCTTGCCTTGGCAATGATACAGCTGAAAATTTAGGAGTTGGAGGTTTTTAAAATTGGATTTAAAAGGGAAAAATGTTCTGGTGGTAGGTCTTGGCAGAAGTGGACTCGCTTCTGCAAGGTTTTTAAAAAAACAGGGCGCTTTTGTGATAGGTTTTGATGAAAAAGCAGAAGACCAGTTCAAAAAAGAAGATAGAAATTGTGCACAAGAGCTACTTGATGAAATCTATTATTGTGAAATTCCTGATGAGGCTGTTGACAAGGTCCAGCTTGTTGTTGTAAGTCCTGGAGTGCCACTTAGCAAAAGACCTTTGGTGCTTGCTCACAAAAAGGGCATTGAGGTTATTGGTGAGATTGAACTTGCGTACAGGTTTTGCAAAAGTAAAAACATAGTTGCAATCACTGGGACAAATGGCAAGACAACAACCACAACTCTTGTAGGAGAGATTTTAAAAAAGCAGTATAAAGATGTGGTTGTATGCGGCAACATTGGTCTTCCATTTATTGATACGATAGAAACTTCAAGTGAAAATACCATTTTTGTACTTGAAGTATCAAGTTTTCAACTTGAAACAATTAAGTACTTTAAACCAAAGGTTGGATGTATTCTCAATATCACTCCTGACCATCTGAACAGGCACATGACAATGGAAAATTATATAAAAGCAAAGATGAGAATATTTGAAAATATTGATGAAATGGGATATACAGTCCTCAACTATGACAACAACATAACTCGTGACTTGATTGGGTTGGCAAAGGGAAATGTGATAGTGTTTTCAAAGAACAAGTCTCAGTTTAAAAATATGGTGTTTGTCGAAAAAGATACAATCTATTTTACTTTTGAAGGTAAAACACAAGAGATTATGAAAAAAGATGAGATATTTATTCCAGGAGAACACAATTTAGAAAATGCGCTTGCGGCAATTAGTTGCACTTTGCCGTTTGGAATAGAAAAAGATACCATTGAGCAGGTTCTCAAAACTTTTAGAGGTGTTGAACACAGGATAGAGTTTGTGGCAGAGATAAATGGCATAAAATTTTATAACGATTCAAAAGGCACAAACACCGATGCAGCCGAAAAAGCACTCAGAGCTTTTGAGAGTCCAATAATTTTAATTGCCGGTGGGTATGACAAAGGAGAAAGTTTTGAAAAGTTTGCAAGCTTAGTTGCCAAAAAGGTTAAGAAAGTATTTTTGCTCGGTCAGACAAAACATAAGATTGCCAGTGAGCTTGAAAAGATTGGGTATAAAAACTTTGAGCTTGTGTCTACCTTGAAAGAAGCAGTTAGAAAGAGCTTTGAATGTGCACAAAATGGTGATATTGTACTTCTGTCACCTGCATGTGCGAGCTGGGATATGTTTGAAAACTATGAGCAAAGAGGCAGGATGTTTAAAGAATATGTAAATGAGCTTTTGACAACAGGGATGTGAATTTTGAAAATGGAAAAGAAGATGATTGACTATCCGCTTTTGTATATTACTCTTTTGCTTTCGCTAATCGGGGTTGTGATGATATTTAGCGCAAGCTATTACTACGCATATTATCAGTTTCACGACAGTTACTATTTTTTAAAAAAACAAATAATAGGTCTTGTGCTTGGTTTAATAGTAATGTATATAACAAGTCAAATTGACTACAGAGTGTGGAAAAAGTTTGCTGTTATACTCTATATAATAGCTGCAATATCGCTTGTAGCAGTTTTAATTCCGGGCATAGGCAAGCTTGTGAACAACGCACGTAGATGGATTGACATTGGGCCTGTGCAGTTTCAGCCATCAGAGCTTGCAAAATATGCTCTTGTAATAACACTTAGTACGTACTTTGACCGTGTTGACAAACCAAAATCGAGATTTAAAGTTTTTGTTATTTCAATGCTTTTAACAGGGCTGTTCTTTGTACTTATATACAAGGAACCAAACATGAGCACATGCATACTGATACTTGGTATTTCAATGCTCATGCTCTTTGCGTGGGGGTTAAATCTTGGCTATTTTGTCACAATGGGTACTTTAGCTGTACCAGTTTTGTATTACCTCACAACAAAAGAGCAGTATAGGGTTGAAAGAATTCAAGCGCTTTTTAACCCGTGGGCAGACCCGACAGACAAGGGATACCAGATAATTCAGTCGCTGTATGCAATTGGTTCTGGCGGACTTTTTGGCATGGGACTTGGTCAGAGCAGGCAAAAACTACTGTACATTCCCGAACCACACACAGATTTTATATTCTCAATTTTATGTGAAGAGCTGGGGTTTGTTGGAGCAATATTTGTGATAGTCCTATTTGTACTTTTTGTATGGAGAGGGATTGTTATTGCGCTAAATAGCCCTGACAGATTTGGCACGCTTTTAGCGTTTGGCGTCACAAGCATAATAGCCATGCAGGCAATCCTGAACATTGCTGTTGTTACAGCTTCAGTGCCGGCAACAGGTGTGCCACTACCTTTTATAACATACGGGGGAACTTCAATAGTGTTTCATCTTTTTGGTGTAGGGATATTACTGAGCATTTCAAGAAGAATCAAGGTGATAAAATGACGCAAAGAAATAAAACATTGATATTTAGTGGTGGCGGGACAGGTGGTCATATTTACCCTGCAATTTCTGTTGCTGACTGTCTGAAAAAGACTGATAGTCATTTGAACATAATCTTTGTTGGGACAAAAGAAGGACTTGAAGCAAAGATTGTACCAGAGGCAGGATACAGTATAGAGTTCATAGAGGTAAAAGGGCTCAAAAGACAGCTAAAAGTAGAAAATATTACTGTAGCAACAAAGTTTTTAAAAGGGTTTTGGCAGGCAAGGAAGATATTGAAGCGATATAATCCAGCTTGTGTATTTGTAACAGGCGGGTATGTATCACTTCCTGTTGCGTTTGCTGCAAAAAGTTTTGGAATAAAGATTATTTTGCACGAACAGAATGCTTTTCCGGGTCTTGCCAACAGAATAATTTCAAGGTTTTGTGACAAGGTCTTGATAAGCTTTGAGGAGAGCAAAAAGTATTTTAAAAGAAGCAAAGATGTCATTTTGACAGGAAATCCTATCAGGCTTGAGATTTTGAATTACAATCAAAGTCAGGCAAAACGTGAGATTGGAGCAGATAGCAAGACCACCGTTTTGATAGTAGGTGGAAGCAGAGGTGCAGAAAATCTAAACAGGGCAGCGATAAGACTTGCAAAGTCTTTTGAAGGTAACAAGGATGTACATTTTATCCTTTCGACAGGTGAGAAGAAGTTTGATGATGTAAAAAGTTATGCCGAACAGTTGAATGCTGGGACAAACATAAGTCTGTACCCGTACATTAAGGAAATGCCAAAATATCTTGCTGCTGCCGACGTTGTTATTTCAAGAGGTGGTGCTATAGCCATCTCAGAGATAACTGCGCTTGGTAAGCCAAGTATAATTGTTCCATCACCGTATGTTGTTAACAACCATCAAGAGTACAACGCAAGGGCTTTAGAAAAAGAAGGTGCATGTTTTGTGGTACTTGAAAGTGAGCTTGAGGGCGATAAGCTCAGAATTCTTTTGGAAAAGCTTATATATGATAAACAGCTATATACTTCAATGCAGAGAAAAAGCAAAAACCTTGGAAGACCTGATGCAACCGAGAAGATAGCGAGGTTATTGAGGGAATATATCAAATAAGTTTTTTGTAACAGCCAATGCAGTTTGAGAATAAAATAATATGCGACGGTTTGCTAAATAAAAGTTTGGAAGTAAAAATGCAAAAACTTATCATATATGGTCCGGCAAAGCTCATGGGAGAGATTGAGGTTGAAGGTGCAAAAAATGCAGCACTTCCCATACTGACAGCCTCTATTTTAGCCCAAAACAAAGTTATTATCACAAATATACCTGATATTGCTGATGTGAGACACACAATAGAGATTCTTAAGTATCTTGGATGCAAGGTCTTGTTTGAAAACAATACAGTGGTGTTAGATAGTAGCTCAATTGAAAGATTTACCATTCCACCTGAGTATGCAAAGCTTATGCGTTCAAGTGTACTTTTTATGGGAGCACTTTTGAGCAAGTTCAGAAGAGCAGAACTATCTAATCATCCAGGGGGGTGTGAGATAGGGCAAAGACCTATAGACCTTCACATCTCAGCTTTTAGACAGCTTGGGATAGAGGTATTTGAACATAATAACAGAATAATGTGCCGCTGTGACAAAGTTAAAGGCAGTGAAATTTTTTTGCCAATTCCCTCAGTTGGTGCAACAGAAAATATAATTCTTGCTTCCATATTTTGTGATGGCGAGGTAGTAATAAAAAATGCGGCAAAAGAGCCAGAGATAGCTGACCTTTGTCATTTCTTAAATAAGCTTGGTGCAAAGATTAGAGGTGCAGGTACACACATAATTAAGATTGAGGGTGTGAGAAAATTAAAAAGCGAGGAAGTGGTCCATAAAGTTATTCCTGACAGAATTGTAGCAGGGACATACCTGTGTGCAGTTGCTGCATGTGGCGGTGAAGTGGTTTTAAAAAATGTATTTCCAAGACACTTAGATTCAATTTTGCACATACTCAAAAGTAGCGGATGCAAAATTAAAGAGTTAAAGAATGAAATTTGGATAAAAAGAGAGGAAAGATTAAAAGGCGGCCTACGTATAACCACACATTATTATCCTGGTTTTCCCACAGACCTTCAGGCTCCTGTTTGCAGTGCGTTTGCAGTAGCAAGCGGAGTTACAATAATCAAGGAGACCATCTTTGAAAACAGGTTCAAACACGTACCCGAACTTGTTAAAATGGGTGCTGATATACATGTTGAAAAGGATATTGCAGTGATAAATGGTGTTGAAAAGTTGAGGGGTTGTAAAGTTTTTGCACGTGATTTGAGAGGTGGTGCAGCACTTTTTGTAGCGGGGCTTTCTGCTCAAGGAGTAACAGAGGTTATGGATGCAGATTACATCGACAGGGGATACGAGAGAATAGAGGAAAAATACTCTTTGCTTGGAGCAAAGATTTTGAGAGAAAAAGGTGAGTGAATATTTAAAAATGGGTAGATTGAGTGTAAAGATTAGTGTATTATTAATGTTAGGAGCAGTTTTTTCTCTTTTTATTTTTAATTTAGACTACTTTGATGTGAAAAATTTCAGTATACATAATTTGCAAAGAGTTAAAAAAAATGATATTATAAAAATAATACAGCAATATCAAAACCAGAACATATTGAGCTTGAACACAAAAGAGCTCAAGCAAAAACTTTTGGAAAATCCGGAAATAGAAGATGTCAAAATAAAAAGAAAGCTGCCCGATACCCTTGTAATTTATGTGTACGAAAAATGGACAGTTGGTCTTATAAAATATTTAAATTCGTATATAGAAATCGACAAAAAAGGGTATGTAATAAGAATAGAAGGAGATTTACCACAAGATTCGATTGTGTTCGAAGGGCTTAAAGTAACTCAAGCAGCAGTTGGCAAGAAGATTATGGTCACAGATGAAGTGCTCTTGCAAAAGGCAATTGATGTAGCTCAAGGTCTTTTACGTTTTAATGCACTGAAGGTTTTTAAGGTAAAAGAGCTCATCGTACTTTTGAAAAACGTCAGCGATATTAAACTTAAAATGGACAAGCTAACTGTAAGGCTTGGAGATGGTTCAGATATAGATTACAAATTGAGACTTTTGAAAAGTGTGTACGATAAGTTACCAAAAAATGTTGAAGGTATTATCACACTAAATTCTAACGGTATTGCCACTTTTAGTCCAAATATTGGGGAGGACAATTGAACAAATATGAAAGTAAAGATTAAAAAACCAACAGGTGGTCAGGTTGCTATTGCTATATTGTTATTATTATTGGGGATTTTAATGTCTATGCAAATAAAAAGTGTCAGACAGAGCAACGAACTAAAAAATTTAGAAAAAGCAAGAGCCATAGAACTTGCTGAACAGATAAATCAGCTATGTGAGCCTTCGCCAGCAGATTTATGATTTGGAGAAAAAAATCAAAGAGTATCAGGACTCAGCAGCAAGTATAAGCAAAACAACCGAGCTTTTGAAAGAAGAACTTGACAAGGTTAAGATTTTGGCAGGGCTTACCGATGTAGAAGGACCCGGTATCATTATTACACTTGATGACAGCAAAATACCTGCCCAGCCCAATGTTGACCCGAACAGTTTTCTGCTGCATGACTCTGACATTTTGCAGGTGATAAACGAACTTCGGGCAGCAGGAGCTGAAGCAATAGCGATAAATGACCAGAGAGTGGTTTCAACAACCGAGATAAGATGTGCAGGACCGACCATTAGTATAAACAACACAAGATATTCTGCCCCGTACATAATAAAGGCAATCGGCGATCCTAAGATTCTTAAAAATTCTCTTGAGATGCGGGGGGGCATAATAGACCTTTTAAAGGAATTTTCCATAGAGGTTAAGATTGAAGAGGCTTCAAAAGTTGTGATTCCACGTTATACTGGAAGCTTGAAATTCAATTACGCAAAGATAAAGAGTGAAGGAAGCTGATGAAAAGATGATAGTTCTTATAATTGCTCTTTTGGTTGGAATATTGATAGGGCTTTTTATCCCAATAAGCATACCGCAAGATTATTCATCCTATGTGGCGGTTGGTCTTCTTGCAGCACTTGATTCCATATTTGGTGCTTTAAAGTCAAATCTAAAGGGTGATTTTAAGATTGACATATTTATTTCAGGATTTGTGGGCAACACCCTCATAGCCATGCTTCTTGCCTACATGGGCGACATGCTTGGTATTCCGCTGTACCAGGCAGCGGTTGTGGCTTTTGGTGTGAGGATTTTTCAAAATTTTGGGGAGATGCGAAGAAGCATTTTGATAAAAAACAAGAGTTTTTCTAAGGAGGAGAAAAACCAATGATTAGTTTTGACACAGAAAAGATGACTGTTGCTCAATTAAAGGTTATTGGTGTTGGCGGTGCAGGAAACAATGCAGTCAATAGAATGATTGATGTTGGAGTCTCTGGTGTAGAGTTCATAGCTGTTAACACCGACAAGCAAGCTCTTCAGCGTTCAAAGGCGCATTATAAGATTCAGATAGGTGAGAAGATTACAAAAGGACTTGGAGCTGGAGCAGACCCCGAGATTGGAAGGAAAGCTGCAGAGGAGAGTAAAGAGGATATAGCACAGGTTTTAAAAGGTGCAGACATGGTATTTATCACAGCAGGAATGGGCGGCGGTACAGGTACGGGTGCTTCACCTGTTGTTGCTGAGATAGCAAAAGAGCTGGGGATATTAACTGTTGCTGTTGTTACAAGACCGTTTAAAAGTGAGGGTGCAAAGAGAAGAATTAACGCAGAAAAAGGAATAGAAGAGCTGAAAAAGATTGTTGACACAATAATTATTGTGCCAAACGACAGGCTTTTTATGCTTTCGACAAATAAAAGTCTCAAAATCTCCGACGCGTTCAGAATGGCTGACGATGTGCTAAGACAGGGTGTTCAGGGAATTTCTGATATTATCTTGAATGCGGGGCTTATAAATGTCGACTTTGCAGATGTGAAAGCTATCATGATGAACAAGGGATATGCGCACATGGGGATTGGCAAGGCAAAAGGTGATGAGAAAGTACTCAAAGCTTTAGAACAGGCAATCAACAGCCCGCTTCTTGAGACTTCAATAAAAGGTGCGAAAGGCGTTCTTGTAAACTATACAGGAAATCCAGAAGAGCTTCTGCTTGACGAAATTGAAAGAGCAAACGAGCTTATTTCTTCCGAAGCTGATGAGAATGTCAACTTTATAATGGGTATTGTGTTCAATGAAGAGATGAAAGACGAGGTGCAGGTCACTGTCATTGCAACAGGCTTTGACACAACAAATGAACAGCAGTCATCTGCCCAAACACACAAAGCTACATTGCCCAAAGCAGGTAATCTTCAGAATCTGTTCCAGGACGACGATATATTTGAGATTCCAATATTTTTGAAAAACAAAAAATAAAATAAAAACCCCCTTGCTACTTGGCAGGGGGGTTATATTTTTACTTCTTCAATCATTTAATTATATGATGTGAATAACTATCAAAGAGTAATTTCAATAAACTTGTTTGTTTTGTCAAGGGCAAAGGTGGCTTTCTTGTCTTGGCATGTGATTTCATAATCTCCCATATACCCTGAAATGTTTACCATACCATGTTCATCAGTAATCAAGTGTACCTGGTCAATCCACCATTCACCTTTTATAAGCCTGTGAAGCTCATGATAGATGGGTTTTATCCTGCCATCTTTGGTTATAAAACCAGAAGGTGCGTTGAGCCACTCTCCATCCACAAAATTCCACCACGTGATAGCCTCAACCTTTGGATGGGCAAAAAGTGTTTTGTAATGCAACGCAGCCTCCATTGCCTGTCGCTCTTCACCTTCAGGTGTACTTGGCCATTCGTCAACTTTATAGTCGTTTAAATCCTCAATTTCTGGTGGCATAAGGTTGCCAGAGATAATAGTGGTTTCTGTAAAGTGAATAGGCAGGTTAAAACGAGAAAATCTCTCTAATATTTCCTGAGTCTTTTCAACTCCCCAATACCCTTGATGCATATGCGATTGAATTCCTATTGCATCAATTCTAACTCCTGCCTCGAGCAATCCTTCAATTAAAATTTCGTACGCTGCAGAGGTGTTAAAATCGTTTATGAGAAAAATTCCATGTGGGTTTGCTTCTATTGCTGCAGCAAAGACCTCACGAACAAGACGTATTCGCCCAAGTTCTTTACATATTCTTGTAATACCATTGTCGTATTTGTTGAATATGGGCATAATCACAACTTCATTTATTACATCCCACATGTCAATTAAGCCTGCAAACTCACTTACCTCTCTCCGAATTCGATGAAGCTGAGCATCTAATATCTCTTGGTTGTTCATCTCAAGCAGCCACGGAGCTGTGAGAGTGTGCCAGCAAAGAGGATGACCTTTTACAGTGCATCCTTTGCTTACGAGCCACTCGGCTGCTTTTTTGAGCCTCAAAGTATCAGGTTTGCCTTTAACTGGTTCAAATCTTGCCCAATAAAACGGCAGAGTGGCAAAATTAAAGAGGTCCAAGAACTTTTCAAAAACCATTTCAGCTTTTTGCTTTTCTTCTCCTTGAAGCTCATTATTGGCAAAAGGTACTACTGAGAATTCTGCGCAGCCAAACAGAAATTTATGTCTTGTTTGCTTGACAACCACCTCTGTATTTTTTAAAGGAGTGCCGTCAGCTTTGCTTATTTTCAACGTAACTGTACCTTTGCGATGCTCATAATTAGCCATAAACGTTTACCTCCCTTATTTTTATTAGAGTCGATTCACGAAAATTGTTAACAATGAAATCAAATTACAATTGCCCTGGCAAATTTACAATTTCACCGCTTTTAATCTCAACAGACTGACCATTTACACTTATCCACACTGAAATAGCAGAAGGGTTGTATACAATATCACCATTTGCTGAGAATTGCAAACTTCGCAGTGCTTTGATATATCTTACTATTTCAATGTTAGTTGCATACCAAATATCATCTTTTCCAGACATCAATTTGCAAAAGCTTTCTATTAAATGCCAATTATTTTTTCTTTCAAATTCAAAGCTATGTCCCCAAACATACATTAGCTTTAGCTTTCCTTTATATTCATACTCTAAAAATTTACGTCCAAGCTCCAGTAAATTATCATCATGATGACAAGTTGGAGCCCATGTTAAAAAGTTTGATGGAATACGAAAATCATGGTGAGAGTTTACAGTCCTTGCATATTCAATCCCGAGACTTGGCAAAATATTTACAATCTCTTCATTATATACTCCATAAGGATAAGACATACCTTTGACTGGATAGCCGACTAATCTTTCTAAATTTTTTCTGTCTTCTAAAATTTCTTCAACTACAGCCTCAAGTGGAATACAGTCCAAGAAAGGATGGGTTTTAGTGTGGACAGCAACTTCATGACCTTCATATAGCTTTGCAACTTCATCTGGTGAGATAAAAGGTTCTCTACCAAGGTTTCCAGAGTTCAAATGAAAAGTGCCCTTTATTCCATATTCATTAAAGATTTCAACAAGTTTTCTGTCAAATATTTGTCCATCGTCGTAACTCATTGTCAGTGCTTTTGTTTTGCCAAAAGGAAATAAATCAAACTTTATATCCATTTGTTATCACCCCCACAAATTTAACTATACTTCCTCTTCTGTTGTAAACGGAGAAGCAGGCAACCCTTCTTTATTATAAAGATTTGCTCCTTCTGGATTGTCAGCCCATGCATATCGAACATAAGCAGGGTTTGAAATACTATCGTTCCACACTACAACTTTATCACCTTCTATAATGGCCTTTGCCCACACAAATTTCTTGTCACTTCCGGCAATTGCAAAGTGTTTAAGCTCACCGCCACCTTTTGCAACAAGACCACTGCCAACCTCCGAAAACTCAATAATCACCTTGTTACCCTCAATCTTCATAGACTTGTAAAGTGGTCCTGAGGCAACAATGTCCTTTTCTCCATAGGCAATCTTTCGAGCAAGCAGGGCAAGCCTTTCTCCCACATCTTTTTTGTTAGAAGGATGCAGGTCATTCCATTCCCCTAAGTCAATGGCAATGGCCATGCCTGTGTTTGGGACAGAAAGTGTTTTTCGCTGCTCTTCTCTGAGCTGTGCCCACTTGCTCTCTGATGGCTGGGACTTTGCCTCCATAAAGTTTGCAAGTTGAACGTACAGGAAAGGAAAATCACCCTGCCCCCACTTCTGTCTCCAGTCAGTTATTAAAGCACTGAACTTCTCGTGATATCCATTAGGATTATCAGTATTTGATTCACCTTGATACCATATGATACCTTTAATAGCAAATTTCAAAAGCGGTGCAATCATACCATTGAACAGTCCTGCAGGTTTGTACTCAAAAAAAGTCATGGGTGGCAGAGGTTTTGGAGCCTCTGCACCAACTTTGCATTTCCACTCGCCTTCTAAGCTGATCTGGTAATCTTTGGTGAAGAGTTTGTAGGGTTTGCCTTTGACAAACTCTCCGTTACCATCGTTACTTATAACTCTTATGGCAATCACATTTTCACCTGGTTTAAGCAAGTTTGCAGGAATCTCATATTTTCTTGGAGGATAGCGATATGAGATTGAACCTACAAGGGTCCCGTTAACATAGGTATGGTCACTGTCCACTATTGTACCCATATAAAGCTTTGCAGGCTTTCCAGCCATAAAAGCAGGTACATTTACCTTTTTCCTAAACCATACTACTCCTTTCAAAGAGTCTAACCCCATTTCTTTCCAAGAAGCCGGGAGATTAACAGTTTGCCAGTCAGAGTCATCATAATCAGGGTCAAACCAAGCAAGCTTCATCCCTTTATCGTTTTTGTTTAAGTTTTCATACCAGGCACTTATTTCAGATTCTTCCTTTTTCTTAATACTTTCAATATACCCATCAACTCTCAGCTGCTCAAGTATTTTCAGATTTTCAGGAAATTGTTTTAGCGCATCTTCACTGAGCCATGCCTCTATCGGTGTTCCACCAACACATGCTTTAATCAGGCCTATTGGCACACGGTACCTCTCAAATAATGCTTTGGCAAAAAAGTACCCCACAGCTGAAAATCGAAGAATAGTCTTCTCAGAAAGTTCTTCCCAGCTACCTTGTGGCAAATCTTCTTGTGGACCTTTGAAGTTGTAACTATCAGGTACAGTGAACTGTCTTATAAAGGGATTGTCGCAGCTGTATATTTCTTCTTCATAGATATCTTTTACTCTTTCCATGGGTAAAACCATATTTGACTGGCCAGAACAAACCCACACATCCCCTATTAGTATGTTGTTTATAGTGATACTTTTTTGGGATGCCTCTATTACCATAAAATAGGGTCCTCCTGCTTTAAGCTCAGGCAAAGTCACTTCCCACTTGCCGTCGCTGTTTGCAATAGCAGAGTATGATTTATCCAAAAAGTGCACTATAACCTTTTCTTCTGGTAAAGCCCAGCCCCATATCTTTACCTTTTTATTTCTTTGAAGAACCATACCATCACTTATCAGCTTTGGAAGCCTTAATGTCATTGGTAACCACCTCTTTACCATTGCAGAAATCGTTTTCAATATCACACAAAAAATTATTTTTAAATTTAAATTAGGATTACCGCAATTTTAATTTTAGCATAATATCGAAATGATAGCTATCAAAAAATAAATCTCTGAGCACAGAAAATTATAGCTTGCTTTTTGCCAAAATTTGTTGAAAATTTGTTTTGGTCAAGAAGATATGGGTAAAACTTTTTTGACATAATTTTTGCCTCTGCAGGAATATAATTATTACTTAGAAATGCCCCTTTTGAGGACAAAGAGTTGATAGGATAAGATGATTATTTATGCAGATGTATATATATTAGAAAATTTAGTTATAAACTATTTTATTCTGCTTGTGACATCATATTTACTTAAAACTAATGTGAACAGTTTTAAAATTTTACTTGTAAGCGTACTTGGAGCTTTTTATTCGCTATTTCAATTTTATCAGCCTCTACAGTTTTTATACTCTCCGATTGGAAAAATAATTGTTTCAGCTTCTTTTGTTTATCTTACCTTTTTACCAAAAAACTTTTTTGGATTTATCAGACAGTTTCTCAGTTTTTACCTTGTTACAATCATGTTTGGTGGGATGGGATTTTTTCTTTATTACATTTCGCAAAATAGTATTGAGTACACAATGCAGCTAAAACTAAAAAATGTACTTCTTGCGCTTGGGATTTCCCTGATTGTTTTCAAACTCTCACATGAGCTTATAATCAAAAAGGTCTATAAAGATTCACTCATAAGGTATATAAAATTCAAGATAAATGATTCAGAGTACAGCTGTGTTGGATATGTGGATACAGGGAATAACTTGAGAGAACCTTTTTCGGGCAAACCTGTTGTAATTGTTGAAAAAAAGCTTCTTGAGATGGGTGAAGATGCGAAAGATATCTGTTCAAAAGACCTTGAAAAACTTCAGGAGCTTTTGGGAAACAGAATTGTTTTGATACCTTACAATTCAATTGGTCAGGAACATGGGGTTTTGATAGGAGTTATACCAGATGAGTTTTATGTATCAGAGAACAAAAGCACATGGATAAAAAAAGATGTGGCAATTGCTCTGTACGATAAAAAGATTTCAAACAAGTACTCGGCACTACTGGGTCCCGATTTAATCTGATTTTTTTGAAAGGAGGTATGACTTTTATGAAACTTGAGTCTAAGATTTTGCGTTATGTTTTGAAAACCTTGGAGAAGCTTGGCTTTAAGTTTTCACAAAATCAGATTATGGAGATTTTCTATGTTGGTGGATGTGACACACTTCCGCCACCTCTTACGCCTGATGAGGAAGCCCAGATTCTATACAGGATTCATTACCAGGGAGAAGAAGGGTTGAAAAAGCTTTTAATAGAAAGAAATTTGAGACTTGTTGTCTACATTGCAAAAAGATTTGAAAATACAAAGGTTAATCTTGAAGACCTTGTTTCAATAGGCACAATAGGCTTGATTAAAGCAATAAATACATACAATCCAAACAAGAATATAAAACTTGCTACTTACGCTTCAAAATGCATAGAAAATGAGATTTTGATGTTTTTAAGACGAAATTCAAATAAAAAGCTTGAGATGTCAATTGATGAGCCACTGAATGTTGACTGGGATGGCAATGAACTTTTACTCTCTGATGTACTTGGAACTGATACAGAAGAAATTTACAACAGAATTGAGAACAATGTAGAAAAGGAAGCGCTTTTGCAAGCAATTCAAAAACTTCCGTCCAGGGAAAAAAAGATTGTTGAACTGAGGTTTGGATTTGGAGATGATGGAGAAAAGACTCAAAAAGAGGTTGCAGATATGCTGGGGATATCCCAAAGCTATATCTCGCGCTTGGAAAAAAAGATTATAACAAGACTCAAAAAAGAGCTGGCAAAGATTATATAATATGAAAATCTATTTTAGAATAATTGCCTTCCCCGAGGTTAATAATAAACCATAGCGCAAAGTTAAAAAAAGGGGGAGGTAATTAAATTGAACAAGGTAGAAATTTGTGGTGTGAACACATCAACACTCCCCGTTTTGAGCCATGAAGAAAAGCTTGAACTTTTAAAAAGAATGAAAGAAGGGGACAAAGAAGCACGACGAATTTTTATTGAAGGAAATTTGAGGCTTGTTTTGAGCGTTGTACAAAAGTTTGCAAACAGGGGCGAGAACTTAGACGATTTGTTCCAGGTAGGGTGCATTGGTCTTATAAAGGCAATTGACAATTTTGACCTTTCTCAGAATGTAAAGTTTTCAACTTATGCGGTGCCGATGATAATCGGGGAGATAAGAAGATATCTGAGGGATAACAATTCTATGAGAATTTCGAGGTCTTTGAAAGATACAGCATATAAAGCTTTAAAAATAAAGGAAAAATATATAAATAATAACCAAAAAGAGCCGACATTAGAAGAGATAGCAAAAGAACTCTCAATCACCAAAGAAGAGCTTGTTTTTGCGCTTGATTCCATTCAAGAACCGATATCTCTTTATGAGCCAGTGTTTCAGGATAGTACCGACACAATGTATGTTGTGGAAAAACTCTGCGACCACAAATCATGCGAAAATGTTTGGCTTGAAGAGATTTCGCTCAAAGATGCTCTTAGCAGGCTCACAAAGCGCGAGAAAGAAATTTTGTATTTGCGTTATTATAAAGGAAAAACCCAGATGGAGGTAGCGAGAATTGTAGGAATTTCACAGGCACAGGTGTCAAGAATTGAAAAAAGTGCAATAGGACATATCAAGAAGTATATTTAAGATTTTATTGTTGACAATTTATGCATTCAAAATTTATAATAATCTAAAATTGACAAAAAGCCTTTTACCTTAAAAGTAGGGTAAAAGGCTTGTACATTTTTTAAGGGGGCGCAGTAGCTTAAATGTCTTTGATTGAAATGACAATTCCAGACTATTTTGATATGATAGCTACAAAGTTTGCTGACAATCCTGCTGTCATTTATCATCACGAAAAGATTTACCTTACATATTCCCAGTTTAAAAAAATGGTGGATGATGCAGCAAAAGGCTTTATGGCAATTGGAATTCAAAAAGGAGAACATGTAGCTGTATGGGCAACAAACAGACTTGAATATCTCATCTCTATTTTTGCCTTGGCCAAGATTGGAGCAGTGCTTGTTACTGTAAATACCAACTACAAGATATATGAGCTTGAATATCTTCTAAGGCAATCTGACAGTTCCACTTTAATATTCACAGAAGGATTTAAAGATTCAAACTACCTTGAGATTGTCAAAAAACTAAATCCCCAGCTTAGTGCGTGCAAAAAAGGAGAGCTTGAAAATCCAAATCTGCCTTATCTTAAAAGGCTAATTTTTATTGGGCAAGGCTGTCATGATGGAATATACAACTGGCACGAGGTAATTGAACTTGGTAAAAATGTTTCTGATGAGGAACTAATACACAGGCAAAAAAGCCTTGAGCCAGATGAGGTAATAAATATGCAGTACACCTCTGGTACCACCGGATTTCCAAAAGGTGTTATGCTTACACACAAAAATATTCTCAACAACGCAAACGCAATTGCAGATTGCATGAAACTTACACACAAGGACAAGCTGTGCATCCCCGTTCCGTTTTTCCATTGTTTTGGACTTGTTTTGGGTATAGGCGCATGTGTGACAAAAGGTGCCACCATGGTGCCGCTTGACCATTTCAATCCTCTTAAAGTTATGGAGACAGTTCACTTTGAAAAATGCACTGGTTTGCATGGTGTGCCCACAATGTTTATTGCAATCTTGCAGCATCCTGAATTTGATAAGTTCGATTTTTCTTCTCTTCGGACTGGTATAATGGCAGGAGCACCTTGTCCTATCAAGGTGATGAGAGAAGTTGTCGAAAAGATGAATATGAAAGAGATTACAATAGCATATGGTCAAACTGAGGCATCACCTGTGATAACTCAAACAAGAGTTGATGACCCTCTTGAGTTTAGGGTGTCCACAGTTGGAAAACCGCTTGAAGGTGTGGAGGTTAAAATTGTGGATATCCATACAAAAAAAGAGGTTCCAAACGGTGTTGTTGGGGAGATATGTGCAAGGGGATACAACGTTATGAAAGGATATTACAAGATGCCGGAGGCAACAAAACAAGCCATCGACGAAGATGGCTGGCTTCACACAGGTGATTTGGGATACATTGACCAAAACGGATATTTAAGAATTACTGGTAGGCTCAAAGATATGATAATAAGAGGTGGAGAAAACATCTATCCGCGCGAAATAGAAGAGTTTTTATATGCACATCCGGCAGTAAAAGATGTGCAGGTTGTAGGTGTGCCAGATAAGGTCTATGGTGAGGAGATAGCTGCGTTTATAATCCTCAAAGATGGGTACACTGCAACCGAAGATGAGATAAAAGAGTTTGTGAGGACTAACCTTTCGCGTCACAAGACACCCAAATACGTTGTGTTTGTCAACGAGTTTCCCACAACTGCAAACGGTAAGGTCCAAAAATATAAATTGAGAGAGATGGCCATAGAAAAGTTTAGTCTTCACGATGCGGCAAATATCGAAACAGCATAGATTTTTTAGCTACAAGCAATATTGAATTTTTCTTTGATTGTATGTTAGAATTATTTTCAACATTAAAATTGCGAGGGGAGAAAATATATGCAGCTAAGATACAATCTTGAAGTTTCACCAAAAGGTAATCTCTCATGGGAAGGAATTGACCTTCTTGACTTAATAGAGATGTATGGGACTCCTCTTTATGTTATGAATGAGACAATGATAAGAGAAAATATCAATAGATTCAAGTCTTCCCTGCAGAAATATTTTGGAGAAAATGGTCTTATAATTTATGCATCAAAAGCTTTTTGCACAAAGGCTATGTGCCAAATAGCAAAAGAAGAGGGAATAGGCCTTGACGTTGTGTCAGGTGGTGAACTTTACACTGCACTTTCTGTAAATTTTGACCCAGATAAGATATTCTTCCATGGAAACAACAAAACATATGATGAGCTTGAGATGGCAGTTGACAGAGGGGTAAAGATTGTACTTGATAATTTTGATGAGCTTGAGATGCTAAGTCTGATATGTAAAACAAAAAACAAAAAGGCAGATGTCTTGATTCGAATAAAACCCGGAATTGAAGCTCATACACATGAGTTTATCAGGACAGGGCAGATAGACTCAAAGTTTGGGGTTGCGCTTGAAAATAGCGAAGCATTCTCTATGGTTCAAAAAGTGCTGCAAAGACAAGAGCTGAGCTTAGTGGGGCTTCACTGTCATATAGGTTCGCAGATTTTCGAAACAGCTCCATTTAAGCTTGCTGCAAGGGTCATGCTTGAGTTTATGCTCAAGATTAAAAATGAACTTGGCTGGCAGGTAGATATATTAGATTTAGGTGGGGGATTTGGAATAAAGTACACTGCACATGATGAGCCACCTAAGATTGAAAAGTTTATAGAAGCAATTTCTGAAGAGGTAGAGGAATTTTGCAGCTTGAGAGGGCTAAAAAAACCGTTTGTTGTTTTAGAACCAGGTCGTTCAATTGTCGGTGAGGCAGGTATTACACTTTACACAATAGGCAGTATCAAAGAGATACCAAATGTCAGAAACTATGCATCTGTTGATGGTGGTATGACAGACAATCCACGTTATGCACTGTATCAAGCAAGATATGATGCATATGTTGTGGAAAATCCTCTGGGGCAGCGGACAAAAGTTTATACAATTGCAGGAAGATGCTGTGAGTCTGGTGATATACTCATAAAAGACATAAAGCTTCCAGAGCTTAAGACTGGTCAGCATCTTGCCATTTTGGCAACAGGGGCATATAATTATTCTATGTCAAGCAACTACAATAGGTTCCCAAGACCTGCAGTTGTACTCTTGAAAAATGGTCAAGCAAGAGTTATTGTAAAACGTGAAACATATGAAGACCTTGTGAGAAATGATGTGGAGATTTAATAAAATTATGTTTGGAGAGAATTTATGATGGCTGTGCCAAGTATTATCACAATGCTTTTGAGAATTCCAGGGCTATTGTTTGCAATATCTGTGCATGAGTCAGCCCATGGGCTTGTTGCATATTTGCAGGGAGATGACCTGCCAAAAAGACAAGGGAGAATAACCTTAAACCCTCTTCCGCACATAGATTTGTTTGGTGCGATAGCGCTGATTCTTTTTGGATTTGGATGGGCAAAACCTGTTGTGACTGACCCAACAAGATACAGAAATCCAAAAGTAGGTATGGGGCTGACAGCCTTAGCAGGACCTGTTGCAAATATTCTTTCTGCAATTGTCTTTGCAATTGTGCTCAAATATATTGATAAGTACAATTTAATAACAAATAGATATCTTCAAATTATGATTCAAGAAGCTTATTTGATTAATGTTTATCTTGCAATATTCAATTTGTTGCCAATACCACCCTTAGATGGTTCAAAGATTCTGTTTATCTTTGCACCAAACAGATATGTTGAGTTTTATTATAGATATGAAGTGGTAGGGCAAATAATATTGATTGCCTGCATATTTTTTGCACCTTTTTTGCTTTCATACGTTTTGCAGCCAATAGCATATTTTATTTTCAATTTCATTGATTTTATTGTCATGTTATTTCCTTAAATGTTTATAAACATCAAAAAATCTTGTGGGAGAATAGGAGAATGAAAAGATGAGACGAGTTTTGTCTGGTACACGACCAACAGGTATTTTGCATCTTGGCAACTATTTTGGTGCTATAGAAAGCTGGGTAAAACTTCAGGATGAATATGAATGTTTCTTTTTTGTTGCAGATTGGCATGCGTTGACAACCGGATATGAGGACACTTCGAATTTAAGAGAATATACAAAACAGGTTGTTATAGACCTTTTGGCATGCGGTCTTGACCCGAAAAAATGTACAATATTTGTGCAGTCGCATGTTCCACAGCATGCTGAGCTTCATCTTTTGTTTTCAATGATAACGCCTCTTTCTTGGCTCTACAGGTGTCCAACTTACAAGGACCAGATGAGGGAGTTAAAAGAGAGAAACATTGCAACATATGGGTTTTTGGGATATCCATGTCTTCAGGCAGCTGACATATTGATATACAAAGCAGAGCTTGTGCCAGTTGGTGAGGACCAGCTTCCGCATTTGGAGCTGACACGAGAGATTGCAAGAAGGTTTAACTTCTTATATGGCCAGACTTTTCCAGAACCACAAGCAATTCTTAACACTGTAAAGGTGCTTGTTGGGACGGATGGGCGCAAGATGAGCAAGAGTTACGGAAATACAATTGCGCTTTCTGAAGACTTGGAAAGTGTAAGGAAAAAGGTAATGAACATGGTAACAGACCCTGCAAGGATTCGCAAAAACGACCCTGGACATCCTGAAGTGTGCACAGTCTTTGCATACCATCAGATATTCAGCCCAGAGACTGTATCAGAGACAGAAGAGGACTGCAGACAGGGTAAAATAGGTTGTGTTGAGTGCAAAAAGAGGTTATTTGAAAATATTTCAAGGTTTTTAGAGCCAATTCAGTCAAAAAGAAGAGAGCTTGAAAATGACCTTGACTATGTTTTGGGAGTTATAAATGAAGGTGCAAGAAAGGCAAGAGAAATAGCATCAAGAACATTACAAGAAGCAAAGGACAGGGCAGGTCTGTTATGAACTTTGAGGTTAAACTTCCCAACTTTGAAGGACCACTTGACCTGTTGCTTTACCTCATAAAAAAAGAGAAGATAAACATATATGATATTCCAATATCCGAGATTACAAGCCAGTATCTGGCATATCTAAACCATTTAGATACAATCAATGTGGATTCTGTTTCTGAGTTCATGGTAATGGCAGCAACACTTTTAGAGATAAAATCAAGGATGCTTTTGCCAAAAGCTCAACAAGAGCAAGACCCACGTCAAGAACTTGTAGAAAGGCTCAGAGAATATCAAAAATACAAACAGATAGCCAACTATTTAAAAGAAAATTACCCTTACAAGGAATGCTATAGAAAGACAAACCAGGACTATCTGCTTTTAAAGGAAAACAAAAAAGAGGTTATAATACAGCTTGATATTAAAAAACTTTACAGAGCATATTTGGTTGCTGTCCAGAAAAACGAGGATTTTTCAAAAGAGAGCGTTCAAAAACTTCAGGAGATTACCAGAAGGCAGCCTATATCTATTTTGAAGGTTGTGAAACAGGTATTTGAGTATATTAAACAAAAAGGGGTTTTGTATTTTAGCAACCTCATTAAAGGGATTTCAAAGGAAGAAATTATCTACAGATTTTTGGCTATTTTGGAACTTTGCAAGCTTGGTCATATCTTTGCTCATCAGGATAAAGTGTTTGACGATATAAAGATTTTAAAGAGGTAACATGATGGTAATGGAGGCAGCAAAGATAAAATCGGTTGTTGAAAGTATACTCTTTTTGGCTGCAGAACCCTTGGATGTTCAAAAACTTGCAAAGATTTTAGGGGTAGAATATCAAGAGGTCAAAAATTGTGTCGAGCAGCTAAAACAGGAATATCTGCAACAAAACAGAGGATTTTTAATAACCGAACAGGAAAATGGATATGTTCTGGTTACCAATCCAGAAAATTCAGGATATATAAGAGAATACTTTGATTTGGAGCAAAAGTATGTATCACTTTCTCAGGCGGCGTATGAGGTGTTATCGATTGTTGCGTTAAAAGGTCCCATTACAAGACAGGAGATAGAAAAGATAAGAGGGGTCAGCAGCGAGAATGTCATAAAAAGCCTTATAGAAAAAGGGCTCATCAGAGAAGCTGGAAGACTGGATACAATTGGCAAGCCTGCTGTTTATGAGGTAACCTCACTTTTTTATACTTCTCTTGGCATTAAAGATATAGACGAACTCAAAGAAAAAATTTTAAAAATCCAGCAAGAGGATACATCAAATTGATGTATCCTCTTTTATTTTTGTGGCAATAATTTTAATAAAATAAAAGCAGTTTGAGAAGGTCAATAGGCGGTAGAAGTTGAAAACATTCTTGTATTTCTTGCCTTTTGTGCTATTTTTTATTTATCTTTTCCTGCCAAAAATATTCTTGATAGAGATAAGAGTTGAAAAGGTAATTTTTGTTAAAGTAAAGTTTTACCTTTTAGGAATTTATGTGTGTGTATTTTACAAGCAAATTCAAATTTCTGGGCACAAAAGAGCTAAACATTTTTCCATTGAAAATGAAACCAAAAAGAAAAAATTAAAGCCTATTTCTACCAAGATGATATTTAGCCTTATAAGAATCTTCCTTTTGTCTACTGTAGTGAAAGTAGATAAGATTTTTGCGCGCATCTGGTGTGCAGATGCTTTTATTTTGAGTATTTTAAGTGCAAGCATATATTCAATTTGGGGAATATTAATGTCATGTGGGCAGAATACCAAGCTTGATTATAAAGCCTTCTTGAGAGAGAATTTTTTATCAAGCGTTTTGCAATTAGATGTTTATGTAAAAATTTTTCCTGTGAAGCTTTTGACCAGTTGGTTTAAGGTAGTAAAAAAACAGAAGGGTGGTGTTAAACTTGGCACATCCAATTGAAATGCTTATGCAGACAACAATGGAAAACCTAAAACAGATGATTGATGTTAACACAATTGTGGGTGATGCTGTTCAAAGTTCGGCTGGAGCTGTTATAATTCCGGTCTCAAAAGTTTCGTTTGGATTTGTGGCAGGTGGGGGTGACATAAAACAGGACAGTAATAAGATGAATAAAAACGACGAAAATATTCCGCTTTTTGCAGGCGGCACTGGTGCTGGAATCTCTGTTATGCCAATTGCGTTTTTAGTTGTAACACAGGACCAGATAAGGCTTTTAAATGTTTCAGCAAACAGTAGCATCGAGAGAATAATTGATATCATTCCAAACATAATTGAAGATATCAAGGAAATTATTCAGAGAAGATGATAGCAAGATAGCTTTGCTATCATCTTTTTTTATGTGAAAGAATAGAAATTAAATTGAAAATAATTGAGAAGGGAGCAATGAAAATGAGAAAAAAGAAAATAGCAGAGAAGAGTTCAAAAGTGCCAATAATAAAAGCGATACTGGTGTTTCTTATTTTACTTTTTGTCCTGGCACTAAAGTTCAAATATATTCATATTAAAAATTTTCCATTTGAAAAAGCCAAAGTTTTTTTTCAGCGTGATGAAAAGATTTATTCAGAGCTGGTCAAATGGGTAGAAGATTTTTTGCAGCCTTTATCTTTCTCAAATCCGACAAGCAAGGACAGCCTGCTCAAAAAACAATCTTCTACATCCTACATATATCCTGCAGATGGGCAAATTCAAACCTCTGACGATGGAGGAACTTTTATTATAGTTAAAGAGAAAACTAATATTCTCAGTCCCTGTGATGGAAAGGTAGCAGAAATTATTAAAAAAGGTGAAACTTTTGATGTTGTCATACAGCAAGGTAGCAGGATACTTTATAGGATTGAAAACATTAATGTTTTAAACGTTCAAAAAGGGGAAGTTTTAAAAAAAGGTGAGATAATAGGATATAAGCTGCCATTTGACCTTGTGGGAAAAGATTTTATATATTTTAAGAGAGAAGAAATAATGTAGTTTAGAAATATTTCACAAATGACATTTCAAACTAATTTATGCTATACTAAATTCAGACAAAAATCGACAGATTAGAGTGAATAAAATAAAGTAAAATAGAGGATGGGGCAAGGTGGAGCTGAGATTTAAAATACTTGTTCTTACACTGATAATAGCGTTTTTACCAACAACTGTTGTCGCTATATATGTAATGAATAACATAATTCCGCAGTACGAAAAAATTACCTATGATTATTTTGTGAACAAACAACAACAAACATTAGAGAGGATAACTCAAAAGATTTTTGATGATATGTCAAACATAGCAAAAGAATATGCTATCTGGAATGAACTTTACAGAGCTGTTTTGACGAAGGATGAAGAGACAATCAACTTTTACTGGACAAGCTGGCTTTCTCAAAAACCTTACAATTTTTCTTTAATAATTGGTTTTTCGAAAGAGGGGAAGATTATATCGTATCACTCTCCATTTGGAGATATTAAAAGCTCTGATAGTACAAAAATATTCAAGATATTCAAAAAAGTAATAAGTACAGTTTATCATTCTAATGATATAAATTTAATACCTGTTGAAAGAGGTTTTCTTAAGATAAATGATAAGGTATTTGCATTTGTATGTTCGCCTGTTTTGGACGACAAAGATTTAACAAAACCTGTTGCTGGAGCACTTTTTCTGGCAAGGGATATTGGTGAGTTTGTGCCTTTGATACAGCCTTACATGGTGGATAGAATATATTTCGTGGATAAAACAAATGTATCTACCGAAGAAAACCTTCTTAAAAATCATGTTGAGCTATTTGATATTGAAGGCTATAAGATAGGAACACTTGTAATCAATTATAATGAAAGAACACTTGTGAATATAAAAAGACACTTTGAAAAACTGCTTATTATTACATTTTTGTTTCTCGTGGCTTTGACTTTACTTATTGCATTTTTAGGTGGAGTATATCTTACAAGAAAAGTTATTCAGCTTGAGGATTACGCTATTTCGCTATTTTCTGGAATAAACGGGGATGTAACCACTCCAAAACCAACCGTAAAGAAAGAGGGGAGGTTTAAAAATGTAGAGCTTATTTTGGAATATTTTTCAAACGAAATAAAAAGCAAGATTTCGATATTAAAGCAGCAGGATAAACTCTTGAAAGAACTATTTGAGAAAGAGAAGAGAAACTTTGAAGGAGCGATAAAGCTTTTAATTTCTATTATTGAAATGAAAGATCCTTACACTAAAGGACATGCAGAAAGGGTTATGAAATACAGCAAGAAAATTGGAGAAAAACTGTCTTCAAAGGGATATAAGATAGACCTGTTTGACTTAGAAATTGCCGCATATCTTCACGATATTGGCAAGATTGTAATTCCGGAAAGTATCTTAAACAAACCTGGCAAGCTCACGCAAGAAGAATATTCCATTGTCAAAAGACATTCATTGGATGGTTATAACATTCTTTCAAACATTGAATATTTTGATAATATAAAAGAGATTATTTTGTACCATCACGAGAATGTAGATGGAAGTGGCTATCCGCTGGGGATAAAAGGAGACAAAATTCCCCTTGAGTCAAAGATAATCTCTGTTGCAGATGTATTTGATGCTCTTACCACAGACAGACCTTACCGCAGTGCTTTTTCAGAGGAAAAGGCATTAGAGATTATGAAAGAAGATGTTGGCAAGAAGTTTGACCCTGAAGTTTTTGAGGCGTTTTTGAGTGTGCTTAAAGAGGAAAAAATCTTAAATTCGGTAGAGATGAAGATAGATGGATAAGTACAAGCTTAAAATGCTACTTGAGTCTGATGAGGGACCGAAACTTGATTTTAAACAGTCTCTTTCGCTTGAGACAGATGGTGAAAAGAAAGAGCTTGTAAAAGACGTCATTGCCATTGCAAATTCAAGAGGTGGAAGGGGCTATATCATCTTTGGGGTTGAAGATAAGACAAAAAGAATTGTTGGAATTAAAGACGAGAACATCTCTGAAGAAAAAATTCAGCAAATAATCTCAAGTAGGTGTGACCCACCTGTATCAATTAAATTTGAGATTGTAGAGTACAATGATAAAAAACTTGGCGTACTCACAATATACAAAAGCAGTCTAAGACCTCATCAGATGGTCCAAAACGGCGTGTTTTATATAAGACGCGGGTCAACAACAGACGTTGCAAGAAGAGAAGAGATAGCTTCCATGTTTGAAGAAAGCGGCAGCGTCAATTTTGAGATGTCTATTGTAAGAAATGCAAATTTAAATGACCTTGAACCTGAGCTAATCTCTATATTTTTTAAAAGAAGTGGCATCTCATCCGAGTGGGATAACTTAATTTTGCTTGAAAGTTTTGGGATTGTCCAAAGAGATAGAGAAAATAATAATCTTTATCCTACCTTAGCAGGTATTCTTGTGTTTGGAAAATATCCAGAGAGATTTTTGCCGTCAGCGTATTTGACAATTGAATTTTTTGACCAAATTCAGATTATTTGTGGTAACATATATAGTATAATCAAAAAGACTATAAATTTTTTTACTCAGAAATATCCTCAGAAGGACCTGTGGGCTTTGTTCGAAGCAATTGGAAATGCACTTGTTCACAGGGATTATTATGACCTGACAAGATGCACGGCAGTCAAGATTAGTGAGAGAAGCATTGAAGTTGCAAATCCCGGATGTCTTCTTGAGAGCAATATGATATTTAGTATGGGTAGGGAAATTATACCAAGACGTCGGAATCCGTGGATTTATCAAAAAATGATAATTTTAGACGACAGTAATCTCTTTTTGAAAGCCGGCAAGGGAATATCAAGGATAAGAAAAACATATCCAAATGTGAAGATTATAAATATAAACTCACAGAATACATTTAAAATAATATTGCCACCTATTGATAAACTGTAAAAAAGAGGAGTAATGAAAAATGGTCAAGGGAAAGGTAATTAGTCTCAATCCTACATCCTCAATGTATTTTAAGATTGGGATTAAACATTATGAAAAGGGAGAAGTAGAGCTTGCCATAAAAAGGCTCATGAAAGCTCTTGAACTTGATAATAAAAATGTTGAGATAAAGTTTAACTTGGCTGGGCTTTTAGCACAGGTTGGGGATTTTGAAACTTCAAATAAACTCTTGAGCGAGCTTACAAAAGATAGTCCAGAGTTTTATGACTCTTTGTTTGGCCTTGGATGTAACTTTTTTGAAATGGGCAAGTTCAGGGAAGCAAAGAATTTTTTAAAGAGGTATGTGAAGCTTAGCAACAATATTGAGTTTAAAGAAGCTGCAGAAGACCTTATTGACTTTATTGAGAGCCAGGAAGAGTTTGAAAAAGAACAAAAAGAAATAGAAAAATATTCGAAGTTGTTGGAAAGAGGAAATTTTCTTCTTGAAAGTGGCAGATATGAAGATGCAATGAAATATTTCAAGATGATATTGGCAAAAGATGATAGTGTCCTTGCTGCAAGGAACAACCTTTCACTTGCTTATTTTTATATGGGTGACATTCAAAAAGCAATTGAAGAGGCAAAAAAAGTACTTCAAATTGACAAGTACAATGTATATGCAAACTGTAACTTGGCATTTTTCTATAGCAGCATAGGAAAAGAAAGAGAGATGAAAAGACATTTAAAAGTGGTATTGGACATAAAAACATACGATAGTAAAGATAAAATAAAGATTCTGGACACTCTTATCAAGTTAAATCAGCACAGCGAAATTGCCCAGCGTGCAAATGAACTTTTTGAGATTACAAGAGAGCCGTATTTTAAACATATTGAAGCGGTAAGCCTTTACAATACACGAAAGTACATGAAAGCTAAAAAAATTTGGGAGTTCTTAAAAAAGAACTTTGAGATGCCTGAGATAAGGATTGACTATTTTTTAAAGAAGGTCGATAATGTAATAAAGACATTTGAAAAAGACACTATAGACTATTTCGAAACAGGTTTTAAGTTTTTGGAAGGCATGGACGAAAAGGAATTTAGAAGACAGCTCCAAAGTCATATTGACAATTATTTTTCTCAAACTGTCGAGGAAAATGGACAAAAAGTTATGGAAATTCTTCACCAACATGTTGAATTAAATCAGAAAGACCAAGAGGCTATTTTTAATCTTCTAAAAAGTCTTCCGCTTGAAAAGCCCAGGTTAAATCTTCAGGCTATTGCTGCAATTGTTTGGTATGTGTTCAAAAAGTACATGAAAAAAGAGAAGATAAAACAAAAAGATGTAGCCAAGATTTTTGGAATCTCACAGGCAGTTTTCTCTAAGTGGTTTGGTGATTTCAAAGAGCTTTTGCTAAACAAGGAAGTTTAAAATACTATACCATCTTTTCATAGCCGTTTGCAAAATAGGTGGTGATTGAAGGGAAAAGATGCCAGTATAAACAGGAAATACAATTAAAATATAAAAAGAAGAGAAGGATTGAAACCATATATTATCAATGATAACAAAAGTATTCAGGAGCAAATATACGACAAGGATTGAAAAGTTCAAAAAAGACAATAGCATCCTAAGCCTTCTAAACTCTAAGTTTTAGAAGGTTAAATAAAAAACAAAATCATAAACCTTTAGTTAGTAGGTTAACTTTAGTGGATTAATTACTCAAGAAAAATTGTAGTTTTAAGCTATAAGTTTTTTAAGTTTGCTCAGTTTTTTGATAGTTAATTTAGAACAATAGAGTTTAATGTTGTGAGCAAGGATAAATAAGAGCGAATAAGTAATAGCAGAGAGCAAGAAATCAGAGAAAATAGGAATATGATCAAGAGTTTGTGTTGTATCAGAGCCCATGTAGGATTTTAGGTGGTAAATAGTCTGCTCTACAGCGACACGTTTTTTGTAGAGGTCAAAAAACTCTTGGGAATTTCTGTTGATTCCTGGGAAAGAGCGAAAGTTATCTGGGTATGTATAGAACATTCTGCCCGATTTAGAGGTAGTACAAGGCTGAGGGCAAGAGCAGATGCGTTTGCCGTCTTTGTAACAAGACATAGGGCAAATCCATTTAAAGCGCAATGAGCGATTTTTGCCTTGACATTTGCCTTCAGGTTTAAAAGGTTTATTGAACTTTTTGCAGATTGGGACACCATCTTCAGATATAACGATATTAGGGTCTGAAGTAGGTGTAGTATTTTTAGAGGCTCTTGTATTTAGAGGGATAACAATTTTGGAGAAGTTGAAAGAATTTTTTAAAGTGGAGTAGATGTTGTGTGAATCCAAGGCACTGTCAGCGATGAAAGTAGAGAAATTTTTAGGTAGATAAGAGAATAGAGTTTCGAGTGAAGGAATTAAAGCTTTAGAGTCAGAGATAGCTTTATGTTGCAGTGGGTCTGACGAAGGAGAATCAGAGTCAAACAGAGGAACTAAAGCTAAAGGAATACCGAGAGCGTTGGTAATGACAGCAAATTTTAAAGCCCAGCAGAAATGGCCATTTACGAACATAAGGCGGATATTAGAATTAGCGTTAGCAGTTTTAGGCAAAGAAGAATAAACAAGAGAGTAGATTTTGTCAGAAGACAGCTCAGGGTTAGCTTTTGAGGTATTTTTCAAGAGTGATTGAATGAATTTAGGGTTGTTTTCACGAACCTTTGGGACAATACCGGTTGTATCGAAGATTAGGATTGAAGCAAGTTCAGGGCATTGTTGGATAGAGATATTGTGTGCATGGATAGAGATATTTTGGAAAAGTTTTTGGATTTCGCTTGCAAATATTTTTCTGAAGCGAGAGAAAGTAGAGATAGAAGGGACATTGCCATGTAGATTACAAAATGAGCGAAGTTCATATGAGTTAAGCAAGACAGCGCGAAGTTGGGTTAAGGTATTGAGTTTAAGGATTTTTTGGACAAAAAAGCAAAGAAGCATAGATTCTAAAGAGAAGTATCTATGCTTACCGAAGTATTTGTAGTAGGCTTTGTAGAAAGAAGAAGGTATGTAGTTGGACAAGTCGATGAATTTGTTGAACAAGCCCAAGAGGCTTTCAGGCTTGTAAAGAGCCGAGGCCTTTATGTGGGAATACAAGTCTAAAAATGAAAGCTGATTAGGTTTGTTTTTGAACATTTTGGACCCTCCTCATAGTAGAAAATTTGTTTTATATACACATATTTTACTACAACTATGAGGAGGGGGTCCAGACTTTTTTGATTCTATATAAAGCTTGATAACGCTCATCTTGAGCGTTTCTGCAAAAGGCTAATACCATCTTTTCACAAAAGGAGGCAAGAATAGCACAATGGACAAAATAGCTGTGACACTTCCAGACGGAAAAGTGGTGGAAGCAGAAAAAGGAATATCTGCACTGGAGTTTATAAAGACAATCTCCATGAAACTTTACAAAGAGGCGGTTGCGTGCAAAATTGACGGTGTTTTGAAGGATTTGTGGACATCTCTTGAAAGAGATTGCAGCTTTGAGGTTGTGACATTTTCAAGTGACGAAGGTAAGAAGGTTTATTGGCATACAACCTCACACATTTTAGCTCAGGCTGTCAAAAGGCTTTTTGGGGATAAAGTAAAGCTTGGCATAGGACCTGCAATTGACAATGGTTTTTACTACGACTTTGATGTTGAAGAGTCAATTACAATGGAGCTTTTGGAAAAGATTGAAGAAGAGATGCAAAAAATAATAAAAGAAGACTTAAAGATTGAGAGATTTGAACTCTCAAGAAAAGAAGCAGTCAAGCTTATGCAGGAAAAGGGAGAAAATTATAAGGTTGAACTTATAAATGACATTCCTGAGGGTGAAACTATATCTTTTTACAGGCAAGGTGAATTTGTTGACCTTTGTACAGGTCCGCATCTTCCTTCAACAGGGAGAGTAAAAGCGTTCAAACTACTTTCTGTGGCAGGTGCGTATTGGCGCGGAAATTCTAAAAATAAAATGCTTCAAAGAATTTATGGAATTTCTTTTGAAAAGAAATCTGAACTTGATGAGTATCTCAAAAAGCTTGAAGAGGCAAAAAAACGTGACCACAACAAAGTAGGAAGAGAGCTTGAGATTTTTACAACATCCGAGGTTGTAGGGCAAGGTCTTCCTCTTTTAATGCCAAAAGGCGCAAAAATCCTCCAGATTCTTCAAAGGTTTGTTGAGGATGAAGAGGAAAAGAGAGGTTATCTTCTGACAAAGACTCCTTACATGGCAAAAAGTGATTTGTATAAAATCTCTGGACACTGGGACCATTACAGAGATGGCATGTTTGTAATAGAGGAAGATGAAAATGAAGTTCTGGCTTTAAGACCAATGACATGTCCATTTCAGTTTTTGATATATAACTCAAAGCAGAGAAGCTACAGGGATTTGCCAATAAGATACAGTGAGACATCAACACTTTTCAGAAATGAAAGTTCAGGTGAGATGCACGGACTTATAAGGGTTAGGCAGTTTACTCTTTCAGATGCACACATAATCTGCAGACCTGACCAGGTTGAGGAAGAGTTCAAGGGAGTTTTGGATTTAATTCAGTATATAATGAAAACACTTGGTATTGAGAACGACATATGGTACAGATTTTCGCGCTGGGACCCGAACAACAAGGAAAAATACATTGACAATCCTGAGGCTTGGGAAAAGACAGAAAATGATATGAAAAATATCTTAGATAAGCTTGGAATAAATTACAAAGAGGCAAAAGGTGAGGCTGCTTTTTATGGACCAAAACTTGACATTCAGTTCAAAAACGTCTATGGTAAAGAGGATACAATAATAACAATACAGATAGATTTTGCTCTGGCAGAACGGTTTGATATGACGTATGTAGACAGAGATGGGCAGAAAAAAAGACCGATTATTATCCACCGCTCATCAATAGGTTGTTATGAAAGAACGCTTGCGATGCTTATTGAAAAATACAACGGTGCTTTTCCAGTGTGGCTGTCGCCTGTGCAGATTAGAGTGATTCCTGTTTCTGACAATTTCAATGAGTATGCTAAAAATGTCGCAAGGATATTAAAAGAAAATGGGTTTAGGGTAGAAGAAGATTACAGGTCAGAAACAGTAGGGTACAAGATAAGAGATGCTCAGCTTCAAAAGATACCGTATATGGTGATTGTTGGTGAAAAGGAGCAAAAAGAGAATACTGTGGCAGTAAGAGATAGGAAAAAAGGAGATTTGGGTTCGTTTACCATTGAAGATTTTATTGCAATGGTAAAAGAAAAAGTAGACAAAAAAGTGATAGAGTAAAAAAGATGAAGAAGGCTGCCAGGAAGATGCATATGTACCATATTTTTGGGGCTGTTTTTGGCAGCCTTTTTTTAAATTCTTTATTCTTAGGAGATCAAATGAATTCCCAAAAAAGGAGAGACCAAAATGGAAGTTGTATGGGAAAGACCCTATGAGGTATTTTCTGAGTTCATGGCTGCAAATAGTTACAAATCTTCTCTGATTATTTGCGATAGAAACACCTTTGATGTGTGTGCTAATAAAGTCAAAGAAACAGCTGAAAAGGCCAATATTAAATATAAGATTGTATGTTTTGAGCCAGATGTTGTGGCAGATGAGTATGCGCTTGGAAAAGTTTTGTTTGAGATAGAACAAGCAGATATATTTGTGGGAGTAGGAAGTGGAACAATTTCTGACATAACACGGTATACAGCATACAAGTTCAAAGTCCCGTTTGTTTTGTTTCCAACAGCACCTTCAATGGACGGGTTTGCCTCTTCTGTTGCAGCACTTACCATAAATGGCCTAAAAACAACAGTCTTGGCATCATCGCCAGAGGCTATCTTTGTGGATATGGAGGTGATAGAAAATTCACCTAAAATTTTAAAAAAAGCAGGATTCGGAGATTTGATGGGCAAGATTACTGCTCTTCTTGACTGGCAACTTTCACACATTATCTTTGATGAGACGATAGACTTGGAAGTTTTACAAATTGTGAAAGATACATATCTAAAAACTCTGAATTCAGTGGGCGAAAACCACTTTTATAAGAATTTATTGGAAGGTCTAATAACCTCTGGTATTATGATGGCAAGAGTTAACTCTTCGCGTCCTGCGTCAGGCTGTGAACACCATCTTTCTCATTTTTGGGAATATCACAGAATAAAAACTTATCATGGGATAAAAGTTGGGCTTGCAACCCTTTATGTGCTGAGGTTTTATGAGCACTTTTTAAATCTTGACAAATCCAGAATTCTTGAAAGGAAAGAATATAGAGTAGATATAGAATCCTGGAAAGATATAATAAAGAGAGGATTTCAACCAACTTTTGAAAGTATAATAAAACAAAATATTGGAAGAGTAAGTAAGTTAAATGATAAAGAGTTTAGATATAATGTGATAAACAGGCTTGTTGGAAAGAAAGAAGTTATAGATGAGTTGATAAAAGAAACAATTGGTATATATGATGAGCTGATTGATGCTTACAAAAAACTTGAAATACCTATGAATTATTGGGAGATTGGTATAGATGAGAATCTTTTTAAGATATCATTTTTATGTGCACCGAATATCAGAGAAAGGTTTACCATACTGCATTTGTACGAATTTTTAGGCTTGACAGATGAGGTTGTACAGAGCTTCTGAGTATGTTCTGTTTTGATACCAGCAATTTTGGGAATAAATATTAATGAAAAATGATTGTATTGGTGATGAGTTTATGTACAAGGTATTGGTTGTTGACGATTCGGCATTTATGAGACAGCTCATAAAATCGGTTTTAGAGAGTACTGGCAAATTTGTTGTGACAGTTGCTCAAACTCCTCTCATTGCACTTGACAGGGTTAGAAAGTTTAAGTTTGATGTGATAACAATTGACTATGAAATGCCATATATGAACGGTGTTGAGCTTATAAAAAAGATAAAAGAGATAACAGATACAAAGATTTTGATGATAAGTGCATACACGCGCCCAGGAGCTTACACTACTTTTGAGGCATTGTCAGCAGGCGCTTTCGATTATATTCTAAAGCCCTCTTCTGAAGATGAGCTTGAAGAGTTCAAGTATGAGCTAATCAAAAAACTTACTGCGGTGTGCGAAGAGAGTAAAAAAGAAGATGCGTCAAAAGTACATGAACTTCCAGCTGCTGTTGAAGGGAAAATTTTACTGGAAGAGAACATTGTTGAGAGGGTAAGGTTGGCAAGGGTTATCGGTATAGGTATATCCACAGGTGGTCCACCAGTTTTAGAAAGGATGTTTAAGTCTTTGAAAAAAGATTTTCCTATTCCTATTCTTGTTGTTCAGCACATGCCGCCGAACTTCACAAAACCGTTTGCTGACAGACTTGCTACCATTACATCAAAATGTATAAAAGAAGCTTCTGATAAGGAAGAGATAAAGGGTGGTTGCATCTACATTGCGAAAGGTGGTTACCATTTAGCGGTGGAAGAGATAAATGGAAAACTATGTACAAGAGTGCTTGACCTTGAAAAAATAAAAAGCCACAAACCTTCGGCAGACATTCTTTTCAGTTCAGTAGCAGAAGCCTGCGGAAGAGCTTCTGTTGGAATTGTGATGACAGGGATGGGTTCAGATGGGAGCGACGGGATTTTAGAGATGAGAAAAAAAGGGGCGCTCACAATTGCACAGGATGAAAAAAGTTGTGTGGTTTTTGGTATGCCAAAAGCGGCCATTGAAAAGGGAGCAATTGAGCTTGTTTTAAGCCCTGACCAGATTGTTGAGCTTTTAAATAGAGTATGAGGGTTTAATAAAGATTGACAACACTCAAAAAGAGATGACCACTGAAAAAGCTATTAAGTAAGTGGTCATCTTTATTTTTTAAAGCTTGGGCAAAAAATTTTATTCACTTCATTGACACAAAAAAGTGCTTATGTTATAATAACAAAATGCGTTAATATGGGTATAACTTCCTTTCAACTTGGACTATTCCAATAAAAGCTGAGATATCGTGAGGCTTTCAAGAATAGATTGTATTTTTAAGGAAATAATAATAAAGATAAGGAAATTTTTTAAGAGGTGATATAGTTGGCACTACCTCGTCCTGTGCAATATGGCAAAGTTCAAAGAATGAGTTATGGTAAGGTTAAGGAAGTTCTGGATTTGCCATATCTTTTGGAAATCCAGAAAAAGTCATTTCAATGGTTCTTGGATGAAGGGCTTAGAGAGGTCTTAAGAGAGATATCTCCTATTAAAGACTACAGTGAAACCTTACTTTTGGAGTTTGTAGACTATTATTTTGACGGGCCACCTAAGTATTCAGAGCAGGAGTGCAAAGAAAGAGACGCAACATATGCAAGACCTCTAAAAGTAAAGGTCAGACTTATAAACAAAGAAACAGGCGAGATAAAAGAACAGGACATTTATATGGGCGAATTCCCAATTATGACCGAAACCGGAACATTTATCATCAATGGTGCGGAAAGAGTAATTGTAAGCCAGCTCATCCGTTCACCTGGGTGTTACTTTGCATCTTCCATTGATAAGCAAGGAAGAAAAATATTTTCAGGAACTCTCATTCCAAACAGAGGTGCATGGCTTGAATTCGAAACTGATGCAAGCGAGCTTTTGTCTGTCAGACTTGACAGGACAAGGAAGGTTTCTCTCACAACCCTGTTAAAGGCGTTTGGGCTTTACAATCAACAGCTGATATTTGAAAAGTTTGGCGAGGATGAGAGACTGAAAGCTTCGCTTGAGAAAGAAGCCAATAAAGGTGAGCTTGGCAATCCAGTTGAGAATGCACTTTTAGAGGTTTACAGAAGACTAAGACCTGGTGAGCCTCCAAACGTTGAAAATGCTCGAAGTCTTCTTTACAATATGTTCTTTGACCCGAGAAGGTATGATTTAGCAAAAGTAGGAAGATATAAATTCAATAAAAAATTGTCGCTGTGGAAGAGGATTTTCAACAAAAGAGCTGCCCAGGATGTAGTTGACCCGATGACTGGAGAAATATTGGTCAAAGAAGGAGAGGTAATTACAAGAGAGATTGCATTAAACATTCAGGATGCAGGTATCAACGAGGTATGGGTATATGCAGATGAAGAGAGACCATTTAAGGTTGTGGGGAACAATACAGTAAAACTTGACAGATACGTAGAATTTGATGTATCTGACCTTAACATAAAAGAGCTTGTTTACAAGCCTGTTTTAGATGATATTCTTAAGATAACAAATGATGTTTCTGAGATTAAAAGACTTATAAAAGAAAAAGAAAGAGAGCTTGTTCCTTACTGTCTTACAATAGATGACATATATGCAGCAACAAGCTATTTCTTGGGTCTCAAATATGGTATCGGAACAACTGATGACATTGACCATTTGGGCAACAGAAGGGTAAGAGCAGTAGGAGAACTTTTGCAGAACCAGTTCAGAATTGGTCTTGCACGAATGGAAAGAGTTATTCGCGAGAGAATGAACATACACGATATTGACACTGTAACTCCTCAGACACTGATAAACATAAGACCTGTTACAGCAGCAATCAAGGAGTTTTTTGGTTCAAGCCCGCTATCACAGTTTATGGACCAGGTAAACCCGCTGGCAGCACTTACAAACAAAAGAAGACTTTCAGCTTTGGGACCTGGTGGACTTTCCAGGGACAGAGCAGGGTTTGAGGTAAGAGATGTGCATCATTCTCATTATGGAAGAATGTGTCCTATCGAGACCCCAGAAGGTCCAAACATTGGTCTTATAACCTCTTTGGCAACATATGCAAGGGTCAACGAGTACGGATTTTTAGAAACACCTTACAGAAAGGTTGACAAGAAAGAAGCAAGGGTTACAGACGAGGTTGTGTATCTCACAGCTGATGAGGAAGACACATACAAGATTGCTCAGGCAACAGAACCTGTTGACGAAGAAGGAAGATTTATAAACCAGAGGGTTACAGTAAGGTTTGGTGAGGAAATCATAGAGGTTGACAAGCACGAGGTTGACCTTATAGATATATCACCTAAACAGATTGTTTCAGTTTCAACATCACTCATTCCGTTCTTGGAAAACGACGACGCAAACAGAGCGCTCATGGGTTCTAACATGCAGCGCCAGGCAGTGCCGCTTTTGAAAACTGAAGCACCAATAATTGGAACGGGTGTTGAATACAGGGCTGCGGTTGACTCTGGTGTGTGCATTCTTGCCAAAAAAGATGGTGTTGTTGAAAAGGTATCTGCTGATGAGATTGTTATCAGAAATAATGATGGAACAAAGGATGTATATCATCTTTTGAAATTCAAGAGGACTAACCAGGGGACATGTTTTAACCAAAGACCAATTGTGAGAAAAGGACAAGAGGTCAAAGCTGGAGAGGTTATAGCAGACGGACCGTCCACCGACCATGGTGAACTTGCGCTTGGTAAAAACGTCCTGGTTGCTTTCATGCCATGGGAAGGTTATAACTATGAGGACGCTATCTTGATTTCAGAAAGGCTTGTAAAAGAGGATGTTTATACCTCTATTCACATAGAAGAATATGAGTGTGAGGCAAGAGATACAAAGCTTGGACCTGAAGAAATAACAAGAGATATTCCAAATGTTGGCGAAGATGCAATAAAGGATTTGGATGAAAGAGGAATTATCAGAATCGGTGCAGAGGTAAAAAGCGGTGACATTCTTGTTGGCAAGGTTACTCCAAAGGGTGAGACCGAGCTTACAGCTGAAGAAAGACTTTTGAGAGCTATATTTGGTGAAAAGGCAAGAGAGACAAGAGACACGTCCTTGAGGGTACCGCACGGTGAAGGTGGAATTGTTGTAGATGTAAAGGTATTCTCTCGCGACAAGGGAGATGAGCTTCCACCGGGTGTAAACCAGCTTGTGAGGGTGTATGTTGCTCAGAAAAGGAAGATATCAGTTGGTGACAAGATGGCAGGCCGCCATGGGAACAAAGGTGTTATCTCAAGGATTTTGCCTGTTGAGGATATGCCATTTTTACCTGACGGCACACCTGTTGACATAGTTCTAAATCCGCTTGGCGTGCCATCGCGTATGAACATTGGTCAGATTTTGGAGACTCACCTTGGGTATGCGGCAAAAGCGCTTGGATGGAAGGTTGCAACACCTGTTTTTGACGGTGCAAAAGAGGAAGATATCGAAGAGGCATTAAAACTTGCAGGTTTAAATCCTACAGGTAAGACAATCTTGTATGATGGCAGAACAGGTGAACCATTTGACAATGAAGTAACTGTTGGTTACATGTACATGCTAAAACTTGTGCACCTTGTTGACGATAAAATTCATGCACGTTCCACAGGACCGTATTCGCTGGTTACACAGCAGCCTCTTGGTGGTAAAGCTCAGTTCGGTGGTCAGCGATTTGGTGAGATGGAGGTTTGGGCGCTTGAAGCGTACGGTGCTGCATATACGCTGCAAGAGCTTTTGACTGTAAAATCTGACGATGTAACAGGAAGAGTCAAGACATATGAAGCGATAGTAAAAGGAGAAAATATTCCAGAACCAGGAATTCCCGAATCTTTCAAGGTGCTTGTAAAAGAGCTTCAGAGCCTGTGTCTGGATGTAAAGCTCTTGTCTGAGGACAACAAGGAGATTGAGCTCAAAGAATCTGTCGATGAGGATGAGCAGCCACAAGGGCTTGGAGCTTTTGAGATAGGCGGCGATGAAATAGAAGATGACAAAGATATTCAAGATGACAAGGAGAAGTTTTATGAGGATTTGATGAATGCAACACAAGAAGACGACCAGGATGCTGATGATGATATAGATGAGTAAAACCTCAAAAAGGTGGGTGTTAAGACCGATGGACTTGTTCAATTTCGATGCTATTAAAATCAGTCTTGCTTCTCCTGAGAAGATAAGAGAATGGTCACGCGGTGAGGTTAAAAAACCCGAGACCATAAACTATAGAACACTCAAGCCTGAAAAAGATGGACTTTTCTGTGAAAAGATTTTTGGTCCAACAAAGGACTGGGAATGCCACTGCGGAAAGTATAAAAAGGTCAAATATAAAGGTGTTGTTTGTGACAAGTGCGGTGTTGAAGTGACAAAAGCAAAGGTAAGACGTGAGAGAATGGGGCACATTGAACTTGCTGCCCCTGTCTCTCACATCTGGTATTTCAAAGGTGTCCCAAGCAGGATGGGTTTGATTTTGGACATGACACCGCGAAATTTAGAAAAGGTTTTGTACTTTGCTGCATATGTGGTAATTGACCCGGGCGATGTACCAAATTTGGAAAAGAAACAAATTCTCTCAGAGAAAGAGTACAGGGAACTAAAAGAAAAATATGGCGACAGGTTTAAGGCAGGGATGGGAGCAGAGGCAATCAAAGAGCTTTTGAAAGAGATTGACCTTGACAAACTGGCGCAAGAGCTCAGGCAAGAACTTGAGACTGCAACAGGCCAGAAAAAATTAAAGATAATCAAAAGACTTGAGGTTGTTGAAGCTTTTAGAAAGTCTGGCAACCGTCCTGAATGGATGATACTTGATGTTATACCTGTCATCCCACCTGAACTTCGCCCCATGGTCCAGCTTGATGGCGGAAGGTTTGCAACATCTGACCTAAATGACCTTTACAGAAGAGTGATAAACAGAAACAACAGGCTCAAAAAACTAATGGATTTAGGTGCACCGGATATAATTATCAGAAACGAAAAGAGAATGCTTCAGGAAGCTGTTGATGCTCTTATAGACAATGGAAGAAGAGGAAGACCAGTAACAGGTCCTGGTAACAGACCGCTAAAATCACTATCTGATATGCTCAAAGGAAAGCAGGGAAGGTTCAGACAGAATCTTTTGGGGAAAAGAGTTGACTATTCAGGACGTTCTGTTATAGTTGTAGGGCCTGAGCTTAAGATTTACCAATGCGGTCTTCCGAAAGAGATGGCTTTAGAGCTTTTCAAACCATTTGTCATGAAAAAACTGGTTGAAAAAGGAATTTGCAACAACATAAAAAATGCAAAAAAAGCAGTTGAAAGACAGAGAAGTGAAGTGTGGGATATATTAGAAGAAGTAATAAAAGACCATCCAGTGCTGCTAAACCGAGCACCCACTTTGCACAGGCTTGGTATTCAGGCTTTTGAACCGGTACTTGTCGAAGGAAGGGCTATAAGACTTCATCCACTTGTTTGTACAGCGTACAATGCTGACTTTGACGGCGACCAGATGGCAGTACACGTTCCACTTTCTGCCGAGGCTCAGGCTGAGGCAAGGTTTTTGATGTTATCTGCCAACAACCTGTTAAAGCCGGCAGACGGTAAACCAATTGTAGTTCCGACCCAGGATATGGTTTTAGGAATTTACTACCTCACTCTTGAAAAGAAAGGTGACAAGGGTGAGGGGATGATATTCTCATCAGAAGAAGAAGCACTTTTGGCATATGAGCACAAGGTTGTTGGTCTTCATGCAAGAATAAAGGTTAAAAGGACAGCACAAGTAAATGGAGAAGTTATCTCTGGACTTGTTGAGACAACAGTTGGCAAAATCATATTAAATCAGGTAATACCGCAGGACCTTGGTTTTGTTGATAGAAGCAGGAGAGAAAATCTTCTCAAGTATGAAATTGACACACTTGTTGACAAAAAGATGCTTGGAAAAATCATTGACAGGTGTATAAAGGTTTATGGAAATACCCGAACAGCAGAGATACTGGACGAGATAAAAGAACTTGGATTTAAATTTTCAACAAGAGGAGCAATTACCATCTCAGTTTCGGACATGGTAATTCCAGAAGTCAAGCAAAAGCTCATAGCAGAGGCTGAACAAAAGGTTGAGAACATTGAAAAACTATACAGACATGGTTTGATTTCTGACGAAGAAAGATATGAACAGGTAATCTCTATATGGAACCAGACAAAAGACAAGCTTACTGAAGAACTTATCCAGAGCCTTGATGAGTTCAATCCAATATTCATGATGGCAAACTCGGGTGCAAGAGGTTCCAAAAATCAGATATCACAGCTTGCTGGTATGCGAGGACTCATGGCGAATCCGTCTGGTAAGACAATAGAGATGCCGATTAAGTCAAACTTCAGAGAAGGACTCAATGTTATAGAGTTTTTCATCTCAACACACGGTGCACGAAAAGGGCTTGCGGACACAGCACTGCGAACAGCAGACTCAGGGTATTTGACAAGAAGGCTTGTCGACGTTGCACAGGATATAATTGTAAGGGAAGAGGACTGTGGAACAGACAAAGGTATATGGGTTGAAGAGATAAGAGATGGCACAGAGGTAATTGAAACACTTGAAGAGAGGATTATTGGAAGATATGCGGCTTCTGATATTGTTGATGAAAAAACAGGTGAGGTAATAGTAAAGAAAAATGAGCTCATTACAGAAGAAGTAGCTAAGAAGATAATTGATGCAGGAATCAACAGGGTATATGTAAGGTCAGTTTTAGAGTGCAAGACAAGGTACGGTGTTTGTACAAAATGTTATGGACTTGACCTTGGCACAGGTCAGCCGGTAAATGTTGGTGAAGCAGTTGGTATAATCGCAGCACAGGCTATAGGTGAGCCGGGTACTCAGCTTACAATGAGAACATTCCACACAGGTGGTATTGCTGGGCAGGACATTACGCAAGGTCTTCCAAGGGTTGAGGAGCTGTTCGAGGCAAGAAAACCAAAAGGAGTCGCAGTGATTTCTGAAATAGAAGGGTATGTTTCAATAAAAGAAGACAAAAAGAGGACAATAACAGTCAGGAATGACAATGGTGAAGAGAGAACGTATGAGATACCGTATGGAGCAAGATTGAAGGTGAACGATGGCGATTATGTTCAGGCAGGAGATGAACTGACAGAAGGTTCGATAAATCCGCACGACCTTTTGAGGATAAAAGGGCCAAGAGGTGTTCAGAGCTATCTTTTAGCAGAAGTGCAGAAAGTTTACAAGATGCAGGGCGTTGACATAAACGACAAGCACATAGAGATAATAATCAGACAGATGATGAAGAAGGTCAAGATAGAAGACCCTGGTGATACCGAACTTTTGCCTGGCGACATTGTAGAGATACACAGGTTTGAAGAAGAGAACGACAAGGCAATAGCAGAAGGAAAACGTCCTGCGCTTGGCAGAAGGGTGCTTCTTGGTATAACAAAAGCAGCACTCTCTACTGAGTCATTCTTGTCTGCTGCATCATTCCAGGAGACAACAAGGGTATTGACAGATGCAGCAATAAAAGGGAAGGTCGACCCGCTGATTGGTCTTAAGGAAAATGTCATCATTGGTAAGCTAATTCCTGCAGGAACTGGAATGGCAAAGTACAGAAATATTGTTATTGAAGAAAATCAGTAAATTGAAAGCTTGAGCGGGTATACCTCGAAAAAGGTATACCTGCTCACAGGTAAAAAATTTTTTGAGATTACAACAAAAACAAAACAGAATGTGGTTTTAAACTTTCTTGACATAAAATAATTTGAGTGTTATTATATTTGAGTGTAATTTTACACCTTCCATGTAAAAGAGGGAGGAAGTGAATTTGTCATCATCAGACATTGAAGCTTTAAAAACTTCACCAAAGACAGTTGGTGCGCGCCAGACTGCCCAAGCTATCCAGAAAGGCAAAGCAAAGGTTGTTTTTGTCGCAAAGGACAGTGATGAATGGGTAGTGAGGGATATAATAGATATGTGCAAGCAAAAAGGAATAAAGCTTGTATTTGTGGATTCCAAAAAAGAGCTTGGGAAAATTTGTGGTATAAGTGTGGCAGCATCGTCTGCCGCGATAATTGAATAAGATTTTTTCAAGGAGGTGCAAGAATGCCAACAATAAACCAGCTTGTTAGGTACGGCAGAGAGAAAAAGGTTGAAAAGTCAAAAGCGCCAGCACTTCAAAAAGGTTTTAACTCTTTGAAGAAAAAATATTATGATATCAGCTGTCCTCAGAGAAGAGGGGTTTGTACAGTTGTCAAAACTGTAACACCTAAAAAGCCAAACTCAGCTTTAAGAAAAGTTGCAAGGGTAAGACTTACAAATGGTATTGAAGTGACAGCGTACATCCCTGGTATTGGTCACAACTTACAGGAGCACTCAGTTGTGCTGGTAAGAGGCGGAAGAGTCAAGGACCTGCCAGGTGTCAGATATCACATTGTAAGAGGTACTTTGGACTGTGCTGGTGTTGCTAACAGAAGACAGGGCCGTTCCAAGTACGGTGCAAAAAGGCCAAAACAACAAGCAGCAGGCGCTGCAAAGAAATAAAAGATGTAAAAAGTATACTAAAAGAGCAGTATGAATATTTACAGTTTTGTAGAAGGAGGGGAATAGCTTGCCAAGAAAAGGGCCGGTTAAAAAGAGAGAGATATTGCCAGACCCAGTGTACAATGACAAGGTTGTTGCAAAGCTTATTAACAAAGTTATGTATGATGGTAAAAAATCAATTGCACAAAAGATTGTATACGGTGCATTTGATATTATAAGAGAAAAAACAGGCAAAGACCCACTTGAAGTACTTGAGGCAGCCCTTAACAACGTTATGCCTGTATTAGAAGTTCGTCCAAGAAGAGTTGGTGGTGCAACATACCAGGTGCCCATCGAGGTTGCACCAGACAGAAGACTTTCTCTTGGAATTAGATGGCTTGTTGAGTATGCAAGAGAGAGAAAAGACAAAAGGACAATGAAAGAGAAACTTGCAGCAGAGATTATGGATGCAGCTAACAATACAGGTGGCGCAGTCAAAAAGAAAGAAGATACTCATAGAATGGCAGAAGCAAATAGAGCATTTGCACATTACAGATGGTAATACTATTTTGACAAGGAGGACAGAAGAAATTGCCCAGGCAGTTTCCGCTTGAAAAAACAAGAAATATAGGTATTATGGCTCATATAGATGCGGGGAAAACAACAACCACAGAGAGAATTCTCTTTTACACAGGTAAGGTTCACAAGATGGGTGAAGTCCACGAAGGAACTGCTACCATGGACTGGATGGAGCAGGAACAAGAAAGAGGTATCACAATCACCTCTGCTGCTACAACTTGTGAGTGGAAAGGTCATAGGATAAACATTATTGACACACCAGGACATGTGGACTTCACTGTTGAGGTAGAAAGGTCTCTGCGCGTGCTTGATGGTGCAATTGCTGTGTTTTGTGCAAAAGGTGGCGTAGAACCTCAGTCAGAAACTGTTTGGAGACAGGCTGACAAGTACCGTGTTCCAAGGATAGCTTATGTCAACAAGATGGACATAATGGGTGCAAACTTTTTCAATGTCATTGAGATGATGAAAGAAAGACTTGGCGCAAACCCGGTTGCAATCCAGGTTCCAATTGGAAAAGAGGATACTTTCAGAGGTATTGTTGACCTTCTCACAATGAAGGCTATAATCTATGTTGACGACCTTGGAAAAGTGTCGCAAGAAACAGAGATTCCAGATGAGGTAAAAGACATTGCTGAAGAGTACAGGATTAAGCTTTTAGAAGCTGTTGCTGAGACTGATGAAGAGATTATGATGAAATATTTAGAGGGTGAAGAGATTACAGTTGAAGAGCTCAAGGCTGCAATAAGAAAAGCTACAATAAACATGCAGATGACACCGGTACTTTGCGGTTCATCGTATAGAAACAAGGGTGTTCAGCCACTTTTAGATGCAGTTGTTGATTATCTGCCATCACCGGTTGACATTGCTGCAGTAAAAGGATTTTCACCTGACACTGGTGAAGAGATTGAAAGAAAGACAAGTGAAGATGAGCCATTCTGTGCACTGGCGTTTAAAATTATGTCTGACCCATATGTTGGTAAACTGACATTCTTGAGAGTTTATTCTGGTGTTCTTCATGCAGGTTCTTATGTCTATAACTCAACAAAGAACAAGAAAGAAAGAGTAGGCAGACTTTTGCACATGCATGCAAACCATAGAGAAGACGTTGATGCAGTATATGCCGGTGATATCTGTGCAGCAATTGGTCTTTCCAATACTACAACAGGTGATACCCTCTGTGATGAAAATCATCCAATTGTCTTAGAGTCTATGGAATTCCCAGAACCTGTTATACAGGTTGCTATTGAACCAAAGACCAAAGCTGACCAGGAAAAGATGGGTATTGCGCTGCAGAGACTTGCAGAAGAAGACCCGACATTCAAGGTATCTACAAACCACGAGACAGGACAGACTCTCATTGCAGGTATGGGAGAGCTTCACCTTGAGATTATTGTTGACAGAATGAGAAGAGAGTTCAAGGTAGAGGTCAATGTAGGTAAACCTCAGGTTGCATACAAAGAGACAATCAAGAAATCTGTCAAGGTTGAAGGAAAGTATATCAGACAGTCTGGTGGTAGAGGTCAGTACGGGCACGTTTGGCTTGAGCTTGAACCGCTTGAGAGAGGCGCAGGGTATGAGTTTGTCAACAAGATAGTCGGTGGTGTGATTCCAAAAGAGTTCATACCATCTGTCGATGCAGGTGTCCAGGAAGCAATGCAGTCAGGTGTATTGGCAGGATATCCTGTTGTGGATGTAAGAGTTACGCTGTTTGACGGTTCATACCACGAGGTTGACTCGAGCGACATGGCGTTCAGAATTGCAGCAGCTCAAGCGTTCAGAGAAGGTATGAAAAAGGCAGACCCAGTACTCTTAGAGCCTATTATGAAGGTTGAGGTTGTTGTGCCTGAGGAGTACATGGGTGATGTCATGGGTGATATCAACTCCAGACGTGGAAGAATTGAGGGTATGGAACTTAGAGGAAATGCCCAGGTCATTCGTGCATATGTTCCACTTGCAGAGATGTTTGGTTACGCAACAGACCTGAGGTCAAAGACACAGGGGCGAGGAACATACACCATGCAGTTTGACCACTATGAAGAGGTTCCAAAGAATATTGCTGATAAGATTCTTGAAATGAAGAATAAATAAGTGTTAAAATAATCTTAAACTGCGGTTGCAATTTTAAAAATTCACATAAATAAAATATTATTGTGAAGGAGGATAAAATCAGGATGGCAAAGGCTAAATTTGAAAGAACAAAACCACACGTAAACATAGGTACAATTGGACACGTTGACCATGGAAAAACAACATTGACAGCTGCAATCACAAAGGTTTTAGCTCTCAAAGGTAAAGCACAGTTTATGGCTTATGACCAGATTGACAAGGCTCCAGAGGAAAGAGAAAGAGGTATTACAATCAACACAGCACACGTTGAGTATGAGACAGACGCAAGACACTATGCACACGTTGACTGCCCAGGTCACGCTGACTACGTCAAGAACATGATAACAGGTGCTGCTCAGATGGACGGTGCAATCTTGGTTGTATCTGCAGCAGACGGTCCAATGCCACAGACAAGAGAGCACATTTTGCTTGCACGACAGGTTAACGTTCCATACATCGTTGTATTCCTCAACAAGGTTGACATGGTAGACGACCCAGAATTGATTGAGCTTGTTGAAATGGAAGTAAGAGAACTTCTTTCCAAGTATGGCTATCCAGGCGACGAAGTACCAATAGTAAAAGGTTCTGCGCTGAAGGCTTTAGAGTCAACATCACAAGACCCAAATGCTCCAGAATATCAGTGCATTTTAGAGCTCATGGATGCTGTTGACAAATACATCCCAACACCACAGAGAGACATTGACAAACCATTCTTGATGCCAATTGAAGACGTGTTCTCAATCACAGGTAGAGGTACTGTTGTAACAGGTAGAGTTGAAAGAGGAACACTCAAGACAGGCGAAGAGGTTGAAATAGTTGGTTTTGCTCCAGAGCCAAGAAAGACAGTTGTAACAGGTATTGAGATGTTCAGAAAGGTACTTGACGAGGCTGTTGCTGGTGACAATGTAGGGTGTCTTCTCAGAGGTATTCAGAAGAATGAGGTTGAAAGAGGGCAGGTTCTTGCAAAGCCAGGCACAATTAAACCTCATACAAAATTCAAAGCACAGGTTTACGTCTTGACAAAAGAAGAAGGTGGAAGACATACACCATTCTTCAATGGTTACAGACCACAGTTCTATTTCAGAACAACAGACGTTACAGGAACAATCACACTACCAGAAGGTGTAGAGATGTGCATGCCTGGCGACAACGTTGAGATGACAGTTGAGCTTATCTCTCCAATAGCTATTGAGTCAGGACTAAGATTTGCTATCCGCGAAGGCGGAAGAACAGTTGGTGCAGGTTCTGTTACAACAATAATTGAATAATCAAAAAAGCCCAAGCCTAAGGTGAGAAAAGCTTTAAAGCTTTCCAGACTTAGGTTTGGGCTTTTTTTGGCTCAAAAGATTTTGTGCAAGATATAAGCTGCTTCAAGGAGGTGTTTTTAAAAAACTGTATGGCACGAATAAGAGAGTATTATCACAATATGATTCAAAAACTTAAGTCCCATCAGACAGAAGAGTATATGATTGATGAGTTTGTCTACAATCTACTAAAAGAGTTTTCGCTGAATCTCAATAAAGAAATAGCAATTGTTTTGAACAGAAAAGGGAGAATTGAAGAGGTTCTAATAGAAAAGAAAGAATTTGCAGAGCTTGAAAACCAGGATTCTTTTCCTAAAAAGGCAGCGTTAATCTTTACAAGATTATCTTCTGCATCACATCCTTCAATGCTTGACCTCTCCACGCTTATAATGAAAAAGTATGATTATGTAATGACAATCTCTCTCAAAACTGAGGAAGCTACAATAGCTTTTTGGGGTAGCCAACTAAAAGAGGTTGAAACGATTGGACCACACAGAATAGAATATTTTTATAATCTTGATATCTCATCCAAGATTTCAGAAGTGGATGAAAAACAGAGGGAAAGAGAAAAAATTCACGAGACTTTGACAGAAAAAGAGGAAAGGGCTTTGCTTGTTGATGTGTGGCCAAAAAGTTTGTCTGAGCTTGACAGACACCTTTTAGAAGAGCTTGAGAGCCTGTGTAAGACTGCAGGGGTTAAAGTTGTTGACAAGGTGGTACAAGTAAGAAGGAGCATAGACCCTGCGTATTTTATAGGAAGAGGTAAAGCAGAAGAGATACTTTCAATCTGCCAGCAAAAAGACATTGACGTTGTGATATTCAACAGAGAACTTTCGCCTGCTCAGATAAAAAACTTGGAAGAGCTTCTTTTGAGAAAAGTGATAGACAGAACTGATGTTATACTTGACATATTTGCAAGGCGTGCAAGGACCAAAGAAGGAAAACTTCAGGTAGAACTTGCACAGCTTTTGACTCTGCTTCCGCGCCTGCGTGGGACTGGAGTGCTACTTTCAAGGCTTGGTGGCGGAATTGGGACAAGAGGGCCAGGTGAGACCAAGCTTGAGATTGACAGAAGACATATCCAGCGCAGGATTGAAGAGATAAAAAAAGAGCTTGAAAAGATGAAAAAAAGCAGGGAAGTACAGAGAAAAAGCAGAATAGAGAACCAGGTGCCGGTGGTGTCAATAATTGGTTACACAAACGCGGGCAAGTCTACTCTCATGAACAGAATCTCAAAAGCAGATGTTCTGGTAGAAGACAAACTATTTGCAACACTTGATACTACAACAAGAAGGGTGTACCACAAAGGCAAAGAATTTTTGCTCACTGATACTGTTGGGTTTATAAGAAACTTGCCGCATCATCTTGTTGAGGCGTTTTCCTCAACATTAGAAGAGGTCAAGTACTCAAACCTTATACTGAACGTTGTGGATATATCTGACCCGTATTATTATGACCACATAAAAGTATCTGAGGATTTGCTAAAACAGCTTGGAGCAGAAAATATCCCTCTTATAAGGGTTTATAACAAGATAGATAAAGTGGACCTTTCAACTGTAGATGTGTTTGACAATGTACCTCATGTTTTTATCTCTGCTCAGGATGGCAGAGGTATTGATACTTTGCTTGATATGATTGTTGAGAGGATTTAATTATATGAAATTTGTTGAATATGGTGAATAAAGAGGGTATTATTAAAGTAGGGGGAAATTTTTATTAAAATAAAAGAAAGGGGTTGTCCGCATTGCTAATCCGTAATTGTGCTGGTGGAGTTGTGTTCTACCAGGGAAAAATCTTTATCATGAAGAACGAGAAGGGCGAATGGGTGTTTCCAAAAGGTGTTATAAGGAACGGCGAGATTGCACCCGAAGTTGCGGTAAGAAGGGTCAAGGAAGAAGTTGGGATTGATGCTTCAATTCTCTCCACAGCAGGTCAAACAAGTTATGAGTTCTATTCTGTCACACGTCAGAGACCAGTTTGTAACAAGATTATATGGTATATCATGGAAGCAAAGTCTCCCGAGTTTTTGAAAGAAAACAAGGAAGAGAACGTTTTTGATGCCGGATATTTTGACATTGAAGAGGCTATCCAGAAGATTACTTACAGCCAAGACAAGGCTCTGGCATCCTGTGCGTATGAACAGTACAAACAGCTTGTGAATATTTAAATCAGCATTTATAATATATATGATGCAAAGTTTTGACGGGCTGTCATTGAATTTAACATAAAATGACAGCCCTTTTTGATATGAAAATAGCTATATGATTAATTACGGCAAAGGAGATTAAAATAAAAAATGGGATTTAAAACCATTGCTCAAAATGTCCGAGTAGAATTTGTTGAAAAAAAGTCAAGGTTCATTGCATCGGTTTTCAGGGTAGAAAATCAGCATGAGGTTAATACCTTCCTTGACCAGGTCAGAAAAGAGTTTTATGATGCAACACACAACGTGTATGCCTATACATATGGTATTGAATATCCTGTACAGAAATATTCGGATGATGGTGAGCCTCAGGGGACAGCCGGGCTTCCTGTCATGGAGGTAATAAGAAAGAGCAATGTTTCAAATGTGCTAATTGTAGTAACCCGATATTTTGGCGGAATTCTGCTGGGCGCGTCAGGACTTGTCAGGGCGTATACACAGGCAGCAAGCCTCGGGCTTGAAAAAGCAGGTATTTTGGAGTATCATGAGTGTGAAGAGGTTTTACTTAGTGTAGAATATTCTGATTTTGAGAAGATTAAATGGCTTGCTTCAAGGTTTAATACAAAGATAGAAAAGATTGAATATTCGCAAGTTGTAGATTTGTTGCTGGCAATCAAAAAAGAAGAGGTGGATGAGTTTATAAAGAGCGTTTCAGATATTACATCCGGCAACTTCCTGGCTGACAAAAAAGGGATAGTTTTAAGAGCAATTTAGGAAAAAGGATGTGTTTGTACTGTGAACAAGAAAGAGAATGTGTGTAAATACCTTTTTACAAATCCACTTTATTTTGTCCAGAACATTTCGCTTCTTAACAATTTTGTAGCAGGAATTGTAGTGTTTTTGATATATATTACACTTTTTACAATCTATGTTTACCTTCAGATTAGAAAAGGGTATGAAATAATGCCAGGAGAAGCAGGTCTTGTATTTTTTACCGACAGAATAAAATCCGATTTAGAGAATTTAAGACTGGCAAGGCTTATTATTACCCTTTTTTCAAACCAAATTTTTAAGCTTTTTATGCTGGTAATCATAGTCTTCTTAGCAGCTTCCATTGCTACAAGAAAAAGAGCTAATGTTTCACAAGTAATAACCACATTGACAGTATCGTACCTTCTTCCGTCATATACATTTTTGATAGGTATTATCTTCTGGTTTTTACCAATTGGCTATGCAGTTTTTAAAGTGTCAGAGATGTTTTTCTTGATATCCGTTTATGAAGCACTTTCAAAGGGTTTCGGAATAACAAGAGCAAAGGCCTTGGCAGTAGTATTTGTGATTGTGCTTTTCTACTGTGTGCTTTATATATATTCGCCTTCAGTCTTTCTTACGCCTTTTCTGATATAAAAGGATAAAGTAGCTAATTAGAAAGTATCCTGATAAAAACAGAATAATAAAAACTTGCATTGAAGTTATGTTCAGATAAATGAGTATGGTAAATATAAGCAGGCACACAACTGCAAATTGGAATATGAGAAAGATTATCCTTTTTTCAAGAACAAATTCAAACTCAAGCCTTGATATCTTTTCAATCATTATGATGCATGAAATAAGGGCAAATATATTTGAAATCCAGATATAAGGGATTTCACTTTTAAAAAGTAATATAGCTGGAATATAGGCTATCAATCTTGCTACTGTCAGTACTGTATTTAAAATAAAATTAAAATTGACCTTATCAAGTGCATTAAGTAAACTTGAAAGTACAACAGAAAGATAATAAAATGCTATTGCAGGGGCAATGTGCTTAAGATACACTCCTGCTTGAGGGTTTTTGTATAGCAAATTACAAATCTGTACAGGAAAAAGTAAAAATATGCATGTTGCTGGCAATGAAATAGCAATGGTAAGTAAAAGAAAAGAGTTTATTCGAGAGTTTAGGGTTTTTGTGTTAATCTTTGTCTCGGAAATGGTAGGAATTATTATGATGGATAGTGAATTTATTATTACAAGTGGCAAGGTTGCTGCTGGGAAGCTCATGCCATTTATTATTCCATAAATGGAGATTGCTTTGGTTTTTGTATTGCCGATGCTTTCAAACATTTTGGGAATTATCATATTTTCAAGTGATTGAAAAATCATTCCAAGGACACTGGCTGTGGCAAGCGGCACAGATACTTTGAATATATTAGAGGAAATCTGCACAATCTCAGAAAGCTTAATCGAAAATCGAATATTTTTGTATTTGAGCTTGTATGATATCCAAAGGAAACTCAGACTTGAAAGTTCTCCTATAAGAATTCCTAAGAAAGACAAAAATAGCTTTGTGTCAAGCGAAGATGACTTTGCTACTGTCAAAAAAATAGGACAGGTGACAGAAAGTCTGACAATATTTTCAAACACCTCTGCCAAGGCAGGGGGAGTAGGATTTTGAATGCCATAAAAAAAGCCTTTCAAAATAGCTGACTGGGTGACAACCACAATACACACAATAAGAGGGTAGACCATGTGTTTGAGATGTGGAGTAGAAAATACAATATCACAGAAAAATGGGTTTAATGTCAAAAACAATATGGAAATTATAACGCTCCAGAAAAAGAGTATCCTGCTCATCACAAAGACAACTTTTTCTTTTAGCCCAGCTGAATAGCAGTTTTCAGCAATATATTTTGAAATGGCTGTCAAAATCCCACCGCTTGATATGCTGTAGAATAGATAATAAAGTGTCATGCCAAATGTATAAAGTCCCATGCCAACAGAACCAATTCTGCGCGATATGAATACTCTATAAAAGAAAAATAGGCTATATGTTAATATATTACAAAGTGTAAGTATTACGATTTGCTTTAAAATCTTTTTATTCATCTTTCTTTCATCACAAGCTAATCTTTGTTCATTATTAAATCTTATGTACCAATTTCATTTGACATTAGCTTTAAATCTAATTTATAATTCCATATTGAGCACAATAGCAGTTTAAAAAGTAGGGGGAAGTAAGAATATGGCTGGACATTCAAAGTGGGCGAATATAAAACACAAAAAAGAAAAGACAGACGCACAGAAAGGGAAACTTTTTACAAAACTTGGTAGAGAGCTTATGGTTGTAGCAAAGATGTACGGCCCTGACCCTGAGACAAACCCGAAGCTCAGGGATGTAATCGCAAAAGCTAAGGCAAACAACATGCCCATGGATAAGATAATGGGGTTTATAAAGAGGGCAGCTGGTGAGATTGACACAACAGGGTACGAAGACATTACGTACGAGGGCTATGGACCTGGTGGAGTTGCAGTTATTGTTGAGGCAATGACAAACAACAGAAATAGAACTGCAGGTGAACTTAGACACATTTTTGACAAAAATGGTGGAAATCTTGGTCAAACAGGCTGTGTTTCATGGATGTTCAGCAGAAAAGGTGTCATAGTTATTGAAAAAGAAAGTTTTCCAAATGAAGACTTTGTGATGGAAAAGGCGTTAGAGTATGGTGCTGAGGATTTTACCTCAGAAAATGGTATATATGAAATAATTACATCACCTGAGGATTTTTCAAAGGTCAGAGAAGGTCTTGAGAAGGAAGGTTTTACATTTATAAGAGCTCAGATAGAGATGATTCCTCAGACAACTGTAAAGCTTTCAAGTGAAGATGCCCAGAAAATGAGAAGACTTATTGACATGCTTGAAGATAACGATGATGTAAAAGAGGTTTATCACAACTGGGAAGAAGATGAAGAGTAAACTTTATGTATAGCAGTGGGTTTGGCAGGGAATAATAGTAAAAAAAGTTTGAGTACTAATGGGGGCTACAAGAAAATGAAACTGTATTTTAAAACTGCCACGCTCACTGCTATTATTATTTTCCTGTTTATAGTGTCGTTTGCAGTGGGGTTTACTATAACATTAGAAAGAGGAAAAGTAAAGTCCGAAAAGGATATAAAAGGTAAGAATGTAACACAGATTGCATATATAAACAAGGATATAGAAGGCAGAATAGCTGATAATACTTTGTTTGTTGTAAGAAAATATTTTAAAGGATGTGGACACGTCATCGAAGAGAAAAAGTTAGTACCAAAAGAATATGTAGGGATGTCAAAACAGGACTTTAAAAATATGTTTGCAGAATGGGAAATAGATGCATTTAGCTCTAAGTATGTGGTGATAAGCCGAGTATTTGACGGCTTTTGTCCCAACCATTTTATAATTTCTATAAAAGACGGAAGAGTAGCTATATTTTATTCGCAACCTGTAGATGGTGATACTCTAAAGCTCATTACTCCAATTAGTATTGAGAACTTACCAGAACAAGAGGTCAATGATTTAAAAAAAGGAATCGTGGTCAACTCGTTTGAAGATGCAATAAAGATAATTGAGGATTTTGGAAGTTAAAAAATTTTATGTAACACAGTTTACCCATAATTCATATTATGTTAATGGAAGAAGACATAATATGAATTATGGGAGGTAAGAAGGTATGTCAGAAGAACTGGATTTGAGGTATGAAGGTCACGAACATCACTGCCACGACATCTGTGAACACATGAAAAGATATTTAGGAGAAACAGTTACAGTGTTCACAGAAAGCGGAGGAGAAAGCGGACAGGGATTTACAGGTGTTTTGGCACTTGTCACACCAAGGTTTATAAGGCTTATTGTAACTATAGGGACACCACCAGATGACCCCTTCTGGTACAGAGGCTATGACTCAAGAGAAGAGTTTGGTGAACATCATCGAAGAGAAAGATGTTGCCCGCCACGCAGAAGATTTTGTGGCCTTGGTTCAATAGTTGACATTCCATGCAGAAAGATAGTTGCATTTGTTCACAATGCTGTATAAAAAGTCTTGAGAGGCTGGCACAATTAAAACTGCCAGCCTTTATTTTACATAATTAATAAGCTTTCCAATCCCCTCAATTTCAACTTCAACAACATCTCCTTTTTTCATACTTCCAATGCCAGAAGGTGTTCCTGTAATTATCACATCAAAAGGTTTTAAAGTCATTATAGAGCTTATATAACTTACAAGCTCCTGCACGGTGAAGATGAAATTGCTTGTATTGGAATTTTGAACAAGTTTGCCGTTAAGATAAGTTTTGATTGGACTGTTGTTTGGGTCAATTTCATCTGTTATAATAGGACCAAGTGGCAAAAAAGTATCAAAAGATTTTGCTACAGTCCACTGACCGTTTTTTGGCTGAAGATCCCTTGCTGTCACATCATTTGCGCACGTGTAGCCAAGTATGTACTCATCTGCCTCTTGTGGTTTTACATTGCGACACTCTTTTTTTATAACCACCGCAAGCTCTCCTTCATAGTCCACCTGGCTACTCATGTGCTGCGGATAAATTATACTGTCGTTGTGACCAATCACACATGTCGGAGGTTTTAGGAACAGCACGGGACTTTCTGGAAGTTCAAGTCCAAGTTCTTTCGCATGGTCTTTGTAGTTAAGACCCACACATACAATCTTTGAAGGCTTGACAGGCGGCAAAATTTTCAACTCCTCTATGGGATAAGATTGGTCGCTTATTTTAAGTGGGTCAAGACTTTTCAAAACCTTCACTGAGCTACCTTCAACAAGTCCGAAAAATGTTTTGTTTGCATAAAAAAATCTTCCAAGCTTCATCTGCCTTTAGCACCTCTCAATAGTGTGAAATATAACTTAGTTAAGATTATATAATATCATGCCCAAAAACACAAATAATAAATTGCAAGTAGCCTATTGTAAACTTTCATTTTGGATGATATAATAAGATTGTTAAATTTTAAACGAAATTTGGACTTTGGGTGATTAAAGGTCTACTATTTTGGGTATTAATTAAAATAGTATTTTTAGAGGATTATAATTTGGGAAGTTTTAAAATATGATTTTACAGGTGGTGATTTAATTGCCAAAGGTTCTTCGAGCTGATAACATGAACAAGTGCCTTGGATGCTTTACATGTATGCTTACATGTGCAGCGGTGAACCATAACAATCACAACCTTGCAAAAAGCTCAATAAAAGTTAAGACAAGAGGAGGACTTCAGAGCAAGTTCGCAGCAACAATTTGTGTTGCGTGCAAAGAGCCAGCGTGTGCAGAGGCTTGTCCTACAAATGCGCTTGTAAAAAGGCCTGGTGGCGGTGTTAAGCTAATCGAAGAAAAATGTATTGCATGCGAAAAGTGTGTAGCAGCATGCATAGTTGGCTCAATTCACATGGACTATGACAGGAAAATTCCAATTGTTTGCAAGCACTGTGGAGCATGTGTGAGAATGTGTCCACACAATTGTCTTTCAATGGAAGAGGTGAGTGAGTAAGATGATAGGCAAAGACTTTATAAGAGTGCTTTATATAGACCTTACAAACAAAAAAGCAGACATTCAAGAAAGGAAGGATCTTTATAAATACTTAGGCGGAGCAGGTGTTGCAGCAAAGCTTTTAGAGGAAAATATGAAAAAAGGTGTTGACCCTTTGCATGAAAGCCAGCCGATCATCATTTCAATCGGGCCTCTTTCAACAATCTTTCCTGTTGTGACAAAAGCTGTAGCAACCTTTATTTCACCTCACACAGGCGAATATGGTGAAAGCCATGCAGGTGGAAGACTTGCAATGGCTATAAGAAATGCAGGATATGATGCAATAGTTATAACAGGAAAAGCTCAAAAGCCCACATACCTTGTCATTACAGATAAAAATATTGAATTTAAAGATGCAAGAGCTATGTGGGGACTTGACATAGAAGAGACAGGAAGGGTTATAAGAGAAAGAGAGCCAGGTCCAGGAAAAAGAAGCATAATCAGAATTGGCAAGGCAGGGGAAAACCTTGTAACATACTCTTGTGTCAATGTTGACACCTACAGGCATTTTGGAAGGCTTGGGATTGGTGCGGTCTTTGGCAGCAAGAACCTCAAAGCTATGATGATAATGGGAGAAGAGGACTTGCCAATTGCCAACCTTAAAGAGTACTTTAAGACTTATCAGGAGATATACAAAAAAGTTACACAGACAGATGCGATGGCCAAGTATCACGAGCTTGGAACACCTATGAATATCAAAGTGCTAAATAGCATAAGTTCTCTTCCAACTAAGAATTTACTTCAGTCTACATTTGAGCATGCGGACGATATCTCAGGTGAGACATTTGCCGAAAAGAACTTGGTCAGAAAGGTTTCGTGTGTAGGCTGTCCCATTGGATGCATCCATATAGGACAGTTCAGACGCGAGTTTGACAAGGGATATGAGTATGAGTCCATTTCTGTCTCATATGACCATGAACTTATATACGCACTTGGAAGCCTTTTGGGGATAAAGACAACAGACGAGGTTTTGCAGATTATAGAAGAGGTTGAACTTGCAGGACTTGATGCTATAACAACAGGTGTTGTATTGGCATGGGCAACAGAAGCACTCAAAAAAGGGCTTATCTCAAGAGAAGACACTCTTGCTGACCTTGAGTTTGGCAACACCATGGAGTATGTTAAAGCAATTGATAATATTGCAGAAAGAGTCAACGAGTTTTACTACACAATTGGCAAAGGTTTGAAAGAAGCTGTGAAAAAATATGGTGGAGAAGAATTTGCACTTTTGTATGGTGGAAATGAGATGGCAGGATATCATACAGGCTATGCATTTGCGCTTGGTCAAACAGTTGGTGCAAGGCATTCTCATTTAGACAATGCAGGTTACTCTTATGACCAGAGTGCAAAAGAATTAAAAGATGATGAAATAATAAATTATGTAATTAATGAAGAAAAAGAAAGGGCAGTGCTCACATCACTATGCATATGTCTGTTTGCCCGAAAGGTGTATGACAGGCCAACCATCTTGAAAGCGTTAAATGCTGTTGGTATAAACTGGACAGACGATGACCTCACACGACTTGCGAATGATGTATTTTTCACAAAACTGAAAATCAAAAAAGAGCTTGGATATTCACTTGAAAATTATAAGTTTCCAAAGAGAATATTTGAAACACCGACAATGTGGGGTAAGATGGATGAAGAGAGGTTAAATAGGCTTTTGAAAATGTATATCGAGAGGGTGGAAAAGGAATATGAAGATTGGAGTAGAGGTAAATAGTTTTTTTGGAAGGTACGGCAGCAAAATAGGGAAAATGGAAGTTGAGATTGACCCGAACACAAATGTAGAAAAGCTTCTTGAAAACTTAAACATTCCAAAAGACAAGGTTGGGTTTGTGATTGTCAATCAAAAAAGAGTTGACTTTGACTATGTATTGTCGGAAAATGATAGTGTGTATATAACTCCATTTGCAACTGGAGGCTAATTTGAGTATGCAAAAAAGATATTTAAAAAACTTGAGTGCCTTGACAGAAGAAGGGCAAAGAAAACTTCTTTCAACAACAGTTGCAGTTGTTGGAGTGGGTGGAATAGGTGGTTTTTTGATTGAAGGACTTGCGCGGCTTGGTGTGAAAAAGATTATAGCAGTTGATATGGACTCTTTTGATGAGACAAACTTAAACAGGCAGATAATTTCTAATGTAAACAACCTTGGAAAGTACAAAGTATTTGAAGCAGAGAAAAGAGTAAAAGAGATAAACCCTGCCGTTTCTTTTGAACCTATAAAGGAAAAGGCTTATTTAGAAAATCTTGATATATTTTTGATGGAAGCAAGTTATATATTTGATGCAACTGACAATATAGAAATAAGAAAGAGCCTTTCAAAGTTTGCACAAAAGATGGGGAAAATATTAATTCACGGCGGGTGTGCTGGCTGGTACGCCCAGATTGCCATCATCACAAAAGACACACCCGGGATAGAAAAGCTTTTGGGAGAGACAAATATTGAAGGTGCTGAAAAAGACCTTGGCAACCCAATTTTTGCACCAATGCTGACAGCAGCTTTAGAACTTTCTGAGTTTTGTAAGCTGATATCAGCTCAAGGTGAGAACTTAATCGGAAAGTGCATGGTTGTAAATCTTCTGACAAATGAATACAGAGTTTTTGAGTTTTAGAATCTTTCCGAGCCACAGCAGCCTAAAAAGAGGATGGTTTCCTCTTCATGGTGCTGTGGCCGATAGGGTGCAGATTTGGGAAACCACTGCGCCTCCCGCTTTGGAAAGGAAAGATTCTTCTAAAATTTAGCTTTAGAAGGATACTCTTTCCTATTTCAAGTTTCAAAGCGGGGGAGTATCCTTTTTTGTTTTTATAACATAAAAATTTTATGGAAAGGGAGAAAAAGCGCATGAAAACACAAAGATATTTAAAAAATGTCGTTGCATTTTTTGTTTTGATTTGTGTGTTTGGAGTTAGTATTTTCTCTGGGACTGCTTCTGTTAAATACAAGATAGCTACAACTACAAGTATATATGACAGTGGTTTTTTGGACTTTGTTACACCTGCATTTGAAAAGAAAAATAATGTGAAGTTCAATTTTATTTCAGTGGGAAGCGGTCAGGCGGTGAAAATTTTCAAAAATGGTGACGCTGATGGGATAATAATACATGAAAAGTCGTTTTTGAATGAGCTTAAAAAAGAGAAGCTGATAAATGGTTATACTGCGTTTGTTTCGAACTATTTTATACTTGTTGGGCCAAAAGATAAAAAAGATTTATTTAAAAAGGTAAAAAGTGTTCAAGAAGCTTTTGCACTGATAAGAAAAAATAACTTTAAATTTGTCTCGCGTGCAGACAACTCGGCAACTTATATAAGAGAGCTTGGGATATGGAAGTTAGCAAAGGTTCAGCCAGATTTTGGAGGCTATATAAAGTCAGGGCAGGGTATGGGAATGAGTCTAAATCTTGCAAATGAAAAGAAAGCTTTTATTCTCACAGATGAAGCAACCTTTTACAAGATGAAAGATAAATTAGAGAGCTTGGATGTAATTTATCAAAATCCGAAGGAGCAGGTGCTTACAAATATTTATTACTTTGCTTACTCACCTAAAAAAGCGGAGCTTTCTAAATTTGCTTCTTACTTAAAAAGCAAGGAATTTAAAAATCTTGTAAGTTCTTTTAACCAAAAATTCTTCAAAAAAGAAATCTACAGAATAGTAAAATGAGCGGTCAAGAGGTATAAAGATGCTGGCAAATGTAGTTCTTTCAACCCTGGTTGTATGTATTCCTTCGACATTCTTGGCAGTTTTGATAGGTGTTCCTGCAGGGTATTTTCTTAAAATCAAAAGATTTAAATACAGAAAGATGATAGTTAGAATAGTTTATACTTTATCGGGGCTCCCGCCAGTCTTGGCGGGGCTTCTGGTTTACATATTACTTTCCAGAAAAGGTCCTTTTGGTTTTTTGGATATACTTTTTACCAAATGGGCTATGATAATTACCCAGGTAATATTAATTGTTCCTATAGTGATGCTTTATACCCTGTCTGGACTTAAAAACATAGATAGGGTTCTTGAAAACTTGGATTATTTGAGTGTGAAAGGACGCAAGAGATATACAGCCATTGTGAGGGAATATTCAAAAGAGATAATATATGCTATTGTTTTAGGGCTTTCAAGAGCAATCTCTGAGGTTGGTGGAGTTTTGATAGTGGGAGGTAACATAGAGGGAAGCACACGGATTTTGACAACAGCCATAATTTTTGAAATTACTAAAGGTGAGTTTTCAAACGCTCTTATGCTCGGGCTAGTGCTGCTTGCCATCTCATTTACTTTTAATACAATTTTGCAAATATTGCAGGGTGATGTCTTTGATTGAAGTGGTAAATGTAAAAAAGAGTTTTGAAAACAGAGAATTGTTTGAGTGCAAAAATCTCACATTCGAAAAGAGGGGGCTTTATATTGTAAAAGGACCAAACGGTTGCGGGAAGACCACATTTTTGAAAATGCTGTTTGGAAAAGACAAAGAATATTCAGGGCGGATACACAATCTGTTTAAGAAAAACATTATGCTTCCGCAGCAGCCATATTTTTTTAAAGGGTCTGTTGAATATAATCTTGCAGTTGCTCTTTCGCATGAGAAGTTAAAGACTTCCCAGCAGGTTTTAAAGATGTTTGGTGTTCCTATTAAAGCCAACATAAATCAGCTCTCAGCTGGGCAAAGACAGCTGGTAAGTTTCTTAAGAGCGTTTTATGTACCTTCTGATGTACTTTTTTTAGATGAGCCTGATTCTTTTCTTGACAAAGATGTAAAAGAGTTTGTGTACAAACTTATAGAAGATGAAGCACAAAAAAGGTGTATAATAGTTGTAACACATCATCAAGGTGCAGCTTTGAAGGGCAATGTGATACGTTTTGAAAATGGTCAGATTATTAAAGAAGGGGAGCTCTACAAATGAAGGTATTAAAAACGTATTTTGAGGTTTTTGAGATACTCAAAAATGAGTTTTGTGATTTTAATCTTGAGTCAGAAAAGGTTTCTATCCAAGAAGCAGTTTTTAGAATTGTAGCTCAAAACATTGTATCAGGAATAGATGTTCCTCACTTTGATAAGTCCACAGTTGATGGGTATGCCTTGAGGTGTGAAGAGACATTTGAAGCAAATGATGAAAACCCGGCAGTGTTTGAAATAGTGGGCGAGGTGAAAACGGGTGAGGTACCAGACCTTCAAATACAAAAAGGACAGGCTGCAAGGATATTCACAGGAGGGTATGTACCGCAAAATGCCAATGCCATTGTGATGCTTGAAAATACCATTGAAGAGGATGGAAAACTCTATGTTTTCAAGCCAGCAAAGCCTGGCGAGAATATACTTAGAAAAGGTGAGGATATAAAAAAAGATAGCATTGTCATCAAGAAATATCAAAAACTTGAGCCTGCTCAAATTGGTGTGCTGGCTGCAATAGGGAAAAAGGATGTGGAGGTTTTTAAAAAAATAAGAGTGGGTATCATCTCAACCGGAGATGAGATAATATCGCAGGATGAAAAACTCGATAGTGCAAAGATTTATGATGTGAACTCATTTACATTGTACACATCATGCTACAAGGAATATGCTCTTCCAAAAATGTACGGGATTGTAAAAGATGATTTTGAAGCTTTAAAAGATGCCCTCTTTAAAGCTTTGCAGGAAAATGACATTGTTCTTATTTCAGGTGGAAGTTCTGTTGGCACATACGACAACACTTTAAAGGCTATTGAGAGCCTAAAAGATTCCAAGGTGCTTGTTGACGGTGTTTCAATAAAACCTGGCAAGCCAACAATAATAGCAAAGGTTGGAACAAGGGCAGTTTTTGGACTTCCTGGCCATCCTGTGTCTTGCCTTTTTATATTCAACTTTTTTGTTAAAAGGCTCATTGACATCATATTACATCAGCAGGACACTTCAAGAAAAGTTCTTGCTAAGATGAAGACAAGCATCGCAACTTCATCCGGCAGAACAGAGTTTGTATTTGTAAAGCTTCATTTTGGTGATGAGATTTTAGCTGAGCCTCTTTATGGAAAATCAGGTTCGATAAATCTTTTGAATAATGCAAGTGGATATATAAGAGTTGATGCAACAAAGACCGGTATCAAGGCAGGAGATATTGTTGAGGTGATATTGATATGAAAGATTATCATTTTTCTGCTGTGCTTCCCCAGCATGCAAGAGCTTGTATCCAGGAAATTCTAAAGAAATATCTGGTATTAGAAGAAGAAGAGATTTCATTGTATGATGCGAAAAATAGATTTGTTGCAGAGGATTACAAAGCTATTCACACATCTCCACCTGCAGATGTTGCTGCAATGGATGGATATGCTGTGATGGCTGAAGAGACATTTGACGCGTATGATACAAATCCAAAATATCTTGAAAATTTCAAAACTGTCCAAACAGGGGAAAGTGTTGAGAATTTCAATGCGGTTATTCCTTTTGAAGATGTCCAAGTTGAAGGCGGTAAAATAAAAATTTTTCAAAGCTACTATCCGCGTCAAAACGTTCGTTCACAGGGCGAGGATATAAAAGAAGGTGAGATGATAATCAAAAAAGGTGAGCTTTTGACATTTTTTGACAAGGTATATTTAAAAGCTGGTGGGTGGCTTGACGTCAGGGTTTACAAAATGCCAAAAGTTGCTTTTGTGCCAACTGGGGATGAGCTTGTTGATAGAATTGAAAAAGTTGGACAGCTTGTTGAGTTCAATTCGGTGATTTTTAGTGAACTTCTTTCCCAGTATGGCTTTGAAATTACCATTTTTAGACCGGTTGCCAACAATTTAAATGTTCTTAAAGAAACTTTGAAAAAACTTTTAGACGAGTTTGATATTGTGTTTGTAAATGCTGGGTCATCTAAAGGTGACAAGGATTTGACACATGAGGCAATTCAAAGTCTTGGTAAAGTCACTGTCCATGGTATAGCTATAAAGCCTGGAAAGCCAACAGTCATAGGTGAGGTAAATGGAAAGCTTGTAATGGGACTTCCTGGTTTTCCTGTCTCCATGTTTTTTGTTCTCAAAGAGATTTTTTTAAAGGCTTTCTTTGAGGCATATTTGCTAAATCCAAAAGAAAAAAGCTACTTTGCTGTACTGGAAAGAAGGATTGGGTCGGACGTTGGAGCTGAAGAGTATATAAGAGTACAGGTTGAAAACAAGGATGGCAAAAACCACGCAAGAGTTTTAAAAAGAGGAGCAAGCGTGATTTCAAGTTTGATACGGGCAGATGGATATATAGTTGTGCCAGTAAATGTGGATGTTGTGGAAGAGGGAAGTTTGGTTGAGGTAAAGATGATTTGAAAAAGGTGATGAAAATGTTTGATGGTTTTTCAAGGAAAATAGACTATTTAAGACTTTCGGTGACTGATAGATGCAACTTTTTTTGCATGTATTGCCGAACAAAGGATTTATGCTCTGAAAGCTCAAGTCAGCTATCAGAAGAAGAGATATTTAGAATAATCTCTGCATTTAAAAAGCTTGGGATACAAAAGCTTCGTATCACTGGCGGTGAACCTTTTTTGCGAGATGACATCTTTGGGATAATTGAGTTTGCAAACAAGATTGGTATAGAAAATATAAATATAACAACAAATGGTTGGTTAGATAGCGAAAAGATTAAAAAGATTATTAAAAGTCCGCTCAAATCAATAAATATTTCTCTTGATACATTAGATAGAGGAAAATACAAGTTTGTAACGGGAATTGACGGCTTGGATAAGGTTTTAGAGACTATAGAAGAGCTCAAAGAACACAAAAAAGTGAAGATAAACACTGTGCTCATTCGCTCTGTGAACCTTGATGAGATAAAAGATTTGATTTCCTTTGCAAAAAAGAATAATATTATTATTCGCTTTATTGAACTTATGCCAATTGGCGTTGCCAACCAAATCTTTAAAGACGAATTTGTGAGCAAAGATGATGTTATTAAAAGGTTTAAAAGGATAAAAGAAATAGGGACAGAGGAAGTTTCGGCTGCTAAATATTACTATATTGAAGATTTCGACTACACGGTAGGATTTATAAGCTCTGTGTCAGACCATTTTTGCAAAACGTGCAATAAAGTCAGAGTCTCATCAACTGGCGTGCTTTACAACTGCCTGTTTGATAAAACTGGCTTGAGTTTAAGAGATTTTCTGAATGATGAAGCTCTCCTGCTCAAAAAGATAGAGGATTTTGTCAAAAAGAAAAAGTTGATAAGAAGCTTAGAATCAGATATGCCGATGTTCAGAATAGGAGGGTAGATTGAAGATGGAATTTACGCATATTGACAAAGATGGTCTTCCTAAGATGGTAGATGTTACGTCAAAAGAGCCAAGTTTTAGGGTTGCGAGGGCAAGTGGGAAAATCTTTGTAGGAAAGGATGTTATTGAAGCAATTGAAAATGGGCTTTTACCAAAAGGGGATGTGTTTGCAACTGCCAAGATTGCAGCTATAAATGCTGCTAAAAAGACATCCGAACTGATACCTCTTTGCCACAACATATTTTTGTCTTTTGTTGATGTTTCGTATAAGATAAACAGAGAAGAAGGGTACATTGAAGCGGTATCAGAAGTAAAAACTGAGGCAAAAACAGGTGCTGAGATGGAAGCAATCACAGCCGTTGTCATTTTTTTAGAGACAGTGTATGACATGTGCAAAGCGGTAAAAAAAGATATGGTAATTACTGATATAAGGCTTATAGAAAAATCTGGAGGGAAATCTGGACATTACATTTTTGAGAGTGAAAATAAAACTGCAAAGGTTGTGTCAATCAACATCAGCAGACAAAAAGGGACTCCAAAAGAACCAGTAAGTGAAGCCATTTTGATTGAAGACTATGGGATTGAAGGAGATGCCCATGCAGGGTCTTCTCATCGTCAGGTAAGTCTTCTTGATATCTCAAGCATAAAGAAGATGCAGCAGTACGGTCTCAAAGGCCTTTGTTTTGGAAAGTTTGCAGAGAACATTACAACAGAAAATTTGGATTTTCAAAAAATTTCACTTGGGACAAAACTTAAAATAGGAGATAATGTGTTACTTGAAATAAGCCAAATAGGGAAAAAGTGTCACGGCAGTGGCTGCGAAATTGCAAAGTCTGTTGGGGTTTGCATAATGCCAAAAGAGGGTCTTTTTGCAAAAGTATTAAAAGGTGGCAAGATCAAAGCAGGAGATATTATTGAGATTATAAATGAATAAGAAAATTAGTTCTAATTAGCTTTCGCTTCCGCATTCTTTTTCATTTTCTAAAAGAATATTTAGGCCATGCTCTAAAATTGGCAAAACTGCTTCAAGGCACTCTTTTACTGCTTTTGGCGAACCTGGAAGATTTATTATCAAACTGTTTTTATATATTCCTGACACTGCACGGGAAAGGTAGCTTCTCTTGTTTATCTTTCCCGTTTCATATCTTATAAGCTCTGAAATGCCTGGTGTTTGTTTTTCGACAATTTCAAGTGTTGCCTCAGGTGTCACATCTCTTGTGTAAAATCCTGTTCCACCAGTTGTCAAGATTAGATTTGCTCCGCTTTCTTGTGCCTGGACTATGGCTTCTTTTATCATTTCCTTTTCATCGGGAACAATCTTATAAAATACATTTGTAAAACCCTGGGCTGATAATATATCAATTATTACTTTTGCACTCAAATCGTCTCTTTCTCCTCTTGATGCTTTGTCTGAACATGTAATTACTGCGAATGTGAAAGACATCTATTTCATCTCCTTTCTGCAGAGCTTGTGCACAAATTTTTCGGTTAGCATTTCAAACTGGGCATGAATTTGTTATAATTATATAAGATATTTTCTTGTATTAAAAGAGGGAAAATTCAATGATTGAGCTTAAAGAAGTGCCACAGGAAAAACAACAAGAGGTCAAAAACTTTTGTAATCTAAACAATGTACCTTTTGATGAAGCTGCAATTTCTCACATTGTGTTGGATAGTAGCAACATACTTGGAGTTTCCCAGCTCAAAGTTGAAAATGGCATAGCTGAAATCTTGAGCATCTTTGTAAAGGAAGAATTTAGAAACATGGGATTTGGTGATGGGCTTTTAAAAATGCAGATTAATTACTGCTATAGAAATTCAATAAGTTTTATTAAAGTAAAAAAGGGCCTCAATGATAACTTTTTCAAAAGAGCTGGATTTGTAGGAAAAGGAGATTATCTTGTTTTAGGTGTTCAGGCATTTTATGCCAATCTTAAATGTCAGCAATAAAATTTGTAGAAAGAGGGTAAGATATGCAGCTTGATTATGAATGGTTTAAAAAAAAGATTTGGGAGTATGTAGGGATAAATCTTTCGTATTATAAAGAAAAACAAATGAAAAGAAGAATTGAGTCGCTCATGAAAAAAAACGGGTTTGAAACTTTTGCAGATTATTATAATGCGTTGACAAAGGACCAGAAACTTTTCAACGAGTTTATAAATTATTTGACAATCAACGTCTCAGAGTTTTACAGAAACCCTCAACAGTGGGAGATACTCGAAAAAGAAATCATGCCGTATATACTAAAGAGGACAAAGAGACCCAAGATATGGTCTGCTGCCTGTTCCACAGGTGAAGAACCATATTCAATCGTAATGCTTTTGACAAGATTTTTCCCTTTGAGTGAGATAAAAATTTTAGCAACCGATATTGACGATGATGCTATAAGAAAAGCAAAAGAAGGAGTATATATGAAAAAGAGCTTAGAAGGACTGCCTCAGGAATTTGTAAGAAGGTTTTTTAGAGAAAATGGAGAATTATATTACATAAGTGATGAGATAAAAAGATGTGTTGAGTTCAAACACCATGACCTTTTAAAAGACCCATATCCAAAGGACATGGACCTGATTGTATGCCGAAATGTCTTAATATACTTTACTGAAGAAGCGAAGGATATGGTCTACAGAAATTTTAACAAGTCGCTTGTCATGAATGGTATTTTGTTTGTAGGTTCAACCGAACAGATAATAATGCCTCAAAAATATGGGTTAAAACCCATAAAAACCTTCTTTTATGAAAAGGTGATGAATATTTGAGTACGAGGAAAATTACATACGCAGGTATGATGGTGGCACTGACAATAATCTTTTTGATATTTGCTTCAATCTTGCCACGAGCAAATAGCATATTTTATATACTTTGCTCTGTAAGTATCATGATAATGGTTTGGCTCTTTGGAATTAAAGAGGGATTTTTAGTATATATTGCAAGTTCTTTGTTAGGGATATTTTTAATTCCTAACAAGCTTGTAGCAATGGTTTATATTTTAATTTTTGGTCTATATCCTATAATAAAGGCTTTATGTGAAAAAGGCTTTCCCATTTATGTAGAGTTTTTTTTAAAGCTTTTGTATTACAACCTTGCGTTAATTATTTTATATTTTATGTTCAAACTAATTATAAAAGAGATTCCGCATTTCAAATATGGAATACTTCTTACAGTTATTTCTTCAGAAGTTATTTTTATTCTGTATGATTATCTTCTTACGCTGATTTTACAAAAACTAAAGAGCCTCAAAATCTTTGGAGGGACTAACCATGGCTGAGCTTGTGATAAAAGACGCGCTTTCGTTTTTGGTAGCATTTGTCCTTGTAACCATCATCACACCGTATGTGCAGAAAAAATCTATTGAGCTGGGGTTTGTAGACAGACCCAATCCCCGAAAAATTCATTCAACACCTATACCGGTGACAGGCGGTATAGCTCTCTTTTTAGCTTTTTTCATATCCCAGTTTTTGATAAGAGGTTTTAGCAAGGAATTTTTAGGATTTTTTATTGCTTCATGTTTGATTTTAGCAATAGGTCTTTTAGATGACTGGTATAAATCCCAGGGGAAAGACCTCAGTGCCCTGCCAAAATTCATTGTGCAGATTTTGGCATGTTCAATAGTATTCTTTATGGGAATACAGATTGAAGGGATTACAAATCCTTTTACACATAAATTCATAAGCTTTCCTGTTTGGTTCCAGTATATAGCAACAGTTATTTGGCTTTTTGGAGTGACCACTGTTATAAACTTTATTGATGGGATAGACGGACTTGCAGCTGGTATTACCACAATTTCCGGGACAACCCTGTTTTTTGTTGCACTGATGAACCTGAGCATAATATCAACTGCAAGGGTTTCAACATATATGGCAGCAGCTTTAGTGGGTGTGTCTTCTGCGTTTTTGATATTCAATCGTCATCCGGCTAAAATCTTTATGGGCGACAGCGGTGCCACTTTTTTAGGGTTTGTTCTTGGGACAATTGCTGTAGAAGGGACTTTTAAGGTTGCAACGGTAGTATCACTGATAGTACCCATTTTGACACTTGGACTTCCCATTTTTGATAACCTTTTTGTCATATTCAAGAGAATCAAAGAAGGCAAGCCTATTTATCAGGCTGACAGAAGCCAGGTGCATTTTAGGCTTTTGGAAGCAGGTTTGAATCAGAAACAGACAGTCTTGTTTTTATATCTTGTGAGTATTTGTTTTTCATTGACATCGCTGATTATCATGCTTCTTGCCAGAAGATAAGATATCAAAGATTTTTTTAAGTTCTTTTTCTTGTTCTAAGCCGCCCAAAGATTAAATATTCTTCTTAATATGAAAGATTAACATAACTTTTTGAAAGGGTGGTTTAGAATGAGAAAAAGAATTATTTTTTTTGCTGTGCTTTCTTTTTTAATCTTCTTGGCAGGTTGCAGCTGGGAAAGTCTATCTTCCACCTCACAGGAAAGTACTTACGCTAACAAGACCTCTCAAATGGACGATAGTATCAAATTTGAAGTTGTGGAAAGTGATGTTTATTTTTCTCAACAAACTGGACAAAGTGAGAATCTTGCAAGTATTAAAACTATTTTTTGCGATAAAAATTACAATTTGGTGTTGACAGAAGTTTTCTCAACCAAGACACTTGATGTTGCAAAAAGAGGGCTTGAACTTTCCATTTTTTCTGCTTCTCGACAGCGTAATCTCAGAAGTTTTGGGCTTTTTTGTATCTTTCCTGACAGTGTGAAGATAAACTTCTTGAAAATTGAAAATGGCGCTGCAACCATCGACTTGAATAGCGAGTTTTACAAACAAAAGTATTTAGATTTTTACATCAGGGCAATAACTTATTACTTGACATCGTTTGAAAATATAGATAGAGTATACTTTTACAATGAAGGGAAAAGTTATACAAACAAAGCCTTTGAGCGAAAAAAGGCAGGACAGGTTATAATTTTTGTTCCTCAGAAAGTTTTGTCAGAGGTTTTTCTTGTTCCTAAGTGGATAGATATTCCAGAGAAATTCAAAAATATTCCCATGACATTTGCACAAAAAAGTTTAATCAATAGTCTTAGCTATAGATTTTCTAAGTTAAATGGGTTAAAATTGAATAATGTAAAGTTAAAAGAAAATACTTTGTATATTGACTTGTCAAAAGAACTTTTGAACCTCAAAGGAAGTAGCGAGGTAGATATCATTCTTTCTTCAATATGCTTTACTGCAAGGGAAATAGATAGAATGCTTAAATTTTTAAAACTATCAGTAGATGGAAAAGAACCTTATCTTGACCAGTACGACTTGAAAGAAAATATAGATATGGACCAGTTCAAGCTTAACAGTTTAAAAATAAGACTGTAAAAGGAAAGGAGCAAAAAGATAATGAGACAAGACCAGAGAGCTTACGATGAACTTCGACCAATAAAAATAACACGAAACTTCATCAAATATGCAGAAGGTTCGTGCCTTATCGAAATGGGCAACACAAAAGTGATTGTCACAGCAACGATTGACGACAAGGTACCACCGTTTAAAAAGGGAAGTGGGGAAGGGTGGATAACAGCTGAATACTCAATGCTACCCCGTGCAACCCAGCAGAGAAATGTAAGAGATATAAATAAACTGAGGCTCAGTGGAAGAAGTCACGAAATTCAAAGACTTATCGGCAGAGCGCTCAGAGCTGGTATAAACTTTAAAGCGCTTGGAGAAAGGGTAATAATCATAGACTGCGATGTAATTCAGGCAGACGGTGGAACACGCACAGCTTCCATCACTGGCGGGTTTATTGCCATGTTTGATGCGTGCAAAAAGCTTTACGATGAAAAGATAATTGAAAACTTTCCTATAACAGACTTTGTTGCGGCTGTATCTGTGGGAATTTGCGACGGTGTTGAAATGCTTGACCTTTGCTTTGAAGAAGACTCTAAAGCTGCAGTTGACATGAATCTTGTCATGAACGATAAAGGTGAGTTTATTGAGATACAGGGAACTGCTGAAGGGGCTCCATTTTCATGGGAGCAGTTCCAGAGACTTTTAGAGCTTGGAAAACAAGGTATACAAAAGATAATAGAAGTACAGAAAGAAGTTTTGGGTGAGGACTGCAATCTTGTTGGGAGTGTGCCGAAAGATGAGAAAACTTCTCGTTGCGACCAAGAATGAGGGAAAAGCAAGAGAGATAAAACAGCTCATTGAAAATTATTTTGACGACGTGGTTACACTAAACGATTTTGATGGCAATATAAACATCATAGAAGATGGCAGCACGTTTGAAGAGAATGCTCTAAAAAAGGCAAAGACTGTGTATTCACTTTACAGGCAGCCCACACTTGCTGATGATTCTGGGCTTGAGGTGGATGCTTTAGGTGGAAGGCCGGGTGTGATGTCTGCAAGGTATGCAGGAGAGAGAGCCACAGATGAGGATAGAATAAAAAAACTTTTGGATGAGCTAAAAGATGTGCCAGAAGACAAAAGAGGTGCGCAGTTTGTATGTGTTCTTGTCTTTATTGACCAGCAAGGTAGGATATATCAGACAAAAGGTATTTGCCGTGGCAAAATTGCATTTGAACCAAGAGGTGAAAATGGTTTTGGTTATGACCCTGTGTTTGTACCTGATGGATTTGACAAGACATTTGCAGAGCTTGACAGCCAAATAAAGAACCAAATATCTCACAGAGCAAAAGCTTTTGAAAACTTAAAAAAGATTCTGGGTGAGATTTACAATGAAGGTACTTGTGATAAGTGATACACATGGGATTGTATATGATGCAGAGAGAATTATAAAAAAGTACGAAAAGAATGTTCAGATGTGCATTCACCTTGGAGATTTGGTAAAAGATGCAATTTATCTACAAAGCAGGTTTCCCAATCTCAAATTTGAGATTGTAAGGGGCAACAATGACTTTACGAAGGATTTTCCGGCTGAGAAGATAATTGAGCTTGGCGGCAAAAAAATACTCATTACCCATGGTCATATGTACTCTGTGAAGTCAACATATGACCTTATTGTAAATCATGCAAAAGCATTTAGAGTGGATGCCTGCTTTTTTGGTCATACTCATCAGCAGGAGGAGTTTTATTCAGACAGCATCCTCTTTTTAAATCCGGGAAGTTTAGCTTTTTCAAGGGATGGTTCAAGGTCGTTTGCAATAGCAGAAGTTACTCCTTACGGGGTTGTAGCATATTTGGAAAAGGTGTGAAAGAAATTGGTAATAGCACAAGGTGAGCTTGTGAATATCAGAGAGGTTAGGTGGGGAGACTTAAAATATCTTCAAAAATGGGCAAATGACCCAGAAGTTGCCTACTGGGCAAGAGCAGAAACAAATATTTCAAATGTTACTATAGGTGAGTTTAGAAGATGGTATTACAGACGTTCATCCTCTTCTGTTAAAAGATTTATTATAGAAACAAAGGAAACAAAAAAACCTATTGGTTCTATTTCCTATAGAGATTATGATTCTGTCAACAAGGTGGTAGTTCTTGGCATACATATTGGAGAAAAGAACTACTGGGGAAAAGGATTTGGCACCGATGCAATTAAAGCGTTTGTGAAATATCTTTTTGATACCCTTGATATCAATAGAATAGAACTTGATACTTTCGATGAGAATGTAAGGGCAATTAAAGCATATCAAAAATGTGGATTTAAGATTGAAGGTATTTTGAGAGAGGCAAGGTTTATTGAGGGAAGATTTCACGATGTTATTATTATGGGAATGACAAGAAAAGATTATTTAAAAATAGCAAACAAAACTCAAATGTGATATAATAAAAACAAACATAAAGTAACCAAAACAGAATAAGGAGGTAAAAAGAAAAGGTGCTTGCGATTGAGCGAAGACAAAAGATTATGGCGATGTTGAATGAAAACAAAAGCGTGCTTGTCCCTGAACTTGCAAAACTTTTCAATGTTACAGAAGAGACAATAAGGCGTGACCTTGAAAAGCTTGAAAAAGAAGGACTTTTGAAAAGAACGTATGGCGGAGCAGTATTGGTTGAGAACTACAATGTTGATATTCCTTTTGAGTTTAGAAATGTTACAAACATAGAGGGTAAAAAGCAGATAGCACTGAGCTTAATAAAATATATTGAAGACGGCGATACTCTTGTGATGGATTCGAGCACATCTGCGCTTCAGGTTGCAAAGCTTTTAAAAACAAAAAAGAAAATTACTGTCATTACAAACTCAGAGCAGATAATCAATGAGCTAAAAGTTTTTGAAGACACAATAAAGGTTATCTCAACTGGAGGAACGCTCAGAAACAAATCTTTGTCGCTTGTTGGACCGATAGCTGAACAGACTTTGCGGTCTTTAAATGCAAACAAAGCAATAATATCCTGTAAAGGTTTTGATATTGAGAAAGGATTTACAGAGTCGAACGAGCTTGAAGCTCAGGTCAAAAAGCTCATGATTGAGATAGCAGATAAAGTCTACATGATAGCAGACCACACAAAGATGAACAAGACAGCTTTAGTGAACATTGCAACACTTGACGATGTTGATTTCATCTTCACAGACAAGATACTGCCGCCAAGCCAGGAAAATGCAATCAGAGAGAAAAATGTGGAGATTGTATATTGCTAAAAAAGGGGCCAACAGCCCCTTTTTTATATCTTTTTTGTTGACGAAAAAAGAATGTCGTAAAAGTTCGGGAAAGAGATTGATGCACACTCTGCATCCAAAATGGTACTCTCGCCCTCGACTGCACACGCCATGATAGATGCTGCCATTGCTATTCTGTGGTCTTTATACGAGTTTACAACTGCACTTTTGAGTTTTTCCCTTGAGCCTATTATCTCAAGTCCGTCTTCAAGTTCATAGCAATCAGCACCGAAACTTTTTAGCATCTGAACTGTTGTCTTTATCCTATCACTCTCTTTTACTCTCAGCTCAGAAGCGTTATCGATTGTGGTTTTACCTTCGGCAAATGCCGCTGCAACTGCCAAAATAGGTATTTCGTCTATAATGCGGGGAATATCATTTTTGTCAACCTTTATACCTTTTAGGTTGCTGCTTCTTGCAATTATTTTTCCCACAAGCTCTCCATTTCTATTTTCTACATCTTCAATTCTAATATCAGCACCCATCTGTTTTAGCACATCAATTATACCTGTTCTTGTTGGGTTTAAAATGCAGTTTTCAATTACCACTGAGCTACCTTCACATATCAGTGCAAGAACAATAAAAAATGCTGCAGATGATATATCTGATGGAATTTTTATCTTTATACTGGAAACTTGACTTGGCAGTATCTCTACTGTATATACCCCATCTTCTTCCCAGCTTTTTATATTTGCTCCCGCATGTTTTAACATCAGTTCTGTGTGGTCTCTTGATTTAGGACTTTCTTTTATGACGCTTTTACCTTCAGCTCTTAAAGACGCAAAAATCAATGCAGATTTTACCTGCGCACTTGGAATAGGTAAGGTATATTCAATCGGTTTTAATTTTTTACTGCCTTTTACCTTAATAGGCAGGAAATCTTCTTTTTCTAAGAACTCAAACTCAGCTCCCATTTGAGAAAGAGGCAGAGTGACCCTTTTCATTGGTCTTTTTTTAAGGGAGCTGTCACCTGTCAAAATGGACTCAAATTCCTGGGTTGATAAAATTCCAAGAAGAAGTCTTGTGGTTGTTCCTGAATTTTGACAGTCTAATATCTGTTTTGGAGCAAAGAGATTAAAGTCATTTCCTTTGACAATTATTTTGTCATTTCGAATTTCTATGTCAGTGCCAAGATTTTTAAAACAATTGATGGTGGCCAAGCAATCATCCGAAAAGAGAAAGTTTTCTATCTCTGTCACACCTTTTGCCAAGCTTCCAATCATGATACTTCTGTGGGATATTGACTTGTCAGAAGGAACAGCTACATTTGAGTTTATTTTTCTTCTTCCGTCTATCTTAACATTCACTTTCCATCACTCACAATCTTATCTCTAATTAATTTTGCTTTTTCAAAATAAGAGTAAATTTCATCATAGTTTTCACTTTGCAAACTTAATTTGAAGTTTTTCAGAAGTTCAATATAAGCCTCAATGAGTTCAAGCAACACGTTCTTGTTGGAGATTGATATATCTGCCCACATTTTTGGACTGGAGGAGGAGATACGGGTTATATCTTTAAACCCTCCTCCAGCAAATTTGCAATATATCTCGCTACTACTTAACATATTCACAAGCCCTGCAGACACGACATGTGGAAGGTGTGAAATAACAGCTGTTATTTTGTCGTGAAGTTCAAAGTCAATCTCCTCAACCTGGCAACCTATTGATTGCAAAAGATTCTTAAGCTTTTCAATATCCTCTTTTCTATTCATCCCAGTTGGAGTTATGAAGTAGTATGCACCATTAAAGAGTGCATCAAATGAATATTCATAGCCTATCTTTTCAGTGCCTGCCATGGGATGTCCACCGATGAAATTGGTAATTTTATGTTCGATGGAATACTTGCAAATCTGAGTTTTTGTACTTCCAACATCTGTTATGATTCCATTTTTGATTTTTGACGATAGTTTGCTAAGAATGGGTATACTTTCTAATACAGGAACGCATATAAAACTAAAGGCATACTCATCCTCTGCCTCATCTAAATCCTCAATCTTCTCTTTTACAATACCTTCACAAATAGCCTTTTCAACTGCACTTTTGTTTACATCGTAAGCATGAATTTCATACCCGCATTTTCTAAAAGCTTTTGCAAGTGAACCGCCAATGAGACCAAGCCCTGCTATGAGTATCCTTTCCCTCACCATTTCCTCTATACACTCTTTCCAATTGATTTTGCTATTAAAGATATCTCTTTTACAAGTTTGTCAAACTCCTCAGGTGTGATTGACTGAGGCCCGTCAGATAGAGCCTTTTGCGGGTTTGGATGGACCTCAATCATAAGCCCATCAGCCCCAGCTGCAATTGCCGCTTTTGAAAGTGCTGGAACATACTTTGCTTTCCCTGCTGCATGGCTTGGGTCAACTATTATTGGAAGATGACTTTTTTCTTTTACAACAGGGATTGCTGAAATGTCCAAAGTGTTTCTTGTTGCTGTCTCAAATGTCCTTATTCCTCTTTCGCACAGAATAACATTTGGATTTCCTTCGCTCAATATATATTCAGCAGCATTCAGCCACTCTTCAATTGTTGCTGCAAGGCCTCTTTTGAGAAGAACAGGCTTGTCTTGTCTTCCCACATATTTTAGTAAATTAAAATTTTGCATATTTCTTGCACCAATTTGGAAAATATCTACATAGTCATACGCTCTGTCAACAGCACTTTCGCTTATTACCTCTGTTATAACTAAAAGGTCGTACTTTTGTGCAGCTTCTTTTAAGATTTTCAATCCTTCTTCCTCAAGGCCCTGGAAAGAATATGGAGATGTTCTTGGCTTGTAAGCTCCGCCACGCAGAATCTTCGCACCGCTTCTTTTAATCTTTTCTGCAACTTCAAACATCTGCTGATAACTTTCAATTGCACAAGGACCACCAATGAGCGTGACTGAATCTCCGCCAATCTCCACATCTTTGATTTTTATAACTGTAGGTTCAGGTTTGAATGTTCTGCTTGCAAGTTTGTAGCTCTCAAGGATTGGTATTATTCTGTCAACACCTGGTAAAAGTTCAATAGGGACATCAGACAGAATTCTCTCATCGCCAATAACGCCAATTACAGTTCTTTCAACGCCCTGTGAAATGTGGGGCCGCAGGCCCAGTGATGTGATAAGCTTTACAACCTCTTCAATATCTGACTCTTTACAGTCCTTTTTCATTACAATAATCATATTCATCGCCTCCATACTACCATTTTTTATTTTACTACAGTTTGCATCCGTTCTACCATTCTTCAAATTTTCTTTTTCTACAGAATTTCTTTCAAAGCCTTTATGAATCCCATATTATCACCTTCCTGCCCTGTTGTAACTCTCAAATATGTTGGCATACCAAATATGTCGCCTGGTCTTACAATTATACCTTTTAAAAGGAGCTTTTTGAACACCTCAACAGCATCCTTCTTTACATCTACCATCACAAAATTTCCATATGATTTTATATAAGGAAGACCCATCTCTTCAAAGCTTTTATAGAAAAATTCGAGAGACTTTTTGTTTAGCTCTTTTGCCTTATTCACATGCTCTTCATCGTCAAGAGCAAAAATAGCTGCAATCTGTGCCAAGTGATTTACATTAAAAGGTGGTCTTACTCTGTTTAATTTTTCAATGATCTCCTCTGATGCTATTGCATATCCAACTCTTAAAGCGGCAAGACCATAGATCTTTGAAAATGTCTGAAGAACAATGAGATTTTCAAATTCATTGAGCCACTCTGTGGCATCTGGGTATTCTGGATCATCGATGTATTCTTTATAAGCCTGGTCAACAACAACCGCAATGTGTGAGGGTACTGACTTTATAAAATCATATAACTCCTTTCTTTTAACAATTGTACCGGTTGGGTTGTTTGGATTGCAAATCCATATTACCTTTGTTCTTTCATTTATATTGTTGTAGAAAGCCTCTAAATCATGGGTAAAATCTTTTAATGGAAGTTCAATTGGCACACCGCCCATCACTTTTGTGACTGTTTCGTATCGTGGAAAAGAAGGTTTTGCCATTATTGCATTGTCACCTGGATTTATGAACACAGCTGCAATAAATTGAGTGATTTCATCAGAACCTGCTCCCAGAAGTATCTGCGATGGTTTTACACCCAGCTTTTTTGAAAGCTTGAGTTTTAATTCTGTGCAATTTCCATCCGGGTAAATACCAAGTTCATCCAAGTTTTGCAACAAAGCTTTTTTCACATTTTGTGATGGTCCTAAAGGATTTTCATTTGAAGCAAGTTTTATTACCTTTTCAAGGCCAAGCTCTCTTTTCACCTCAGAAATAGGCTTGCCAGGGATATAGGGAGAAATTGTATTAATTACTTCTCTGAACAAATTAGCACACCCCTAATTTACGATTTTCAATAATTTTATTATCAACTCTTAGGACTTGTCAAGAAAAAAGTAATGAGCAAAAAATAGAGTGGATTTAGTTTAGCAGAAATGTTTGTGGATTAATTATAAACTTTTAGATTTATCAGGATTTAAAAAAAGTCAATTTTGCGGGGGAAAAATATAAAATTTTTCAGGGTTACATTTCTACAATTTATAGTTATAATTTATTTCAGATTCACAATTTTTAAAGTCTTTTTGCCCTTGGAAATGTCAAAATATACAGTGAGGAGGGTTTGGTATGTCAAAAAAATTAAAATCTTTTGCTTGGTTTGTCTGTTTTGTGTTCATTTTTTCAAGTCTTGTTACATTCCCAAGTTTAAAATCTGATTCTGTGAAAGCGGCTTCAAGCAATCAACCCGTAAAGACATTGACATTTTTCTATGGAGATTCAAATGCAGACCCTCATCCAGACCTGTTTAGCACGCCAATCGGTAAAGAGATTACAAAGCTCACAGGTGTAAAGCTTAAAATCGAATACTTAGCGGGACAGGATGAGGCAACAAAGATTGGTCTTATGTTGGCATCTGGTGATTTGCCAGATTTGATTCACGGGCACCAGGAACATGGAAAATTGATTGAAGCAGGTGTTTTAGTACCACTTGATAACTATATTCAAAAATACGGAAAATATTGCAAACAAATTTACAGTGCAAAAGATTTGAAGAGGCTAAGACAAAAAGATGGAAAAATTTATTTCTTATCACCGTACAGAAACGAAATAACACCAGACCTCAAACCAGATGGGTTCTGGCTACCAATTGACCTTCTTGAAAAAGCAAAGTGGCCAAAGGTAAGGTATTGGGAGGACTATCAGCAGCTCATTAGAGATTATGTAAAGAAAAACCCAACAATAGAAGGAAAGCCAACTATTGGATTTACATTCATTACTGAAAGCTGGAGATTCTTCACACTAACAAATCCACCTTCATATTTGATGGGATATCAAAATGATGGTGATGTGATTGTTGACCCAAAGACATATGAAGCAAAAGTTTATGCAACAATGGGAGGTTCAAAGAGATATTACAAAGATTTGAATAAGATGTGGAAAGAGGGACTTATCGACAAAGAAGTTTTTGTTCAAAACTATGACACATATCTTTCCAAGATTGCTCAGGGTAGGGTTGTAGGATTCTATGACCAGTGGTGGCAATTTGGGTATGATGCAGAGGCTTCTTTGAAAAATGCAAAGAAATACAATAGAATGCATATATCCTTCCCGGTTGTCTACAAAGGTGTTCAAAGAGCAAGATATCTTATGATTCAGCCAATTGGCGCAAGAGATGGTATTAGCATAACAAAGAAGTGTAAAGACCCTGTCACAGCATTTAAGTTCCTTGATACTCTGTGCTCTTTAGAAGCTCAAAAACTTATGTACTGGGGAATAAAAGGTGTTGATTACAGTGTAGACAAAAACGGAAAAATGTACCTAACAGACAAACAGAAAAAACAGAGAGAAGATTCTGTTTACAGAAAGAAACAAGGGCTTGGATACTGGTGGGTATTCCCGCATGCATATTTGAAGCTGCAGGATGGAAATTACAGAGAGCCAGGATTTGATCCAGAGTATGTATACAAGAACTTTACACCAGCTGAGAAGAAAGTTCTTGATGCTTACAAAGCTAAATATTTCATGCAACCTCCATTTACAGACCCACCACTTGAAACACCTTATGGATTTGCATGGGAAATCAATATTCCTGCTGACAAGACACAAGTAACCATTGCGACACAGAAGATGAGTGAAGTTCAGAGAAAATATCTGCCGCAGCTTGTAATGGCTAAAACAGATGCTGACTTTGAAAGAATATGGAAAGAATATGTTCAGGCATTTGAAAAGACAAATTACAAAGTGTATGAGCAGTTCAAGACAGAGATGATTCGCTGGAGAGTAAAGAATTGGAACTAAACTTGGAATAAAATTGTGGTATATTTTATAGGGAAGACCTCCTATTTTAGAGGTCTTCCCTATAAATTTTTGTAGTATAAAAAATAATACCAACAAAGGAGGAGGGTTCTTGTGGACTTATCTAAATTTGATGTAAAAAAATTCTGGGAAGAAAATGATTTTTGTCGGTTGAATTTTGACAAAAAGACAAGGATTCCTATACACTTTTGGCTTGACGACCATTTTTTGTTTGAGCTGGTTGGTCCTTTTTCAACAGTTGATTATTACTCTGACAAATCATACAGGCTTCAAATTCATAAAAAAGCTAATGATATTTTGGAAAAAGAGCTTGGAAGAAAGTTTTATTCAGAAGAAGAGCTTGACCCTCCAGAGCCAACAAGATTTGAGGTTATAATGGGTTCAAAGGTTGTGATATCAGAAGGTGGAACGCCTTGGCTTGAGCCGGCAATTGAAAGTTTAGATGAGGTAAAAAGTTTTATAGAAAAGATGGAGAAGATTGATGTAAAAAAAGTGGTTACACCTGAACTTTTGAAGGAAAAAGAAGATTACGAGAATCTAACTGGCAAGAAACTAATATGGGGACATATGACAAGAGGACCTGCTACAATTGCAACAAGTTTATTAGGGACAACAAATCTTTGTATGCTACTAATGGATGAACCAGAGCTTGTGGATGAGTTTTTTAAAATATTAAAGGAAAAACTTGTGGAGTATATAAAAAATTTAAGAGGTTATTGTGAAGTTGAATATAACGGAATTGCAATTAATGATGATAACTGCTTTTTGTTTTCTCCCAAGCTTTATGAAAGGTACTGTGCACCTATTTTGGAGAGTTTGTTTAAAAACTTCGCACCAAGAAAAGAAGATACGCGCTATCAACATTCAGATAGCAATATGCAGCACCTAATTCCTATTTTAAATGAACTTGGAGTAAACAGCGTTAATTTTGGACCTGAAATTCACCCTGCTACGATAAGAAAGCTCATGCCACATGCGTTGATTTATGGCCAGATGCCACCATTTGTATTGAGAAACGGAAGCGCAGAGGAAATTATTGAATATGTAAAGAGGGATATGCAAGTTTTAAAAGAGGATGGAAACTTTATCGAGACACCTGCAGGTTCTGTTGCTTCAGGTACTCCTCTTGAGAATATCAAAATATATATGTGGGCTGTTCAAGAATTTGGGAAAATATAGTTTTTTGACATATCAATTTTATGGGGGAAATATGTTAGATTTTAAGGGTTGTTTTTATCTAAATACTATGTAAAATGAACAGTAGAGGATGATAATTGTTCATCCTAAATAAAAATTCAAGGAGGGGAGGCGTGTAAATTTGAAATTTATAAGAAAAATCTCTATTGTGGTAGCGCTTGTTTTCATTATCTCTGCAGTGCTGGGTGGGATTGTACCTGTATCTTCCCAGAAGGTTGAAGGTGCATCAAAAAAGATTGTAACATTTACAATGTTTAGTGCAGATGCAACAGTACAATATCACCCAGATATCTTTAGCACTGCTATTGGTCAGGAAATTACTAAAAAGACAGGTGTGAGACTAAAAATCGAACACTTTGTAGGAATGGACCAGGCAACAAAAATATCACTTATGCTTGCATCTGGAGACTTGCCAGACCTTGTGTATGGTAGCGGTGAGCACAAACAGTTTATTCAGAACAAGGCATTGGTTCCTCTGGACAATTATATTGAAAAATATGGTCAGTGGACAAAGAAGGCTTATTCATCTGCTGATTTGAAAAAATTGCGCCAGGCAGATGGACACATTTACTTCTTGAGCTACACAAGAGGTGAAGTTTCACCGAGTGCAAGCGGTGAAGGTCTCTATGTTATGATTGACATGCTGCAAAAGAATAACTGGCCAAGGTTAAAGTACTGGGAAGATTTAGTACCAATGATAAGAAACTATGTCAAGAAATATCCAAAGTATAAAGGTATGCCTGTAATAGGTATGTCAGCAATTACAGAGGGTGCAAGATTTTATGTAATTCAGGACCCAGCAACAGGTTTGAATGGTTTGGTTGCAGATACTGTACAAGTTGATCCAAAAACATATAAAGCAAGCTATGACCCGGCGGGAATAGGAATGTATAAAGCATACAAGGCGCTAAATGCTCTGTGGAATGAAGGTCTTTTTGATAAAGAAGCTTTTGTTCAAACATATGACCAATGGGCAGCGAAAGTTGCTCAAGGTAGAGTTGTAACAAGCTGGGGAAGGTCATGGCATTTTAACACTGCATTCAATACCTTAAGAAAGAACAATGAAGACGATAGAATCCTTGTTCCGTTTGGTATTGTATTCAAAGGAGTTAAAAAATCAAGATATGTCATGCTTCAGTCAATCGGAACTCGAGATGGAGTAAGTATTACTAAAAAATGTAAAGACCCTGTAAGAGCGTTCCAGTTCTTAGACCAGATGTTGAATCCAGAAGTGCAAAAGCTCATGTTCTGGGGTATTAAAGGAAGGGACTATCTTGTTGATAAGAAAGGCAAGATGTACAGAACTCAAGCTATGATTGACAAAGCAAGAGACCCTGTTTATCAGAAACAGGAAGGGCTTGGCTACTGGAACATTTGGCCAAGATGGCAGCTGAAACTTCCAGATGGTAACTATGTAAAACCTGAACTTGACCCGGACATTGCATACATGCAATGGGCACCTGCACAGAAGAAAGTCCTTGATGCTTATAAAGCAAAGACATTTGTTGAACCACCATTTGCAGATGAACCTGAATCTCCACCTTGGGGATATGCTTGGGAAATTAACATTCCACCAGAAAAGCAAAAAGAAATCCAGGTACCACTCAATATTGCTAACGACCTTGCAAGAAAGTATATACCAATGCTTATAATGGCTCCAAAAGGCAAATATGATGAGGTGTGGAACAAGTACAAGGCAGAGGTTAGAGCAAAGATAAATACAAAGCCAATTGAAGAATTCTATACAGAGCAAATGAGACAGAGAATGGCTGATTGGTACGGAATCAAAGTTAAGTAATATTGTGTAAAAATGGATAAGGGAAGAGGTAAAGAAGTTACCTCTTCCCTTATATAAAATTTTTGTTTTTATGTGGTTTAACACTGCTTTTAATGGGTACTTACAATATAGAGGAATGAAAGTTTTCAAAGGAGGTAATTGCTTTGGACGCAGTATATTACACCGACTCGAAAAAAACTTTTTGGCAAAAAGTAAAGGAACAAAAAGAATTAGTTTTGATGATATTCCCGTTTGTACTTTATGTTATACTGTTTCACTACATACCTCTTTGGTGGTGGGTCATTGCATTTAAAGAATACAGGCCTTTCCAGGGTGTGTGGGGTTCAGAATGGGTAGGATTGCAACAGTTTAAAGATTTGTTTAGTGACTCTGGTTTTTGGCTTGCTATGAGAAATACAATTGTTATAAGCTTTTTAAAGCTTGTTACGTCCTTTGCAGCAGCTATCTTACTTGCGTTGATGCTAAACGAAGTTAAGAATATGTTATTTAAAAGAACCATTCAAACAATTTCATATCTTCCTCACTTTGTTTCTTGGGTTGTGGCGGCGAGTATAGTTATAAGTGTGCTTTCACCTGAGTCAGGTATACTCAATCAAATTTTAATGTCACTTAAGATAATAAAACAGCCAATTGTTTGGATGGGCGAAGGACATTATTTCTGGTGGATATTGGCTCTCTCGAATGTTTGGAAGGAAACAGGATGGAATGCTATAGTGTATTTGGCTGCAATGACAAGTATTGACCCGGAACTTTATGATGCTGCAAGTGTGGATGGTTGTGGAAGATTGCAAAAGATAAGGTATGTAACACTGCCAGGGATTGCACCAACAATTAGCATGCTTCTTATTCTCAACGTTGGTTGGCTCTTGAATGCTGGTTTTGAACAGGTTCTTTTGCTCAGAAACCCGCTTGTTCAGGATTACTCTCAAATTCTTGACACATACGTTCTTGACTATGGTATTACAATGTACAGATATTCATATGCTACAGCTGCTGGTATGTTCAAGAGCGTTGTAAGTATTTTGCTTGTTTTGTTTGCAAATAAGGTTGCTGCAAAATTGAATGCATCCACTGTGGTATAGTAAAGTCTTGGCAAGGTTTTTCAACTATATAAACAGGAGGGAATGTTTGAGATGTTTAAGAAAAAAACAGCCGAGGATATTATCGTTGACTTGGTTGTTTATATAAGTCTGATTTTTGTGGGTATTGTTACTTTATATCCTTTCTTGAACGTTCTTGCAATTTCGTTTAATGATGCTCTTGACACAGTTCGTGGTGGGATTTATATCTGGCCAAGAAAATGGACTTTGAAGAATTACGAAATTATTGTTAGTAATCCACAGATTTATAATGCAGCTTTAGTATCTGTTGCAAGAACAGTTCTTGGTACAGTCTTGGGTATTATTTGTACAATGTTTGTTGCTTATCCTCTGTCAAGAAAAGATTTTGTGTTAAGACGTCCGTTTTCTGCAATAATGGTTTTGACTATGTATTTTGGAGCAGGTTTAATTCCAACCTACTTATTGTATAGGTCGCTCGGACTTTTAAACACATTTTGGGTTTATATTGTACCAGCACTTTTAGGAATGTTTAATGTTGTTGTGGTCAGAAGCTATATAGAGTCGCTTCCTTCAAGTTTGATTGAATCTGCTAAGATTGATGGAGCAAGTGAATTTAGAATTTTGTGGCAGATAATCTTTCCACTTACCCTGCCAGCAGTTGCGACAATAGCACTCTTTATAGGCGTTGGACATTGGAATTCGTGGTTTGATGTATATATCTTTAACTCACAAAGACCTGACCTGAGTACCCTTCAGTATGAGCTTCAAAAAATTCTGGCATCTGTAAGCATGCAGGTTGGAAGAAATCCTGACTATCAAATGGGAGCAATGGCTGAAACTCAGCAGGTTACTCCAAACTCAGTAAGAGCAAGTATGACAATTGTTGCAACAGCTCCGATTATTATGGTATATCCATTCTTACAGAGATATTTTGTAAAGGGTCTTACTCTTGGCAGTGTGAAAGGAGAATAATTGAAATTGTTTGGAGTGGGTGATTTTCGCCCACTTTGATTTATTTTTTATGGGTAAATAAATACAGTTAATATTATTGCGTATTATGATATAATTAAACTTAGGAGATATAAAGCTTGTGGTGGAACAAAGTGCTAAAAAAATTTTTTAAATTCTCAAAAGAAAGGCTGCTTGATAAATTAGATAATCTTTCTGTCAGAAAAAAGCTGCTTCTTGTATATATCCTCTGTGTTTTAATCCCCACAATAGTGAGCCATTTTATTTTTACCATTTTCATTGTAAAGAATCTTCAGCAGCAGAAAATAAATCAGATAAAAAGTGCATTTAATATCTTAAATACAAATGTGAAAAGGGTTATTGATGAAGCTATATTGTACTCAAATACATTGTATACCGATGATTTACTTAACGATATGCTTGACATTGATTACCATGGTATGGATGATTTTTACTCTAATTATGTTCAATATCTGAGAAATAGGATATATCAGGGTAGAAATGTGTATTCAAATATTGCTCGCGTTACAATATATACAAACAATTCCACAATTTTGAACAGTGACGGTTATAGAAAACTAAATATTCAAGAAGTTAAGGAATGGTATGATAAAGTAATTAATAATCCGCAGGGGATAGTTGTAATACCAACCAGCGACAGTGGAGTAAATGGAGAAGAAGGATATGTGTCGCTGTTAAGAAATCTCAATCAATACGAGCAAAGAAGTACGTCAACAGGGAACAATAGCAAATATACCAAAATAGCTAAAATTGACATTTATCTTTCAAGCTTTTTCAATTCCATAAATTTTGAGGTATTTGGCGGAGAGATTTACTTGCTGGACAGCAGCAACAGAATAATTGCAGCCCATACATACAATAATCTAATCTTCACCAAGCCGTTTGTAAAGTTTGAAACGAGTAAATTTGTGCCAAAAGGGTCGTATGTATTTGTAAATAATCTGGATATAACTCTTTTGAGTGGCTGGAAACTGGTAGGAGTATTTTCACGCTCGTATATGATGGGAGAAATATACAGGGCTATCGAGTTTATATTACTTATTTCGCTTTTAAGCTTGATATTTGCAACCTTTTTGATAAGGGTTATAACTACTTCCTTATCAAATAGATTAGAGCTTTTGGAAAGACACATAAGAAAGGTGAAAAAGCAGCGCTTCGAGATTCTGACATGCAGGGAAGGGAATGATGAGATTGGCAGCCTAATCAGGGAATTTAACAATATGACTGTAAGACTCAAGGAACTAATAGAGAAGGAAATGCTTTCTGAAATTCAAAAGAAGACACTTGAAGTGGAAAAGAAACAGGCAGAGATAAATGCTTTGCAAAGTCAAATAAATCCGCATTTCCTTTTCAACACACTGGATTCTATAAGAATGCGTTCTGTTTTAAAGAATGAACTGGAGACAGCTGAGATAATTAAGTACTTGACAAGGACTTTAAGGAGGCTTATTTATTGGGGAAATGATATAACCACAGTTCAGGAAGAAATCAATTTTGTAGAAGATTTTTTGAAAATACAGCAATACAGATTTGGTGAAAAGTTGACATATGAAATTTTTGTAGAAGAAGATGCTAAAAACTGTTTAATTCCTAAGATGACAATTCAGCCGCTTGTTGAAAATGCATGTATACATGGTATAGAGGAAAAAGAAGACAGTGGCAGAGTAACGGTTAGGGTAAAAAAAGAGGGTGTAAAGTTAATGATAGAAGTTTCTGACAATGGCATAGGGATGGACAAGAAAAAGCTTGAGGAGCTTTATGCTAATCTTAACAATCCATTGTATGATAAAAGTATTGGGCTTAAAAACGTTTACAGAAGATTAATGCTGTACTACAACGACAATGCTGAGTTTTATATTGAAAGTTCTTTTCAGAAAGGCACAAAGGTTATTATCAAACTTCCTTTAGAGTTGCCAGTGTTTGTTCATAAAATATAGTGAGGGTGTGCAAACCATGATAAAAATTCTTTTGGTAGAAGATGAAATTTTCATGAGAAAGGGTATAATTAAACTTATTGATTGGGAAAGGCTTGGATTTGAAATTGCATATGAAGCGGGAAATGGTCAGGAAGCCCTTGATATCCTCAAAAGTGAGAAGGTGGATGTAATAATAACAGATATAAAAATGCCAGTAATGGATGGAATTGAGCTGATAAGAAGAGTCTCAGAGGAGTTTGAAAACAAACCAGCAATAATAATTATCAGTGGGTACAATGAGTTTGAATTTGCAAAGGCAGCTATAAAGTATGGTGTAAATGATTATCTATTAAAACCTATAGATGAGAATGAGCTTATTCAAACCTTAGAGAGGATAAAAACGAGGATATCAAGCGAAAAGGAAGACTATAAAAAGAAAGAATTATTTGAATATGTGAGAAGGAACTCAGCTTTTATAAAAGCTCTTGAGATACAAAATGGTGATTATCTTGTGAGTAGTAGTGAAGATGGAATGAAAAAATATCTTGGAATTTCAAAACAGGAAGCTTTTCAATATGAAGATGATTTGACCATTTATGAGAAATTAATGGAAACAGAAAAAAGTGTAAATACCAAGTATTTGGACAAAGGTATAGAGATTAAATGTTATTGGGATAGTTACTTTAACTTACTTTTTGTAGTAAACACCATTCAAGGGTATAAGAAAAATAGTTTAGTTAAACAGGTTTTTGACGAGATAAGAGACATATTAAATTTGCAGGCAATAATTGTGCAGGAGTATGTTTCTGCGCAGAAAATACATACGTTGTATAAACAGCTTTTGAGAAAATTCAACTTTGCCCAATTTTACGAAAAGAGTGGTGTCATTGAGGCATCAGAGATAGGGGAATTTGAACATTACCTTGAGGATAAAAAACTTTCAAAAGAGCTGATAAGACTAATTGAAGAAAAGCGATTTGAAGATATAAATGTAAAACTTTCAAGGTTTTTTGATGAGTGTCAGAACAATAAAGTATCACCAGAAGTAATAAAAGGTTATATTCTCTTTGCTGTGCTTGAAATAATAGATTACTTTGAAGTATACCAATTATTCGAAACTGATAGTATAAAGTTTATATTTAGGACAGACATACAGAAAAGCAAATTCATTTCCAAAGTCATGGAAATTTTAGACCAGGTGATAAATTGCATTGACCAGAACTCCAAATTTAATGGCTCAAGCTTTATGAAGAAAATAGAGTTGTTTATAAAAGAAAACTACAACAGAGACTTAACAATAAAAAGCATAGCCCAACAGTTTTATATTAATCCCATATATTTAGGAAGGATGTTCAAAAAACATTTTAATATGCCGTTTAATAAATATCTACATTTTGTGCGTATTGAAAATGCAAAAAGATTGCTCTTAAAGACTGATAAGAAGATTTATGAAATAGCAAAGGAAGTGGGTTATAGTGACCCTGACTATTTTGCATTAAAATTTGAAGAGTATGTAGGGAAAAGTCCTTCCAAATTTAGAAATTCTGTTTCTGTCAATGAAGATTAATTTTCTATGGTATTTTAAGAAATCGTTTTCTAAAAATCTGCGGGAGGCTGGGATTTGCTATGATTTTATCAAGCAGCAGTAACCCCAAATATTCTATGTGTTGGCTTTCTTATAAACCTATAGAAAAGAAAGAATATGTCTGGGAAGTTGAAAAATTTTTGGAACATATAGTGTTGTTGGAGAAGAATATATATTTTCAAAATGCAGGAAATGAGCTTAAAATGGCTTTAAGTGTACTGTTTGGGACTGAGCCAAGATTAAACAGTGCTTTGAATCTTTATGTGGACAATGGAATTGTTTTGGGAAAAGTGACAAATGAAAATCTTCAAGCTTTTATAACCGATGTTGAAAAAGAAGCATTAGGTGAGGAAGGGTTTATAATAAAAGTTATAGATGAAAATAAGAAAAAATACATTATTGTTGCGTCAAAAAGTGAAAAAGGGATAATATATGGGATATTCCATTTGATAAACAAATTTAGACTTAAAACAAAATTAAATGAACTCAATTGTATAGAAAATCCAAAGGCACCCCTGCGAATTATTAATCACTGGGATAATATGGATGGAAGTGTTGAGAGAGGATATGCAGGTAAATCAATATTTTTTTCACACGGCAGGATAAAACGCATTTATAAACGTATAGGGGATTATGCAAGGCTTCTTGCCTCAATTGGAATAAATGGTGTTGTGATAAACAATGTAAATGTAAGAGATAAAGCCATATGGTTGATTACACCAAAATACCTAAATGACCTTTCAAAAATAGCAGAAATATTCCGACTCTATGGTATAAAACTTTATCTTAGCATAAACTTTGCAAGTCCAATTTACATTGGAGGTCTTGACACTGCAGACCCGCTTGACAAAAACGTTCAAAAGTGGTGGAAGGACACTGTAAAAACTATTTACAGCTACATACCAGACTTTGGTGGATTTTTGGTAAAAGCTGACTCTGAGTTCAATCCAGGGCCGTATGTATACGGTAGAACACATGCAGATGGAGCAAACATGCTGGCAGAGGCACTTTTGCCTTATGGAGGAGTTGTCATCTGGCGTGCATTTGTTTACAATTGCCTGCAGGATTGGAGAGATACAAAGACAGACAGGGCAAAGGCTGCATATGACAACTTTAAACCACTTGATGGAAGGTTTTCAGAAAATGTCATTTTACAAATAAAGTATGGTCCGATGGATTTTCAGGTAAGGGAACCTGTCTCACCTCTTTTTGGCGCTATGGAAAAGACAAACCAGATGATGGAGTTTCAAATAACACAAGAATATACGGGGCAGCAAATTCACCTTTGCTATTTGGGGACGCTATGGAAAGAGATTTTAGAGTTTGACACCTACTGCAAAGGAAAAGGTTCATATGTAAAGAGAATAGTGGATGGAAGTCTGTTTGGAAGGAAATATGCAGGATTTGCCGGTGTTTCAAACATTGGGGATAGCATAAACTGGACGGGCCATGACCTTGCGCAGGCGAATCTGTGGACGTTTGGAAAACTTGCGTGGGACCCGGACAGAAAGATTGAAGATATAGCAAGAGAGTGGACTATTTTAACATTTGGAGATGACAAAAAGGTAGTTGAAAACATTTTATGGATGCTTATTAATTCTCACGCCATCTACGAAAAATATACAACGCCGCTTGGGCTTGGCTGGATGGTAAATCCAGGTCATCACTATGGTCCAAACCCGGAAGGGTATGAGTATTCAAAGTGGGGGACGTATCACCGGGCAGACACAAAAGCAATTGGGGTTGACAGAACTTCAAGAGGAACAGGTTATACATTGCAGTATCACAAGCCTTGGCAGGAAATATTCGATGATATAAATAAATGTCCTGAAGAACTTCTTCTATTTTTCCACAGAGTGCCGTATGATTTTAGGCTTAAAAATGGAAAGACACTAATACAGTTTATGTATGACTCTCACTTTGAAGGAGCTGAGATGGTAGATAAGCTTATAGAAAAGTGGAAAGAGCTAAAAGGAAAGATTGATGATGAAATTTTCAACAGAGTATATGAGAGATTAAAGATGCAAAAAGAACATGCAATAGAATGGAGAGATGTTATCAACACATATTTTTATAGAAAGACAGGAATACCTGATGAAAAGGGAAGAGTAATATATCCATAAGATAAAATAGAATATTTTTTAAAAGAAAGTGAGGTTGAGAAGTTGAGATGTTTGAGCTAAAGAGAAAAGATATCTCAAAGCAAGATTTATGGCAAAATGCCAATATTGTATTGCCTCAATTTGATATTGAAAAAGTAAAAAGTGCTACTTACCAAGATCCTATCTGGCTTCATTTTGGAGCAGGCAATATTTTTAGAGGATACATTGCAGCAATAGCCCAGGATTTAATCGAAAGAGGAGAGCTTGACAGGGGAGTAATCGCAGCAGAGCTTTTTGACTATGAGATAATAGACAAAATATACAAACCTTATGACAATCTCTGTTTAGTTGTGACATCTGATGCAAAAGGCAATTTAGAAAAAAGAGTAATTGCAAGCATTACAGAAGGGCTAAAGTGTGACAAAAGCTTTGAAGCAGACTGGCAAAGACTTTGCCAAATATTTGAAAGCCCATCTCTTCAGCTGGTGACATTCACAATAACAGAAAAGGGATACAACCTGTTTGACCTCAAAGGAGACTATCTGCCTGCAGTAAAAGAGGATATAGAAAATGGGCCGCAAAGTCCAAAAAATTCGATGGGCAAGGTTGCAGCCCTGGCATATGTTCGATACAAAAGCGGCAGAAAACCAATTGCATATGTGAGCCTTGACAACTGTTCTAAAAATGGTGAAAAGCTGCAAAGCTCGATAGTTCAAATAGCCAAAGAGTGGGCAAAAAGAGGTCTTGTTGAAGAGGATTTTGTTGAATACTTGAACGATTCTTCTGTGGTAAGTTTCCCATGGAGCATGATAGACAAGATTGTCCCAAGACCGTCAGAAAGAATAAAAGAGCTTTTAGAGGAAGATGGACTTGAAAATATGGATATCATTTGCACATCAAAAAATACGTACATTGCACCATTTGTCAATACAGAAAAGGCTCAGTATCTTGTAATAGAAGATAATTTTCCAAATGGAAGACCGCCACTGGAAAGAGCAGGAGTGTTTATGACAGATAGGAAGACAGTAGAAGACTCTGAGCGGATGAAGGTTCAGACATGTTTGAATCCTCTTCACACGGCTTTGGCTATATTTGGCTGTTTGCTTGGGTATAAGACAATTTATGAAGAGGTAAAAGATGAGCATCTAAAAAGGCTTATCGAAAAGATTGGATATGATGAGGGATTGAGGGTTGTTGTTGACCCGAAGATAATAAATCCGAGGGAGTATATAAAGGAAGTAATAGAAGAAAGATTTCCAAACCCATATATACCTGACACACCACAGAGGATTGCAACAGACACGTCACAAAAAATGCCAATTAGATTTGGAGAGACTATAAAAGCGTACGCAGAAAGCCCAGATTTAGATGTGAAAAGCCTCAGATACATCCCTCTTGTAATAGCAGGATGGCTGAGGTATTTGATGTGCATTGATGATGAAGGGAAAACTTTTGAGCCAAGCCCGGACCCACTTATACTTGAGCTTAAAAAACATCTTGAGGGTATAGTGCTTGGTAAAGAGTATGAGGATTTAGAAGAAAGGCTAAGACCAATTCTGGCAAATGAGGTTATTTTCAGGGTTGACTTGTTTAAAGTGGGACTGTCTCAGAAGGTAGTGGAATATTTCAAAGAGATGATACAAGGCATTGGAGCTGTGAGAAAAACCTTGCAAAAGTATGTAAGTTAAAAGATTTTCAAAAAGAAAGGGGTTTAAAAAAATGGGTTTTAAGATGACATTTAGGTGGTTTGGTCCAAAGGACGATAATATTCCTCTTGAGTATATACGCCAGATTCCAGGTATATATGGTGTTGTGACAGCGCTTTTTGATATTCCAGTTGGAGAGGTATGGCCGGAAGATAGGATTTTTGAGCTAAAAAGAATGGTAGAAGATGCAGGGCTGAAGTTTGAGGTAATAGAAAGCGTAAATGTCCATGAGGACATAAAACTTGGTCTTCCAAGTCGAGACAGGTATATAGAAAACTATAAACAGACCATAAGGAACTTGGCAAAAGCGGGTGTAAAGGTAATATGTTATAACTTTATGCCTGTATTTGACTGGCTGAGGACAGACCTTGCAAAAAAGCTCCCTGATGGTTCTGAGGTTATGGAATACAATCATGATATGCTCAAGAATCTCACGCCGGATGAACTTGTAAAAAGCATGGAAAGAGGCTCCCAAGGATTTTCTCTTCCTGGGTGGGAGAGCTACAGGTTAAAACAGCTCCAGAGCCTGTTTGAGATGTACAAGGATGTTGATGAGAATAAGCTTTTGCAGAATCTCATATACTTTTTGGAGAATATAATTCCTGTGTGTGAGCAGTGCGATGTGAAAATGGCAATACATCCAGATGACCCGCCATGGTCACTTTTTGGTCTTCCAAGGGTTGTAACAAACAAGGAAAATATAGAAAAGTTTTTAAAAGCAGTTGACAGTCCGTACAATGGGTTGACTTTGTGCACAGGGTCGCTTGGAGCAAACAGGGAAAACAACATTCCGGAGCTTATAAGATATTTTGGCAAGATGGGAAGAATACATTTTATGCATGTGAGGAATATAAAATTTACGGGAGAGAGGTCTTTTTACGAGACATCACACCTGTCGACAGATGGTTCATTTGACATGTTTGAGATTATGAAGGCTATATACGACATAGGTTTTGACGGGTATTTGCGACCTGACCATGGAAGGATGATTTGGGGCGAAAAAGGAAGACCTGGTTATGGACTTTATGATAGAGCCCTTGGCATTGCGTATTTGAACGGGCTTTGGGAGGCAATTGACAAGATGTCAAGGATGAAATGAAGAGATAAGTTATAACCAAAAAACAGTTGTCCCGAAAACCGCCTGCTGGGGCTGGGAGGCTTTGATATGGCGGACTATAAATACCCCAGCCATCTTGAGCCGCTGCTTTTTTGAAGCGGCTCAAGGTGTTGTTGAGTTTCGAAAATGCAGAAAATAAATTTGGACAGGTCATGGGAATATCTTGAGCTTGGTTTTGTAAATGTATTAAACTTAACAAGTTCAGAATATGAGTGGAAAAAGGTAGATCTGCCGCATGATGCTGTAATTGAGAAGGAAAGAAGTGAGCTCAATCCCTCAGGTGCTGGTGAAGGGTATACTGCGGGATGCAGCTTGTATTACAAAAAAGAATTAATTTTAGATGAGCAATGGCAAGGCAAAAACTTAATACTTGAGTTTGAAGGAGTTATGGGTATAGCCGAGGTTTTTGTAAATGGTAGATTGGTTGCAAAACACTTCAATGGATATACAAGTTTTCTGGTTGATATAACAAAGCATGTCAAGTTTGATGATAAGAACATTATTATTGTGCGTGTAGAAAATACTCATAAGCCAAGCTCAAGATGGTACGCAGGTTGTGGTATATACAGGCATGTGTGGTTACATATTGGTGGCAAGGTGTATATAAAACCGTGGCATTTGCATGTTCAAACCAGAGCAATTGAAAATGAAACTGCGATATTAGAAATAAGAGCTGTGGTTGTCAACAGTGTCAATGAGAAAGTTAAAGGAGTAATAAAATTTGATGTATTTTCAAAAGAGGAAAAACTAATTCTCAGCAGTGAAGAGAGGTTTTTGATTGGTAAAAGTGAAGAAAAGGTAATTGCCAAAACCTTAGAACTAAAACCATTTAAATATTGGGATATAGAAGACCCATATCTTTATAAAATTCAAGCAACTATTGTTTGTGATGAGAGTATCGAAGATAGTGCTTCTACATTGTTTGGAGTTCGGACAATTGAGGTTAATCCCAATGAAGGATTTAAATTAAATGGTAAGCCATTAAAATTAAAAGGCGGCTGTATTCATCATGACAACGGACCGCTTGGAAGTGCGAGTTACGATAGGGCAGAAGAGAGAAAAGTAGAACTTTTAAAAGCTTCTGGGTTCAATGCAGTAAGACTTGCACATAATCCATTTGCTCCAGCTTTTTTGGATGCATGTGATAGATTAGGAATGCTGGTGATAGAAGAATTTTTTGATGTATGGCATGCTGGAAAAGTTAGTTTTGACTACCATCTATTTTTTGACAAGTACTGGGAAGAAGATTTGGAGTCCACCATAATGAGGGACTATAATCATCCTTCGATAATAATGTGGTCAATAGGAAACGAGATTACATGGGGAGTTGGAGTTGATGTTGATGATGATAGCGGCTACTCAATATACTCATGGTGTGAACGATTAGCAAAAAAGGTAAAGAGTTTGGATTCATCAAGGCTGGTAACAGCGGCACTGTGCGCAATTCCGGATGATTATAAAAGACTTTTTGCTATAATTGAAGAAGGTAACTATGTAATTAGAATGCTTAAACAAGAAGCAGATGTTATTGAAGATAAATGGGGCGAGTTTTCAGAAAAGTTTTCGAGGTTTTTGGATGTAGTTGGTTATAACTATAAAGTAGATAGATATGAATATGATAGATACAAATATCCTGACCGGATAATTTGTGGTACAGAAACTTATCCGTATACTCTTTTTAAAAACTGGAAACAAACAATAGAAAATTCAAATGTTATAGGTGATTTTGTGTGGACGGCCATTGATTATTTAGGCGAAGCAGGTCTTGGTAGGGTAAGTATTGAAGCAGATGATCTTAAATCTTTTTGCGGGTCTTATCCATGGTTTTTAGCAAATTGTGGAGATATTGATATTTGTGGTGAAAAACGTCCTCAATCGTATTATAGAGATGTTGTTTGGGGAAACAGAAAAGACCCATATATTGTAATACTTCCACCGCAAGTTTATGGCAAAAAACTATATTTTAAACCTTGGGCATGGGAGCCAGTTGAACGAAGCTACACTTTTCCTGGATGTGAAGGGATGGCAATAGCGATACATGTCTATGCAAATGCAGATGAGGTTGAGCTGTTTGTAAACGGCCGAAGTTTGGGAAGAAAAGAAGCCGGGACTATCACTCAATTTAAAACGGTTTATGACACAATTTATGAACCAGGGGTAGTGGAAGCTGTAGCATATAAAGATGGTAGGGAGATTGGCAGAGACAGGATAGAAACGACAGGTAAGCCCGCAGCCTTAAAATTGTTTGCTGACAGAGAAATTATTTCCTCTTCTTATGGTGATTTATGCTACATAAAAATAATGGCAGTAGATAAGAATGGAAGAGAAGTACCTTACGCAGATAACAGAATAGTTGTAGAAGTTGAAGGCGTCGGTGAACTTGTCGCTTTAGGAAGTAGCAATCCTTTGTCAACAGAACCATTTGTTAGCCGAGAGAGAAGGCTCTACAAAGGACATGCACTTGCAATAGTAAAAAGCATTGGCAAAGAGGGAGAAATCAAATTGGAAGTTTTAGCAGATGGTTTAGATGGGGCACAGACTTTGATAAAGTGCATCTGAGGATATTAAACTCTCAATATCTTTCTAAGTTGCTCAAATGGATGTTTTTAGGGTAAACTATCTTTCCACAGAAACTATTGCTCAGTAATCGCGTTGTATGGTAAAATTAAAAACAGCGATGCAAGTGAATGGTGCAAGGTAAATTAAATATTTGAATGAAAGCCCACGAAGGGTTAAAGTAAACAGCTTTTCGTGGGCTTTTTTATTTTTTCACAAATACTTTAAAAAAAGGAGGAAAAGTACAAATGCACATTCCTGATGGTTATTTGAGTCCGCAAACTTGTGCTACATTTTATGCTGCATCTGTGGCAGCAGTTAGCATTGCATTTACAAAGTTTAAAAAATCAGTTGACGAAAAGACCTTTGTTCATCTTTCAGTGGCATCGGCATTTACATTTATTGTTATGATGTTCAACTTTCCGGTAGTGGGTGGCAGTTCTGCTCACATAACTGGAATACCACTTATAACCTATCTGTTCGGGCCGTTTGCTTCAATTATAGCATCGGCAGTGGTCTTGATAATCCAGGCTCTTTTGTTCAGAGATGGAGGAATTTTGGCACTTGGAACAAATGTGTTTAACATGGCTGTTGCTATTCCGCTGGTTACTGTTTTTGTCGACAGCCTTTTGAAAATGGCTAATCTCAAGAATGAAAAGGTTAGAATGTTTATAAGCACATACATTTCAACAAATGCAGCTGCACTTTTGACAGCAGTTGAGCTTGGACTTCAACCAATTTTATTTACAAAAGCAGGGAAACCGTTGTATTTTATGTACGACCTGAAAACAACCATTCCTGCTATGATGGTTCCACACCTTTTGATTGTTGGGGTGGTTGAAGCAGTTTTGACAGTTTTGCTATATTCACCTTTAAAAAATTTTGCTAAAATAAAAAAGTAACTTAAAGGGGTGGTTTATGTTATGAAAAAGGGAGTTGGTAATAACTTTAAAACGGTATTAATAACTCTGTTTGCCCTTGCTATTTTGACCCCGCTTGGGCTTTTGACACAAAACCCGGCGTTTGGCGAGTGGAGTCAGGAAGAAATAAAAAAGATGCTGGGGTTTGTGCCTGAGGGGTTAAAAAAGTATGCTGAGGTTTATAAATTTGACCTTTTTGATGACTATTCAGTTAAGTTCATTCACAACCAGTATATTGGCTATATTTTATCAGCACTGATTGGAATGGCAGTGATATTCGCCATATTTTTCTTATTAAAACGTTTAATGACTGAAAGGAAGTAAGCTAAAGTGCTGCCAGATTTTTTGAAAGAAGAAGATAACGCAAAAGTCAAAGTTGCAAAAGAGGGATATGTGGAAAAGAGTCTTTCTGGTTACTTAAAAATTTCTCAGTGGTTTTTCAAAAGAAACAAAAGTTTATTTACAAGGATTGACGAATGGGCAAAGCTTTTGTTTTTAATATGGTTTAGTTTACTGGTAAGCCTTTCTGATAGTATTTTGTTTTTAGCAGTTGCTTTTACTTTTGTATTGGTAGCTGCAGCAATATCAAAAGCTGATATCAAGGCATTGATTGTTTCATCTTGGGCGTTTGTGCCGCTTGGTACATTTATCATAAGCATCCCTTATATGCTTATAACAAAGAATATTATTCCCGCTATTATGCAGGTTTTAAAGACGGGCATCATTATAATGACAGGTGAGGTTGTAATATATAACTCAAGAATTGACAGGCTTTTTAAGCCTTTTTCTTTTTTTGGGGGAATTAGAGAATTTATGTGGCTTGTTGAGCTCACGATAAGGAACATCTTTGTACTTTTGCACACAATTACAGATATTTTGTTCGCAAAGAAGATAAGGACAGTGGGTGTATCAAGGAATAGATTAGATTTTGTAAAATCTATGATAAGAGCCATTGCTCAAAAGACCATATATATTTCAGAGGCTACTTATATTTCTATGAAAACGCGCGGCTTTTCATCTCGCAATATTAAATTAGTGTATAGATTCAAACTTACCATCCCAGAACTTTTGGTAGTATTTTTCCTAATTATTATGAGCATTTTGGAGAGGATTTTAAGATGAGCGCAGTGTTTAGAGGGAAAAATATAACATACAGGGTAAACAACAAAACCATTCTTGAAGTAGCAAGCTTTGAGATTGAGAAAGGAAAGGCTTTTGCGCTTGTAGGTTGCAACGGAAGTGGTAAAACTACACTAATGAAAATACTTTCTGGAATCATACTTGATTTTGAAGGAGAGCTTTATTTTTACGATAAAAAAATTGATAAAACCTCTTTTGATGAGCTTTTCAAAAACGGATTTTACAAAAAGGTAGGTTATATGTTTCAGGAGACAGAACTTCAGCTTTTTAATCTCACTGTGTTTGATGAGATTGCTTTTGGGCCAAGACAGTTTATGAGTGATGAAAGCAAAATCCAAAAAAGAGTTTTGGAAGTAGCGAAGTTTCTGGGGATTGATAATTTACTTGAAAATGATATACTGACATTGAGCGGTGGGGAGAAAAAAAGGGTAGCGCTTGCTTCAATACTTGCAAACAACCCAGAGGTTTTAATACTTGATGAGCCGACAAACGACCTTGACCCCAAAAGCATAAGGTTTTTTGCAAAGATTTTAAAACAGCTCAAAGATGTTGGAAAAACTCTAATTGTTTCTACACACCACTTTGACTTGCTTTTTCGCTTGGCTGACTACACAATTTTGCTTTCACCAGACCACAGAATACTTAAGATTGGCACCACAAAAGAGATTTTAGAGGATAAAAATCTTTTGATTGAAGCTGAGGTCATAGATGAAGAATTTGAGGTTTGAGATGTTATGGCTACTAAAACAAAAATTTTTAAAGGAAGGGAGCAGAGCCTATGAGGATTAGTAGACTTGATGATATTGAAAAATTCAAAGTTGAAGATGAAAGATTATTTTTTTCTGCCCAACATGAAGAGATTAAAATGGGTTTGACTACAGATATATACTTTATAAAAACACTTGAAGTTTTGAAGTATCTTAAAAGAGAGGATGCCTATGTTAAAGCTGAAATTTTTGCAAGAAGAGAAGGAATATTTTGTGGTCTTCCAGAGGTTTTAAATCTTTTAAAAGATGTTGATTGCAACGTGTATTCTCTTGAAGAAGGGGAAAACTTTTCTGCAAAAGAGGTTGTAATGAGAATTGAAGGAAGATATGTAGACTTTGGAATTTATGAAACACCTATTCTTGGTATACTTGCAAGTTCATCAGCATGGGCAACAGCAGCCAGAAGATGCAAAGAGGCAGCGGGACAAAAGCCCATTTTATGTTTTGGTGCAAGGCATATACACCCGTCTGTTGCGCCTGTGATGGAAAGGGCAGCAAAAGTGGGCGGCGCTGATGGGGTAAGCTGCATATTGGCAGCAAAAATATTGGGAATTTCCCCATCGGGAACAATTCCTCATGCTGCAATATTGATTGCGGGGTCTACAGAGGAGGTTGCAATTGCGTACGATAAGGTAATTCCTGAAGATTCACCATGTATCATTCTTGTTGATACTTTTAAGGACGAAGCTCAAGAAGCTTTAGATGTTGCAAAATTGCTAAAAGAAAAGTTGTATGGTATAAGACTTGATACGCCAAGTGAAAGAGGCGGGGTTACACCTGAGCTTGTCTATGAGGTAAGAAAAAGGCTTGATTTAGAAGGCTTTGATCATGTCAAGATTTTTGTGTCCGGCGGACTTGATCCTGAAAAAATAAAAATACTTTCAGAAGCAGGGGCAGATGCTTTTGGTGTTGGAAGCTATATTTCTGGTGCACCTCCAATTGACATGACGATGGATATAAAAGAGGTTGACGGCAAGCCTGTTGCCAAAAGGGGAAGAATTCCTGGTGTTACTGTGAATACAAGGTTGAAGAGGGTAAAGTGATGTATGTCTTTATTTCCTTGCGGGAAGCGATATTATGGTAGATGTTAAAATTGAAAAAATAATCCGCTCAAATAGAAAAACCATAGCTTTGCAAATGACAGAAAATAGCACACTCATAGTCAAAGCTCCATTTCATGTGGATGAAAAAACAATATGGGATGTTATTCAAAAACATAGAAAGTGGATTGACAAGAGAAAGAAAGAGATAGAAGCAAGAGATCCCAAAACCTTGCCAAAGGAATTTGTCAGCGAAGAAGAGTTTTTATACCTAGGCATGTATTATAAACTGCACATAGTGGAAGACCAAGATGTACCACTCAAATTTGAAAATGGGTTTTATCTCTCAAGAAGCGCTTTGCCAGAAGCTAAGAAAGTATTCATAGATTGGTATAAAAAAGCTGCCTATGAGAAGATTCTTGAGAGAGTAAACTGGTGGGCTCAAAAAAGAGGTTTTAAATACAACAAAGTACATATAACAAATGCACAAAGAAGATGGGGTTCTTGTTCTGCAAAGGGTAACTTGAACTTTTCTTGGCGGCTTATTATGGCACCGCTGTCTGTAATAGACTATGTTGTTGTCCATGAGCTTGTGCATCTTGAAGAGAAAAATCATGGAAAGAATTTTTGGACAAAGGTAAAACTTCTCATGCCTGATTACAAAAAATATGAAGATTGGCTGAAGAAAAACGGGTATTTACTGAATATATAAAGAATGCCAAATTTAAGTTATGATAAACCACTCCATATAATGTGATGAAAAATAGAGGGTTGTCAGTTAACTCATATTTTCTGGCAACCCTATTACTACTTTCCTATGAAAAACTTAAAGAAGTTTAGTCAGCATAACATAGTCCTATTAATGCATCTCGCGCATCCATATTATTATCAACAAGAAAAGAGAAATCTTTTAAAAGAAGCCATCCTTTTTTGCCAGTAGATGTTTCAATCAAGCACCATTTTTTATTATCACAGCCAACTATATTTATGATTTGTCCTTGCTTAAGAGTGAAACACTTACTTTTTTCGCTTCTTGTGGTGTGAAGTTTAATATCTTTTTTTACAAAAACGTAGAAGTTTGTTTTATAAATATCTTGAGGAATTGGTTCAAGTTTATGATTTTTCAAAATATATTTTTCATTAAAATACCATGTTTGAAGAAGTTTTGCACGGATCAATCCTTCAACAATACCGTTACCATAAATATGAAGTCCAATGTTGTAAATTCCACCTACACTTCCTATTTCTGTAATTTTGTTATTGTAAAATTGGTAAAAAATTGATGTGTAATCATTACTTGGACCTTCGTCAAAAATAACAATTTCTTTGTAATTATCAGACTTGTCAATATCAACAATTGCAAACTTATTTTGTAGATTTGTATAAAGTTCGTTTGTTGTTGATTGATTATTTATTTGTAGAGAAAAACCTTTATTAGAAGGTTTATAAATGATAGATTCATTTATACCGTCATTATTAAGATCATAATATACTTTTTTATTTGCCGGAAAAAAGAGTATTTTGTCTTTGTAGTTTTTCTCAATGAATAATTTGCTTTTATAATAGTATTTTTCGAAATATGAAATTAGAATTACATTGTATTTTTCTATGCTATTGAGTTGGGCAAAAGACACTTTTTGGATAGGTTTGTACCGCTTTTTGGATAGAAAATAATTTCTTAACTCTCTGTTTTCAAAAATATGACCATGTCTTGCAAAAATTTCATTTCGCGCAATATGCAATTTGTTATATACCTCGGGATTAAAGAAAACGTCTTCAGATAGTTTTTTAATATGGCTTTGGGGAAAAATAAAATCATCATTTGCAATTGATTTAATTGGCCAGCTTAGCAGAAAAATAAAAATTAACAAAAAAGCAAAAGTATGTTTTTTAAACATATTATACCTCCTTTCAACAACGTCATCATAGATATCCAAAATACATCATTGTTGTAAAGTATTTATTTAATAAATATATACCACTCACATAGAAAAGTCAATGTATAATAAAAAACACTGCAAATAATACATTTATAAATAACCCTCACTTAATAAAAAGATTTTACAAAGTCTTTTGTAATCAATCTGCCTATAAAGTTTCAATTATGATATCTTAAATTAGGGAATATCGAAAGAAAGGAAAAAGATTTTTATAAAGATTTTTCAGAAAAGACTAAAAAGAGTTAATGGTGCGCCCGAGAGGACTCGAACCTCCGGCACATGGTTTAGGAAACCATTGCTCTATCCTACTGAGCTACGGGCGCACAACATTTTTGCAAACAATATAATACAACATTTTAAAGCTATTGTAAAGACTCTTGAGACAAAAATCAAAGTAGCTTGAGAAAAGGCACAAAAAATATTTACAACCTCTGAAAATACTGATATGATAAAATGTATACAGTTTGTCAATTTTCTTTGCTAAAAAATTACAATTACAAAGGAGAGGCGAGTGTAATGCTTGATTTAAAATATATAAGGGCAAACCCAGAAAAGGTCCAAGAAGGGCTTTCTAAGAGAAACAAAGACATTTCAATTGCGCCCATTTTAGAGCTTGATGAAAAGAGAAGAAAGCTTTTGGCGGAGGTTGAAAGCCTGAAAGCTTTGCAGAATCAAAAATCAAAAGAGGTTCCAAAGCTCAAAAAGGAAGGAAAAGATGTCACAGAGCTTATGAATGAGCTAAAAGAGCTATCTGATAAAATTAAAGAATTAGATAGCAGGGTCAAAGAGGTTGAAGATGAGATAGAAAAGATTTTACTCACAATCCCAAACATTCCTCATGAGTCTGTACCGGTTGGCAAAGATGATACAGAAAATGTTGAAGTAAGGCGCTGGGGTGATGTAAAGGTTCCTGATTTTGAGGTAAAACCGCACTGGGAGATTGGGATGAGTCTTGGAATTTTGGACTTTGAAAGAGCATCAAAGGTGTCGGGTAGCCGTTTTACATTTTACAGAGGACTTGGTGCAAGGTTAGAGAGAGCTTTAATCAACTTCATGCTTGACCTTCACATTGAAAAGCATGGATATACCGAGATATTTCCACCTTTTTTAGTTGCGAGAAAATCTATGATAGGCACAGGACAGCTTCCAAAATTTGAAGAGGATGCTTTTAAGACAACAGATGATTACTTTTTGATACCAACAGCAGAAGTTCCTGTTACAAATTACCATAGAGAAGAGATACTCAAAGAAGAAGATTTGCCAATAAAATATGTTGCCTACTCAGCATGTTTTAGGGCAGAAGCTGGTGCTGCTGGCAAAGACACAAGAGGGCTTATCAGACAGCATCAATTTAACAAGGTTGAGCTTGTGAAATTTGCAAAGCCAGAAGAGTCTTATGATGAGCTTGAAAAGCTCACAGCTGATGCAGAGGATGTTTTAAAGGAATTAGGACTTCCTTACAGGGTTGTGCTCCTTTGTTCGGGTGATTTAGGATTTTCTTCTGCAAAGACATATGATATTGAAGTTTGGATGCCAAGCTATGGAAGATATGTTGAGATTTCCTCTTGTTCAAACTTTGAAAGCTATCAGGCACGAAGAGCAAACATCAGATTCAGAAGGAAAGACGGAAAACTTGACTATGTTCATACGCTCAACGGCTCAGGCCTTGCTGTTGGCAGAACCTTAGCAGCAATACTTGAAAACTTCCAGCAAAAAGATGGAACTGTAGTTGTGCCGGAGGTTTTGAGAAAGTATATGGGTACAGATGTGATAAAGTAAAAATAGGGAAGAACAAAGGTAGCAGCAGTACATCATTTAAAGATTGCTGCTACCTTTTTTGTGCACACAATTATGAATGGTTTTTATGATTTTGTCTCTGTATACCACACCCAAGACAAACAAAATAGCAGCTGCAGCAGAAACTACAATTGCCATTGTGTAGTTTTTTTCTTCAAGGCTGCTTCCAATGTATGATGAAAAAAATATTCCTGGCAGTCTTGCAACGGCTACAATTGCAAAAAATCTTAGTGGTTTTATTGGCGAAAGTCCAGCAATGTATGTCAGAATGTCTTTTGGAAGTCCTGGAATTAAAAAGAGTAAGAATATGGCTATATCTCCTTTTGGTGAATTAATAAGCGAGTAAAATTTTCTGAGCTTTTCCTCGGAGACAATTTTCCTCACAAGACCAAATCCCAAAAGCCTTGTTATATAAAATACACACACAGAGCCTATCATAATGCCAATTAGCGAATATACTGTGCCAAGCAGCGTACCATAAAGGTATCCGCCAGAGATTTGCACAGCTTCACCTGGAATAGCAGAAATAATAACCTGAAGAATTTGAGTGAGGATGAAGACAAGTACACCAAGATGACCAAAAGACAAAACCCAGCTTTTAAATTTCTGCGGATTTGAGACAATATTTACAAGAAAATGAGAGTATCGTATGGCTACTGCCGTTGCCAGTAAAATAAATCCTGCAATTGCAATGATATTTAAGACAATTGAAAGATTTTTCCTCTTCACTTTTGCCCTCCAATGTCGTACTTAAGATGTTTTATAATATAACTCTCGCCATATTACTATAACCTACTTACAGATTCTTTGCAATCCCTAATCCAAATATATACAATTATGGTGTATTCAAAAATATGTTGATTTTTTAACATTCAAAATATATAATAAAAAGGTAAGTAGCCTTATAGTGATGAGTTTATCTTTTTCAAATAAAGTTTTCAAATGTTTTTTTGAGGGAGGTTTGAACATGGGCAAGATGATTGAAATAAGATGGCATGGTCGAGGTGGCCAGGGTGCAAAGACAGCTTCACTTCTTTTAGCTGAAGCTGCTTTCAACACAGGCAAATACGTTCAAGGTTTTCCTGAGTATGGTCCAGAGCGAATGGGTGCTCCTATAACAGCTTACAACAGAATAAGCGATGAGAAGATCACCATTCACAGCAACATTTATGAACCTGACTATGTAGTTGTTGTTGATGAAACATTAATCGGAAGTGTTGATGTAACAAAAGGGCTCAAAAAAGATGGTGCGATAATTGTCAACACTTCAAAGTCTCCTGAAGAAGTAAAGAAGATGCTTGGAAGCTTTGATGGAAAAGTTTACACAATTGATGCAAGAAAGATTTCAATGGAGTGTTTGGGCAAGTACTTCCCGAATATCCCTGTTCTTGGTGCAGTTATAAAGGTAACAGGAATTATTCCTGAAGAAGAAGCAATAAAGGATATGGAAGGGTCGCTCAAGCACAAGTTTGCAACAAAGCCAGATGTGATTGAGGGTAACCTCAAAGCGTTTGTTAGAGGAATGCAGGAGGTGCAAGGATAATGAGAAAGATGAAAATAACAGAAGATGTTACATGGAAGGAAATAACACCAGCAGGTGTAATTATTGACCCGGGTAATGCAGAGGACTTTAAAACAGGCGACTGGAGAACAATGAGACCTGTATGGCATGAAGATAAGTGCAAGCAGTGTCTGTTCTGCTTCTATGTATGTCCAGATTCATCAATAAAGGTCGAAAATGGGAAGATGGTAGGAGTTGACTATGACCACTGCAAAGGTTGCGGGGTTTGCACAGAGGTTTGTCCATTTAAAGCTTTTGATTTTGTAGAGGAGAAGAAATAAGAATTTTTGAATTTTAAGGAGGGGAAACTACAGATGGCTATTCGTGATAGACTTTCTGGTAACGAAGCGATAGCTTTTGCAATGAAACAGATAAACCCTGATGTTGTTGCCGCTTTCCCAATTACACCTTCAACTGAGGTGCCACAATATTTTTCTCAATATGTTGCAAACGGTGAGGTAGACACTGAGTTTGTTGCTGTTGAGTCTGAGCACAGCGCAATGAGCGCATGTATTGGTGCATCAGCTGCGGGAGCTCGAACTATGACAGCAACATCCTCACAAGGTTTGGCACTCATGTGGGAGATGCTCTACATTGCAGCGTCAATGAGACTTCCAATTGTTATGGCAGTTATAAACAGAGCTCTTTCTGGTCCTATTAATATTCACAACGACCATTCAGACTCAATGGGTGCAAGAGACAGTGGCTGGATTCAGATTTACTGCGAAAACAACCAGGAAGCTTACGACTCTTTGATTCAGGCAATAAGAATTGCTGAGCACAAGGATGTAAGACTTCCTGTGATGGTGTGCTATGACGGATTCATCACAAGCCATGCTGTTGAGAATATAGAGCTTTTGGAAGATGAACTTGTAAAGAAGTTTGTAGGTGAATACAATCCAGAGTTTTATCTTTTGAACGAGCAAAACCCAATTTCAATGGGTCCGTTAGATTTGCCACCGTACTACTTTGAGCACAAAAGACAGCAGGCTGAAGCTATGAGAAACGCTAAAAAGGTAGTACTTGAGATTGCAGAAGAGTTTGCTGCTTTGACTGGCAGAAAGTATGGTCTTTTTGAGGCATACAAGCTTGACGATGCAGAGGTTGCAATAGTTGTAATGAACTCAACAGCAGGAACTGCAAAGGCTGTTGTTGACGAGTACAGAAGCAAAGGATACAAGGTAGGTCTTTTAAAGCCAAGACTTTTCAGACCATTTCCTGTTGATGAGATTGTAGGGGCACTCAAGCACTTAAAAGCAGTTGCTATAATGGACAAGTCAGATGGATTTAACGCAGCTGGCGGTCCACTTTTCACTGAGATTACAAGTGCTCTTTATGGGAGAGCAGATGGTATAAAGGCTATTAACTACATCTATGGTCTTGGCGGAAGAGATGTCAAGACAGATGACATCGCAAAGGTTTATGACAGACTTCTTGACATTGTCAAGACAGGAAATGTTGGTGAAGTTTACAACTACATTGGTGTGAGAGAATAAGGAGGTGCAAAATAAAGATGGCATACAATATAAAAGAGCTTGCAGCAAGACCTGAAAGGTTTACAGGCGGGCACAGGATGTGTGCAGGGTGCGGTGCACCTGTTGCTGTAAGAGCAGTACTGCGCGCACTCAAACCAGAAGATAGGGCTGTTGTTGGTGTTGCAACAGGATGTTTGGAGGTTTCAAGCTGTATCTATCCATACACAGCATGGAAAGACTCATTCATCCACAGTGCGTTTGAGAACGCTGCTGCAACAGTTGCCGGTGCTGAGGCTGCATACAAGGTTTTGAAGAAAAAAGGAAAAGTCCAGGGCGAGTTTAAGTTCATCGCGTTTGGTGGCGACGGTGGAACATACGATATTGGTCTTCAGTCTCTTTCTGGTGCAATGGAAAGAGGACACAACATGGTATATGTCTGCTATGACAACGGTGCTTATATGAACACAGGTATCCAGAGATCTTCTGCTACACCGCTTTATGCTGATACAACAACATCTCCACAGGGAAAAGTGATTCCAGGTAAGATGCAGTGGAGAAAAGATTTAACAGAAATAATGGTTGCGCATGGAATTCCGTATGTTGCACAGACAGCTTTCATCACACCAAACCTCAAAGACTTAATTGAAAAGGCTGAAAAGGCACTTTATACAGATGGACCAGCATTTTTAAATGTTTTGGCTCCATGTCCAAGAGGTTGGAGGTATGAGACATCAAAGCTCATTGAAATTTCAAAGCTTGCAGTTGATACATGTTTCTGGCCACTTTATGAGGTTGTAAATGGTCAGTACAGGCTCACATACAAGCCAAAAGAAAAGCTTCCTGTTGTTGAGTTTTTAAAGACTCAAGGAAGGTTCAGACATCTGTTCAAAAAGGGAAATGAACACTTAATTGAGCAGATTCAGCAGGAAGTTGACAGAAGATGGGAAAGACTTTTAGAACTTTGTGGTGAAAAATAAGCGATATAATGTATAGCAAAAGCAAAAAGGCTCTCTGCCTGAAAAGTTTAAAGTAAATTTTAGGCGGGGAGCCTTTTTGATATGTTTGTCTTTTATACTTTCACAATCAATGTTAAAATATATAAAAAGCAGGTTATGAGGTGAAAAGGTGAAGGTTGCATATTTAGGTCCTATTGGTTCATATTCATATGAAGCTGCAAGAAGATTTTTTGGCAAAGAAAGAGAAAAACTTATCGCATGCGAGACTATAGATGATGTGTTTGAGACCATTGAAGAAAATAGAGCTGAGTTTGGAGTTGTTCCTGTTGAAAACTCCATTGAAGGAAGCGTCTCAACAACCCTTGATTATCTGTTAAAATCCCAGGTTTATATAGTAAAAGAGATAGTTTTGAAAGTAGAGCATTATCTTTGCGCAAGAGAAGAGAAAGAACAAATTTTAACAATTGCCTCACATCCGCAGGCGTTTTCTCAGTGCCATGACTATTTGAGAAAGAATTTTAAACAGGCAAAACTGATACAAGTTAGCAGTACATCATATGCTGCAAGGATGTGTGCAGAAGGTGAAGTAGACGCTGCAATTTGTTCATCTTTTGCAGCACGGCAAAATAATCTTAAAATCTTGGCTGGGCCAATAAACCACGATAACAATTACACAAGGTTTTTTATTATAAACAAGAATGCTAACTTTGAAAAGGGCGAGAAAAATAAGACATCAATTATCTTCTCAACCTATGATAAGCCAGGAAGTCTTTACAAGATTTTGGCTATTTTTAATCTTTATGACTTAAATTTGACAAAGATAGAGTCACGACCGGCAAAGACCAATCTTGGTGAGTATGTGTTTTTTGTTGATATAGATGGATTTGTGGATGAAGAAGATGTGAGTGATGCACTAAAGGTGGTTCAACGAAAATCTACATTTTTTAAGCTTTTAGGTTCCTATTCTGTTGTTTGTCCAGATAAATGAGATGATAATAAATTGAGGATGGATGTGAAAGATAGATGAACAATAAACTTTTAAAAGAAGGGTTTATTTTAATTGCTTTTGGAGTTTTTCAAGTTATTTTATTTTTACTTCAGTTTAATCCCATTTTGGCTTTGGTAGGTTTTCCTCTTTATGTTGTAGCAGTAAAAGAGGATTTTATAAAAAGGATGGTTATATCATATGCCATTTCTGTTCTAATTCTTATGATTATTGGTAAATCTCCAATTAATTTTCTTTTTCTCTTAATTACATTTATCTTGCCCATATGCGTATTTTTGCTTTTGCAAATTTCAAAGACCACTGTTATGGATTTTGCAACGCTGACAGCAGGATTTTTGCTCTACCAGGTGCTTGTTATAAAAGCTATAAAGGTTCTTTATAAGAAAGATGAAGTTGCCCAAGTTCTTTCTCTTTTAAAGGGGATGTTTGAAAGTTATTTTAGAGTAATTGGTGACGACAATCTCTCAGATAGGTTAGTTGAATTTTTTAAACTCATGATGCCTGGATTTGTAATTGTTGAAGCAATCGTATTTGCGCTTTTTGGATATTATATTGCTAAATTTGTTGCAAACAAAGTTGGAATTCAGAAGGAGTTTTTACCTTTTTCAAAGCTATTTATGCCCAAAGAAGTTACAGTTGGAGTTGTAGTATTCTTTATTCTTTCTCTATTTCCAACAACCGTTGGTGCTTTTTATGTTGTTGTGAGCAATATGATAATAATCCTTTTATTGCTTTTGTTTATTCAGTCACTTTCTTTGATATATGCGGTGATAGAAGAAAAGATTAATTCACAATTTATTAGAGGCTGGCTTTTTACAGTTTTAATCATATTCGGTATGCAATTTTTAATTTTAATGATATTTATAGGTTTTCTGGACCTTATACTTGATTTTAAAAAACGCAAACCAAAGAGGGTGGAATTGTGAAAGATAAAAAGTCTCACTTAAGATTTGACTTTTCTGTCTCCCAGGCAGGTTTTATACTTTCTTTACTTTTTGATTTTATAATCCTATATTTTGATATCAAGATTGGCTTAATTTGTCTTTCACTGATTGTTCTACTTGCCATTTACAATTTGAGGCTCAACAGAAAAAAGAACAAACAGCTTTTAGAATATATAGAAACTCTCACTCTTAACATAGACACAGCATCAAAAGATACACTCTTGAAGTTTCCATTTCCGATTCTTATTTCAGAGTACAATGGGGATATAATATGGTACAATCATAAATTTCTAAATACAGTAAAGAACAAAAAATTGATAGGCAAAAATCTCAAAGATGAGCTTCCTGAGCTTTATTCAGCCGTTTTGGAGGGAAAAAATAAGATTGAAAAGTTTGAATATGAAAGTGCTTTCTTTGATGTTTTGGTAACCATTGTTGAGGTGGAGGAAGGGAAGAACGAGAAGAGGTTTTTGAACCTATTTTACTTTGTTGATGTTACTGATTTTGTTCTTCTTCAAAAGAAATATGAAATACAAAATGTTGTTTTTGGTTATTTGACCATTGACAACTATGAAGATGTTCTGAATTCAGCACCGGAGGTATCTAAATCTTCTATTGTTTCTGAGATAGAAAAACGTATCACTGATTGGTTTTACAATCAAATAAGGTCAGATGTGTTTTTAATGAAGTATGAACGGGACAAGTACTTTTTTATATGCAATAAAGAAGCCTTTTACAAGATGCAGGAAAGAAGATTTAATATTTTGGAGCAGATAAAAGAAGTAAATTTGTACAATAAGATAATTCCTACCATAAGCTGCGGTATTGGCATAAGGCAAGACTCTATATTCCAGGCACAAAAGGATGCAAAAACAGCTCTTGACATGGCACTCAGCCGCGGCGGTGACCAGTTTGTAATATTTCATGATGGTAAATTTGAATTTTTTGGAGGTAAAACAAAAGAACACGAAAAGCGTTCAAAGGTGCGCTCACGTGTTATGGCACAGACAATAAAAGAGATTGTGAAACATTCTGATAAGATATTTATTATTGGCCATCAGTATTTTGACCTTGACTGTCTGGGTGCAGCTGTGGGTTTGAGTAAGTTGTGCCTAAATTTGGGTAAGGAAGTGTACATTGTAATTAATTCTTACAATCCTACGATTAAAAACTTTCTTCAGATGCTACTTGATGATCCTCAATATCAGAATATAATAATTGACCAGCAAAAAGCTTTGAAGATGAAAACAAAAACCTCTCTTTTGTTTGTGGTAGACACTCAAAGAACAAGTTACATCGATATTCCAAACATGATTTTGGAGTTTGAAAAGATAATTGTAATTGACCATCACAGAAGGCCTGCCGACTGGATAGAACAGGCTCTCATTTGCTATTCAGAAACATACGCTTCATCTGTATCTGAACTTGTTGCAGAGCTTTTGAGCTATGAAGGGATAAAACTGAAAAAATTTGAGGCAGAGATACTATTGGCGGGCATAATGATTGACACAAGAGGATTTACAAAAAATGTTGGTGTGAGGACTTTTGAGGTTGCAACGTACCTCAGAGAGAATGATGCTATGCCGGAAGCTATTAAAGAGTACTTAAAAGAAGACTTGGAAAGCTATATTTTAAAAAGTCAGCTCATTTCGAACCTGGAAATCATTTATAGCAATATTGCGCTTGTGGTTGATTATTCACAAGTGTGCCGGGATAATGTTATAATAGCAAAGGTGGCAGATGAGCTTTTGAACATAAAAGGGATTGACGCTTCTTTTGTTGTGTGCAAAATAGAAAACAGTGTGCTAATAAGCGGCCGGTCGAATGGAAAGATAAATGTTCAGGTTATATTAGAAAAAATTGGCGGTGGAGGTCATTTAGAGACAGCAGGAGCAAGGCTTGAAAACAGAAGCATTGAAGAGGCAAAAGAGGTTCTTTTAAAGGCCATTCAAGAATATATTAACGAAAACAGAAACATCTAAATTGAAACAAAAAGGAGTGTGTATTCTAAGATGAAGGTTGTACTTTTGCAAGATGTAAAAGGACTTGGGAAGAAAGATTCAATAGTTGAAGTAAACGATGGGTATGCCAGAAACTATTTAATTCCAAGAAAGATTGCTCTACCGGCAACAGAAGGGTTAGAAAAGCATATAAAAGAAAAGAAAGAGGCTGAACAGAAGAAAAAGGAAAAAGAATTGCAAGCTGCAAAGGATTTGGCAAGTAAGCTTGAAAAGAGCCAGATTATTATAAAAGCAAAAGCAGGTGAAAATGGAAAGCTTTTTGGTTCTATAACAAACAAAGAGATTGCTGATGAGATAAAAAAGCAGCTTGGGTTTGACATTGACAAGAAGAAAATAGAGCTTGATGACCCTATAAAGCTTATCGGAAGCTATGATGTTGTTATTAGACTATATCAGGGAGTTGTGGCAAAGCTTAAAGTTCATGTGACAGCAAGCTAAGTAGATTTGAGGAAGTGAGTAAAAGATGGAGCCCGACATTGTTCAAAACCAGGGTCAGATGCCCGAAAGCCGCGAAGCAGAAGAAGCGGTTGTAGGTGCAATGCTTTTGAGCCGCGAGGTAATTTCTGATGTTGCAGAGATTTTGACAGAAGAAGATTTTTCAACGCCACAGCTTAAAGAGATTTTTGCTGCTATAATGGACCTTTTTGAAGAGGGCAAACCGGTGGATGTCATAACTGTAGCTGAAAGACTGAGAGAGAGAGGAACATTCGATGCGATTGGAGGAAATGAGTATCTGACAAGCCTTGTGATAAATACTCCGACCACTGCAAATGCTACATATTATGCAAAGATTGTTGAAGAAAAATCGCTACTTAGAAAGCTCATAAACTCTTCAATGAAGATTATTGAAAAGTGCAAGAGCCAGACAGAAAGAGTTGAAGACATTGTTGATTTTGCTGAAAAGACAATCTTCAATGTGATTTCTCACAAAAATTCAAAAGATTTTTCTCATTTAAAAGAGATATTAATTGAAACATACAACAAGATAGAAGAGTTGTATCTCAGAAAATCACATATCATAGGTGTGCCCACAGGATTTGCTGAGTTTGACAGAATGACAGCAGGTCTTCAGCCATCAGACCTGATACTTATCGCAGCAAGACCTGCAATGGGCAAGACAAGTTTTGCGCTAAACATTGTCCAGCACGCAGCTTTGAGAGCTGGTGTGCCTGTTGCTATTTTCAGTCTTGAGATGTCAAAGGAACAGCTTGTAACCCGTATGATTTGCTCAGAAGCAATGATAGACAGCCATAAGCTTAGAACTGGCAACTTAGAGGATGAAGAGTGGAAAAAGTTTGCAAAGGCTTTAGCACTTTTGTCAAACGCTCCAATTTATATTGACGACACGCCTGCCATAACAGTTTCTGAGATGAGGGCAAAGTGTAGAAGGCTCAAGCTCAAAGAAAAAGGGCTTGGTCTTGTGATGGTTGACTATTTGCAGCTTATGACTGCTCGTGGCAGGTTTGAAAGCAAACAGCAGGAGATTGCCGAGATTTCAAGGTCATTAAAAGCCTTGGCAAGAGAACTAAATGTCCCAGTACTTGCTCTTTCACAGCTATCCCGTGCACCTGAAACAAGGGCTGACCACAGACCGATTCTCTCTGACCTTCGCGAAAGTGGGGCAATCGAGCAGGATGCTGACATTGTTGCGTTTTTGTACAGGGATGAGTATTACAATCCTGACACTGACAAAAAACACATAGCAGAGCTTATAATTGCAAAGCACAGAAATGGACCCACTGGTACAATTGAGCTTCTTTTCTTGGACAAACATACAAAGTTCAAAGATTTGGAGAAAAATAGATAAGTAAAATAACTATAAAATCAAAAAAGGGTGTGATGCTGTTGTCAATTATCAAAGATTATTCTTTGTGGGAAGATGGGCTCAAAAAAATTAACTGGGCAAAAAGGTTTATGCCTATTTTGAATCAGATAAGAAAAGAGTATGAGGATAGAAAACCACTCAAAGGCTTTAACGTAGCAATTTCTGTTCATCTTGAGGCAAAGACGGCAAATCTTGCCTTGCTTTTGAAAGACTTAGGTAGCAATGTATTTGTAACAGGGTCCAATCCTTTATCTACTCAAGATGATGTTGCCAGCGCTCTTGTTCATGAGGGCATTGAGGTGTTTGCAATAAGAGGTGTGGATTCATCCGAATATTTTAATCATCTTGAGAAAACTCTTGAAAATGATATAGACCTAATCATTGATGATGGCGGAGATTTGACGTATCTTCTTCATACCAAGCGAGAAGATTTGGGAAATAGAATAATTGGTGGCTGTGAAGAGACAACAACAGGGGTAATAAGGCTCAGAGCCCTTGAAAGGGAAGGCAAGCTCAAATTCCCTATGATTGCAGTCAACAATGCTTATTGCAAACATCTTTTTGACAATCGAATTGGAACTGGTCAGTCTACTTGGGATGGGATAATGAGAACCACAAATATAACAGTTGCAGGTAAGTATGTGGTTGTTGCGGGATATGGTTTTTGCGGCAAGGGAATTGCTAAAAGAGCCCAGGGACTTGGTGCAAAAGTGATAGTTAGCGAGGTTGACCCAATCAAGGCTTTAGAAGCGTATATGGACGGGTTTGAGGTAATGAGGATGCAAGATGCTGCAAAGATTGGGGATATATTTGTTACTGCAACAGGGTGTAAGGATGTGATAAGGTATGAACATATTTTGCAAATGAAAGATGGAGCAATCTTGTGCAACAGTGGGCATTTTAATGTTGAGATTGATATTACTACGCTTGAGAAAAAGGCAGTCAAAAAGTACGAGGCAAGAAAAAATATCCAGGGGTATCTTCTTGAAAATGGCAAAGAGGTTTTTGTAATAGCAGAGGGAAGGCTTGTCAACCTTGCAGCAGCAGATGGACATCCAATTGAGATTATGGATATGTCATTTGCAATTCAAGCACTGTCAAGTATATACGTTGTCCAAAATCATAAAAAATTGGAAAAGAGAGTGTATAACGTTCCAGAGGAAATTGACAGGTTTGTTGCTGAGGTTAAATTAAGGTCTCTTGGGATTGAAATAGACAGGCTCACACCTGAGCAGGAAAAATACCTTGAAAGTTGGGAAGTGTAAGTAAAATGGATATATTGATTAAAAATGCTACAATTATTACTTGTAATGCACAAAATGAGGTTCTAAAGGGTGATATTCTTATCAAGAGTGGCAAGATTGCAAGGATAGCAGAAAATATAGAGCTATCTATTTATGAGCAAGCTTGTGTTAAAGTCATTGAAGGAAAAGATTTAATAGCCATGCCGGGACTTATAAATGCCCATACACACTGTGGTCAAACAGTTTTGCGTTCTTTTGCAGATGATTTGCCTTTGTACGAGTGGTTATTTGAAAAGATTTTCCCGGCAGAAGAAAAGCTCACGAAAGAGATGATTTATTTTTCTTCTCTTCTTGGTATTGCAGAGATGCTCAAAAGTGGCACAACAATGTTTTTTGACATGTATTTTCATGAAGATATGACAGCAAAAGCTGTCCAGCAAACAGGTATAAAGGCAGTTTTATCACGAGGACTTCAGACAGATGAAAAAGAAGATCTTAGACTTGATGAGACAAAAGAGCTGATTTATAATTATTCAAGTGACAAGATAAAAGTGTTTTTCGGCCCACATTCGGTTTATACATGTTCATATGAGCTTTTAGAAAAAGTTGCACAGCTTGCACAGGAGTTTAAAACAGGTGTGATGATACATCTTAGTGAGTCAGAAAATGAAGTTAATGGATGTTATGAAAAATATGACATGTCACCTGTAAAACTATGCAATCAGGCAGGGCTTTTTGATACAATTTGTATAGCAGCACACTGCGTGTATGTCGATGATGAGGATATCGAAATTATGGCAGAGAAAAATGTATCTTGTGTTTACAACCCGACAAGCAATCTCAAGCTTGGCAATGGCTTTGCACCTGTGCAAAATATGATAAAGTCTGGTGTAAATGTTGCCATTGGCACAGATTCTGCAGCAAGCAACAATAACTTGAATATGCTTGAAGAGATGCACATAGCATCTTTGCTTGAAAAGGGAATGTATAGGTTATCAGATATTTTGAATGCACAGCAGATTCTAAAGATGGCAACAGTAAATGCAGCCATAGCAGCAGGTATAAACAAGACAGGCGTTCTTCAGGAAGGTTTTTGCGCTGATATAGTACTGCTGAAAGCAAATGATTTTAACATGCTGCCATGTTACAATCCGATTTCAAATGTTGTTTACAGTAGCAATCCTTCGAATGTGTATGCTACAATAGTGGATGGTCAGATACTTTACATGAATGGAAAGCTTTTTACACTTGATGAAGAGGCTCTTGTAAAAGAGGTAAAGAGCATAGAGAAGTTTTTGAAAGAGAGTGTTTAGAAATCTTTTTAAGCCATGAAAGGAAGGACAAGAATTGCAGTATAAAAAGGCAACAAAAATAGCATTGCAGCTTTTTGTTGTAACAGTCTTTACAAAACTAATAGGATTTATAAGAGAGGTAGTATTTGGTGCAAGGTTTGGTACAAGCGTAAAGGCAGATGCTTTCCCCCTTGCACTGCAGCTTCCGAACATCCTTTTTGCTTCTATTTTTGCTGCTTTTTCAACCTCATTTATACCGTTTTACACAGATATACGTGAAAAAAAAGGCGAGGATGAGGGAATAAAATTTACAAACAGTGTGATAAATACATTGCTTCTTGCATCAAGCATTGTTGCAATCTTTGGCTTTATCTTCTCAAAACAACTTATTATGCTTCAAGTGCACCAGAGTAAAGAACTCCAGATAATGTATGCGTCAAGAATTTTAAAAATCACAATCTTTATGATAATATTTACAAGTTCAGCAAACATACTTCAGGGTTTTTTGCAAGCAAATGGGAACTTTACAAAGCCAGTACTATCAAGCATTCCTTTTAATCTCTCAATTTTTGTCGCGATATTTTTATCATACTTTGAACCGTTCAAGAAATTTGATATATATATAGTGGCAGTAGGATTTGTTGTCGGGTATTTTTGGAGCTTGGTTTACCAGCTTAATAACTCAAAGAAATATGGCTTTAAATTTTATCCTGTGGTCGGGCTGAAGGATGAAAACATAAAAAAGATGATAAAATTTTCTTTCCCGGTTTTCATAAGCAGCAGCATGGCTCAGCTTTACACATTCATTGATAGATACCTTTTGACAGGGACATCAACCGGTGCTGTTGCGGCTGTTGCATATGCAGGGAAGCTGAACGATGTGGTGGTTGGAGTTTTTTCATCCTCAATTTCTGTTTTAGCTTTTTCAACCCTCTCTAATCTGCAGGCAAAAGGAGATAAAGAGAATTTTAGAAAGTTCTTTGTTTCTGCTGTAAACTCGATTATTCTGATGATGATGCCGTTTGCCATAGGTGGAATAATTCTATCGAAGGAGATAACAAGACTCATTTACCAGAGAGGAAATTTTACCATTGAGTCTACCTTGCTTACAGCCTCACCACTTATGTTTTACTGTTTGGGTTTTGTAGGCCTTGGTCTTAGGGATATGTTAAATAGGACTTTGTATGTTTTGAAGGATTCAAAAACAGCTGTAAAAAACGGTGTCATTGCTATTGTTTCCAATATTATACTTGACATAATATTTATTCATAAGTTCAAGCACACCGGTGCTGCTATGGCATTTGCTTCGGCGAACTACATTGCAGCAGTTTTATTGTTTATTTCTCTTAGAAAAAAACTTGGTTCAATTGGCTGGAAAAGGATTGCAGGTGTGTTTGTAAAGGCGCTTGTTGCAAGCTTAGTAATGGGCGTCTTTGTATATGCATTTAAACAAAAATTTATTTATTTAACAATGCCATTTAAATACTTTGCCATTTATACCTCGGCAAGTATTTTGCTTGGAATGGGAATATATGCAGGGCTTATATACCTTTTGAAGGTAGAAGAAGTAGGTTTGATTGTTAAAATGGTAAGAGAAAAATTTGGAATTTGAAAAACTACAGAAAGGGGAAGAAGCTTTAAGATGGATATCGAACATCAATTGAAGGTTTTTAAAAAAGGTGCTGCTGAGATAATTACAGAAGAGGAGCTTGTTGAAAAGCTAAAGCAAGACAGACCATTAAACATAAAACTTGGTCTTGACCCGAACGTGCCAGACGTTCATCTTGGGCATGCTGTTGTTTTAAGGAAACTTAAACAGCTTCAGGACCTTGGACACAATATAATCTTGATAATTGGTGATTTTACTGCAATGATTGGTGACCCGACAGGAAAGTCGGAGACAAGAAAACAGCTTACAAAAGAAGAGGTCCAAAAAAATGCAGAGCCTTTCAAACAGCAGATTTTAAAGATTCTTGACCCGCAAAAGACCACAATAAGATATAACAGTGAATGGCTTGAACCCATGAACTTTTTAGATGTAATAAACCTTGCATCAAAATACACAGTTGCAAGAATGCTTGAAAGGGAAACTTTCAGACAGAGAATGGAAAAGAACCTTCCACTTTCTATCCATGAATTTTTCTATCCACTTATGCAAGGTTATGACTCTGTTGTGATTGAAGCTGATGTTGAGCTTGGTGCAACCGAGCAAAAATTCAATATATTGATGGGAAGGACGCTGCAAAAGGAGTATGGATGCAAAACAATCCAAGTTGCACTTTTGATGCCCATCTTGGTTGGAACAGACGGAGTCAACAAGATGAGCAAAAGCCTTGGAAACTATATTGGAATTAACGAACCGCCAAATGTAATGTATGGAAAAGTGATGTCAATCCCTGATGAGATTATGATTTCGTACTATGAACTGACAACCGATTTAGAGCCTGAAGAGATTGAGGAGATAAAAAGAAAGCTTGAAGAAGGAACTTTGCATCCAAGGGATGCAAAGATGAGACTTGCAAGAGAGATAGTAAAGCTTTACCATGGCGAGGAGGCGGCGCTGAAAGCTGAAGAGGAATTTATAAAAGTGTTCCAGAAAAAAGACATACCAGATAACATTCCAGAGGTTGAGCTTGAGAGCTCCAAGGTTTACCTGCCAAGGTTTATGGTAGAAAATAAACTTTGCTCCTCTACGAGTGAGGGAATGAGGCTTATAAAAAGCGGTGCTGTTAAACTCAACGGTGAGAAAGTAAATGACCTTGACATTGAACTTCAAAACGGAGATGTCTTACAAGTTGGGAAACTCAAATTTGTGAAGATAAAGCTTTTGTAAAGGGTTTTTCCTTTGCAAAAGCTTTATTTTTAGTTATTAAATTGACTTTTAGTCATTGACGATTGGCTAATATATGTGGTAGAATAACTTGTGTAATTTTTTCAAAGAGGTGAGGTGTGTGAAACAGGTTTTAGAGCGACCATGGATAAGTGTTACAATATGGGCAATTTTAACAGCTGTATTTTTAATTACAATGCCTGATATTAACAAGATAGTAAGACTAAAAGGTGAACCCAAAATTGGGCAAACTTATCCTTCTCAAGTTGCTGCTGTATTAGAAAAAGAGTTTCAAGGTGCACCAAAAGATAAAAAACTTTCAACAATAGCTATGGTCTTTTATAATAAGAGTGGGTTAACAAAAGATGATATTACAGCAGCAAAAAAGATAATTGATGAACTTGAAAAAAACAAAGAAAAATACAATATTCAAAGCATTTCAACTCATTTCAAAAATCCCGAACTAAAAAACTACTATGTATCAAGTAACAACAAGGTTATCATTGCAAGCATTCAAGCAGATAAAACAAAGAGAGAAATTATTGAGATAAGAGATGATATATATAGACTGATAAACTCGACTCAAAAGCCAAAGAGTCTTGAAGTATATCTTACAGGTGGAGATTTAATTACCCAGGACTTTGTAAAAGCATCTGAAGATGGTGTTAAAAAGACAGATGTTATTACAATAGTGTTTATCATAGTTGTTTTGATTCTTGTATTTCGATCACCTGTCACCCCAATTGTTTCACTTTTAACAGTTGGTGTTTCGTTTTTAATCTCACTTAGCATAGTTGGACACTTGGCAGATAAGTTTAATTTTCCAATCAATACTTTCACAAGAACATTTATAGTTGTATCTTTGTTTGGAATTGGTACAGACTATAACCTTTTGATTATTTCAAGGTTTAGAGAAGAGCTTGCAAATGGAAAAGATGTTGACGATGCGATACTTACGACATTTAAAACGGCAGGGAAAACAGTGATATTTAGCTGTCTTGCAGTTTTTACAGGGTTTGCGGCTTTTGCAGCAGCATCTTTTAACTTTTTCAGAGCCATGTCAGCAATTGCAGTAAGTGTACTTGTCCTTTTGCTTGTGCTTTTAACCTTGGTTCCAGCAGTGCTCAAAATTTTTGGTAAAAATCTTCTCTGGCCATTTAATAAAGAAATACAGCACACCCATAGCAGACTCTGGGAAGCTGCTGCAAGACTTTCAACTAAATATCCTTATGTGGTGTTGACAACAGTTATTTTAATCTTAATACCTTTTCTCTTATCAGTCAGAGGCGATTTGTCATTCAACACACTAAATGAGCTTTCTGAAAAGTATAAATCTGTAAAAGGATTTAATATAATTTCAAAGAACTTTAGCAGCGGAAAAACATTTCCTGTTACGATTTATTTAAAAGCTAATAAGAACCTGGCAACTTCAGATGCACTGTCTGACATTGAAAAAATAACTGAGATATTGAGCAGGCAAAAAGGCATAAAAGATGTGTATTCAGCTACAAGACCTCAAGGAGAGATTATAAAACAATTTACTTTGTCAGACCAAGCAGATACTGTTATAAAAGGTATTGATAGTTTGAAAGATGGCCTTTTGAAAGTAAACAATGTAATTGATACTATAAACAAAAATTTAAATGTGTCAACAAAAGAATTTGATGTTCAAAAACTTGTAAGTGGCATTTCACAGCTTGAGAATAGCGTATATGAATTGAAAATTGCTTTAGAAAAGCTAAATGGTGGATTTGAACAGGGTTTAAATGGTTCGAAGAAGATATATGATGGTCTTAATAAGCTTTCAAGTGGAAGCAGCAAACTGTCTGAAGGTTTTAAAGAATTCTACTCTGAATATACAAAGTCAATAAACAAAGTAAAAGGAGAATTACAGGGATTTGATGTAAATCAAATTGAACTTTTATTGACAGGTATTAATACTGCTAATAACAATTTAAAAGCACTTTCAAATAAGTATCCAGAAATCTCAAAGGATATCAATTATATTATGGCCTCTGAAATTCTATCAAGAATTGAAACTGAAACTAATAAGCTTGCTCCAAAGTTAAAAGAGTTTTCATCTGAATATGAGAAGATTTCAGCCCAGATAAATGAAGCTGACAAGGCTCTAAAGCTTATTTCAACTTCCATTGATAGCATAGCCTCAGCTTCAAAACAGCTTGCAGATGCTCAAGGTAAGGTTCTAAGTGGCTACAATCAAATTGACAAAGGTCAAAAGCAAATAATCTCAGGCGTAAATCTTATGTATTCAAAGCTTCAGGAGTTTGACAAACAAAAAGAACAGATTCTAAAAAAAGTGGATGAACTTCAGACTGGGTTTACAAGTTTAAAATCAGGACTTTTGCAGATTTCTGATGCACTTAACAAGATGGCAAATTCTATGCAGAGTATGAAGAGTTATTTTGAAGGATACAAGACAACAAACATCTTTTATGTTCCACCAGAGGCTATAAAAAGTAGTAGCTTCAAAAAGGCTTTAGATTCATATATGAATAAAGATAGAACAATAACAAAGATAATCTTGATTCTTGACACAAACCCATATACAAACAAAGCAATTGATGTTGTTGACAACGTGGAAAAAGTTTTGAAAAATTCTTTAGAGTTTGTAGACACTAAATTTGTTTCATGGGGAGTTGGAGGAATATCATCAAGCAACCACGATTTGAGAAGCATTTATTTTAAGGATTTCAAGACTTTAAGACTAATAATGATAATAAGCATATTTATTCTCATGTTCATTATTTCAAGGTCAATGTTCAATGCTATAGTAATGGTAATAATAGTTTTTGCCGACTACTACCTTGCACTCTCTATCACAGAGATGATTTTCAAAGGCATTTTCAAGTACGAAGCACTCAACTGGAGCGTGCCATTTTTCACCTTTGTTGTGTTCTTAGCTCTTGGAATAGACTACAGTGTATTCTTGCTGATAAGGTTTTATGAATATAAAGACTTGGAGATAAATGAGGCACTCAGGCTTACCTCAGCAAATATAGGACATGTAGTAACATCTGCAGTGATAATTTTAGCCGGCACATTTGCGGCAATGCTGCCATCTGGGATTTTGACACTCATGCAGGTTTCCATCTGCGTTGTGATAGGTCTTGTTTTGCTTGCGTTTTTCCTGCTACCGTTTTTGTATAATAGTTTGATGAGGATAAAAAGGGATATAGTCTAAAAAAGCATCTTTGAAAAAATTAAAAAGCTGCTTCCAAGGGAAGGGAGCAGCTTTTTATTTGCATAAAAATGTGAGAAAATTGAAGAAATTTAGAGATATTTGAAGAAAGAGAAAGCTGATAGCAAAAAATTGCTTAAAATTAACTAAAAAAAAAAGTTTGACAGGATAAAAATTAATAAAGTAAAATTAAGGTGAAAATACCAAGGATGATATTAATAAGTATAGAAATTTGCATATATCCTTTCGCGAATAAGATAGATTATATGCAAATAGGATGGTATACCAGGAAATATTAAAAGAAAATATTGCAACAAGTTTATGTCTGCTACTATTATATGTTTATTTGTTTTTCCGTAACTTAAAAGATTTCAACTTACAATGGCATCAACCGCTCATGGGCGCTCATGAAGGGATGCAAAATAAAATAGGTAGGTGGAATAGGAATATGAAAAACCGTAAAAAGAAGGTAGCTTTTTTAAGTATCATGACGATTTTTGTATTTATATTTAATGTATTTAACTTCTCTTTATCATATGCTGAAGATGAAAAATATAAAGTAGTCGGCAACTATACATTGCAAGATAGTAAATTGATAGCAAGTTTGTTCGACATTAATAGTCTTATACTAAAAAATCCCAAAAATTATTTAAAGATTAATGATGATGGAAGTATTACTGTCAATGAATCAATAAAAGATATAGTCAAAGACGATAATTTAATATTAAAGTATAAAGAATGCATAAAATACCTTAACTTAGCTATAGAGGAAGGGATTATAGAAGTAAAAGATGATTTTAGTATACAGCTTTCTGAAAATATCCAACTAAAAAATAAAAGTGTAAAAAGCAATAAAAATTCAATTGTTATTCAGCGTGATCCAGATGAGCCAGAGCGTGTATATTTGATAGAAATGTGCAGAGCTAATGTAAATGAATTGAACAGTATTTATTTATCAATATTAATAGTTAGTGGGAATCCTGTTTTAGCATATTCTGCAAAAGTTGCATATTGGACATCTAAAGTAAGAGAAGGTGGTGATTGGGATTACAAAAGAATATATGGATGGAATAAATTATATAAAATTGTTGTTAATGGTAAGATAGAGTATATTCATGGAGAAGATATTGGTAATATTCATTATGGATATACAGGTAGATCATTACCTCTTCCAGCAGAAGTTTTATGTTCAGCTGCTGGACTTGTTCAAATATTATCTGGAACATGGGATATCTCTTACTATAAAAGCTATTTTGATGATCCGAAAGATCAAGAAGCAATTAGGAAAGGGATATCATGGTATGAGCAGGGTTTATAAATCTAATGGTTCAGCTAAAGTAAACAAAGGTTCTTTTAAAAGAATATTAATCAAATTACTGAAGACAATATTAATGCTCATATTATTATTTTCTTTTTTTGTCTACTGGCTATTTTTTGATATAAACAGACTTCCACATGGCGAATTTTTAAAGGAATCTTTATCCCCCGATGGGAAATATAAAATTAAATTTTACTTAATCAACGGCGGTGCAACAACAGCATATGGAGTTAGAGGAGAGCTGTGTTATAAAAATGGCTTAAAAATTAGAAACATATACTGGAACTACCCGGAAGATAAAGCTGATGTTAAATGGATAAATAATCATGTAGTTATAATTAATGGTCACAGATTAGACATTTTTAAAGACTCTTTTGATTTTAGAAAAGAATCTTTAAAAAGGCTGATAGAAAAACTTCGAAGTAAAAAACAAAAATTTCCCGGTATGTGGTTAAGGGAGAGAATTTTATGAAAAGGAAAACAACTGTTATATTTACGACAGTGGTAATTTTGGTTTCAGTAGCAATAGGTATTTTAGTCAAGGGAGATTTTCTTAATGGATTTAAGGAAGGAGAAAAATACGTCAAAGGTATGTTCCCACAGGAAGGAAGTATAACAATTCAAGATAATCAGATTTATTTTAACGATGAGAAAATGACAACTGACAGTGACAAAAAATCTTTTCCAGTATTATCGCCAGATAAAACAAGAGTCGCCTATTATATCTCTGACATAAACAATGAAAGTATAGGTATTTTAGAACTTAAAACAAAAGAAATAAAGAAAATTCGTTTAGAAAATATTACTTTTTCATCTGTAAATGGTTTAGAGTGGCTCAACAACAGTATGATTGGATTTTACGCTCATGTTAATCCAAGCTTGGATGTCTATTGTTTGCTTGATGCAAATAAATTACAAAAAGTAAAAGAGTATTATGGGATAGGATTTGCTTGGGATAGTCGGAAAGAAAATATTTATTATGCTTTGCCGAAACCACATTTTTTAAATCTGAAAGGCAGAGAAAAGATTTATAAAAATGACCAGGTCATTTTTGAAACATCTGATAGTGAAAGTATTCTCAAAGGTCCTTATATATCTGAAAATAATGATATTGCATTCTACACGAAAGATATAAATGCTGAAGATGAAGTGAAGCTTAATATAGGCAAAGTTAAAGATGAAAAGATTGTAATAAATAAAAGAGTAAAATGGGACAAAGAAACTGGAGCAATGACGTTTACTGATAATTCTATTCAGATTAGAAGTGACAGTGGAATAAAAGAGTATAAAATTGATGATATAAAATAACAAATTTTGTATTATTCTTTGATAAGAAGAAAAAAGATATAATCTAAAAAAGAACTTCGAAAAAATAAGAAAGCTGCTACCAGAAAAGGTGGCAGCTTTTTATTTACATGGAAGTGTAAGAAAATTTAAGAGATTTAGAGATATTTAAAGAAAGAGAGAGCTTATAGCTGAAAAATGCTAAAAAATTGATTAGAAGAAGTAAAAAACGCGTTTGACAAAATAAAATTACCAATGTAGAATTTAGGCAAAGATAGTAAGGTGGATATTAATAGATATAACAATTTATACATTGTCTTATCAAAATAATATAGTTTATATACCAACAGGTTGATTTGCTATTTGGTATTAAACCTGTATATGATTAAAATTATTTCTTAAGAGGTTATAGCTTACAATGGCATCAACCTCTCATGGGCGCTCATGAAGGGATGCAAAATAAAATAGGTAGGAGTTTGAGGTAAATGATAAAGGTCCATTTGTTGTGCTTTCTGGAGACAAAATGACAACATGTTTTTTAGCTAAAGATATCAACAAAAGTAAGTTGTATGTAGCAGAAGAAAGAGAAGGAGTATTTTCGTCTGATGGAAGCGTGAGTGAAGTAAAAGCTTCTGCTTGTAAAGCGAGCGTAGATGCAAGTGAAGCTTTTGAATTTCCAAGATGGCTTGTTAATGAAGATTGTGCTTATGATTATATTGGTAAGAGAGGTTTTATTCAATTCTGGAAGATAACTAACGATTACGGTGAATGGATAGTCAAGTTAAATTCAAAAACAAAGAATATTGAAGGACTTGTTAAGATTCCAGATGGTAAATATTATTTCCCAATGAGTGATGCGGTTCTTGAAGGCGATGATATCTTTGTATTGTTGCCGTGTGAAAAGAATGTGTATGTATTAAAAGTGGATTCATGGATGACAAGTGCACAATATATGAAGTACACAGAATCTGTAGAAAGTAGAGTAAATTTAATCGAGAGCAAAAACGAAACAATACAATTTACGGAGCAAACTAAATATACTGTAAGTGCTTCAAGTATAACGAGAGACCAAATAATGTCAACTGCTTTCCAATACAATAATTACAAATGGTATTGTTCAAAACAAAATTATGATGGTTCAAAGGCCGCAAATTCTAATTTGTGGCGAAGACCAAGTTTTATAACATCGTATAATACTTACTATTATCAGGTGCCATATTGTTGGGGTGGAGGACACTCTCTATCAGAGTTTGAACAGAAAATTAAGGATGGTTATGCTGCAGGAAATGTTTATACTAATACTAGTTCATATTTGGATGGAACAACTGGGGTCGATTGTGCAGGTTTTGTTAGTAAATGCTGGGGGATGTCTGGTAGATGGAGTACTTATGACATAATGAAATATTGCAGTAAAATCAGTTTCATTGCTTTGCAAAAAGGAGACGCTTTATGTAACAGTGGTCATGCTATGCTATTTTATCAAAGGGATGCTTATGGCAACTATATAGTATATGAGAGCACAACTGGAGGTTATGATCGAGTTATCCATCGTGCACGAAGCAAGTCTGATGTAGAAGGTTCATATGGTGCATACAAATGTCTTTTTGTGACAAATTAAATATATTTTTTTGTTAATTTGCATTATGCATAAAAATGATGCCTCTTTTGTGTTTATATATTTAATTGACCACAAGGGAGGATTTTCATATTTTTTAAGTTTAAATTATTAGGTTTAAGATTTTAAGCAAATTTATTGCAAACGTATTAAATAGATTAGTATTAAAGTAAAATTTAATTAAATTTTATATCAAAAAAGAGAAAGGATGTGAATAATGAAGTCAAATAACAAAGTTACTATAAAAAAGCTTCTTTTTGCTGGGCTGATATTATTTGCAATAGTTTTACTTGGATTTTTGTATGCATATTTTCAATTAGGCATTGAAAAAATTGGATATGTAAAAGTATTAAATAACAAAAATCGAAATGTGTTATATGGTAGAGAGTTTGAGGGAAGACTAGTTGACAGCCGTGGAAATGACGATTTGTTGTTCAAATTCAAAACAACTGATGCTGAGATTGACAAGAATTTTACGCTTTTTCCACGTCGATTTTTTGCATGGGGAAAAAATTATGTAGCTTATACACAAAATTTCAAAGAAATAATTCTGGTTGATTATAAAACCAAAAAAGAAGTATGTAGGCAGGACCTAAATGAGAGGGTTGAGTTTATTAATGTAAACAAGGAAAAAGAAGAATTTGTAATAGCCACTGAAAAAGCACTGTATGTATTGAAATATCAGAAAAAACAGGGTAATGAGAAAAAATCTCCTTTCATATTGGCACGTATAGCAGAAGGTAAATTTTGCTGGCCGTCTCTTTCGTGTGATAGCAGATATATAGTGTGTGGGGAAAATAACAATAAGGAAAACTATTCAGCTACATCGTTTGTTTTGATTGATTTGCAGAATAATACAAAGAAAAAGATTATCTCTGAAAAAATAGGTAATTTACCCTTGACACAAGATTATAGATTGATATTTTCTACTGCCATAAGCAACGATAATAAGTGGGTTGTAATTAGCACCTCCTCATCGGCATCTCCACCATATGTATATCTAATGGCTGTAAACTTAAAAAGCGGAACTGTAAGAGAATTTTCTGGAAATACAGGTTTATGCAACTCACCAGGTTTCTTTATTTCAAATGATAAATACATGTTTGCACAGGGAGAACCAGAATATCGAGAATTTGGGGATTATTCTTCTATTATTGACCCATTTAGATCAAAACCGGTTATTCTTGACCTTAATACTGGAAAGTTGGAGATTGTTAATGATGTGCCCAAAGATATTAATGCCTATTGGCCGATATATGGAAATGATAAAACAATTTATTTTATTGACAGAAACTATCAGTCATTTATACCTAATAAAATTTTTGACACCAATATTTATAGACTAAGAAATAAAAAGATTGAACTATTATTTCAGATAAAAGGCGGTATTGTAAGTTATGATGTGATTTCAAAGTGAAGCTTTTATATTAATCCAAGCTTGGATGTCTATTGTTTGCTTGATGCAAATAAATTACAAAAAGTAAAAGAGTATTATGGGATAGGATTTGCTTGGGATAGTCGGAAAGAAAATATTTATTATGCTTTGCCGAAACCACATTTTTTAAATCTGAAAGGCAGAGAAAAGATTTATAAAAATGACCAGGTCATTTTTGAAACATCTGATAGTGAAAGTATTCTCAAAGGTCCTTATATATCTGAAAATAATGATATTGCATTCTACACGAAAGATATAAATGCTGAAGATGAAGTGAAGCTTAATATAGGCAAAGTTAAAGATGAAAAGATTGTAATAAATAAAAGAGTAAAATGGGACAAAGAAACTGGAGCAATGACGTTTACTGATAATTCTATTCAGATTAGAAGTGACAGTGGAATAAAGGAGTATAAAATTGATGATATAAAATAACAAAATTTGTATTAAAAAGTTATAATAATATTTCTCAATCAAAACAAAAGGGGCTACATCCACCGAGATTGCAGAGAGCCCCTTTTCTATTTAGTGCATATTTTTCCATGCTTCGCATTTTCAAAACCTTTTTGCTATCTCCTCAGCCTCTTTCAATACGTTTGAAATAATCTTTTCTACATCCTCACCCACAATGTCAAGCCGTTGAGCTGAAATTAGCTGAAAATCATCCACTCCCATGAATCCTAAGATTGTTTTAAGGTATCTATTTGCCATTTCAAAGTCCGAAAATGGCGGTGTTTTGTATTCTCCACCTGTTGCCATGATGTGGACTGCTTTTTTGCCTTTTAAAAGTCCAACAGCACCTTGTTCGGTGTATTTAAATGTTATTCCTGAAACTGTGATGTAGTCTATATACGCCTTGAGGATTGCAGGAATGCTCAAATTCCACATAGGTGCTGCAAACACGTACTTATCAGCTTCAAGAAACTGATAAGCATACTTCAAAATAGGATGATTTTTAGAAGACTCAGTCTTTGGAGCAAATATATCGTTGATATCCTCTGCAGTGAGAAAATGAATTCCTTCTTTGTAAAGGTCCAAAGTAATAATTTCATCATTTGGGTGAAACTCTTTGTATACCTTTATAAAATGTTCTGAGATTATAAATGTCCTTGAACTTTGGTCGCTCTTTGGATTAGCCTTTATATACAGTAGCTTTGCCATTCTGAACTTCTCCTTACATAGATAATTTTCTTGATTATATTATACCCTTGTAAATCGATTATATAACTATGAATTTATTTTGAATTACTCAACCGAACCTTTCAAAACATCTATCATTTCTTCAAGCGAGATTGCATGTTTTAAGTTTGAAACATTTTTAGACTCAAGCGCTCTTTTTGCATAATATTCGATTTTGTCGCTTGTCAAATTTGGAATAGAGTCTTTAACAAAAAATCTTACAAACTCAGAAAACTCATCTAAACTCTCAAAGCCCATGCAGTTTAGAACAAAGCTTACTTCCTCTTTTAAATATTTGCTCTCAAGTTTCAAAAAGCTTGAAAGTAAGATTGCATTTGCTCTTCCGTGTGGAATGTCGTGATAATAAGTAAGGTTGTATCCTAAAGGATGAACAATTAAAGTACCTGTCTGTGCAATGATTATTCCACCAATCAATGATATCCATGCAAACTTTTCAAGGTCAGCTTCTTTTAAAGCGTTCTCTTTCAGATTGTCTTTTGAGCTTTCAAACAGGCTCAAGGCTTTTTTAGCATAAGCTTCAATAATGTGGTCAGAGGCTTTGGAAAGATACCCTTCAATTACGTGAGAAAGAGCGTCAAAAAGTGTGTTTACAATAACTCCGAAAGGAAGTGTCAATAGATACTTGTAATCAACTATTGCTACTTTTGGGAAAATGAGTTCAGAAGCAAAACTCCTCTTGTTTTCAATGGTTTTCAATGTCAAGATTGAATAGGGAGTAACTTCACTTCCTGTACCACATGTTGTTGGAATTGCAACTATAGGTAAGCACTTTTCGAATTTTGAGTCAAAAAGGTCTTGAGCTTTTAAATCCTTTTCTGCACACAGCACTGCTACTGCCTTTGATGAGTCAAGAGGAGAACCTCCACCAATTCCAATTATAAAATCTGGGGAAAACTCTCTTGCCAATTTTGAAACTTCATCTATCTGTTCTACGCTTGGGTTTTGAGCGATTTTGCTGTATATTGAATATTCAATTGAAAGTTCCTTTAATACAGTTGTCACATCTTCTAAGGAGCCGTTCATCAGAGAAGATGGAGATGTCACGATGAAGGCTCTTTTGCCAAGCTTGAAAAGGTCTTTATTCTTCAAAACACCATCTTTTTCAAATATGACCTTTGTTGGCAAGAAAAATTTGCTCATTTTCAAGGCCTCCTTCACAGTACTATACTATTTGTGCTTTAAAATAAATTATAGCACATATTTTGTGTTAAAGACGTATAAAAGACCATCTTCACAGGAAAAGTTATTTATTATAGAAAGTATTTTAAGACCAAGTCAGGGGTGATAAAAAACATGGCAAGCAAGGAACAGCAAAGAGCAGTTGCAAAATTGTGTCCGGAGTTTAACGATGGTGGATACTCTCACAAAGGGGATATAAGCTGTGATGTCTGTATTCACTGGGACGGGAAAAAGTGCGATATAAACTATTTTGATAACGTTCTGACCAGCATGGACCAAACATAGAGTTTGTGGCAAGGCTTTTAAAAAATTTTTATTGATTTTTTGATTGAATTGTCTTAAAATAAAGCTTGGCAAGAGATGTGGAGAGCCTGCAAATAGCTTCTTTCAAAGAGGGGCTATTTGCAGGCTTTTTATTTACCATATTTTGAAAAGGGTGATAATATGAGCAGAATTTATGATGTTGCTGTAATAGGAGCAGGAGTTATTGGCATGTCAATTTTAAGAGAGCTTACACGTTACAGATTAAAAGTATGCAGCCTTGAAAAAATGGAAGATGTTGCAGAAGGTGCGTCCAAAGCAAACTCTGGAATAGTGCACGCAGGTTATGACCCAATTGAGGGGACCAAAAAGGCAAGATTCAATGTTGAGGGGAACAATATATTTGCAGATGTTTGCAATGAACTTGATGTTGAGTATAAGATGATTGGTTCGCTTGTGGTTGCGTTTGATGACCATGAGATAAATGTGTTGGAAGAACTCCTGCAAAGAGGAAAGAGAAATGGTGTCAAAGGACTTGAGATAAAAGGTCAAGAGTGGGTTTTTGCAAATGAGCCGAATTTGAGCAGAAATATAAAAGCAGCACTTTTTGCTCCATACTCTGGAATTACAAATCCGTATAAGTTAACAGTCGCCCTTTTTGAAAATTCTATTCAAAATGGGGCAGATGTGATATTTGGCTTTGAAGTTTGCAAGATAGAAAAAGATGGAGACTATTTTGTGGTTCATTCAGCGGACAGCCGCTTTATAAAAACCAGGGTTTTAATAAACTGTGCAGGAGTGCATGCAGATGAAATAAGTAAAATGGCAGGAGCAAGGCTTTTCAAAATATATCCAAGACGGGGACAGTACTACATCTTAGACAAACCAGAAAAGATGCCAGTTGCCAGAGTCATTTTTCAGGTACCCACAGAAAAGGGAAAAGGAATTTTAGTAACCCCGACTGTAGATGGAAATGTACTTGTTGGACCAAACTCCGAGTATATAGATAGCAAGGATGACACAGCAACAACCCAAGAAGGGCTTGATGAGGTATTTGAAAAGGCAAGGAAAGTATTGCCAAACTTAAGCAAGAGAGATGTAATAACAATCTTTTCGGGAATCAGAGCAACACCAGATACTCATGACTTTATCATTGAAGAAGACGAAGATGTCAAAAACTTTATAAACGTTGCAGGAATTGAGTCACCAGGTCTTACCTCATCAGTGGCAATAGGAAGGTATATTGCTGAGTTTGTTGCAGATAAGCTAAACGCAAAAAGAAATCTTAATTTTAATCCTTATAGAGAAGATATAAAAAGGTTTTCAGAACTTTCTGATGAAGAAAGAGAGGAGATGATTAAACTTCATCCGACCTTTGGAAACATTGTGTGCAGGTGTGAGCTTGTGTCTGAATACGAGATAGTTGAGGCAATAAAAAGAGGGGCAAAGACTTTAGATAGCATCAAAAGAAGAACAAGAGCTGGTATGGGAAGGTGCCAGGGCGGTTTTTGTCTACCTCGTGTGATGGATATACTTTCAAGAGAGCTGAAAATTGACAAAACTCAAATAACAAAGTTTGGGAAAAACTCTTATATTCTGACCGAAAAAAGGTGGGAAGATTGAGATGGAAAAATATAAAGTAGTTGTCATAGGTGGGGGACCAGCCGGGCTTGCGGCTGCTTTAGAAAGTTTTAAGAACTTAGATGATAAAAAAGTGCTGATTATAGAGAGAGATAAATTTTTAGGAGGGATTTTAAACCAGTGCATTCATCCTGGTTTTGGGCTTCACTACTTCAAGGAAGAACTGACAGGGCCTGAGTATGCCCACAGGTTTATTGAACAAGTGATGGAAAACCAAATTGAATATCTTACCGAAACTCATGTGATAGAAATAACCCCACAAAAGGAGATAGTGGCTGTCAATAAAAAAGGGCTTAAGAGGATAAAAGCAGATTCAATTGTGCTTGCAATGGGATGTAGAGAGAGAACAAGAGGTGCTATAATAACACTTGGAACAAGACCTGCAGGGATTTTCACAGCAGGTCAGGCTCAGAGGTTTATAAACATTGAAGGGTATAGGATTGGCAAAAAAGCAGTGATTGTTGGCTCTGGTGATATAGGTCTTATCATGGCAAGACGTCTTACTTTAGAGGGAATAGAGGTAAAGGCAGTGGTGGAGATAATGCCCTACTCTACAGGGCTAAGAAGAAACATTGTTCAGTGCTTAAATGATTTTGGGATACCTCTTCTTTTGTCTCATAAAGTTACCAAAATCCACGGAAAATACAGAGTTGAAGGTGTTACAATTGCAAAGGTGGACTCTCAGCTGAAAGAAATTCCGTCAACAGAAAGGTTTATTGAATGCGACACGGTGCTATTTTCTGTTGGGCTGATACCTGAAAATGAACTGAGTAAAAAAGCTGGAATTGTTCTTGATATGAGAACAGGAGGTCCAGTTGTTGACAATACATTTTCAACATCACAAAAAGGTATATTTGCCTGTGGAAATGTTCTTCATGTTCATGACCTTGTTGACAATGTTACATTAGAGGCGCAGACAGCAGGAAGGTATGCTGCTATGTATTCTCAGCACCCTGAGCTTTTTGAAAATAATATTCATATCAACATAGTAGCAAAAGAGGGTATAAGATATGTCGTGCCGCAAAAGCTAAACAAAAATTTTGTTCAACCCTTTGTTCTCAGATTTAGGGTAGATAATTTTTATAAAGATGCTATTGTAACTATTTCCAATGCAGGCAAGATTCTTATGAAAATCAAAAAAAGCATTCTAACACCCGGTGAGATGGAGAGTATAGAAATTTCACAAAAGATTCTCTCTCAGCTGGATTTTTCTAATGATATTGTGGTAAGCTTGCAAAACATTTAAAGACTAAAAAGGAGAGAAGAATCCAAGATGCAGGAAAATAAAGTCACATGCATTCTTTGCCCGAGAGGCTGCACAATTGAAAAAAAGGAGCAAGGCGGTACTTTTGAGTTTGCCGGATTTGGGTGCAAAAGAGGGCTTGAATGGGCAAAAGTAGAGTTTACAAACCCTAAAAGAATTCTTACAACCACAGTCCATGTTAAAAGTGGTGAGATAGAGTTTGTGCCTGTTCGAACTAACCTACCTATTCCTAAGGAGAAGATTTTTGAAGCTATCTCAATCTTAAAAGGCATAGAGGTTTTAGCACCAGTTGAAATAGGAAGTGTGATTGTGAAAAATATTCTTGATACTGGTGCTGATGTTATTGCAACAAGAAAGGTTGGCAAAAAAGACTCATCAGATGATTGAAAAAAGAGCAGGTTTGCTTGTTGAGATTGCTACAGCCCCTGAAGACAGAGCCTGGATTACTTCTTCTTTTGTTTCAATCATTCCTCCTGCAATGATTGGAACTGTGGTTGAAATGGCCAGCCTTTGTATTGCCTTCGGGATAACACCTGGCAATACTTCAATTAGTGTTGGCTTGGAATTTTCTATTATCTTAAGACCGGAGGTTATGGACTGTGAGTCTATCAAAAATATTCTTTGAACACAAGGTACAGAAAGAGAAGCAGCATGGTTGATTAAGTTTTGCTTTGTTGATATAATACCATCAGCACCGCAGTTTATCACAAACTCAATCCCTTTTTCATCTTTTCCCACACCTTCAATTAGGTCTATGTGGACGAAAACTATTTTGTTTTTCTGTTTTATCATATTAATTTCATCTTTTATGGTTAAAATAGAAGAGTGAAGAAGAAAAATGATTTTGCACTCAGAATTTATTGCATATTCAAGTATTGCTTTGTCTCTTATAGCTGGTATAATAGGATTTTGAATGAGTTTGTCTATCAAGTTTTCAATCATAGCAATTAGCTCCTTTGAAGAGTTTTTAATATAATTATACACCCAGAAATAAAATTATAAAAACGGAGGCAGATAAAATTTGAGCAGCACAGTATCTACAAGAACAATACCAGTGATTCCTCTGCGTGGGCTTGTGGTTTTTCCATACATGATGCTTCACTTTGACGTTGGAAGAAAGATTTCTCTTAAGGCATTAGAACAAGCTATGGAAAACGACCAGCTTGTTTTGCTTCTTTCTCAAAAAGACCCAAAACAAGAAGAGCCTACACCAAATGATATGTATCAGTTTGGCACAGTTGCAAAGGTAAAGCAGATGTTAAAACTGCCGAGTGAGACTTCAAGGATACTTGTTGAGGGGCTCTACAGGGCACGGGTGATAAAGTATCTGTCAACAGAGCCATATTTTTTGGTTGAGGTCGAAGAGTATAAAGAAAATGAAATTAAATTAGAAGATGACCCTGAGTTAGAGGCGCTCATAAGAAATGTGGTTGGAGCATTTGAAGAGTTTGCAAGACTTACAAACAAAATTCCACCTGATGCTATTTTGTCTGTCACTACAATTCAAAGCCCTGACCAGCTTGCAGATGTTATAGCTGCAAATGTTGTTGTGAAGCTTGAAGATAAACAGCTTTTACTTGAGAAGGTTGACTTGAAAGAAAGACTTGCAAAGCTATATGAGATGATATTGAAAGAAAAAGAGATAATTGAGATTGAGAGAAAGATTGCTATCAAAGTGAAAAAGCAAATTGATAAAACGCAAAAAGAGTATTATCTGAGAGAACAACTAAAAGCAATCCAGAGCGAGCTTGGTGAAAAAGACAGTCTTTTTTCTGAGGCAGAGGAATATAGAGAGCAGGTCAAAAAACTGGGACTGAGCCAGGAAAGTCTTCAAAAGGTGTTCAAGGAAATAGACAGGCTTGAAAAATTGCCTCCAAACTCACCCGAGGTTGGGGTTATTAGAACATACCTTGACTGGATTGTTGACCTTCCATGGAATGTGAGAAGTGATGAGAAGATTGATATAAACGTTGTCAAAAAGGTACTTGATGAAGACCACTATGGGCTTACGAAAGTAAAAGAAAGGATACTTGAGTATATTGCTGTAAGGAAACTAAAAAACAATATGAAAGGACCTATTTTGTGTTTGGTGGGACCACCTGGTGTTGGGAAGACATCGATTGCAAAGTCGATAGCACGTGCACTTAACAGAAATTATGTAAGAATTTCGCTTGGTGGTCTTCGCGATGAGGCAGAGATACGAGGACACAGGAAAACCTATGTTGGTGCAATGCCAGGAAGGATTATTTATGCTCTTCGGCAGGCAAAAACAAAAAACCCTCTTATACTTTTAGATGAGATTGACAAGATGTCACACGATTTTAGAGGTGACCCTGCGTCTGCGCTTTTAGAGGTCTTGGACAGTGAACAGAACTTTGCATTCCGCGACCATTATATTGAAATTCCGTTTGATTTGTCTGAGGTAATGTTCATCGCAACAGCAAACACACTTGAGACAATCCCCAGACCTCTTCTTGACAGGCTTGAAGTGATTGAGATTACAGGGTATACTGAAGAAGAGAAGCTTGAGATTGCAAGAAGGTACCTTTTGCCCAAGCAGATGGAACAAAACGGGCTCAAAAAATCTCAGCTAAGATGTGACCCAGAAGCTATCAAGGATATAATAGCATTCTACACGCGCGAGTCTGGTGTCAGAAACTTAGAAAGAGAAATTGCAAGGCTTTGCCGACGTGTTGCTAAAGAAATCTTAGAAGAAAACAAGAAGATGGTAAGAGTCACTCAAAAGAATTTGGAAAAGTATTTAGGTGCGCGAAAGTACAGAAGAGATGAGCTGATTGAACAGAACAGGGTTGGAATTGTAACAGGCCTTGCATGGACACCTTTTGGCGGTGAGACGCTCTATGTCGAAGCGCTTGTGATGCCAGGGAGTGGCAAATTGGAGCTAACAGGCCAGCTTGGAGAAGTCATGAAAGAGTCGGCAAAGGCTGCTGTGAGCATTATAAGGTCAAGGGCAAAGGAGCTTGGAATTGACCAGAACTTTTATAAAGAGTGCGATATTCATATTCATGTTCCGGAAGGTGCTATTCCAAAAGACGGACCATCTGCCGGAGTAACAATGGCAACTGCAATGGTTTCAGCATTGTCACAGAGAAAAGTAAGATACGATGTTGCTATGACCGGTGAGATTACTTTAAGCGGCAGGGTACTTCCAATTGGCGGTGTAAAAGAGAAGGTTTTAGCAGCAAAAAGAGTGGGTATTAAAAATGTTATCCTGCCTTTTGGAAACAAAAAAGATGTAGATGAACTTGAAGACTATGTAAAAAAAGATATGAACTTTATATTTGTAAAGACAATTGATGAGGTATTTGATATTGCAATTGTAAAGTAAAGGGGGTGAAAGCTAATTTGAAAATCAATCTTTCCAATGCAAGGCTTGAAAAGATTGCTGTGAAAAAAGAGGACTACCCGCCAATTAAAATGCCAGAGATGTGCATATGCGGAAGGTCAAACGTGGGGAAATCTTCTTTTATAAATGCGGTGTTCAAAGACAAGCTTGCAAAGGTTGGGTCAACTCCAGGCAAGACCCGAACAATTAATTTTTTCAATATAGACAACAAATTCAGGGTTGTTGACCTGCCGGGTTATGGTTATGCTGAGGTTTCAAAAGAGGAAAAGCGAAGATGGAGAACCATGATTGAAGAGTACCTGCTTGAAAGGCAGGAGCTAAAACTTTCTGTTTTGCTTTTAGACTCAAGACATCTTCCCACAGAAGATGATAAAATAATGCTGAGCTTTTTTGACAAAAAAGAAATTCCAATAATGATTGTACTGACAAAGTGTGATAAACTTTCGAATAATGAACTTGCAAAAAATACAGAGCTTATTTCAAAAGAACTGGGGATTGAAAAGGAACTATTTTACCAATTCTCTGCCAAGTCTGGTATGGGAGTAAAGCAGGTTCAGTATGCTATAGTCAAGTTTATGGAAGAGGCAATTTTGCAGGAGAAGGGTAAAAAATGAGGTATGCACTTATTAGCAGTTGCCTTATAGGTCTTAACACAAAATATGATGGGACAAACAATTTGAGAAAGGAAGTTGTTGAAAGGCTAAAAAATGAGTACATTCTAATTCCAGTTTGTCCTGAACAGCTAGGTGGACTTCCAACACCTCGAAATCCCTGTGAGATAAAAGATGGCAGGGTTGTAGATATAGAAGGCAATGATTTTACCGATAATTTTTATAAAGGTGCGTATGAAGCTTTAAAGCTTGCAAGGTTTTTCGATGCACAGATTGCATTTTTGAAGTCTAAAAGTCCTTCTTGTGGCTGTGGCAAAATCTATGATGGAAGCTTTTCAGGAGAACTTGTTGAAGGAAATGGCATCACAGCGGCTGTTTTCATGCAAAATGGTATCAAAGTGGTCTGTATTGATTAAGATTATAAAGGGTGTAAAGAGGATATGGATTTTAAAGAGATTATCAAGTATGACGATTTGATTTCGGTTTTAGACAACTTTTCTTACATCACAGGAATCTCAGCAAACTTTTTGACAGCTGACAACAAATGGGTTGAGAATAAGAAGAAAGGCACATGCGAATTCTGCACCATCATGAAAAACTATTACAAAAATGGTGAAGCGTGCAGGGAATCTGATTTGAACGGTGCACTGACTGCTCAAAAGAAAAAGGGTATACATGTTTACAGATGTCACATGGGGCTTATTGAGGCTGTTATTCCTCTGTTTTTCAACACAAGCTATATAGGCTCACTTTTTATTGGTCAAATTCTTTTAGAGCCGCCATCAGAAAAGATGTGGGAACAAATTGCAAAAAAATTAGATGGTCAACCAGTTGATATACAAAGAGCAAAAGAGAGCTTTTTCAAGCTTACCTTCATAGACCAGGAAAAACTGAAAAGTGTACTTGACATGATGCATATTGTAGCGAAGTACATTATAGACTCAGAGATGATAAGAATTTCTTCTCTTTCGTCAATTGAAAGGATAATTGAATATATCAAAAATCATTATATGGAAGAGATAACACTTGACGATTTGGCTAAAATGGTGTACCTGTCACCAACTTATTTGAGTTATCTTTTTAAAAAGCAACTTGGTGTGACATTCAAGGAATATCTCATCAATATAAGGCTCAAAAAATCAAAAGAGCTCATAGAAACAACAGACCTTCCGATTGGAGAAATCTCAAAGATGGTAGGAATAGAAGACCAGAACTATTTTAGCAGACTGTTTAAAAGAAAATATGGAGTGTCTCCAATGAATTACAAGAAGGATAAATATATTTACGATACATCTAAAAAAAATGCTAATACATAAAAAAGAAGTGCATTCAAATTGCACTTCTTTTTTTTTAGAATGAAGATTAGGAAGAAAGGAGAAAAATTTTGTTTTGATGTGAGGGGAGAAAAAATGGCAGAACTCAGATGGAATCCTCTTTTGCGTGATTGGGTAATGATTGCATCGCACAGACAGGAAAGACCTCAGATGCCCAAGGACTGGTGCCCGTTTTGTCCTGGCTCTGGCAGGGTTCCTGACAATTATGACGTTTTAGAGTATGACAACGACTTTCCAGCCCTTATGCAAAATCCGCCACAGCCAGATGATGTCGCAACATCTTTTTACAAGGTTGCACCTGCGTACGGTAAGTGTGAGGTGGTTTTGTACTCTCCAAATCACACGATAACACTGCCCGAGCTTGAGGTGTCTCATATAAGAAAGCTTGTGGACCTGTGGGTTGAAAGATTTGAAACTCTAAAAAAAGATAGAAACATAAAGTTTATATTCATCTTTGAAAACAGAGGCGAGGTTGTGGGTGTTACTATGCCGCATCCACATGGTCAGATATATGGATATTCATGGATACCATTAAAAATCTTGCGTGAACTTGAAAGTGCTAAGTTGCACTATGAGCAGCATGGCGAGTGTTTAATCTGCAGGATTGACAGGGAAGAGATGGAGTTTAAAAAGAGAATAATTATAGAAAACGACCATTTTGTAACATACCTGCCTTTCTTTACTGAATATCCTTATGGTGTATTTATAGCTCCAAAGCGACATGTGGGAGTTATTTCTGACCTTACAGAAGAAGAAAAAGACAGCTTTGCAAAGATATTAAAAGAGACAACAGGAACGCTGGACAGTCTTTTTGACTATCAGTTCCCATATATGATGTGCATGCATCAGCTACCTGTCAATGTCGATGAGGATTATTCAAAATTTTACCATTTTCATGTGGAGTTTTACCCGCCCATGCGCTCAAAAGACAAGCAAAAGTTCAATGCATCAAGTGAAACAGGGGCATGGGCACCGTGTAACACCACCTCACCCGAGGAAAAGGCAGAAGAGCTGAGACAGGCTTATAAAAGATTTATGCAAAAGATGCAAGGAGGAGACAAGAAAAATGAAGATTGAAGAGCTTTTGAAGATGTTCAAGGAGGTTTATGGTGAAGGTAAAGAGCCTATCAGGTGCTTTTTCTCAAGCGGAAGAGTAAACCTAATCGGTGAGCACACAGACTACAACGGTGGGTATGTTTTCCCTGCAGCGCTCAATGTCGGTACCACCGTTCTTGTACGAAAAAGAAACGACAATAAAATTCGCTTGTATGCAACAGACTTGAAAGAGCTTATTGAAGCAGACATCGATAGGATTGATGAGTATAAAAACATCAGATGGGGAAACTATCAGCTTGGTGTTGTAAAAGAGCTAAAAGAGGAAGGATATGAAGTTGGCGGGGTCGATATGCTCTTTCACGACACTGTACCACACGGAGCAGGACTTTCATCATCTGCTGCGATTGAGTGTGCAACTGGAATTGCAGTTTACTCACTCTTCAATAGCAAACCAATTGACAAGCTCAAGCTCAGCTTTATATGCCAAAGAGCTGAGAACAGGTTTGTTGGGGTAAACTGTGGTATTATGGACCAGTTTGCTTCAAGTCTTGGGAAAAAAGACCATGCCATTTTTCTCAACACACGCACTATGGAGTACAGGTATGTACCTTTAAAACTTGGTGATTACAAGATTGTCATCAGCAATACTAACAAGAAAAGAAGCCTTGCAGACTCAAAATACAATGAAAGAAGGTCTCAGTGCGAAAAAGGGCTTGAACTTTTGAAAAAGGAACTTAACATTTCGTGCCTTGGCGAACTTGATGTTGAGACGTTTGAAAAGTACAAAGATTTGATTGATGATGAAATAATCTTAAAAAGGGTAAGACATGTTGTGTACGAGGACGACAGAGTTTTAAAATCCATTGATGTTTTGCAAAAAGGCGACCTTGAAGGTTTTGGCAAGCTTATGATACAATCTCATATATCGCTAAGAGACGACTATGAGGTAACAGGACTTGAGCTTGACACACTTTTTGATGAAGCTTTAAAGGTAGAAGGGGTAATTGGCTCAAGAATGACAGGTGCTGGTTTTGGTGGCTGTACAGTTTCAATTGTTCATAAGGATGCTGTAGAAGAGTTTGTAAGGAAAGTAGGGGAAAACTATCGTGCAAAGACAGGACTTACAGCTCACTTTTACACATTTGAAATTGATGATGGCGCAAGGGAGATAGAAATTTAAAAATTCTTTATATAAAGAAAGGATTGATACAAAGATGATTTTGGTTACAGGTGGCGCAGGATACATTGGAAGCCATATGGTTTGGCTTTTGCTTGAAAAGGGATATGATGTTGTTGTAATTGACAATCTTGAAAAAGGTCACAAGAAAGCCGTTTTGGGCGGAAAGTTTTATAATGGTGACCTTAAAGACAAAGAATTTTTGGAAAAAGTATTTGCTGAAAATGACATTTCGGCAGTTATCCATTTTGCTGCGTCTTCTTTGGTGGGAGAGAGCGTTCAGAATCCTATAAAGTATTACTACAACAACGTTTATGGGACTTTGAATCTTGTTGACACAATGATAAAACACAGTGTAAAAAAACTTGTGTTTTCTTCAACAGCTGCCGTCTATGGAGAACCAGAAAACATCCCTATCCTTGAAGAGGACAAGACACAGCCTACAAATCCTTACGGTGAGACAAAACTTGCAATTGAAAAGATGTTAAAGTGGATGGATGTTGCCTATGGTCTTAAGTTTGTGTCACTGAGGTATTTCAACGTTGCAGGTAGCCACCCCGATGGGATTATTGGAGAAGACCATAATCCTGAGACACACCTTATTCCGATAGTGCTTCAAACAGCGCTTGGTATTCGTGAAAAGGTTATTGTGTATGGCAATGATTACAATACAAAAGATGGCACGTGTATAAGAGACTACATCCATGTTGTTGACCTTTGCGATGCACACCTAAAAGCTATGGAGTATTTAGAAAAGAACAACAAAAGTGAAATATTTAATCTGGGAAATGGAATGGGATTTTCGGTGATGGAGGTAATTGAAAAGGCGAGCGAGGTTGTTGGCAAGAAAATCCCATATGAAATTGGACCAAGAAGAGCAGGCGACCCTTCAATCTTAGTAGCATCATCCAAAAAGGCTCAAGAAATTCTTGGATGGCAGCAAAAATACAACAGTCTCGATATTATAATCTCAACTGCTTGGAAGTGGCACTCAAAACATCCTCATGGCTATGAAGAGGACTAAAGAGAAACTGGAAAATAAAAAGGGTTGGAAGAGGACTTTATCTTTCTTTCCAACCCTTTTTGGTTTTTATGCAAATATCTTCAAAGTTTTTTCTATCCTGCGGATGGTCTCTTCTTTTCCAAGTACTTCCATCATTTCAAAAAGACCGGGTGTTACAGTCCTTCCGCTTATGCACATTCGGATAGTATGAATTATATTTGCAGCTTTTGTGTTCAGCTCTTCAGCCTTTCTTCTCACAAGCTTTTCAATTTCTTCTGCTGAAAAAGGCTGTATATTTTTCAAATCATCAAGAAGAAGTTGAAGGTTATTAAGGTTATCAGGAGTGAAGTATTTTTCCACACCCTTTTGTTCATATTCATAATTAGAGTCAAAAAAGTAAATGCTTGCGCTAACTACTTCAACAAGTGTTTTGACCTTTTCGCGCACAAGCTTTAAAACAGACTTTACATACTCTTTGTCAAAGCTTGATATATCAATTCCATTTTTGGAATAAAAATATTTCATCCTCTCATACAAATCATCAAGGTCTATTTCTTTGAGGTAATACCCGTTTATCCAAGTAAGCTTATTTATGTCATAAATAGCTGCATTTTTTGAAACCTTTTCAAGCTCAAATTTCTGTATTGCTTCATCAAGACTTATGATAGTTCTATCTTCGCCAGGTGACCAGCCAAGGAGCAAAAGGTAATTGACAATTGCTTCTTTTAAGTATCCATTTTCAAAAAACTCTTCAACTGAGGTTGCACCATGTCTTTTGCTGAGCTTGCTTCTGTCGGGTGCCAGAATCATGGGAACATGTGCAAACTGCGGCGGCTGAATATTTAAAGCTTCATATATGATTAGCTGTTTTGGGGTGTTCGAAAGATGCTCTTCAGCCCTTATAACGTGTGATATTTTCATAAGATAATCGTCAATTACGCACACAAAGTTGTATGTTGGATTTCCATCAGATTTTAAGATTATAAAGTCATCTAACTGGTCATTTGAAAATTCGACATCTCCGCGTATGATATCATGCACAACTGTTGTTCCTTCCACCGGTGCTTTTATTCTAACAACTGCCTTTTCACCGTTTTTGATTCTCTTTTTTGCTTCTTCTAAACTGATGTTTCTGCACTTTTTGCTGTACTTGTACGGTATCTTTTGCTGCCTTGCCATTTCCCTTTCTCTTTCTATCTCTTCCTGTGTACAAAAACAGTAATAAGCCTTTCCTTCTACTAAAAGCTTTTGGATGTACTCAAGATAGATTTCCTTTCTCTGAGATTGAAAATACGGTCCAAATTCACCACCAACGTCAGGTCCTTCATCCCATTCAATTCCAAGCCATCTAAGACTTCTCATAATACCTTCTGCCCACTCTTCTCTTGACCTTTCAAGGTCGGTGTCTTCTATACGCAAAATAAATTTTCCATTGTGTTTTTTAGCAAATAGATAGTTAAAAAGTGCTGTCCTTGCACCACCTATGTGAAGCTGACCGGTCGGACTTGGTGCAAATCTGACTCTTACCATCTTTTTACTCCTTTCATGCTAAGTTGCATTTTGGTTTGGCATTAAAAGTTGTTTATTTTATTAGTTTATAACAGATTGTATTATAACACAAAAATGCTGTTGAGAGAGTTGATTTTTTGAGAAAGAAAATAAATATTTTTTATTTTCAATTTCATAAAGTGCATAGAAATTTAGAGAAATAAAGAGCAAATTAAAGCATGAAGGAGCTAGATTTAAAAAATGAAGAGAGAGAAGAAATGAAAAAATGAATGTTGACAGGGGATGAAATGCTTGGATATAGAATATCACCATAAAATTAAGTTTCAGAGAATGGATAAATAAAAAGATTTAGTTTATATATCAAGGAAGCATAAAAATCGGTAATGCAAAAATCAGAAATATTTATAAACATTTTTATTTCTGCAATTTATAAAACTTCAATTTCTTTTCAATTTGTTCCCATTTAATTTTAGCTTCTTTTCTATTGCTAATTTTTGAAATATCAAAACTTCTTATTAATTTTAAATCATCTTTTAACACCAGTAATTGGTTAACAACTTCATTTACTCGATTTATCTTTTTCTCTTCATCTAATAGCAATGCTTGAAGCTGGTAAATCTTATCTTCATAACCTGAAAGTAAAAATGCAACATAGAAAAAAGAAAAATCTCTACCACTTCTGCTCTCAAAACATTTGTCTAAAATTTGCAACATAGAATGCATTCTTCCAATGCTCTTCTGAAGAACACTCAAATATCCAATTGTAGTCAATTTGAATTCTGAAGTTTCTTTGGCTTCTCTTATAAATTGGTCGGTTATAGTTATGCTACGATTAATTTCAGATAAGAAAGTTTGAGATAAATCTTCTTTAATTTCTTTCAATGTTCTGTTATAATTATAAAGCTTAGCAAATGCCAATAAATTGCTTATGACAAGAATTAGAAGAGTTAATATTCCAAGCTTAAAACTTTTATTTTCCATAACACTTCTATAATTCATCTTTAAGCTTTTCCCTCTCTTTTGACGTAATATAATAAATACTAAAAAGTCTTTTTTGAAAACTAAAATTTCATTTTATATAGTGCATTATATCATAATTATATTTCTTTGCAAATATTAGTTTCATGTTCCATTTATCCATATCAAAAGTGCTGGTAATAATTATTTAAAAATTATCGAAAAATGTACTTGACAAATTCAAATCATAGTGTTATATAATTATATAACACTATAAAAATCAAACAGGAGGGTAGATAATGCATTTCAATCAGAATGTATTAGGACTTATTGGTTTGCTGATGGTCCTCTTTTTCATTGGACTTGGGCTTTTTTATCTTATATCCAAAGATAGTTCTAACATATTTCAGATTAAAAAATTTCACACCAGCCAAACAGTGAGGCTTGTTTTATCACTGTTGTCAATCCTATTTGCATGGATTTTTCCGTGGACTGCATTAAAGATTTTATTTGTATTGAGTTGCATTTTGTTTTTACTTAGCATTTTTCCAATAAAGAAAACCTCTTTTGGAATGGTTATTGCTGTGGCCTTAGTCACATTGGTTATTATTGGTTCAATTATATCTCAACTTCACTACTACTCTTCTGATAAGCAAGACTTTAAGTTTTCTGGGTTATCAAAAAGTATTTCACAAATAATTTCTGATGTGATTACCAGCAGCGATTTTATTGAGGTTTATCGTTCAATTACTTATTCTGCAGACCAGGATATGTCAATTGAGAATTTTGATGAAATTGTAATTACCTGTTCAGGCGGAATAGATTTAGAACTCATTGATGATGAAGATACCATCTATTTTCCTTCGGTGCTCAAAACAAAAGTTTCAGGAAAAACTTTAAAAGTCTTTGACAAAAATACAGAATCTAATACAACATATGAAATAAAACTTGGCACAAAATCTTTGAGAGATGTAAAAGTTTCTTGTAGAGGTTTAAAAATAAGAGGTAATGGGAAGTTCAAAAATCTAGCAATAAATTCAACTGGGAGCTTTATTCAAGGGCAGATTGAAGCAACAAATGATATTTCTATAGAGTGTGCAGGGCTTGAGCTGAGAGCTGATTTAAAAGGAAAGACTTTAAAGATTGACTCTTCAGGCACAAATATTAATTCACAATTGATGTTTGACAAAATTGAAATTGACTCAACAGGTTTGAATATCAAGGCAAAAGCAAGGTTTGAGGATTTTGATATTAATGCATCAGGTTTGAGTGGGTCAATAGATATACTAAATAGCGAAAATGAAAAAGGCGTTTTGAACATTGAAGCAACAGGTGGTATTGTAAAAATCAATAACCCTTACAATGCACCTGTTACAACTAAAACTTCAGGGTATGTAAAACTTATAAGAGAGTGATGATAAAAATGCTAAGAAAAGTTGATAAACACAGCGGTGTTCCTGCATACGTGCAGATTGTCAACATGATAAAGTCAGAGATAATACTTGGAAATCTTCAGCAGGGTTCACAGCTTCCAACTGTGAGAGAACTTCAGGCAATTTTTGATGTGAATATAAACACAGTCTTAAAAGCATTGGAAAAACTAAAAACAGAAGGTTTTATTGAAGCAGAACAGGGGATTGGGTATTTTGTGAGGAAGGATATTGATGTTGACAAAAAGATAATTGAGATAATAAAAGAGTGTGTTAGGGAACTTAAAAGTCATCAAATGGATTTTTACACAGCAATGATTATATTTGAGGAGGTGTGGAAAAATGAAGGGGTTTGAATTTTCAAGAATTTTAAATTTTAATATTGAAGAAAATCTAACAAAAATGGATATTTACATTGAAAAAGAGCTAAAGGAAAAAACAGGTCAAATACTATTTTTCACGCTAATATTACTTATACCGAGTTTTACCATAAGAGTTATTGGCATAATACTTCTATGTTCTGCGATGCTTGTAAACGATATTAAGAATAAGAATGTTGAGCTTTTGTATTTTTTGCCATTCTCAAAGAAAGAGCTTTTCCTGTATAATCTAATATTTTTAGTTTTTGTAATTTCAATAACATCGGCAGTTGATAAAATATACTATAACCTGACCATTTTAGAAGGGTTATTGGCTATTTTAAAAACAATCATCGCACTTTTAGCAATTTACGGGATAAGTATGTTATTCACGACATTGGGACATGATGGTTTTATTTGGAGTGTTGTAATAACAATTGCAGATGCTTTGCTGGGAGATTTAGGCTCAATTAATTTGAATTCAGCTGATTTTAATCCGTACAGTTTAATAAGCTTTACAAAGCAGGGGAACATGATTTTAGCCTTTTTGTATGCTGCTCTGATTTGCTTTCTGGCATACTTTGCATATATTAAAAAAGGTGGTGAGAACTGAGATGGTGGCAGTAGAAGTCAAGAATTTGAGCAAAAGAATAGGTGGCAAACAGATTTTATCTGATGTAAGTTTTTCAGTTCAAAAAGGTGAGATATTAGCTCTTGTTGGTCCTAATGGAGCTGGTAAAACAACAACTCTAAAATGTATAATAAATGCAACTTCCAAAGATACCGGAGAAATTTTGATTTTTGGCAAGCCTTTTGAACCTTCTTTAAAGAAAAACATAGCATTTGTTTCTGAGCACAGAAAAGTTTTTTCGAAATTCACATTGGGTGATTACCATAAAATGTATCAAGCCTTATATCCAAATTGGGATGAGGTTTTTTTCAAAAATTTTCTTTCGCATTATGGGTTTAGCTTTAATCAAGAACTTTCTAAATTTTCAATGGGTCAAAGAACACTTATTCTTGTTATCTTAGCATTGGCAACAAATGCAGATCTGGTGCTATTAGATGAACCCACTCAAAACCTTGACCCAACGGTGAGATTTGAGCTAATTCAACTTATAAAACAATATGTTCAAGAGAAGAATATAGCAGTTGTAGTATCTTCACATGAGATTTTTGAACTTGAGGAGTATGCAACAAATATTGCAATAATCAAAAATGGCAGAATTTTATACTGCGATTCAATTGATGATGCTAAGCAAAAACATAGAATAGTCTCTTCAATGGCAAACTTGAAGGATGCAGAAGTTATCGGTTTGCTTGACGGTGAGGTTTTAGTAAGAACTGAAAAAGAAATGGGAGAATATCCCCGATTAAATCAAATTATAATTGGCTATTTAAGAGGGAAAGAAGGTATGCAGGAAATTAAAAGTGGTTATTTGCAGATAACGGATTTAAATTCCATATAAGTTTGCCTTGAGTTGCCTGAAAAAGTGTAGCACCTTTGCTTTTGTATTCCTAGGCAAAAATAGCGAAGGTGCTTTTTTCGTTGTCAATCACAAAAAAATTTTGACAAAAGAGCTTGGATTTATTATCATATAATAGTGTCAAGTTTTTAAGCTTTACAGTGAGATGAAATATAAAATGCAGCAAGAAAATAAGGTATATTTGAGTCTTCTTTATGACTTTTATAAAGACTTTTTGACCGAAAGACAAAAAAAGATTATAGAGCTGTATGTAAATGAAGATTTAACCTTGGGAGAAATATCAAAAGAACTTGGCATATCACGGCAGGGTGTTTTTGATGCATTTAGAAAAGCAGAAATAGCCTTGAAAAGGTATGAGGCAAAGCTGAAATTAGCAGACAAGTATTATAAAAACAGGAGCATAATTGAAGAGGTCCTACAGAAACTTAGGAGAATATACGAGAGATATAAAGATGAAGAAATAATGAGCATAATAAATAGTATTCAGGAGTGGCAAGAAAATGTTTAGTAGTCTTTCTGAAAAACTGCAAGATGTTTTCAAAAGACTTAAAGGTAAGGGCAAGCTAACAGAGAAAGATATTAAAGATGCTATGAAAGAAGTAAAACTTGCCCTTTTAGAGGCTGATGTAAACTACAAAGTGGTAAAAGATTTTATCAACACTGTGACACAAAAGGCTGTGGGAGAAGAGGTTTTAGAAAGCCTCACTCCTGCTCAGCAGGTAATAAAAATTGTGTACGATGAGATGGTAAATCTTCTGGGTGGAAGTGACACAAAACTTACATTTTCACCAAGCGGGTTTTCCATCTATATGATGGTTGGTCTTCAAGGTTCTGGTAAGACTACAACAGCTGGAAAGCTTGCCGGGCTTTTAAAAAAGCAGGGCAAAAACCCTTTGCTTGTTGCCTGTGATATATATAGACCTGCTGCAATAAAACAATTAGAAGTTGTTGCACAAAAAGTAGGAGTGAAATGTTTTGCAGATTACAACAGCAAAGATGCTGTTAAGATAGCAAAGGAAGGCATTGAGTTTGCAAAGGCTAATAGATGCGATGTTGCCATTGTTGACACTGCAGGAAGACTTCACATAAATCAAGAACTTATGGACGAGCTGGTTAGTATCAAAAATGCAATAAAGCCAACAGAAATTTTGCTTGTATTAGATGCTATGACAGGACAGGATGCTGTGAATGTTGCTACAGCTTTCAATGAGCAGCTTGGCATAGATGGAATTATTATGACAAAGCTTGACGGTGATACACGAGGCGGAGCCGCACTCTCTGTCAAGGCAATAACTGGCAAGCCTATAAAGTTTGCCGGTGTTGGCGAGAAGATGGAAGATTTAGAGGCTTTTCATCCTGACAGGATGGCTTCCCGAATACTTGGAATGGGAGATATTTTGACATTAATAGAAAAGGCTCAGGAGGCAATTGACCAGAAAAAGGCTGAGGAGCTTGAAAAAAAGCTCAGAAGCATGCAGTTTACCCTTGAAGACTTTTTAGACCAGCTAAAGCAGATAAAGAAGATGGGACCTTTATCTCAGATTATTTCCATGATACCTGGTGTCAAGTTAAAAGGCGATGTAGATTTTGATGCTGGTGAGAAGGAACTTAAAAAGATAGAAGCAATCATAAATTCCATGACAAAAGAAGAGCGCCAAGACCCAAGCATTATTAATTCCAGCAGAAAAAGAAGAATTGCTATGGGGTCAGGCACCACTGTGCAGGATGTAAACAGGCTTTTGAAACAGTTTGAAGATATGAAAAAGATGATGAAACAATTTTCAAATCCTAACTTTGCTAAGAAAGGAAAATTTAAATTTCCTTTCATGTAATACATCAAAACATTTAAAAGAGGAGGTGATTATGAGTGGCAGTAAGAATAAGACTCAAAAGAATGGGTGCAAAAAACAATCCTTTTTATAGAATTGTTGTAGCAGATTCAAGAACACCGAGAGATGGAAAGACAATTGACGAGATTGGCTATTACAATCCTTTGAAGAATCCTGCTGACATCAAGGTTGATGTTGAAAAAGCAAAAAAATGGCTATCATACGGTGCTCAGCCAACAGATACTGTAAAAATTCTGCTTAAAAAAGCTGGCGTCATTGAATAAAACATACGTAGAAGGAGGGGGAGTTTGTCATGCTAAAAGATTTAGTTGAGGTCATAGCAAAATCTTTAGTTGACAATCCAGACCAGGTAAAGGTTAGCGAAATCCACGGTGAGCAGTCAGTAATTATTGAGCTTAAAGTTGCTCCTGAAGATATGGGAAAGGTCATTGGCAAGCAGGGAAGAATAGCAAGAGCTATAAGAACAGTTGTCAGAGCTGCAGCAAACAAAGACAACAAGAGAGTTATAGTTGAGATTTTACAATAAAAGAGTTAGGCTTATCTTGCCTAACTCTTTTTTAAAAAGGAGGTAGAATATGCATAAGTACCTCCAGGTTGGCAAGATTGTAAATACTTTTGGACTAAAAGGTGAAGTTAAGGTAATACCTCTTACAGATGAGGTTGACAGGTTTTCTGAGCTTGAATATGTTCTTTTGGAAGACAACCTTTCAACAAAGCTCACAATTGAAAGATATAGAGTAAAAGATAATATTGTGATAATCAAGTTCAAAGAAATTTCCAGCATAGATGAAGCACAAAAGCTGAAAAACAGGTATATAGTGATAGAAAGAGAAAGAGCCAAAAAACTGCCAGAAGACACTTATTTTATATGCGATATCATTGGGCTTGAGGTGTATGATTTAGATGGTAGAAAACTGGGTAGAATAAAGGATGTTTTAAAAACGGGCAGCAACGATGTGTACATTTGTGATAGTTATATAGGAAAGAAAGATATATTGATTCCTGCTTTGAAAGACATTGTAAAAGAGGTCAATATTGAAGAGGGATATATGAAAATAAAGGTTGTTGAAGGGTTGTTAGATTGAAAATGGTATTCAAAGTTCTAACTTTATTTCCAGAAGTTATTTTATCTGCAACAAACTACAGTATATTAAAAAGAGCTCAAGAAAAAGGTTTAATAAAGGTAGAAGCAATTAATATAAGAGATTTTACAGTTGATAAGCATAAAAGAGCTGATGATTATCCATATGGCGGCGGCTGCGGGATGGTAATGACTGCCCAGCCGATAATTGATGCATATGAGAGTATAAAACCAGCCAAACCTCACAGAGTTATTTATCTTACACCTCAAGGTAAAACATACACTCAGCGGTATGCAGAGCAGCTGTCAAAAGAAGAAGAGATTATAATTATATGTGGGCACTATGAAGGAATTGACCAGAGAGTAATTGACATGATTGTGACAGACGAGATTTCTATAGGAGACTATGTTTTAACTGGAGGAGAGTATGCTGCACTTGTGGTGATTGACTCAGTTTCGCGGCTTTTAAAGGGTGTCATTGAAGAAAAGTCAGCTCAAGAAGAGAGTTTTTCAACAGGACTTTTGGAATATCCGCAGTATACAAGACCGTCTGAATTCAGGGGCAAAAAAATTCCTGAAGTACTTTTGTGTGGAGACCATGAGAAGATAAGAAAGTGGAGAAGGTATCAGAGCTTACTGAAAACAATAAAAAACAGGCCTGATTTGCTTGAAAACTTTGAGCTTACCGACGAAGACAGAGAATTTTTAATTAAATATTGTGAGACGCAAAAAATTGTGTTATAATTACACATGTTCATTTTTGGGCTTTTTTCTTGTAAATAAAGTACATGGTCCTCTGCAAACACGGTTTGCAAGAACATCCTTATTGCTGGAAGGAGGGAAAGTGGTAGATGGATATAATCAGAGAGATTGAAAGCGAAATGCTAAGAAAAGATATTCCTGATTTTAAGCCTGGCGACACAGTAAGAGTTTACTTTAAGGTTATTGAAGGTGGAAGAGAAAGGGTGCAAGCTTTCGAAGGGCTTGTCATAAAAAGAAGAGGAAAAGGGCTTTCGGAAACTTTCACAGTCAGACGAATTTCGTATGGTGTTGGTGTTGAAAGAGTATTCCCTCTTCACTCACCAAGGCTTGAGAAGATTGAAGTTATAAGAAGAGGTAAAGTAAGAAGAGCAAAACTCTATTACATCCGTGAAAAGATAGGCAAGGCTGCAAAGATTAAAGAGCTTGTTCAGCAGCCAAACAATAAAGAAAATGACAATAATACCGAAGAGACTAATGCTTAAAAAAGCTTAGTCTCTTTTTTATATTTACAACAAAAAGAGGAGGATTTTTGCTTTGATTGTTCAGTGGTATCCTGGCCATATGCAAAAGGCAAAAAGAGAAATTTTAGAACTGAACAAGTATATTGATTTGTACCTAATTTTGCTTGATGCAAGAGCACCTTTGAGTTCCAGAAACGAACAGTTAGAAAGCTTGATAAAAGATAAACCCAAAATCTATGTTCTGAACAAATCAGATTTAGCCGATGAAAAAAAGAACGAGGAATTTGTAAAATATTTTCAGGAAAATAACCAGGTTGCTGTGTGCATTGATTCTTTGAAAGGTACAAACGTAAAGAATATATTGAAAATAGCCGAAAATTTATTAAAAGACAAGATTGAAGAGGCAAAACAAAAAGGAAGAAAGAAGATTATAAGATTTGGTGTGCTTGGCATACCAAATGTCGGAAAGTCGACGCTTATAAACAAGATAACAAACTCAGCCAAGGCAAAAACAGGTGACAAGCCTGGTGTGACAAGAGCAAAGCAGTGGATAAAAATCAACGACTATTTTGAGATGCTTGACACACCAGGAATACTTGTGCCAAAGCTTGAAGATGATACTGTTGCTATAAAGCTTTGTGCGATAGGCAGTATTAAAGAGGAGCTGTTTGACAAAGAACTTGTTGCAAAGAAAACAATTGAGATGATAAAGAAAAGATATTGCCAGCTGCTTAACCAAAAGTATTCGATCGATTTTTCCACCCTTTCGGAGGAAGAGTACTTAATAGAAATTGGTAAGAAAAGAGGATGTGTACTTAAAGAGGGCAGGATTGATACTCTTAAAGCAGCAACAATATTTTTGGACGATTTGAGAAAAGGAAAGATTGGGAGGATAACACTTGATGAGGTTGTCGGAAGATGAAAACTATTTTGAAATAGAAGAAAAGCTTTTAAATGAAGGTTACAGATTTATTTGCGGAGTTGATGAGGCAGGGAGAGGTCCTTTGGCAGGACCTGTTTTTGCCGCAGCAGTTGTAATGGACAGAAAAAGAATAATTGAAGGTGTGAGAGACTCAAAGAAGCTGACTCCTAAAAAGAGAGAAAAGCTTTTTGAAGAGATAATAAAAGAGAGCATAGCCTATTCTGTTGCTATGGTGGATAGCAAAATCATAGATGAGATAAACATAAACAATGCAACTTTTTTGGCCATGAAAAATGCTATTGAAAACTTAAAAATTGAGCCTGACATAGTACTGGTTGATGGCTATGAAATTCCGAACCTGAGCTTTAATCAAATGGCTATTATAAAAGGTGATAGAAAATCCTACTCAATTGCCTGTGCGTCAATCTTAGCAAAGGTTTCAAGGGATAGATATATAGTAGAGATTTCTTCAAAGTACCCGGTTTATAAATTTGAAAAACACAAAGGGTATGGTACAAAAGAGCACATAGAGATTTTGCAGAAATATGGTCCGTGCGAGATTCACAGGATTTCGTTTTTAAAAAATATCCTATCTCTGTAAGGTGAAAAATATGAATCAGGTAAATAATCTTGTAACTTTCTTCAAACAAAATAATATCAAGGAGATACTGAACCTTTTTGACTCCTCAACAAAAGAGTTTGATGCTCAGGTTATAGGGGTTGAAGGAGATAGGCTTATTCTGAATGTAGGTTCAAAGACAATTTTAGCTCAAAATAGCTCCTCATTTTCTTTCAATCCAGGTGACAAGGTGCGTCTTGCAAATCCTGTTTGGAAAGATGGCAAGCTCACATTCAAGATAATGGATGTTGTTTCTAAACAAGAAAATTTTAATAATATATCTTACTTTGAAGATAAACTACGAGAAGAGACTTTATTTAAAACCCTCGATGCTATGAAGTTAAATAGCGTGTTTGACCTTACGGGAAAAGCCAAAGAAGAGATTTTCACCATCCCCGAAGAAAAATTACCAGTTGAATTTTTGGAGTTTGCAGACAAAGAAAAGGTGTTTGTTGCTTCTTTAGAAATTGAAAGGGATGAAAATGTCTTTTTGAAATTGTCTGATAAGACCTTTGAATTTAAAAAAGAGGTTTTTTTGGGAAGTCAAAATGAAAATGGGATATTGGAAAGGCTGAAATTTTCTGACTACAAAAGTGAGAGTTTCATAGTGGTATTCGAAAAAGGCAAAGGATTAATTTTTGTTCCTCAGAAGAATTTCATGAAGGATTTTTTTAAAAGTATGTTAAATGACCATATAGGAAATTTTGATATTAAAATAGATAATGAAAATGACTTATTTGCTTTTCTGGGCTTGATTTTTTCTAAAAAGCCTTTGTCAAAAGAGGAATTTATAAAAGAAAAAAGTGAATTTATAAGGTTTGTGGAGAAGATTAAAGAGATTTTTGAAAAATTTGAAAACAAAGAAGCGGTTAAACTTCAAGATATTGCCTTGAATAAAAAAGAGGAATTTTTGCTTTTCAAGATAGCTGACTCTCACAAAGAGTTTTCAGAACAAAAGGTGTTACAGCTGCTGGAGAAGATAAACCCAAATCAAAACCAGCAGGCCACACTTGATTTTGATACCTTTTACATGAATATTTTTAATCTCAAGTATGAGCTTAATAATCACCAATATGAAATTTCAGTTTTTGTTAACAAAAAGAAGGGAGTTTCAAACTTCAAAGCAAATTCCATTATGCTAAAGCTGACAACCCAGAACATTGGGACAATTGGCATTTATGTTAAAAAGGTTTCCCAAGGCAGTTTCAAATCAATCATAGTTTGTGAAAGGCTGTCAACTTTGAATTTGATAAGAGAAAATCAACAGAAGCTCTTAGAGCTTCTAAAAGAAAATGGGTATAAACTTGATATTGAGTACAAAATGGACCAAACCTCTAATTCTTCTCTTGCAGTTGACTATTTGATATTTGATAATACTTTAAGCAGGCTTGATTTGAAGGTGTGAAATAATGAATAAGAAAAAGGTAAAAAAAGCTGTGGCTATAAAGTATGAACTTGAGGACATAGCACCAAAAATTATTGCGAAAGGAAAAGGCTATGTTGCAGAAAAGATTATTGAAAAAGCAAAAGATGAAGACATTCCTGTATATGAAGACCAAACCATTGCAGAGAAGCTATTTAACTTGGAGCTTCAGGAGTATATTCCAGAGGATTTGTATGAAGTTGTCGCACAGATATTAGTTTTTATTGGGTATCTTGATAAAATTAACAAGGATGGAGAAAATAAAAGATGAATTTAAAACAGGTAGGAAGATTGGGTGAGGATTTAGCAGTTGACTTCCTAAAAAAACATGGATATGAAATTTTGAGAACCAACTTTCGATGCAGGCTTGGCGAAATTGACATAATAGCAAAAGAAGGGAGTACAATTGTATTTGTTGAGGTAAAAACAAGGAAGAGCTTGAAATTTGGCATGCCTTCAGAATCTGTCAACTTCAAAAAACAGCTTCACATAAAAAGGGTTGCTGAGTATTTCATTGCATACCATCTTTCGCAAGACAAGTATTTATACAGATTTGATGTTGTGGAGATATTTATAGATGGCAAAAATAATGTAACTAAAATAAATCTTATCAAAGATGCATTTTAAAAATATTAAAAAAGAGGCAAAAAGCTACCAAAAGTAGCTTTTATTTTTTTTGTCCAAGCACCTTTTTTAACCTCAAAACATAGACTATATTAGCTTTGCAGCAAGAACAAAAAAGAGGGGTAATGATGGAAAAACATATAGGTGTTATTGGTGGTGACCAGAGGAATTTGATTTTGGCGAAAAGCTTAGCTGATAAAGGATTTGATGTTTTGCTCTGGGCAACAGATAAAAGCAAAGCGTTTAATAGTCCAAATATAAACTTTGCAAAAAGTTTAGATGAAATTATTGAAAAATCAAAGGTATTAATAGGGCCAATTCCCTTCACACAGGATGGAAAGTATATATTTGCACCTCTTTCACAACAGTCAGTAGAGATACAAAGTTTAATAGAAAGGTTATCTGGCAAAGAGATTGTCCTCGTTGCAAGTGTAATTCCTGAAGATATAAAAAGTCTTTGCAGGGAGAAAAATGTGAAATTTTTTGACCTTTATGAAAAAGAAGAGCTTGCGATACTGAACGCAATTCCTACTGTTGAAGGGTGTTTGATGATTGCAATTGAGAAGATGCCAATTACCCTTCACTCTTCAAACATCTTAATACTTGGATATGGAAGAATAGGCAAAGTCCTTGCAAAAGTCTTGAAAGGATTTGAAGCAAATATATATGTGGCTTCAAGAAAAAGTTCAGATTTGACATGGTGCAAAGCATTAGGTTTTCTGCCAGTCCGCCTGTGTGATATAGCAGAGTATGTAAATAAAATGGATTTAATTGTCAACACCATTCCTGCCATGGTTGTGACAAAAGAAGTGATAGATAGGATAAGAGATGATACTCTTGTAATTGACCTTGCCTCAAAACCGGGCGGAGTGGATTTTGAATATGCAAGAAAAAAGGGGATTGAAGTTGTTCATGCGCTTTCTCTTCCTGGCAAGGTGGCGCCTGTTACAGCTGCCAAATATATATCTGAAGTGCTGTTGAGTTTGCTGGAAGAAATCTGGGGGTGATAGAGTGAGCTTGAATAATCTAAAAATAGGGTTTGCTATTACAGGGTCGTTCTGTACATTTGATCAAATAATACCTGTGATTGAAGAACTCAAAAAACAAGGTGCAATCATAACACCAATATTCAGTGAAAAAGTACAGACAACCGATACACGCTATGGAAAAGCGGACGAAGTTGTGAAGAGAATAGTTTCTATTTGTGGAAATACGCCAATAACAAATATTGTGGAGGCAGAACCTGTCGGTCCTAAAAAACTGTTTGATGTACTTATTGTTGCACCTGCAACAGGGAACTTTATTGCCAAGCTTGCAAATGGAATTGTTGATGAAACTCCTGTTATGTGCGCAAAAGCCCATCTTAGAAATCAAAGACCGGTGGTTATCGCAATATCTACAAACGATGCACTTGGCCTTAATTGTAAAAATCTTGCTACACTTCTTAACACAAAAAATATCTACTTTGTCCCATTTAGGCAGGATGACCCTTTAGCAAAACCAAATTCACTTGTTGCAGAATACACTCTTCTCATTCCCACAATAATTGAAGCACTTTCTGGCAGGCAAATTCAGCCGCTTTTGCTCTGTCCTGGTGCAAAAAAATGATTGAGCCCCCTGCAAAAGAATATTTTTGGGGGTTTTATTTTTTTGGAAAAAGGCTATAATATTCTTAGAAAAATAAGCACAGAAGAAGTGAAGGGATTTATGAGAGCAAAGGCAGTTTCGAAAAAGAAGAGATATAAAATAAAAAAAGAGGTTTTTGACAGGTTAAATGCCGAGGTGTACGGGACTTTTTTATTTTTTGTCTTTCTATTTCTTGTTTTTTCAGTTTCAACGAATAAAGTAGGAATAGTTGGCGATTTTGTCAAGAAAACCTTGCTGGGATGTTTTGGAGTTGGTGTTTTTTTAATCCTTGCTTTCATGCTCTATGTATCACTTGATTCAATTTTAAGAAGACCAAGGGTGTTTGACAAAAGGGATGTAATAGTATTTACCTATATACTTCTTATATTCATGATTTTCACCACCTTTATACAGGCAAACAAAAAAACTTTTGGTTCATTTATAAAGGTTTTAAAAGATGCATACTTTGATGGTTTGAACTTCAAGGGATTTGGTGTTTTTGGTTCTGCCATTACATACCCTTTTGTATCGTTATTTGGTTTTACAGGCACGCTCATTATTTGTTTTTCCACGCTTATAATCATGAGCATGATTGTTTTCAGCTTTTCTATAAGGGATTTTTTGAAACAGAGAAAGCTTAAAAATACCCAGCAAAATGAAAAAAGGGTAGAAGGGACTGAAGAGGATATAAAGATAAAAAGCAATGGGTTTTACAACTTCAATCTTGATGCTGATATAGAAGAAGAAAAAAAAAGTGAAGAGGTCATTGTAAATATACCCAAAAAATCTAAGGAAAGTAATAAGGTTGCAGCCAAAAAGCAAACATTACAATCAAGCAGTCAATATTTGTATCCTCCCATTGATTATCTTAAAAAACCAAATGATAACTTGCAGGTTTCAAGAAAAGATATAAACGAAAACATAAGAAAGCTGGAAGAGACTTTAAAAAACTTTGGCATTGAAGCTCAGGTGACGGAAGTAAGTGTTGGACCCACAATTACAAGATATGAGCTGCAGCCGGGCCAGGGTGTAAAGGTCAGCAGAATTGTCAATCTTTCTGATGACATTGCGCTTGCACTGGCAGCACCATCTGTCAGAATTGAGGCGCCAATTCCAAATAAGTCTGCAATAGGAATAGAAATTCCAAATAGAGAACCAAAACCTGTTTATATAAGAGAGCTGATTGAAAGTCCAGATTTTTACACGCTGCAGTACAAGATACCATTTGCCATAGGTAAAGACGTTGCAGGAAGTCCTGTAATAGCAGATATAACAAAAATGCCTCACCTTTTGATTGCAGGTGCAACAGGGTCGGGTAAGAGTGTGTGTATAAATTCGCTTATAATAAGCATTCTTTACAGGTGCGTACCTGATGAGGTAAAACTGATTTTGATTGACCCAAAGGTTGTTGAGCTAAGTCTGTACAATGGCATACCTCACCTTTTAATACCGGTTGTAACAGACGCTAAAAAGGCTGCAAACGCACTTGCCTGGGCAGTTCAAGAGATGACAAACAGGTACAAGCTCTTTGCTGCAGCGGGTGTAAGAGACATTGTGGGTTATAACAAGTGGTGTGAGGAAAATGGACAAGAAAAACTTCCATATATTGTTATCATTATAGATGAGCTTGCCGACCTTATGATGGTATCACCTGCCGAGGTTGAAGACAGTATATGCAGGCTTGCACAGATGGCACGAGCAGCGGGTATGCATCTTGTTGTTGCGACCCAGAGACCTTCTGTAGATGTCATCACTGGTCTTATAAAGGCAAATATTCCGTCGCGAATAGCCTTTGCAGTGTCATCCCAGGTTGACTCACGCACAATTTTAGACCAGGCGGGAGCTGAAAAACTTTTGGGAAGAGGCGATATGCTATATCTTCCAATAGGTTTGGCAAAACCTCTGAGAGTCCAAGGTGCGTATGTTTCTGAAAGCGAAGTTGAGAAGGTTGTGGAGTTTTTAAAACAGAACTTTAACATTGAGTACAATCAGGAAGTGATTGAAGAGATAAACAGCAAGGTTTTAGATGTTAAAGATGATAAGGCTGATGAGCTTTTAATAAAGGCTATTCAGCTTGTGGTGGAAGCGCAGAATGTTTCAACCTCATTTTTGCAAAGAAAACTCAGAATTGGTTATTCAAGAGCGGCAAGGCTAATTGACCAGATGGAGGAAAGAGGAATAATTAGCAAGATGGATTCTACAGGCAAGCGACAGGTTTTAATAACCAAAGAGCAGTTTGACGAAATGCTTATGAATATGGAGTGAGAAAGTAGAATGGCTTTTTTACCTATTTGCAAGGAAGATATGAAAAAGCGTGGGTGGGACGAGCTTGACTTTGTATTTGTATGCGGAGATGCGTATGTGGACCATCCTTCTTTTGGACATGCAATAATATCACGAATAATAGAAGATTATGGTTTCAGAATTGGAATAATTCCTCAACCAGACTGGAGAGATTCAAAAAGCATAACAGTGCTGGGAAGACCACGGATTGCTTTTTTGGTATCGGCAGGTAACCTTGACTCCATGGTTGCACATTACACTTCATTTAAAAAGCCACGAACTCAGGATTATTATTCACCCGGTATGAAAATGGGAAAAAGACCAAACAGAGCAACGATTGTTTATTGTAACTTGATAAGGAAAGAGTATGGAGATATTCCTATCATAATTGGCGGGATTGAGGCTTCTTTGAGAAGATTTGCTCATTATGATTACTGGTCTGATAAGGTGAGAGCTTCAATATTGATAGATAGCAGTGCTGACCTTTTGATATACGGAATGGGCGAAAAGCCATTGTTTGAGATTTTACCAAGGCTCAAAAAAGGAGAGAACATAAAAGAGATAAGAGATGTGCAGGGGACATGTTATGTTGCAAAAGATATTCAGCATCTTGAGGGAAAAGACTATATTATCATTGACAGCTATGAAAAAGTGAAAGAAGACAAGGTGGCGTACGCCCGTGCTTTTGCTATTCAGTACAGGGAACAGAACCCGTACACAGGAAAGATAATTGTCCAGCCACATAAAAATTTATATGTAGTTCAAAATCCGCCCGCAAAACCTTTGACAGTGGAAGAGATGGACTATGTTTATTCTCTGCCGTATGAGCGAAACTATCATCCCATTTATGAAAAAGAAGGCGGGATAAAAGCCCTTGAAGAGGTCAAGTTCAGCATTGTATCCCACAGAGGGTGCTTTGGAGGCTGTAATTTCTGTGCTCTTCACTTTCATCAGGGAAGGATTATTCAAAAAAGGAGCCACAAGTCAATCTTAGAAGAAGTTAAAAAGCTAACAAAATTTCCTGATTTTAAGGGATATATTCACGATGTTGGTGGACCTACTGCAAATTTCAGAAATCCTGCGTGCAGTCTTCAGCTTGAAAGAGGTGCTTGCAAAAATAGGCAGTGTCTTTTTCCACAGCCTTGCAAAAATTTGGAGGTTGACCACAGCGAGTATTTTGAACTTTTAGAGAAGATAAGAAAGATAAAAGGTGTAAAGAAGGTATTTATAAGGTCGGGAATAAGGTATGACTATCTTCTGCTTGACAAAAACTACAGAAAGTTTTTGGAAAAACTCTGCATGCACCATATTTCTGGCCAGTTAAAAATAGCACCTGAACATATCTCTAATAATGTGTTAAAATATATGGGTAAGCCTCCGAAAGAGGTGTATGAGAAATTTGTAAAAGAATATTTTGAGACAAATAAAAGGCTGAATAAAAAACAGTATATCATTCCTTATCTTATGTCAGGACATCCTGGGACAAAGCTTGAAGATGCAATTGAGCTTGCAGTGTTTCTAAAAAGAAATGGGTTTGTGCCAGAGCAGGTACAGGACTTTTATCCAACACCCGGGACTGTATCAACTACAATGTATTACACTGAATTGGACCCGTTTACCTTAGAAAAGGTCTATGTTCCAAAGACGTTAAAAGAAAAGATGATGCAAAGAGCTCTTTTGCACTTTCACAATCCCAAAAATTATGATTTGGTGTATGAGGCTTTGAAGATAGCAAAAAGAGAAGATTTAATAGGATATGGCAAAGACCATTTGATTCCACCAAAACCAAAAGATGGAGGTAATAAAAGTGTCAGCAAAGATAATAGACGGAAAAAGAATAGCGCAGGAAATAAAAAATGAAGTAAAGATTGAGGTTGAAAAGTTAAAACAAAGAGGAATAGAGCCAACTTTGGCTGTTGTGATTGTGGGAGATGACCCGGCATCCAGAAGTTATGTGAATTCCAAGAAAAAAGCATGTAGTGAGGTTGGAATAAATTCTGTGGAGTTTGCGCTAAGCCAAAACACAACCCAAGATGAACTTGAGAGCTTAATTGATAGACTAAACAGAGATGAGAAAATAAACGGTATATTGGTTCAGCTTCCGCTACCAAATGGACTTGATGAGAAAAGGATTTGCACAAAAATCCTTCCACACAAGGATGTTGACGGGTTTCATCCGCTCAATGTTGGGATGGTTGCAACTGGCATAGAGTTTGAAAGAGCAATCAAACCGTGCACACCCTTTGGAATTATTGAACTTTTGAAAAGAGAAAATATAGAGATAAAAGGAAAACATGCTGTTGTGATAGGAAGAAGCAATATTGTTGGGAAACCCTTGGCTTTGCTTCTTTTGAGAGAAAACGCAACAGTTACCATTTGTCACTCATATACAAAGGGCTTGAAAGACATCAGTAGACAAGCAGATATACTTGTTGCTGCAGTTGGAAAGCCAAGGTTTGTCACATCTGATATGGTAAAAGATGGAGCAGTTGTAATTGACGTTGGAATAAACAGGGACGACGCTACCCAGAAACTTGTTGGTGATGTTGAATTTGAAACTGTAGAAAAAGTGGCATCGTTTATTACACCTGTTCCCGGTGGTGTTGGACCAATGACAGTTGCTATGCTTATGAAAAATACACTTTTTGCTACCATGCTTCAAAACAATCTGGTGTAAAGAAGGAGTGCCAAGAATTGATTAAGGTTGGGTTTGTCTCGCTGGGATGTAATAAAAACCTTGTTGACAGTGAAATAATGATGGGTGCATGTGTCAAGGCAGGATTTGAAATCACCTCAAATGCAGAGGATGCTGATGTAATTGTTGTAAACACATGTGGTTTTATAAACGATGCAAAACAGGAATCAATAGATACCATATTAGATATGGCTGAATATAAGAACAAAAAATGCAAGTTTTTGATAGTGACAGGGTGTTTGACGCAAAGATACAAAGGTGAGATATTGGAACAGATGCCAGAGGTTGATGCAATACTTGGTGTGAAAGAGATGTTAAAACTACCTGAGGTAATAAGAGGCTTATATGAAGGTAAACAGAAAATAAAAATGTTTGATGATGCAACTTCGTTTGTGTATACAAGTTCAATGCCAAGGGTGATTGCCACTCCCAGATACTATGCCTACATAAAGATAGCAGAAGGGTGCAACAACAGGTGTTCTTATTGTTCCATACCATTTATTAGAGGCAAGTATACAAGCAGACCTATTGAAGATATAGTAAAGGAAGCAAAAGAATTAGCAGAAAAGGGATACCAGGAAATTGTCCTCACAGCTCAGGATACTACAAAGTATGGTTTGGATTTGTATGGCAAGAAGATGTTACCCTCTTTACTTGAAGAGCTTGAAAAGATTGAAAAAATCAAGTGGATAAGATTTTTGTACTCTTACCCTGAGGATGTGGATGAAAATCTTATCGAGGTGGTAAAATCTTCTTCTAAGATAGTAAACTATTTTGACATTCCAATTCAGCATATAAATAATAGAATATTAAAGCTCATGAACAGAAAAACAACAAAAGAAGGTATAAAGAGGCTAATAGAGAAGATAAGAAGAAGTTTTGATGAGGTTGTGATAAGGACAACAGTTTTGGTTGGATTTCCTACAGAAACTGACGAGGAGTTTGAAGAGCTTTGCAGCTTTTTAAAGTGGGCTGAGTTTGACAGGCTTGGCGCTTTTATGTATTCTCAGGAGGAAGGTACACCTGCTTCGCAGCTTCCTCAGGTTGACGATGAGGTGAAACAAAGAAGATATGAAAAGGTTTTGAATATTCAAAGAAAAATTTCTAAAAAGCAAAACAAAAAGCGAGTAGGCAGAGAATACGAAGTTGTTATAGAGGCAAAAGATAAAAACAACTTTTATATTGGAAGGAGCCAGTTTGAAGCACCAGAGGTTGACGGAAAAGTTCTGGTGTTTTCACAAAATAAACTGACAGCTGGTCAGTTTGTCAAGGTAAAGATACTCGATGCGTTTGAGTATGATTTGGTAGGAGAGATAATTTGATGAATGTTGCCAATATTTTAACAAGTGTGAGAATATTGTTGATACCTGCATTTATGTTTTTCTTACTCTACAGTAATATTCCATATTCAAAGGTTATAGCAGCGGCCATATTTATAGTTGCTGCAATTACTGACAGTTTAGATGGTTATATTGCAAGGTCAAGAAAAATTGTAACAAATTTTGGTAAATTTTTGGATCCTCTTGCAGACAAGTTGTTGATAACCGCAGCACTTGTAAGTTTGGTGGAGCTACAAAAAATTTCCTCTTGGGTTGCCATGATTATAATAGGAAGAGAATTTGTAGTAACTGGCCTTAGGATGGTTGCAGCTGCAGAAGGTGTGGTTATTTCTGCAAATGTGTGGGGGAAACTGAAAACAATAAGCCAGATTGTGGCAGTTGTGCTTCTTTTGCTTGACAACTATCCTTTTGTTCTTCTGGGGTTTCCTCTTGATAAGATAATGTTGTACGTGGCAGTCATACTTACAATTTATTCAGGTTTTGATTATATAAAAGCAAACTGGAAAGTGATAGACTTTACAAAAAAGTGAGGCGAAAATTTATGGTGGCTGAAATAATCTGTGTGGGCACAGAACTGTTGCTTGGTCAGATTTTGAACACAAATAGTCAATATCTTGCTCAAAAATTGGCCGAGCTTGGTATTGACCTTTATTTTCAGACAACTGTTGGGGATAACATGGAAAGGCTCAAAATGGCAATTGATATAGCCACAAAAAGGTCTGACATATTGATTTTTACAGGAGGGCTTGGTCCAACATCTGATGACATTACAAAAGAAGCAGTAGCAGATTATTTTGGCTTGGCGCTTGTGCTGGATGAAGATGTATTAAGAAGAATTGAAAAGTTTTTTGAACGCAGGCAAGTAAAGATGCCTGAGATTAACAAAAAACAGGCATATGTTCCCGAAGGTGCAAAAGTTCTTCACAACAAAAATGGTACAGCACCTGGACTCATCATTGAAAAAGACGGCAAGATCGCAATTTTGCTTCCTGGACCTCCTTTTGAGATGCAGCCGATGTTTGAAGAAGGAGTCTTGCCTTATTTAGAGAAGTTTTCAAAACAAAAGATTTACTCAAGAGTTTTAAAGTTTGTTGGAATAGGTGAGTCTTCTATTGAAGAGGCTCTGAAGGATTTAATTCTCTCTCAGACAGACCCAACGATGGCTCTTTATGCAAAGCCGTTTGAAGTTGAGCTGAGAATTACAACAAAAAAAGAAAGCGAAGAGTGTGCAAAATCACTTCTTCAATCGATGGAAAATAGAATAAGAGAGCGTTTAGGAGAGTATATTTATGGTGTTGACAGACAGCTGCTGGAAGAAGTTGTGATAGGCTTGCTTGCAGAAAAGAAGTTAAAGGTTAGCGTTGCCGAGTCGTGCACGGGAGGGCTTATCTGCAACAAGCTTACCAACGTTCCAGGTGCATCTGAAGTATTTGACAGAGGATTTATAGTGTATTCGAATGAGGCTAAGATGAAACTGCTTGGTGTTCCAGAACAAGTTTTGAAAGAACACGGGGCAGTAAGTTCTCAGACAGCAAGGTATATGGCACAGGGAGCACTTTCAAATTCGCTTGCCGACATTGCTCTGTCTGTGACAGGAATTGCAGGGCCAGGCGGTGGAAGTGAAACAAAACCTGTTGGACTTGTATATATTGGCATTGCAACAAAAGACTATAGCGAGAGTTTTGAATTCAGGTTTTCGGGTGACAGATTAAGGATAAAAGAGATGACTTCAAAGGCTGCCCTCAACATTTTGAGAAAAAAGATAATTGATTATTGAAAAGTCAGAAGCAAAAGTATATAATAATTCTAAACATATGTTCGAAAAGATGGGGGTTAAAAATGGAAAACTTAGATAAGAAAAAAGCCTTAGACAAGGTTATTATGGAGATTGAGAAGGCTTACGGGAAAGGCGCTATAATGAAGCTTGGCGAGATGGCAAAGGAAAATATTGATGTAATACCCACAGGCGCACTTTCACTGGACATTGCGCTTGGTGTTGGTGGAGTTCCGCGAGGAAGAATTGTAGAGATATATGGTGCAGAGTCATCTGGTAAGACCACCATTGCGCTTCACATAATTGCAGAAGCACAGAAAATGGGTGGTGAGGCAGCATTTATTGACGCTGAGCATGCGCTTGACCCATTTTATGCTAAAAAGCTTGGTGTTGACATAAACAATCTTATTGTTTCCCAGCCGGACAGTGGCGAGCAGGCTTTGGAGATTGTGGAGGCGCTTGTTAGAAGCAATGCTATAGATGTAATTGTAATTGACTCTGTTGCGGCGCTTGTGCCTCAGGCAGAGATTGATGGTGAGATGGGAGAAGCGCATGTTGGACTTCAGGCAAGGCTCATGTCACAGGCGCTCAGAAAGCTTGCGGGTATTACAAGCAAGACAAAGACCACAGTCATATTCATAAACCAGCTTCGTGAAAAGGTTGGTGTGATGTTTGGCAATCCAGAGACAACACCGGGTGGTAGAGCACTCAAGTTCTATGCATCTGTCAGGTTAGAAGTTAGAAAAGGTGAGATTATCAAGTCTCAAGGCCAACCGATAGGCAGCAAGGTAAAGGTCAAGGTTGTAAAGAATAAGGTTGCGCCACCGTTTAAAGAGGCTGAGTTCGATTTGATTTATGGAGAAGGAATCTCAAAAGAAGGAAATGTTTTAGATGTTGCAGTTAACATCGATGTTATTCAAAAGAGTGGGGCGTGGTATACTTACAACGGTCAGAAGATTGGGCAGGGCAGAGAAAACGCAAAACAGTTTTTGAAAGAAAATCCTGATATAATGCAGGAGATAATTGAAAAGATAAGGCAGAATGCAAACCTTGCATTTGAGAAGATAAAGACAACAGCAGAGATTTCTGATGAGGATTTGCTGTTGAGTGGTGAAATTAATGAGGATATTGGATAAAAAGATAGTTGGAAGCAGAGCTTTGCTTGTTTTTGACGATGGCAAAGAAGTTGAGATTGACAGAGAGGTCTATCTTGAAAAAGGGTTGTATGCAAAAGATGAAATAGACCAAAAAGAATTGGAAGAGGTTTTATTTGAAAGTGGTCTTAAAAATGCAAAAAAGATGCTGGTAAGTTACATTCAAAGGTATCCGCTCAAATCTGAATATGGGTATTATAAATATTTGCTTTCCCGCGGGTATGATTCGGCTACTGCTTTGAAAGCGGTAGCTTATTTTGTTAATAGCGGATACATTGATGAGATGGAAGCTGCAAAAAAGCTTGTAAATAAGTATCAAAAGAAAAAGTCAAGCTTTGAGATATTACAGCTTTTGCGGAAAAATGGGTTCAAATCGTCTACAATTTCAAAGCTGAATTTAAAGCATGAAAATGATAAAGAAATTCTTGTAAAGCTTTTGCAAAAGAAGTTGAGAAGAGTAAATAAAAAAGATAGCAAAGAGATTTTAAAAATTATTAAGTGGTTTGTGTCAAGAGGATATGACTATAATACAGTGGTTGAAAAAATTAGAGAATTCTTAGATTATTGAGAAGTCGCCATTGTTGACACTGTGTGCAAAAAGTAATAAAATTTAATTGAAGCAGTTTTTTATAATTTATCATTGACTATTCAACACAAAGGAGGTGCAAAAGATTAGTGAGACATTGAAGCTTGTAATTATTGGAGCAATTGTTTTGATAGCATCAATGGTTGCCTTTTTCTTGGGCTATTTATATAGAAAGAAGATTGCAGAAAAGACCATAAAAAGTGCTGAACAAGAAGCCCAAAGAATTGTTGAGGAGGCCAAAAAACAGGCCGAGGCATACAAAAAAGAGGCAACACTCCTTGCAAAAGAAGAGATACACAGAGCAAGGAGCGAATTTGACAGAGAAGTAAGAGAGAGAAGAGCAGAGCTCCAGAGGTTCGAAAGAAGACTTATCCAAAAAGAAGAAATGCTTGACAAAAAGATGGCTTCTGTAGAAGAAAAAGAGGAGCAGCTCAATCAGAAGCTGAAAGATATTCAGAAACTTCAAGAGGAGATTGAACTTTTAAAACAAAAAGAGCAGGAAGAGCTGCAGAGAATTTCCGGGCTCACTCAGGAAGAAGCAAAACAAATTATATTAAAGAGTGTTGAGCAGGATGTTAAACACGACGTTGCCCTCATGATAAAAGAGCTTGAACAACAAGCAAAAGAAGAAGCTGACAAAAAAGCCAGAGAAATTATTGCTACTGCTATCCAGCGCTATTCATCAGACTATGTTGCAGAAAACACTGTATCTGTTGTTACACTGCCAAATGACGAGATGAAAGGTAGAATCATAGGTAGAGAAGGAAGAAACATAAAGACATTTGAAACTGTCACAGGAATAGACCTTATAATTGACGACACACCTGAAGCAGTGATACTGTCGGGATTTGACCCGATAAGACGTGAAATAGCAAAATTGACGCTTGAAAAGCTCATTTTAGATGGGCGAATACATCCTGCGCGAATTGAAGAGATGTACGAAAAAGCAAAACGAGAGGTTGAAAATAAGATTCGAGAAGAAGGAGAAAGAGTTGTATTTGAGCTTGGAATTCACAACTTGCATCCAGAACTTATTAAGCTCATAGGAAAGCTCAAGTACAGAACAAGCTATGGTCAAAATGTTCTTGCGCATTCTATTGAAGTAGCAAACATAGCAGGTATCATGGCAGCAGAGCTTGGTCTTGACCAGAGTATTGCAAAGCGTGCAGGGCTTTTGCATGACATTGGCAAAGCAGTTGACCATGAAATGGAAGGATCACATGCCCTAATTGGTTACGAGCTTGCTAAAAAATACAAGGAGACAAACCCGGATGTCCTTGAGGCGATTGGCGGGCATCACGGTGAGATGGAAACAAGGTCAATTTACAATGTGCTAATTCAGGCTGCTGACTCTGTTTCAGCGGCACGACCAGGAGCTCGAAGAGAATCTCTTGAGTCTTATATCAGAAGACTTCAGAAGCTTGAAGAGATTGCAAATTCTTTTGATGGTGTTGAAAAAGCTTATGCAATCCAGGCAGGAAGAGAGATAAGAATAATGGTAAAGCCTGACCATGTGAGTGACGATGATATTGTTATAATGGCAAGAGAGATAGTAAAGAGAATTGAAAGTGAGCTTGATTACCCAGGTCAGATAAAGGTAAACGTAATCAGAGAAGTTCGAGCAGTTGAATATGCAAAATGAGAAAAAAAGCGTGTTTTGTTCATAGCTTTAGAGGCTGTGGACAAGACACGCTTTTTATAAATTTATTCTGGAAAATATCTGGAGGTATGGAATGAGATTTTTAGCTATAGGAGATGTTGTTGGAAGGCCGGGGAGAAACATTCTAAAGAGCACCCTCTCTAAACTCAAGGAAAACTACAAGATAGACGTTGTGATTGCCAACTGTGAGAATGCTGCAGGCGGCAATGGCCTTACCAAAAAGGTTGCTGATGAGCTTTTTTCTATAGGAATTGATGTTATGACAATGGGAAACCATGTGTGGGCAAATAAAGAGATTTTTTCTTTCATAGAAAATGAGACCAGGATAATAAGACCTGCAAACTATCCCGAGGGAACAACCCCTGGCAGAGGATATAATGTGTTTGAAAAAAATAATCTCAAATTTGCAGTTATTAACCTGTGTGGCAGAGTTTTTATGGAAAACTTGGACTGCCCTTTTAGGAAGATAGATGAGATTTTAGGAAAAATAGAATGTCCAATAGTCATTGTTGATTTTCATGCAGAAGCCACATCAGAAAAGATAGCACTTGGCTTTTATGTTGATGGCCGTGTTTCTTGTCTTTATGGGACTCACACACATGTTCAGACAGCAGATGAAAAAATACTTCCAAACGGTACTGCTTATATAACAGACATTGGTATGACAGGACCGTATGACTCTGTTTTGGGTGTTGACAAGGATATTGTAATTCAAAAATTCACAACCCTTCTTCCTGTCAGATTTGAAGTTGCCAAAGGTAAAGCTCAGTTCAATGGAATTGTGTTTGAAGTGGACAACAACAGCGGAAAAGCAGTTTCTATTGAGAGGATAAACTTTACGCTGGAAGAGTAAATAAAGATTTGAACACCCTTTTTGAGAGCTGCAAGTAATCAAAATTGGCAGCTCTTATTTTTTTCTCATAATCTTCAAGGTAACATAATAATAATTTAATATAGAACAAATGAAAAAAGGAATGTGAGGTCTTAATGGCAGCTTTAAGTGTAAATACAGAAGTTGAAAAACTCCTTGACAAACTTCCTGCTGAGATTGTTTATACAATCAGAATGGCCTTTGAAAAACGCCTTTATGAAATTTGTGAGATAAAAATAAACTTGAACTGTCCACTAATTGTCATTGGTAAAAGGGAATATGTCTTTGACAGTTTGATAATTACAAAAGAGATTTTAAACAAATGTATAAGCAGGCTGACAAACAACTCTCTGTTTACATACGAAAAAAACATACTCCAGGGATATTTTACAGTTGATGGTGGGCACAGAATTGGAGTTGCTGGAAAATTCACCTTTGAAAATGGAAACAAACAGGGTTTTGTCAGTTCAATCAGTGGGCTTAATATAAGAGTGTCTAAAGCAGTTAGAATAGAACCCGAAAAAATCTTAAAAAATATAGTGAAAGAAAATCTTGATAGTATCTATAACACTCTCATAATCTCCCCGCCTGGCTGTGGGAAAACTACACTTCTCAGGAACATCATAAGAATCTTAAGCTCTGGTGAAGGAATTTTGGCAGTAAGAGGATTTAGAGTGGTGGTAATTGATGAAAGGTCTGAGATTTGCGCGGTAGATAATGACAGAAGAGAGATTGGTATCAGAACCTTTGTGTTAGACGGAGTGGATAAGCTAAGAGGGATTTTAATGGCTGTGAGAAGTTTAAATCCTCAGATAATTGCGATGGATGAGCTTGGGTCGCCTTCTGATTATTTGGCAGTTTGTGAAGCATCAAAGATGGGTGTGAAAATAATTGCTACAATGCACGCAGAATCGGTAAAAGACATCTATATGAGAGAGTTTTCAAGAAAGATAATCAATCAGGGCGTGTTTGAAAAGGTGATTGTTTTAAGTTCCAGAAACGGTCCCGGGACCATTGAAAAAATACTGTCGCTGGGTGAAGGGAAAAATGGTGGTTAAGATAATTGGTTCAGTTTTAATTATTTTTTCGTCTTGCATGATTGGGTACTATCAAACCTTGAAGCTGTGGCAGCAGGTAAAGATTGTAAACCATATGATAGTATTTTTTACATATACAAAAGCAAATGTAATTGCAGCACGTCTGACGTTTGCCGAGATTTTGGAAAATTTTAAGCTCAAAGAGGAAAGTAAGTTTAATCAAGTAATTGAATACTACTTTTTGTCCATAGGGAAAAATCAAAGTGATGTTAAAAATGTTTATCAACTCGATAGAGAACTTCATAGCCTTCTTGTTAGCCTTTTTAATGTCATAGCTTTTTATTCTATAAGCGAGATAGAAAAGGTTTTGGATGAAGGAATCAGAGAACTTAGAGAATACTACGATGTTTACAAACTCAAGTACAAAAAAAATAGAAAGATGTTTGCAGTGCTTGGGATTTTTTGTGGAGTGTCTATCTGTATATTACTTCTATAAATGGGTTGAGGTGTAGGAATTGATGAATGGAATAGATTTGATTTTCAAGATAGCAGTAATAGGTATCATCCTGTACCTTGTAAATCAGGTGCTTATAAAAGCTGAAAAGGAAGAACTTGCGATGATGACAACCCTTGTAGGAGTTATAATTGTACTTTTTCTCATAATTGACCTCATAAGAAGGTTTTTTGATACTGTTAAATCAGTTTTCAATCTCTACTGAGATGCTGAGGGACTTAAAAAATGGAAATATTGAATATCATTGCGCTGGGTATTATTTCAGTTTTTGTTGTAAGTTTATTGAAAAGAACTCAAAAAGAAGTTGGACTTGCTGTGGCGGTTATGGTTGGGATACTCATTTTTTTGATGGTGATTGATAAACTTGTGTATGTTGTGGAAAAGATTGTTGAGATGGGAAACAGAGTGTCATTTGCAAGCGGCTATGTAAAGACGCTGGTAAAAATGACTGGTATTGCACTAATCTCAGAGTATACAGCAAGTGTATGTAAAGACAGTGGTGAAAATGCAATTGCTGAAAAAGTAGAATTTGCAGCAAAAGTTATAATCTTGTTTTTATCACTTCCTTTAATAATGAGCCTATTTGATTTAATTACCAAATTTTTAAGATAAGAGGAATGAATAATGAGACAAAAGAGTTTAGTTTCAGTGTGTATACTTGTATTTTTCATAGTAGCACTTGAATGTTGCCAAGCATCCCAGATTTCACAAGAATACATCAAAAAAACGAAACAAATTTTAAATGATTACACTGAAAAAGATATAAGGAGTTATCTGGAAAACATTGTAGAACAAAAAAGAACAAAGCTGGATATGGTAAACGTTTTGAAGGAAAAAATAATGGGACAGGTTTTTTCTACTTTTCGTCAAATAAGTTTGATACTTATTATAACCCTATTATATATACTCATTGCAAGCGTTCAAACAGGTCTTAAGAACCAATCAATTGCAAATGTAACGTTTTTGGCTTTTTTCTTCACAGAGGTTTTGATTGTACTTCAAAATTTAAAAGATGTTCTTTTAGATGCCCAGCAGACAGTTCAAAATGCGTGCAATTTTGCTGAAGTATTTTTTCCTCTTTTTGTTTCTCTGATAGCTTCTATGGGATATCCAACGTATGCAGCAGCAATGAGTCCGAAGATAATGTTTGCCATTGTTTTTTCATCTGAATTTTTGAAAAACATCATCTCACCCTTTGCATACACTTACATACTTATCAGTATTTTATCGAATATTGATAGTGGCAGATTGGGATTGAGAAGGGTTCTGGGTTTCTGTAAAACTGCGTTGATGTGGTGTATAGTGATTGGGATTGTTGTGTTTGTTGCTATTGTGTCTGTCGAAGGTGTTGCAAATGTTACAGTGGATAGCTTAATTACAAAATCAATTAAATACAGTGTTGGTAACTTTGTGCCGTTTGTAGGGAAAATATTATCTGATGCTGCGGACACTCTCGCCACAAGCCTTGCTATAGTAAAAAATTCTCTGGGTTTGATTGGGCTAATTGTTTTGCTTGTTGGTATTGGAATTTCGCTTTTAAAGATTTTAGCTGTATTTGTTGTTTTCAGAGTAGCAGCCATTTTTGTGGGTTTGATTGGGGATGCAAAGCTTGCCCAGTTTTTAGATGATTATGCAGATGTGCTTATTTTAATCTTTGCAATAGCATTTGCAGCTTTGTGTATGTTTGTTGTTGCGTTTTCCTCATCCCTCTTTTTGCTTCAGGTTGGAAGGTGAGAGTATGCAGGAGATTCTCAACGAGATTGCCCTCTCTCTATTTTATATAGTAATAATTGCAATTTTAATTGAAAATTTAGTAAATGAAAGTTACAGAAAATACATAAATGTTTTTTTAGGACTGACAGTAAGCATGGTATTAATAGCGCCCATTGTCGAAAACTCTGATTTTTTAAAGTTTGAATTTCAGAAAAGCCTTCAGAGGATAGAGAGTGAATTCAACCAGCAGGGAATTTACTCTCAAGACATCTACAGACAAGCTCTTGTACAAGAGTATAAAAGCAAATTGAAAGATGAAATTGAGGATAATGTAAGAGATATATGTGGGAAAAAGATACAGATTGTTGAAATGCACATCTATGAAAATATGGATTCACCTGATTTTGGAAAGGTTTATGAGATAAAAATTGAAGGTGAGTATGATGGTAAGGTGGTTGAAACAATTTCAAACAAATATCATGTGCGCAAGGATAAAATCTATTTCCAAAAGCTGAGGTGAAGAAAAATGGCTGATTTGAGAAGGATAAAAAATTTGCTTGAAAATGTTATGAAAAACAAAGATTTGATTATCTTTTTGGGAGTATGTGGAATATTTCTTCTTGTAGTTTCTGCAAACTTTTCTATATCTTCAAAACAAACAAGTGCTACTATAAAACAACAAGAAATTCAAGAGGATGGGCAGCAGTATGAACAGCTAATTGAGAAAAAACTTGAGGGTATATTAAAAGAAATAGACCCAACAAGAGATGTTTCAGTGATGATAACTTTTGACGACTGCTATGAGTATGTGCTTGCCACAGAAAAAAGAGAGAACAGGCGAAATGAAAAACAAAACCAGAATACAACCATTTCTGAAGAAGAGATAGATTGCAAAGTGGTGGTGTTGCAACAGCAAGGTGAATCAAAACCTTTTGTGGTAAAGAAAATATACCCAAAAGTCAGAGGAGTGGCTATAGTCTCCAAAGGAGCAAGGGATAAGAAGGTATATATAGGCCTTGTTAAGGCTGCATCAACTGTGCTTGGTATAACTCCTGATAAAGTGGAGGTGTTTGTTAAGTGAACAAGAAAATATTTATAAAAGTCTACAGCAAAAGACAGCTGATGATAATATCACTTGTCGTTTTGCTTATAGTAGCAGGAATTATAAATTCAAGAGTGGAGCTTGGGAGTAAAAAGAAGATAAACCCTTCTGTAATTGAAGTAAGTAACCCGACTGTACACAAAAATGAAAGCAATGCTGAAGAAGGTACAATTGATGAAATGAAGCTAAAAAGAGAAATAGAACGTTCTAAAGAGATAAACCTTTTAAAGTCTCTTTTAAATAGCCAAGATGATGCAAATGTTCAGAAAAAGATTGATGATAAGATAGCCCAAATTATCGATATTAGCAACAAGGAAATGACATGCGAAAATGTTCTAAGTTCCAAAGGTTTGGGAGAGTGTGCAGTGTTTTATACAGATAATACAATATATGTTGTGGTACAAAAGAAACTTGAAAAGAAAGAGCTAATTCAGATTCAGAATGTGATAATGAACGTGTTCAAAGTAGATTTTAGCAAGATAAGAGTGTCTCAAAGTAAAAACTTAAATTAACTGATGTTGTTAAAACAAAAAAGTATAGGGTATAATATAAACATAGAATGAAAATTCTTTTTAAAGATTGAGGAGGTATTTTAATATGTCAGAAAACACTATTGGTGAAACAATGGGTGGGGTTGTAAAGATTGCTGAAGAAGTTGTGGCTATAATTGCAGCTGTTGCAGCCTCTGAAGTAAAAGGCGTTGCATCAATGGTTGGGTCTTGGACAGGCAATATTACAGAAGCTCTAGGTAAAAAGAACTTGGCAAAAGGTGTAAAAGTTCAGGTAGGAGAAAAGGAAGCGGCAATTGACATCTACATAACTGTAGAGTATGGTGTCAGAATTCCAGAGGTCGCATGGGAGATTCAGGAGAGAGTAAAGAGTGCTGTTGAGAGTATGACAGGCTTGAAAGTTGTTGAAGTCAACATACATGTTCAGGGAATAAAGTTTGAAAAAGAAGAGCAAAAAGAAGAGGTGGCAGAGTAAATCTCTGGGCAGCAGAGATTTACTCTCATTTTTGTGAGGAGGAAAGATTCAAATGAAAATCGGTGAGAGAATACTTTTGACCATTTTTACATTAATTGTAATTTTTCTTTCAGTAATTGCTATTTTGCTTCCACTCAACATCTTTGACGTAGATACAATCCAGGCTGCGGTATATAATTATATGAACACACCCATATATGCCATCATACCGCTACTTCTGATAATAATGGGCTTTTCGGTCATGTTTATTGGTGTTAAAAAGAAAAAAGCAAGACTTGGGATAATTCACACAAACGAGTTTGGAAATCTTTTAATATCACCAAAAACATTTGAGTCGGCAGGGTACAATGCAGTAAAGGATATAAAGGGAATAAAAGATGCCTCGATTGAGATAGAGTTTGACGAAAGTGGCGTTATATATTACATTGATGCTATTGTCACAAACGATGTCAATGTGCCTGAGTTGACAAAAGAGGTTCAAAATGCTATAAAGAGTCATGTGGAAGTGGCGATAGGCATTCCAGTGAAGGCCATTAACTTTCATGTCAAAGACATAGTTGCCCCGCAAGTACCTATCACTCATTTGAGGTAGGGGTGTTAAAATGGATTTGTTGAAAGAGTTTTTAATAAAACACATAGGAGAAGTAATAGGCGGGCTGATTGGTCTTGTATTTGCTATATTTGTTCTAATTTTTGGTTTTTTTAAAACACTGTTTATATTCGTTTGCATAGCGGTTGGAATATTTATAGGCGGACGATATTTTGAAAAGAAAAAACTAATTGAGTTTTTAGACAAACACTTACCATGGTAAAAAAGGGGTTGAAAATGAAATAAAATGCACAGAAGAAGGAAGACAAGAGAACTCAGTATGAAGATTTTGTATGCCTACAGATTTGAAGATGGGCAACAAGACATAATGGAATTTTACAAAAAGTTTAGAGAATTAAATCAAGATGAAGATTTCAAAGACATAGATGAGAAGTATCTTGAAAGATTATTAAAAGGGGTTATTCAAAACCAGCAGAGAATAGATAATCTTATTGAAAAGTACTCAAAAGACTGGCCACTTAGCAGGCTTCCCATGGTTGAGCTTGAACTTATGAGGATAGCTGTGTATGAGCTTTTGTTTGAAGAAGATGTTCCTGTGTCTGTTGCAATTGACGAGGCTGTTGACATGGCAAGCATATTTGGGATAGAAAAGGCACCAAGCTTTGTAAATGGCATACTTGGCAGGATTGCTGCAAATGAGGTGAAAAGAGGCCAGAAATCATGATGATAAACAATATAGTCTCCAAGAAAGAATGGAGCGTTTATGAGCTTACAAGCTATTTAAAAAAGAAAGTTGAAATGGATGTGCTTTTGAAGAACATATACCTAAAAGGTGAAGTTATAAAACCTTCAGTTTCAGGCGAGCATCTTTATTTTGAGCTGAAGGATTTAGAATATGATGCAAAGATAAAATGCGTATTTTTTTGGTTTGACAAAAGTGTAGAGATAAAGCATGGTTCTAAAGTACTCGTAAAGGGCAATGTCATTTTTTATGAAAAAGAAGGGATAATTGAGCTAAAGGTAAGCGAAATCACTGATATAGGACTTGGAGAGCTGTTTGTAAAATTAAAGCAGCTTGAAGAAAAGCTAAGACAGGAAGGACTCTTTGATTCAAAATACAAAAAAGAAATACCGCGCTATCCCAAAAAAGTAGGAATAGTGACCTCAAAAAATGGTGCGGCAGTCAGGGACATTCTTAATACAATTTACACCCGGTTTGAAAACATTCAGGTATATATTTACAGCTGTTCAGTTCAGGGACAAAACGCTCCATATGAGATTTGCGAGGGGATAGAATATTTCAACACAGCAGAGCCTGTCGAGGTTATTATTGTTGGACGTGGTGGCGGCGCATTTGAAGATTTAATGGCGTTCAACAGTGAGATGGTTGTTAGAAAGATATTTGAATCTAAAATTCCTGTTATATCGGCGGTAGGGCATGAGAGGGACTATGTTTTGAGTGACTTTGTTGCGGACATGAGGGCTATAACTCCCACCAATGCAGGCGAAATAGTGGTAAGTTTTCAGAACCAGGCACTGGAGAAGCTAAATGAATATCAAAAGAGAATGAAAAGTGCGATGGAAAAGATATTAAATATGGTCAAAGAGAAAGTAGGAATACTTCAATATAAATTATACCAAAATTCGCCTGCGAATACCATCGCAAAACGTGCACAGGATATTGATTTGTATTCTCACAAACTTTCTTTTGCAATCAATAAAAAGCTTCATGAATCTCATAGGAATTTAAAGAATTTTGAGAAGAGATTGGCGGATAGGAATCCTGAATCAAGGCTTTCGGTTGCGAGAACAAATTTTGATAATTGTAGCAGAAGGCTTGGGGAAGCTTTCAAGAAGATTTTTCAGCAAAAAGAGTTTGCATATAAGGTCAATCTGGAAAAGTTAATTGCCCTAAATCCCCTGAATGTTTTAAAGAGGGGATATTCTATAACATTACATAATTCTAAGATTTTGACCACCATTTCGCAGGTAAATAATGGAGATGAGATAGTTACTCAGCTTTCAGATGGTATAATAAAATCTAAGGTGTTTTTCAAGCAAGAAGGAGCTGAAAGTGATGTGTGAACTGCAAAAAGATATAAAATTTGAAGATGCGATGAAAAGATTAGAAGAGATTGTAAAGAACTTGGAAGATGGCAATCTTTCTCTTGAAGAGGCTATAAAGCTTTACGAAGAGGGAATTAGGCTTACAAAGGTTTGCAATGATATACTCCGCAGCGTGGAAAAGAGAGTAGTGTTAATTGAAAAACTAAATGGAGAATACATTCAAGATGACATTACCGATGATATTTATGGAGGCTTAGGGCAGAAGGAATGATAAGCAGGAAATTAGAGGAGTATATAAACCTTTCACAGAAAAAAGTAGAAGAGCATTTAGAAAAAATTTTAGCAGAAAGGTCCCCAGAAATAATATATCAGGCTATGCGATACAGCGTTTTTGCAGGGGGAAAAAGGCTCAGACCTTTGCTGTGTTTGCTTTCATATCAAATGCTTTCAAAGGACCAGGAAGTAGACCAAAAGATTTTGGATATAGCATCTGCGATAGAGCTTATTCACACTTATTCTCTCATTCACGACGACTTGCCGGCAATGGACAATGATGTTCTGCGCAGGGGGAAACCTACAAATCATGTTGTGTTTGGCGAAGCGATAGCCATTTTGGCGGGTGATGCGCTCTTAAATTTGGCAGCAGAAGTTTGTATGGAATGGATATTGCGCTGTGGTTGTGAAAAAAATTTAGTAAAAGCAGCAAAATACCTTTTCTGGGCATCTGGCGTTGAAGGTATGATAGGCGGTCAGGTTATTGATATAACAAATTCTGGACAGGATATTAAAAGTGAAGAACTTTTGTTTGAGATGCACTTGAGGAAAACTTCAAGATTGATTCAAGCATCGTGTGTATGCGGAGCTCTTGTGGCAGGTGCAGAAAATGATGTTGTGTCTGATATGGAGGAATTTGGGAAAAATCTTGGTCTTGCCTTTCAAATAAGAGATGATATTTTGGATGTTATCGGTGACAGTAAAAAAGTGGGCAAGAGTATAGGAAAGGATATAAAGGAAAAGAAGAATACCTTTGTAACATTTTATGGTTTGGAAAAAGCACAGCAGCTTGTTGAACATTATTCTCAGAAAGCCATAGATGTGATACAAAAGTATGACAATTCAGAACTTCTTATAGAACTTACCAATTATTTGATAAACAGAGAAAAGTAGCAGTTGACATAATTTAAATAAAATTTATAATAGAATATGCGAGCAGGTCGAACGGCTGCGCAAGGGTAGTTTCCCTTGTGAGGAAAGTCCGAGCTCCACAGGGCAGGGTGCTGGGTAACACCCAGTGGAGGCGACTCCAAGGAAAGTGCAACAGAAAAGAACCGCCATCCATTTTTGCATGGATGGTAAGGGTGAAAAGGTGAGGTAAGAGCTCACCAGCAGTCAGGCGACTGACTGGCTGTGCAAACCCCACCCGGAGCAAGACCAAATAGGGGAACAATGCAGTGGCCCGCTGCGTTCCCGGGTTGGTCGCAAGAGGTCTGATGGCAACGTCAGACCCAAAGAGAAATAGCCGTTCTCGACAGAACTCGGCTTACAGACCTGGTCGCACATCAAAAAAAGATAATTCAAAAAATGCCCAAAGCATAATAAAGCTTTGGGCATTTTTGCATTTTGTATGTTTTACGCTCTTTTTATTTTACTTTTAATAACATTCTTGAGGCTTTTTGCACCAGGTTCCTTTACGTTCTTTTTAAGATAAATCACAGCTAAAAATCTCAAAAAGCCTGATACAAAAAATGCGACATGGTACGTAGCTATGTCAAAATGCATGTAATTTTTGAAAAAGGTAACAATGTACGGTGCGATATCTTCTATAAGGTAGCCTCCAAGTACAATTGGAATAGCTGTTCCAAATATTGCATTGAACATGTTTATAACACCAACATACATAGATGTTTGAGTCTGGTCGGATAATTTCAAGATTAAATTGTTATTGCTCATATCAATTATAGGCCACAACAGTCCCGCAAATATGCTTATTATAGTCACTAAGTACTTGTAATTGTTTTCATTAGTGAAACACCACACAATAGGCAACAAAGACAAAAGACTTGCTGCAAAAAGGAGCATTGGTCTGTTGCCTATTTTGTCTACAACTCTTCCTATGTATGGCAGTGTAAGTATGGTTACAATGTTGCTTACAATCTGTGTCAGAAGAATAATGTCAAAATAACTCATCTTGAGGTCTTTTATCATGTACATATTAAAATATGGGCCTGCAATGCTAAGACCAAAGTTCCAGATTACAAAAAAGACCATAAATTTTTTAAAGTGATGGTTTTCGAGAGTAGAAACAAACATTTTCTTCAAATCAGTTTGTTGTTCCTGGGCCTTCATAGGAATATCTTTTACAAAGAAGAAACAAGCTATATCAAGCATTCCCATTATGGCTGCAAACACAAAAACTATAGAAAATCCTAAAAGACTATTGTACATATCCAGAAATTTACCAATGGCAAGTCCGCTGAGCATTCCCACAATAGTGGAAATTGTTGCTCTTCTTGAAAAGAACCTGCCTCTTATGTGCATTGGAACTAAGTCATTTATCCACGACCAGAAAGAAACGTTTGTGAACGAGTTAGAAATCGAAGATATTGTCATCAATAATATCAAGAAAAATAGCAGAATATACGAACCTTTTCCTAAAATTAGTGGTAAAATGGCAATCAATGCCCATGGTAGTCTGTGAAGAAATCCGCTTATTAAAAATATGAGCTTTCTTTTTTTTGATTTTTCAAGAAAATAAGAGGCAAAAACTTGCGCCACACCACCAAGCACTGGCAGTGCAAGCATCACACCATACATCAGATCGCCAAATCCTATTGCCTTTGCAAATCCAGCAACTGGTGACCCTGTTGTTACATTGAAAAAAACTATGCCAAATGTGATGCCAAGTATTACAAAATTGAGACTCTTGCGCAATGAATTGTCTGATGTCAAGTCTGCGTTTAATTTGAACATCTAATGACCCCCAACATGTTGCATTGTTTACGTTGTATTAAATTAATTTTTTTTTTACACAGTTTATTATACTCCAATATTTCATTAAAAAAAACTGTAGGTTTAAAAACCTACAGTTTAACCTCAAAATTTTGTCAAAAACAACTACTGTTCAAGCTGTTTTCCGAAAAAAGATGTTGCAGCTTGAACAAGCTTGTACTCTGAGTCACCCATAACAACATGTGACTGTGTTGAACACATAATCACGCTGCCGATTACACTTCCTTCGGAAAGTATAGGACTTACTATCTGAGCAGTATATCTTGTTGTGTCGCCTTCGACAATTGGTATGCTGCTCATATCATTTTCAGATTTCACAACAACAATAGTATTTTCTTCCATAACTCTTTCCAGTTCTTGGCTCAAAGGCTTATCCATATAATCCTTTTTAGAAGCACCTGCAACAGCTATTACTCTATCCCTGTCAGTGATAATTATGATATGACCACTCACCTGGTGAAGAGTTTCGGCATATTCTTTGGCAAATGCCCCCATTTCACCAATTGGTGAATATTTCTTTAAGATAACCTCACCTTCGTTATCGGTATATATTTCAAGCGGGTCACCTTCTCTGATTTTAAGAGTTCTTCTTATTTCTTTCGGGATTACAACCCTTCCCAAATCGTCAATTCTTCTTACAATCCCTGTTGCCTTCATCTTGTTTCAACTCCTTTTTTAAATATTTCTATAATTAGTTTTGATAATTCTTTGCAGCCTTATTCTTTACTTTTCTTCATCAACCTTTTTTATTAAATTTTCCAGCTGGATTTTTCTGAAAGCCTGCTTTTTTAACATGTTATTCAAGATATGCTTTGGTAACTTATCTCTGTAATGTTTCAAATACCCTTCTGTATAGAGATAGTTTTTAACTAAGCTTCTGACCTCATTTTCTCTGTCATGTTCGTTTAGTATTGCTTTCTGGATATTTTCTATTTGCTCTTCTCTTCGCCTTTGCTTTTGAATAATCTGTTGAATCTTTTCGTATGGCAAAATCTCGCCAAACTCTTCAAGATGACGTTTGGTGCGGGTATAATTTTCGACAAGATTTTTAAAATGAGCAAATCTGCGTTTGTTTATATGAAGGTCATCTTTCATTGTTTTCACCTTTGTTTAAAATATTCTACTTAGTATTTTTTACAAATGAATATAGTTTTAATCTTAAAAATGATTTTAAATTGAACAAAAATTGCTGTATAATAGAGTACAAATCAGCTTTGTGCAGAAAGGGTGAGAAATAAAATTATGAAAAAAGTCTTGATGGGGAACGAAGCTGTGGCATATTCTCTTTTTATAAATGGTGTGAATGTTGCCGTTGGGTATCCAGGTACGCCTTCAACAGAGGTAATAGAGACTTTGAAAAACTTTCAAGATGATGATTTTTATGTGGAATGGTCGACAAACGAAAAAGTAGCACTTGAAATAGCAGCAGGTGCAAGCCTTTCAGGTGCAAGAAGTGTGGCTACTATGAAGCAGGTAGGTTTGAACGTTGCGGCAGACCCTCTTCTGTCCCTTTCGGTTGTAGGTGTAGAAGGCGGACTTATAGTGTTTGTGGCAGATGACCCTGGCCCGCATTCTTCTCAGACAGAACAGGACACACGAAACTTTGCAAGATTTTGCAACCTGCCAGTTTTTGACCCTTCTTCTCCAAAAGAGGCATTTGAGCTCATAAAACCTGCTTTTGAGATTTCAGAAAAGTACAAATTGCCTGTGCTTTTTCGGATGACAACACGAGTTTGTCATTCCAACCAGTCGATTGAGTTTGAGTTCAAAAGAGAAAAAAGGAAGATAAAAGGATTCGAGAAAAAGCCAGACTGGGTTATTTTACCGGCACTTTCGTACATAAAACATATGGAACTTGAGCAAAAACTTCAGGACATGAAAAAAGAACTTTCTGCTTACAACAAAGTTGAAGGTAGGGGAAAAATAGGGATTGTAACAGGTGGGGTTTCATATTTTTATGTCAAAGAAGCAATAAAAGGTTTTGAGGATTTGTTTTCGATCTTAAAGATTACAGTTGCACATCCGTTAGATGAAGGATTTATATTAGAATTTGCAAAGGACAAAGAAATGCTAATATTCATAGAAGAGCTTGACCCAGTTTTGGAAGAAGAAGTAAAACTAATACTTTTCGAAAATGGCAGAATCATCTCTACATACGGAAAACGAAATGGTTATGTTCCGTTTGCAGGTGAACTAGATGTTGACAAGGTAAAGTACATCTTTTACAAGGTACTTTCTGACAAGCGATTTTTAGCGAAAAATACATTTACGGATGTTCTTCAAATTCCAAAAAGGCAGGCACAATTTTGTGCTGGGTGTCCTCACAGAAGCTCTTTTTTGATTGTAAAAAATGCAACTAAAGACAAAGATATAATCTTCACAGGAGATATTGGCTGCTACACACTTGGGTTTGCTAAGCCTATTACAACAACAGACACCTGCCTTTGTATGGGAGCAAGCATTACAATGGCACAAGGTCTTAATATTGCAGATAGTTCAAAAAGGGTCATTGCATTTATAGGAGATTCAACCTTTTTCCACAGCGGCATTACAGGTCTTGTAAATAGCTACTACAATAGGCACAATATAACCATATGCATTTTGGACAATCTGACAACTGGCATGACAGGGTTTCAACCTCATCCTGGGACTGGCAAGAAGATTTATGGGGAAGAAGGGAGAAAAGTAAGCATTGAAAGTATTGTAAAAGGAATAGGTGTTGAAAGAATTTTGCTGATTGACCCTTACTCAGATTTCACAGAAAATGTAGACAAAGTCAGAGAATTTTTAAATGACGAGGAACTTGGGGTGATAGTCTTTCGAAGAGAATGTGCCAACCTAAAATCAAGAGAAAGCTACTTTAAAATAAATAAGAACTGTTCGAAGTGCAGAGCGTGCTTGAAAGTGACAGGTTGTCCGGCAATAGATGAGGATGAAAATGGTAATATCTTTATAGATTCAACTTTATGCAATGGTTGCGGACTGTGCAAGAATTTTTGTCGGTATTCTGCAATTGAAAAGGTGATGGTAAAATGAATGATATTATAATAGCGGGAATAGGTGGGCAGGGGAATATCCTGCTCTCAAGGGTGGTCTGTCAGCTTTTCATGAATAGAGGCTTTGATGTAAAGTCAGCTGAGAACATTGGAATGAGCCAAAGAGGCGGTTCTGTTGTGAGTTATATCAGGGTAGGAGATGATGTAGGACCAATTGTACCAGATGGCAAGGCTGACATTTTAATAGGACTTGAGATGAGTGAAGCTGCAAGAAATGTTAATAAGGTAAATAAAGATTCTGTGATTGTTCTAAATAACAGGTTTGTAAGACCTAAAAATTCTGATTTAAAAAAGCAGCAAATACTCAAATTTTTTGAGGAAAACTTTTCGAAATTGAATGTAATAAATGCCCATGACATTGCTTTTGAGTTGAATATGCCAAAAGCAGAAAATATAACAATGCTCGCTTTGATATGTAAAGAAGGAATTTTACCTTTTTCGAAAGAAGAGATTTTGAGAGCTTTGGAGCAGGTTTTGACCCCAAAAATGTACGAAATGAATAAAATTTTAGTTGAAAAGATTTATGAAAGATATTAAAATCTTATATATTAGCAATCAAATTAAGAAGAGAAAAGAAGAGAGGAGAAGAGGTTATGGAAAGTGTTGAGATGAGAGAAAATGTAAAGGAACTTTTCTTACAACAGCTTGAAAATGTCTTTAAAAACAGCCCGTTTTATCAGAAAAAATTCAAGGAAGCAGGGGTAAAGCTGGACGAAATACAGGATTTAGATGATATCAAAAAACTTCCATTTACAACAAAAGAAGAATTAAGAGATGCTTATCCCTTAGGGCTTATGGCTGTGGATGAGAAAAAGGTTGTAAGAATCCACTCTTCTTCAGGTACAACCGGAATGCCAGTAATCATTCCTTACACTCAAAAAGATGTTGATGACTGGAAGGAAATGATGAAAAGGTGTTATCAGTTGGCAGGTGTCACAGAGCTTGATAGGATTCAGATAACCCCTGGATACGGGCTGTGGACAGCAGGTATTGGGTTTCAGCTTGGTGCTGAGTTTCTGGGTGCAATGACAATTCCTATGGGGCCAGGAAATACTGAAAAACAGCTTCAGATGATGGTGGATTTAAAATCAACAGTAATTGTTGCAACTTCATCTTATGGGCTTTTGCTTGCTGAAGAGGTAGTTAAAAGAGGGTTAAAAGACAAGATACATTTGAAAGTTGGGATATTTGGTTCTGAAAGATGGGGAGAAAAACAGCGAAAAACTATTGAGGAGTATCTGGGTATAGAGAGTTTTGATATTTATGGGCTGACAGAGATTTACGGACCGGGAATTGCAATAGATTGCGATAAACATACAGGCCTTCATTATTTTGATGATTTTCTATATTTTGAAATAATTGACCCTCAAACAGGAGAAAATGTTCCTGATGGAGAGTTTGGTGAACTTGTCATTACCACCTTGAAAAAAGAAGGTGCTCCTCTTATAAGATACAGAACAAGAGACATTACACGAAAAATTCCGGGTGAGTGCAGCTGTGGGTCTAAGTATCCACGTATTGACAGGATTGTTGGCAGAACTGATGATATGGTAAAGGTCAAAGGTGTTAATATCTTCCCTGCTCAGATAGATACATTTTTGAAGGATATAGATGGTGTTGGAAGTGAATATCAAGTGATTATAGAGAGGATTGATTACAGGGATAAACTTACATTAAAGGTTGAGGTTAAAGATGAATATTTTACTTCTGAGATGAAAGAGTTAATCTCTCATGAGTTTAAAAATAAGATAGGAGTATCGCCTGAGGTCATTTTGTGCAGGATAGGTGAACTTCCTCGAAGCGAAAAGAAGACAAAACGCATATTTGATTTGAGAGGCTGAAAGTAAAATGATAAAGAAGATTAAGACAGGTAGGGGGAAGCAGCTGCTTTCCTCTATTTTGCTTGTTGGAGTTATTTATTTGTTGTCTCCTACAGTTTCTTACGACAAACTCAGTGCAAATAGATTACTTACATGGCTTTTTGCTCTGCAAATATTTGTTTATTTTGGAGCTACAATTACCATTTCATTTGTGCTGAGAGTTCTCAGAGCAAAATATTCTCAAAAGGTTTGCTCTTTTATATTTTCTCTCTGTTTAAATGATATGCTTGTTTTGACTATGCTGCTTACAACTTTGCATATTATGTTCATGCTGTCGGTAGTAAATACAGTAGGAGTTTCATACAAGTGGATAACAAAAGGGATAAACTTTTCAATTGTGCTTTCTGTCGCAGACATAGTCATAGTCATTGTCTATTTTTTGAAATTGTATAAAAACAGCTATCCCATCAATTTTCTCAATGCACTATTAAAAGGCTTGAAAAGAGATTTACAGGAGAACAATAAAGATAAAGTCGATGAAAAACTTTTAATTTTGAAGGAGTTTCTTAAGAGTTACCCTTTTCAGTTTAACTATAATCTTTTAGAACCTATACTCGCAAATGATGAAGCCCTCAGGATTTTATCACAAATAAAAAGTGAAGATAAGTATTTAACAGGGATTTTTGAGCTTATTGTTTCTCTATTTTTTCACCTTTTAAATTCTCATGAGTTAAAAAGTGCTTACAAGATATTTGAAATAATCCTGGAATATAGTAATAACATACATTTAAAAAGAAGGATGAGTTTTTTAATCTATGAAGGAATAGAAAAAAGAAAAATCTTCTATCTGATAAAGTTGATTGAAAGAGGTAAAAGCGAAGGTTATTTTGCTTCAAAACCCCAACTTTTTAAGAAATATCTGATTACAATTGGATTTTGCAAACCCAGCATGAAATGGACAAGGAAAGCAATGTACAGAAAACGCAAAAAATAAAGTTGAGAATAAAACCCCTTCTCTTTGGAAAAGATAGCAAATAGAAATTCCAAAGAAAGGGGTATTTTTATGGTTATAACCATTTTTATTAGAACGTTAATCTTGTATGTATTGGTTGTGTTGGTTATGAGACTTATGGGAAAAAGACAGATGGGCGAACTTCAGCCATTTGAACTTGTCATTACTATAATGATTTCTGAACTTGCGGCTGTTCCAATGCAAAACACCGGTGTACCTCTCATAAATGGTATCATTCCTATTTTAACCCTTTTATTTTTGCAAACATTAATTACATTTGGAAGCTTGAAATCTGATTTTATAAAAAGGCTTGTGTGCGGAAGTCCTACAATTTTGATAGCAAAAGGCAGGATTTTAGAAGATGCACTGAGAAAGACACAGTATAGCTTGAACGACCTTATGGAACAGTTGAGAATAAAAGGGTTTTTCAACATTCATGATATAGAATACGCTATACTGGAAACTGATGGAGATATATCTGTGATTCCGAAATCTCAAAAAAGATACGTTACTCCTGCTGATTTAGGAATACCAACAAAGTATGAAGGAATTCCTATAAGTGTAATTGTCGATGGCAAGATAAAAGAGGAGTCTTTAAAGTATGCCAATTTAACATTAGAACAAGTTCTGACAGAGATTAAAAAAAGAGGAGTTGATAATATCCAGGATGTTTTCTTTGCCTGCATTGACCCTGAAGGTAACTGGTTTGTCCAAAAAAAGGAGGGAAAAAACAAGTGAAGGTATGGGCTACAGTTGTAGGTTTTCTCATTTTAGTAATTGTGCTTATGCTAATTTCAACGCATATAATATTAGGTGCTGCTGACAAGATTGAAAGTGAACTATCTGGGTTGTATGAAAATGTTATTAAAAACGACTACAAGCTTGCAAATTCAAATTACCTTGATATTGTAAAAAAGTGGGGCAAATACAAAAAAGGCTGGGCGATGCTAATTGAGCACCAGGAAATAGATAAGATAGACGAAGAGCTTACAAAAATAAAAGAATATCTTTTGGAACAAGACAGAACTCTTTTGCTCAGCGAGATAAGTCTTCTCAAGTTTTATATTCGTCATGTCAGGGAGATGATTTTACTCAAGATTGAAAATATTTTTTAAAAATTTTTTAATACAAATGTGCGTTTGAGTGGTATATAATATATAAGAAATGTTTTTTGAATGGAGGGGAGAGCCATGAAAAGGTACGCTTTAGTTATGGGCTACTCCTTTGAGGAATACGACATTGAAAACGGCAACGCAGGTTTTGCTTACTTTTTCGTAGAAGATTTGAAAGAGCTTGAAAAAGACAAATTCACTAATATTCCCTACAAAGATTATAATGAGTTTGCAATAAAATTTAAAGAGGCAGCTTTAGCAGAAAAGTTGGATGCTTATTTGATAGATAATATTATTGAGGCATGTGTGGATATTTCCCGGATAATATATCCGTCGGATAGATTCTTCTCTGTCATTACCTACAATGTTTCAGAAGGGTTTAAAGAGCTGATGTACGAAACTAAAGCTAATGAGTTTAAGATTATATATGATCGAAAATCAAACTCTGTTGAAATAAGAGGAGAAGGAGTATTGCGTGACCCGGTGATTATAAAAGAATACGATATTGTTGATGCTGTTGATGAGTTCTTGTTTGAATACAGAAAAGAGAATGTGAAACAGTTTATGCTCAGCCTCAAGAAAATGTATAAAGACAAATATGGTGAAGACCTGAGAATGAACGTTGTGGGTAACAAACTTTTGATTTCGATTGGGAAAGATACCTTTGAATTTGATGATAGCAGACTCGATGTTGTTTATAACTTTATTATGAGCAGAAAATGAGGAGGAAAGATATGAATTTAGAAGTTATTGCATCAGCGTTAAGTTTTAAAAACTGGGCTGTGGTTGGTGCAACACCGAACAAGCAAAAATATGGATACATGGTCTTCAAAAAACTTAAAGAGAAAGGCTACAATGTGTTTGCTATAAATCCTTTGTATGATGAGATTGAGGATGACAAGGTATACAAGACATTGCTGGATTTAAATCAGAAAATAGATTGTGTGAGTATGGTTGTTGCACCAGAAAGAGGAAAATCATATATTGAACAAGCAGCCAAAATAGGAGTAAAGTATGTTTGGTTTCAGCCAGGAGCAGAAAGTGATGAGCTTGTTGAGCTATGTGAGAAGAATAGTATAGTTCCAATTTACAACGCATGTGTTCTGGTTGCATTAAACCACAAAAAATGACTTTTGAAAGATTTACCGCCATCTGTACTTGTAAATGTGGCAGGATGGCGGTTTTTGTTTTTAGAGGATTTTGTTTGTGTGCAAAAGAAGATAAACTTTTTACAATGTGATAGAATATTTCTTAATAATCTTTGTAATCTAAAATTTTTAAAAAAGGCTGTGTTGGGGCAGTTTAGTCTATATAATTGTGTAAAAAGGGATTGAGCCACTCCTCACCCTATCCCGAAAATAAAGTACCGCCGAAAAAGACAAAAAAACAATAATCATATAAACCTATAGCATTCCGCTTTAAAAAATTATTCTATAGGTCTTACGAAATATTGTGTTAAATTGGGTATACAAATCTTACACTGCATTTTCCACGATGACTTTTAGTCCTAATGATTCTAACTTCTTGATAGACTGTTTCACAATTGCTTCTTTTTTACGTTCTTCGTAATAGTTTACTCCTAACTCATTATATCTCTCTTTTCGCTTTAATAAATAATACACAATCGTAAGGATACTGTGAGCTACAGCAACTGCAGCACGATTGGCTCCTCGCCGGGCAGCTATACGGTGATACTGGGCTGATAAATATGTATCTTTCGTGTGAGCAGCGGCTCTTGCAGCTTCTACTAACACAGACCGTAGTTTTTCGTTCCCTTTTCGTGTTCTACCCGATTTTCTTTTCCCTGCACTTTCATTGTTACCTGGAGCTACCCCTGCCCAGGAGCAAAGATGCGCAGCAGAAGGAAATTGGTCCATGTTTTTACCAATTTCAGCTATTATGTGTTCAGCTGTGCGTCTGCCCACTCCCGGAATAGTGTCTAAACGCTCCAGGTCCTCCTCAAAAGGGAGCATTCGCCTCTTTATCTCTTCATCCAATAAACCTATTTGTTCATCCAGAAAATCTATATGCTCAAGTTGCGCCTTTAATATCAATCTTTGGTGTGGTCCTATTAAACCTTTTAAAGCTTTCTTTAATTCTTCTTTCTTATTCTTTAATCGCTTTTGCGCCAGTTCCGATAAAACGACAGTATCTTCTTCTCCATTAATTATCGCCTCAATTATTGCTCGAGATGATTTCCCCATTATATCCGTGACAACAGACGAAAGTTTGATATTTGCTCCCTCTAATACTTTTTGTATCCGGTTTATTTCTCTGGCACGTTCTTCTATTAAGCTCCGACGGTATCTTATTAATTCCCGCAATTCCCGCTGCTCTCTTGAAGGAATATAACTGCCCTGCAGTAAACCATGCTGCAATAACCCTGCAATCCACTCCGCATCCTTTACATCTGTTTTTCTGCCCGGTACATTCTTAATATGATTAGCATTTACTACCATTGGATTGAGCTCCTCAATCTCAAGAATGTTGTAAATGGGCTTCCAGTAAGAACCTGTACTTTCCATCGCTACATGTGTACACCCTTTACTTTTAATCCAGTCCACCATAGCTAATATATCTTCAGTCATTGTGGAGAATGTACGTATTTCTTTTTCTTCCGGTGTAATTATGCAAGCTACTACAGTCTTTTTATGAATGTCTAAGCCACAACAGCGTGGATATATAACTTCCATCTCTATCATTCCCCAGCGGCTTTTAGATTTGAAGGGCTGGTGCAACAACCTCTATTCGATTATTCTATCCCGCGTGCTTCCATATTGGAGCAACAATCTGTGGTGCACCCGGTCGTTGTGGTTCAGTCTGGTTATCGGGCTCAAGGCACCAGAAGGGTAACGACCTGCCTTCACCAGCCGCTATACTGATTATATCATCAAAAAAGGACATTTTCATTCTCTGTTGGTGGCGCATTTGTTGCGGCATGGGAGTCTGGTTAGAATAGAAATAAAGAAGAACCAAAAACTAAATCTAACAGGAGGGATGAGGAATGGCTCAATACAATATTACCATAGATTCTGAAATTTTGCATTACCTTTTTACAACAGGCACGAAAGACGAGAAATTAGCCAAGTTATTAAAATCAATACTTAATCAAATTATTTTTGCTACTGAACAAATTAAGGCTTAAGCCTATTAGAGGACAGTAGAAAAGTATTGACAATAACATGTTGAACGGATAATGATTACTTATTTGATAAAGGCCTATACTTAAAAAACTGAAAACTGTAAATTTTCTTTTAAATACACGTGAAATAATTTTTATTATTTATTCAACAAGTTAATTTTTTTACAAAATAAGGATAAATTATGAATGCATTTATTTCGTTTTTGGCTATATCCAAAACGGGCACAAAACCTTCATCAAATTTTATCGTCAAATAGGATTTTTTATCATCCAGAAAATATACTTTGAATTCCCCTTTTAAAGCATTTTTTGTTACAATAAAACTGACTTTAGATGAATAAGAATATAGCTTTTCGAATATTTCGTCCTTTTCTATCATGAGCTCTTCTTTCGTTCTTTGACCATTTTCAACGTATATTTTTTCAAGAATTAATTTTTGTAGATTTGAATTGGGTAAATTAGAGTAGATTGTTTCTACAAGAAAATACCCCTTGTCATCACAGTTTATAAAAGGAGTTTCTCCCTCAAAAGTTGCTATTTTATAGGCAACTCTTTTTTCTAAATCAAATTTGAAAATATCTACGCTATTTTTGTTAAAACTTTCTTTTGAATATAAAAAGAAAGGTAAGTTTTTAGCAATTATAGGCGCAAACATTTTATCAAAATGTAAAAGAGGTTCAAATTCAATAGTTTGACTTTGATCTGCCATTGCAATAATGTACTTTGAAAAGTCAATTTTTTTCTGGCTTATTGCCTCATCAATTAGTTCTTCAATGGGGGCTACAATTAAAGTTTCAATTTTGTCTGTGTATTGAGCAGAATTTGAATTGTGAAAATCTCTTTTCTCAAATGAACATATTCGACCTGTTTTTATTAAGAGATATTTCTTATTCTCATGCGTTTGAATAACCTTAAAGTCTGCTATTTCAAATATGTTATGATTTTCAAATAGGTAAGGATTGATTTGGATTTCTTCTTTGCTTTCTGCATCAATAATTTTTGCAATTTTCGTTGGGTAGTTAGGTATATTTGGAGTGATAGTTAAAAAATATCTTTGACTTAAAGCACTGATATACAAAGGATTTATAGAGTCATTCTCTGGGCTTTGGTCTAAATAATCTATTGAAAAATTGAAAATTACTCTTTCCTGGGCATGATAAAGGTCGACTTGTACAATTTTTATTTCTATTAAATCTCTGTTTACCTTTTCCATTGTATATCCATACAATATACAATTTTCGTAGTCGAATAACAAAATCTGCTGAACGTTATTTAAAAACCTATAAAAAGTGCAATTCAAATCTTTACTTTTAACAAAGCAAATACTTTCTACACCAACTTTGGGAAAGTACTGAGCTATTTCAAACAGAATATCAGCTTTAGGAGTGATTACAGGCTTTAGTACTAAAGCATTAATGGTTGATTGTAAAGAAGGCGGAATTATCACAGTTTCATTAGGTTTATATTCTAGTATTTCTCTACATAGGTTATATATATTAACAATACTTATTTCTCCCATAAAAATACTCCTCCTTATAATGTTATAAATAATTATTACTAACAAAATTTATACTATCTAACTAATTTAATATCATTGGTGATTTAAAATCAAACGGGCTGTTGTTTACGGATGTAAACAGCCCGTTTAATTGTACTATATAGCGTACAAGTATCAATATGGGAAAAAAATATGAGAAGCTAATTTATAACCATACGCGTCTTTTACATGATAATGTGGATAGTAATTTGCATAATTGTTGTGTCTTTCTGGTCCAATTATAATTCCCCGTTTACTATATGCAACGTTTAAAGCAAGAGTTTTTGCTTTGCTTTCAGTTCTGCAGAAAACATCACCTTCGAATAATGAAACTCTATTATAAGCAATTTCATAATCAATTGCAGGTCCGATATAAACGTTATCATTTCTAATTATTGCCATATAATAGTCATAACTACTATTTTTTATCTTTTCTAGAACCCTCGAAGCTACTATATAAGTTACTCCGACAATTACAATTGCTTCACTAATGGCTAAAAGTGCCGAAATTAGTGCCTCTAATAATTCTACCGCAATAGGCAAAGCAATAGCAAATTGAGCCGTAACAGTATCCGAATCACCAATATTATACTCTTCATTTGTCTTTTCATCAATCAATTTTGCTTTTAAATTTTCACCATCAAAGTATTCTACTTTTACAGAAAAGTTTTTTTCTTCATTTAGACTTGAATTGTCCAAACTTTTATCAAACTTTTTAGTGTTAAGTGGCTTGACTTTTAATTTTATCTCATTTGTATCTTTGTCAAACGTAGCAATATACTTATATCCTTCGTACTCTGCTTCTGCTCTCTTGATTTTTTTATCAACATCATAAACTTTTATTTTATCTTTCCAAACATCATATCTTGGCTTTGCAAAGCTGACAGAATTGATAGGCAATAGAGTCAATATAAAGCTGAGGCATACAACTATTGCTACTATCCTTTTTAAATTCTTTTTTATTCCTTTCCCTCCAAACTCTTTATAATTTTTGTATTTCAAAATTTTACTAAACCGTAACCAAAGATATTGTTTTTTCCTTCTTGTCCTATGTCTTTAGATAATTTCAAAAGCACTTTATAAATTTCATTAGCTATCAAGAATAAATCAGTAAAAATATATCAGTGTTTCCATTTGATTATAAGGATTATCTAAAACCATGTCTTTATATAGCATGTGAACTTGATCTTGAGAACCAATAAACTGTTTATTAGAGAAACTATAAGACTTGTAAGTTAAATAAAGATGGTCGGGATTTTGCAATGTATCTTCTTCATTAAAATGCATTTTACATGTAATTATGTAATCTTTTTTAAAATTTAATTTAATGATATTTTCATTTTCTTCAAATTCAAAATAAAAGTCCCTCTTAATTATCTTTTTTCCAAAAAACAAAATAGTAACTCTAAAGCAATACGAATTTATTTTACTGGCTTTTACAATGTAAAATAAATTCTTTTTTGGAATTTTTTCGCTGTCTAATATACGTTCTTTTACGAACATTGAATCACTTAAAATTCTCTCATCAAGGCTGCAGACGGTTTCTTTTCTTTTTACACCGTTATTAGAAACTTTGACTCTTATTAGTTCTGACTTGTTTTGAGTTATAAAAGTCTTTATATAAAAAAACTCATCATTTTCGAACCATCTGCAACAAGTTGGAACAACAACATTGAAATCCATTCTCTCAAAACAATATCTTTCGAGATCAACATTACGAATAGAAATGTCTTCAAAAAATTTCCTGAGAGGATAAATTATCATCTTTTGATTAACACGGAAATCAGAAGGATCGAAATTTTCTTTTTTTTCTTGTATTGCCTCAAAGATAATATCAAATTTTTCAGAATCACCAATTCTACCAGTTTGAAAAAGAATATATTTTCCTCCCAACAAGGTTGTCTGAACTATTTCAATTTCTTTTATAATCTTTTCAGAGATATATGAAAGATCATAAATTTTTTCTACTGTTGCGTCAAAAAAGAAAAGATAAGATTTGTATTTTTTGTAATTATTCATTGTTTCTATCGAACAATCTATTGTAGAAATAGAATATTTACTATCAAGAATCTTAGTTTGACAGAAAAATTTTCTCTGATTTAAGGAAAGTTCAGATTCAATTTTGCAACACTGTGGGAGTATCATTTCATATAAGTTTACTTCAGCGTGGTTTAGTATGTCTATTTTTAATATGGAAAAAGCAGAAAAGTTTTGGTCTATAGACAAGCCATAAACAATTACTTTCGTTTTATCAATTCCAATGATGTCATCTATTGGTGTTTTTAAACTGTATTCAGCCAAAAGGTGAAAACGTTTATCCGCTTCAAGAGTATATATTAGCAAATTTGTAATTTTTAGATTAGAAGAATTTTCCTCTCTTGTTGCAATAAATAAAGTATCTTCATGGTACAAAAGTCTTGTCTTAGAACAGAGTTTTAATGGATTTTCAGATAATATGCTTTTTTGCGGAATAAATAAATGTCCTACAAAAGTTAAATTACCCACTTATTTACACCTCACGATTTGTTATTTTGTGAAATATTTATCTGTTTATAAACCTTGATTTTTCTCAAATAATATTTTATATAAGTGAAATAAAAAGTTATTTTAACTTTTACTCAAAAATCGCGGATAAATAATAATAGAACTAAGATCACCAGTTTTGATGTTTAAAATAGGTAAATAGTTTTCTCCGTAACTTGTATTTGCAATAAGCTTATCGTGATTTACTGAGTATATGAAATTTTGTTTTGTATCAGGGTTTTTGGTTTCAACTATGGTATCGTTTTTGAAAAAGTAAACTGCATTTAATAATTCATTTTTTGAAATTGTAATTGGTAATTCCATAAATAAAATTTCGTTAGTATCCAAATAATGTTTTATAAGATATTTATCAAAAAATGTTCCCAGTCTATTAATATAAAAGGGAGAATACATAACGAAATATCTATCGTTTTCGCTGTATATTGTAGGTATTTTTTCCAAAGGAAACGGCAAAGATCCAATATGGTAGTATTTTTTATTTTCTAAATCATATAAAATAATATCAGTTTTTTTATCTATGAAGTTTTCTTTGTTGTACAAAATCGAAGAAAATTTGTTATATGTATAGTTTGGAATATAAAAGACATTTGCATCGAACGAAAAATCTAATGAAGCATTATAATCAGCTTTGTCAACTAAATATTCAGAAAACTTAAAATCTGCACTTTTATCTAAATTTTGAATTAATTCATCACAAGGGATAATTAGTATAGTCTCTATCTCATCTTTGTAATCTTTATTTTTTGAATAGAAAAAGTCTCTTTTTTCAAATGAGCAAAAACGACCGGTTTTGATAAATATATAGTTTTTACCCTTAATCCTTATATTTACCATATTTACTAATTCATATATATAATGATTGTCTGTTATATGAGGATCAATAAAAATTTCTTTCTTGTTTTCAATGTCGATTAATAAGGCAACTTTATTTTTATAAAATATTACGTTTGGAGTTATTAACATTATATACTTGTTATTCACGGCACGTATATGAATAGGTGTATAAGTTATTGAGCTTGCAGATTCTTCATAGTAATTTAAAGTGTATTTGTAGATTAGTTTTTCTTCATTTTTAGTTAAATCTATTTGAAATATTTTTAGTTCAACCAAATTTGAAGATATTGCCTCTGTCACATAAGCAAGTAAACTTAACTTTTCTTCGTCAAAATAAATTATCTCTAAAATTTTATTTTTTGGACTATAACTAAAAGTTGTTTTAACTTTATCATTGTCTAATGTTACGATTATAATAGAATTTACATATATCGTCTCGTCACCATCCTTGATAACAAATAAAATATAATTATAACTTTGATAAATCATTTCTACATAACAAATACTTTTTTCTAACAACAAAGAAAGCTTAAACTCAGTTGGTTTACCGTAATTCTCAAATATTTTATTTAAGTTATATATCTTGATTTCAGACATACTATTATTTCACCTCTATTGTATTTTGTTTTTAATAAACAGCTGAGGGCTGTCGAAATTTTTAATTGTAACAGCCCTGAAAATTTATTTTATGGGAAGAAAATATGGCAAGGTAATTTATACGAAGAGTTTGATGATGGTGATAATATTTCATATACGTGATAGTGATAAAAATAAATAGAACTTTGACCTTCTTTTTCAGGTCCTCTTATAAAACCGCCAAATGGAAATGAGTTTGCTACATTTTGTGCAAGTTTTCTGGCTAAATCTCTATTTTTGCAAAAAACATCAAGATTAAAATTGTATACTCTGGAGAATGCCGTTGGATAGTCTATTGCTGGACCGATATAAAGAATACCATTTTTTATTGCTGCTTTATAATATTCATATTTATTATTTTTGACGTTTTCAATTACCTCACTTGCCTCTACGTATTTCTCTCCAAATAATTCAATTACTTTACCAATTAGCAAAAGAGAAGCTATTAAAGCTTCTGCGAGACCTAAGGCTATTGGGATAGCAATTGCAAACTGAGCCGTAACAGTATCCGAATCACCAATATTATACTCTTCATTTGTCTTTTCATCAATCAATTTTGCTTTTAAATTTTCACCATCAAAGTATTCTACTTTTACAGAAAAGTTTTTTTCTTCATTTAGACTTAAATTGTCCAAACTTTTATCAAACTTTTTAGTGTTAAGTGGCTTGACTTTTAATTTTATCTCATTTGTATCTTTGTCAAACGTAGCAATATACTTATATCCTTCGTACTCTGCTTCTGCTCTCTTGATTTTTTTATCGGCATCGTAGATTTTTATTTTATCTTTCCAAACATCATATCTTGGTTTTGCAAAGCTGACAGAATTGATAGGCAAAAAGGTTAATATAAAGCTAATACAAACAATGATAGCTAATATTCTCTTCATTTTGTTTTTCATTTTTAACACCCCTCCGAATTCTTTTTCATTTGAATCTCACAAGACCATAACCAAATATATTATCTTTACCTTTTTCACCCAGATCCTTGGATAATTTTATTAGCACGTTATAAATTTTGTCTTTATTAATGCCATATTTAGGATTTAATCCCCACTTTTCTGGTTTGCTTAAAATAAGAGCAATCATTCCTGTTAAGTGGGCAGCAGCAACTGAGTTTCCACTTGAGAGTTTGTAAGTTTTATTTACACTGGTTGACAAAATATTTTCGCCGTAAGAGCAAAAATCAATTTTTCCCTGGGCAGAAAACTGCGATATTTGATTTTTATAGTTGACAGAAGCAACAGAGATAACTTCGGGATAAGAAGCAGGGAAGCCTGCTTTTCTGCCAAATGAATTTCTCGCCGAAGCAACAATGATTATTCCGTGTTTTGTTGCTTGTTTAGTAATTTTTCGTAGTCTTGAGTTATCAGATGATGTAGAAAAACTCATGTTTACAATGTTAATTTTGTTTTTTATACACCAGTCAAGAGCACGTATTACCGAATCAACTTTTCCTTCAAGTTTTTTATTTAAGATTTTTAAGATGTAGATTTCAGCTTCAGGTGCGATGCCGACAATACCAAAGTTGTTATTTTGAGCTGCGATTATACCAGTGATAAAAGTTCCGTGTCCTGTTTCATCCAAGGCAGGTTTGTTTGGTTCTATAAAGTTAATAGTTTTGATAATATTTGCATGTTTTAAATCAGGATGATTTAGGTCGATGCCGGAATCCAGAATAGCAATTTTTACGTGTTTGCCTTTGGTAAATTTCCATGTTTTTGTGATACCAAGTTTTTTATAGCTCCAGGGAACAATTTGCTTTTTGGAAGCTTGCAGATGGTTTTGGGAGAAGATTTTCTTATGGATGTAGTTGTTAGCAACAAGTGTTGATATTAATATTACAAAGATAACACCTATTAGTACTAAAAGTTTTTTATGTTTGTGCGACAACTTAGAACCTCCCAGCAAAATAAATAGGATTAAAGTATTTAAGAGGTGTTAAGTATAGCGATAGTCATCAACCCCTTTCAATGGATGAAATAACTATAAATACTTATAACAAAAAAAACGCAATAGGCAAATTAAATAAATTTTTACATCTTCATATAGAAAGTTTAAACAATATAATTGTATTTTTATACTTGGCGTAAAGTTTTTATAGAATTTGAGATGAGAAAAAACTATTCCTCTTAGCAAAGAAGATAGAATAGTATAAAATAATCAAGAAGACAAATGGTAAAATGTAAAGGAGTGGAAATATGAAAATAAAAATATTTTTAATGATTTTGTTTTTTATTCTTTTTGGAGTAATACTTTTTTTTGGTAATGGAGAACCAAAATACTTTATAGTTTTTCTTCTTGCTTTTTTTCCAATTGGTACTTTTTTAATTTTGGCAGGTGCGTATAAATTTCTTATCTTGTTTTTTCAAAAGAAAGGCGATACTCAAAATATTAGTAGAATTAAAAAGTGGGTTGATAAAAATCTAAATTTTATATTAAAAATGATTATTTATCATTTTGTTTGTATTTTGATATTCATAATTTATACCTCAGCCGCATGGGATGGTTTATTAAATTCATCTTCTATTGATTCTTTTGTTATATACACACCAATACTAATTTATGAGATTAGAAACAATAGTTTTGTTTTAGTCCTTATATTGTTTTACATTTTTGCTCTTCCGTTTTGGATATCAATCGATATTTACATTTACAGTGTAGGATTTTTGATAACTTTTATTCAATACAAAATAAACATACTTAAGTTTAATACCAAAATGGTAGGTCCATCATCTCCATGGGAATATTGTATAGCAAATTTTTTGCAATTCGAGTCACCATTAACTATTATAAACACTATTTTGCTCTATCTTTTTACACTAATTTTAACGATGACTATTATTAAATTATCTTATAAACTTATGTCCTGCTTTAAGTATATTAAAAACAATAAAAATACTTGAATAGTAAATAATTCAAAAAAACTCAAATATAAAAAAGAACTGAGGAAATGGGCAAAAACATTCCTCGAGCCCTTGTATACTATCCTAAATTTATATATAAACTTTCTCATTTGCAAAAGGCAATTGGCAAACTGCTATATTCATTAATATTCTCCTTGGCACTTTTACCTCAATTTTACTTTGCTAATTTCTATTCTGTCAAACTTGTTTTTTTAAGTTAATTTTATACAATTTTTAGCTATTAGCTCTCTCTTTCTTTAAATATCTTTAAATTTCTTTAATTTTCTCACATTTTTATGTAAATAAAAAGCTGCTCCCCTTCCCTTGGAAGCAGCTTTCTAATTTTTTCGAAGATGCTTTTTAGATTATATCCCTTTTTATTCTCATCAAAGTATTGTACAAAAACGGCAGCAGGAAAAATGTAAGCAAAAGAAGACCTATAACAACGCAGATGGGAACCTGCATAAGCGTTAAAATCCCAGATAGCAGCATTGCTGCAAATGTGCCGGCTAAAATTATCACTTCCGATTTTACTACATGTCCTATATTTGCTGAGGTAAGTCTCAGTAGTTCGTTTATCTCTAAGTCTTTATTATATTAATAAACTTTATCAGTTAAAATATCATGTAGTCTATTTCAAGATCTAATAACACAACAAAGGTTAAAAATTGCATGCTCTAGCTGAGTACTTCATACTTGAAAATGCCTTTAAAAATCATCTCAATGATAGACAGTGTAAGGTAGTAATCGATAAATATTATTACTAACATTACAACGACATTAAAAATTGAACTTGAAGCATGTATTATTTAATCTAATTTTACTTTTTAATAAAGCTGCAGTAATGAAATTAAATCATTTATTTGAGCAGACAAGTATAAAGGGCAACTACTCCTAAGACAGTGGAGTAGTTGCCCCAAAATTTTACAGTTTCTCGGGTAGCTGTAATGTAGCTTTAGAAAACACACTTGTTGTATTTTACCTATCCCAAAATTCTTGATTTTTACTGGAGCTCCATGGGGGATTCGAACCCCCGACCGGTCGATTACGAATCGACTGCTCTGCCACTGAGCTAATGGAGCGTGTGTGACATATACAATTATAATATTCTTCTTGACAACAAATCAAGAGTTATTAATACTTTATTTTGTAGCTTGGCTAAAGAATTTAACTTCAAAAGGAGTGAGCTTTAAATTGAAGAGTCTTGTTGATTGCATTCACTGCTATCTAAAACAGGCAGTTTCATGTATGGAGATGATAAAAGTTCCCGATGAAAAAAAGATAGAAGTGCTCTATAATCTCATGGACTTCATAAAAACTTTGGAGCCTTCTGCCTCACCAGCGTATAACTCTTCACTTGTGCTGCTTAAGACATATGAGTTTATAAATAACCCAGACCCGTACTATGAAGCCAAAAAGTCCTCGAACAAATTGGCACTTGAACTGTATCCAAAAGTGAAAGAAAAGGTGCAAACAGCAGCTGATACTCTTTATGAAGCGTTAAAAGTTTCTGTTGCGGGCAATGTTATTGATTTGGGGATTCAAAGAAGCTTTGATATTGACAAAGAACTTGAGCACGCGTTTGATTTTGGATTTTGGATTGATGACTATCCTCTTTTGAAAGAAAAAATTGAAAAGGCAAAAGATGTAATAATTGTTGGAGACAATGCAGGTGAGATTGTGTTTGATAAGATATTGGTAGAAATCTTGAATGAAATGGGGAAAAACGTTTATTACATTGTAAAGTCTGGACCTGTTCTCAACGATGCCACAAGAGAAGATGCAAAGGAAGTTTCTATGGAAAAAATAGCAAATGTTGTTGAGAGCGGAGCAGCGCTTTTGGGGGTACCAAAAGACTTTGTTTCTGAGCAAGTCAAAAATCTTATATCTACTGCTGATGTGATTATTTCAAAAGGGCAGGCAAACTTTGAGACTGTGGATGACTTTGAAGATGTTCAAGCCAATGTTTTTTATCTTTTGAAAATAAAGTGTGAGTATTTAGCCAAAAAACTAAAATTCAAGCAGGGCAGCTTGGTGCTCATAAATGGTGAAAAGTTAAAAGAGAGAAAGCAAAAGTATCTTGTAATGTAAAACAAAAAACATAAAAATTTTTATGATGGCTTTCTGAAAAATTCAAAGCTCTTTTTATCCTGTAAAAGTACATGAGAATAGTTTCCAACCTCAGTATTTTCAAAGAGCTTGTGACCTTCATTTTGACAGTCATTGCATGCATCGTGTGGAATTACTATGGCTAAAACCCTATATCCCAAACAAAAAGAGTCTATTAATATTAGACCTGAGCATTTTTTGCAGATTTTTATTTTTTCAAGCTGATTTTCTCTGAATCCCATTGTGTCATAATAAATAGATTTTTTTCTCGCATAATAATCTTGATGTACCATTTTGACTTTGTATTCTCTTTCTTCTTTTGATTTCCATATACTGTATACTTGTTCGCAAAGCCGCTTGATGTAATCAGTTGTTCTTTGAGATTGTTTAAGTCTTTCAGGATTGTAATCAGGTTCTTTTATGTTCGAATAATCAATACCCGCAAGTGCAAATATTATACCCAAATTGACGTATGGAAGAGCACTTTCAATAGAATATCCGCCTTCTAACACAGAAATATTTGGACTTAGCTTTTCTGTAAGTTTTGCGTACCCTTGAGCAGAAAAGTTCATGTTTGTTAGTGGGTCAGAATAATGGTTGTCCTGCCCTGCTGAGTTTATTATGATGTCAGGCTTGAATTCTTCTAAAACAGGAATGATAAGATTGTCTAAGCAGTACAAAAATCCTTCATCAGATGTATAGGGTGGCAGAGGCAGATTCAAAGTATAACCAATTGCCGAGGGCCCACCTATTTCGTCTGTAAAACCAGTTCCGGGATATAGGGTTGTGCCATCCTGGTGCAGAGAAATAAACAAGACATCTTTGTCGTTCCAAAAGATATCCTGCGTTCCATCACCATGATGACAGTCAGTGTCTATTATTGCTATCTTTTTGATTTTATATTCTTTTCTTAGATATTCCACCATTATCGCCTCATTGTTTATAATGCAAAATCCCCTGTCTCCATATGTTACTCTGTGTGCATGATGACCGGGTGGTCGGATAAGAGCAAATCCTTTTTCTACTTCTTTTGACAGAACTTTTTGGGCAATAGTTATTGCTGAGCCTGCAGCTATTTTGTGAGATACGGTAACAATTGAGGAAATAGTAGGGATACAAAAATGGGTCATCTCTATATATTTTGAGGCAACCATTTCGGGATTGAAAATTTTTATATTTTCATAGTCAAAAAGCCCCTCTTCTTCTATCTGGTCAATTGTATACAAAAGTCTTTCTTCTCTTTCAGGATGCGTTGGAGAGATTCTCCAGTCAAAGGCAGGAAAGAGTATGAGCCCTAAACTATTTTTAGCTTTTAACATCTTGTTTCACTCCCCAAAAAATCAATCTCTCAAATTTAAAAGCTTGGGTTTTAACTGAGCTTTAATTCTAATCATTCTTCCGCAGAATCTAAAACTTCTTATCATATTAAAAGAGCTTTCATCCACAATCTCTACATCATCTTGATTCTTAACTTCTCTGGACTTTAAGACCTTTTCAATTAAAACCTTCTTTGCCTGCTCAATAGTAAAATCTGCAGGAATACTTTGATATATATTTAACTCTGGTATTACCAACTTGCCCTGGATAGTGTCTGCAACTAAGTTGTACTCTTTTGAGATTGAGCCAATCGCACAACCAATTGCATTTGCAACCATGTAATGTTTCGGGACTTCAACTTTTATTTTGAGCTCGTTCTCTAAATGAGGTTTTAAAAGCTGAGCCGGTCCACCAATTAGAATTATCTTCTGAGGTGCGAATTTCTCTCCGTACAAGAGTTTATTTATGGTATAAACTGGAAGATTATTGATGTATTCAATTCCCTCTTTTATTTTTTCTTCTATCATTGCTACTGCCCTGCTTATCACCAATTTACAAAAGTTTTCTTGGCTTATATTCAGCTGAGAAGATAAAGATTTTAAACCAGCATTTATAGAATTTTCATAACAGGAATTTGAAAATTGAAGAATATCGTAAAAAGTAATAAACTCATTTTTGCCTTTTTCATACCATCTTTTTGTTTCTGGTCCTATCTTAACTGTATCATCTACTATTTTAACAACACTTTCTGCCCCCAGCCCTACAGATCGTGAATATATTGCTCTTACTAATGTAGGATACTTTCCGATTTTTGCTCCATATGGTTCAAGAACAAGATTGCCGTTTGACAAGAAAGCGATGTCGGTTGTTGTTCCACCAATGTCAATTATAATTGCATTTTTCGCAAAATTAGATAGGACAAATCCGCCTTGAGCGGATGCAGCTGGACCTGAGAGAATAGAGAATATCGGAAAACATTCGATATTTTGCAAGTTTACAATTCCACCATCAGGTTTTTGAATAAATATCTTTTCAAGAGGGATTTTTCTTTCTTGTGAAAATGCTAAAATGCTTTTGTAAAACATATTAAATATACTATAAACTGCACAGTTTAGGTATGTTGAAAAAACTCTTCGTGGAAAATTGAGTTTACCAGAAAGTTTGTAGCCAACTGACACAAATTTAAAGTTGTATTCTTTAGCTGCCTCATATACAGCAAGTTCATGCTGTGGATTTCGAACAGAAAACTTGCCAACAATGCCCAAGTTTTCTATACCTTCTTGTTTAAAGTTTTGCAAAGCGCTCTTTACGCTTTCGATATTTACTGGTTTTACCTCTATGCCTCTGTTATTTATATATCCATCTGCAAAAAAATTCATATCGCCGCACATCAAAAACTCAGGGTTTGCTCCAATACCGTTTTCTATTATCATTCCAACCTTATCCAAGTTATTTTGAACTATTGCATTGGTGGTAACGGTTGTACTTAGTGTAATTCTTTCAAGATTTAAAATCATTTCATCAGATATAAACTGGTTTAAGCTTTCTAATACAGAATCTATTAAATTTCTACCGCGTTCAAATTTTTTAAATGCAACAACTTTTCCGTTTTCTATTGCTACTGTGTCAATTGTTGTTCCACCAACATCAAGACCTACTATCATTTTTAACTTCACCTTGCTTTTCAAAAATGTGTTTGACTTCAACTAATATTATAACCCTTTCTTGATTTTATGGGTAAAAATACTTTAAAATAGATAGTAGTCAAGTAGAATTGTTATTTTTTCTTCCATGAAAGATTTTTTAAATCACGTTGAAAGGATTGGTTGCATTATCATGATTAAAAGTATGACAGGCTACGGTGGATGTAAAAGAATAATAAATGAGAGAGAGTACAGCGTAGACATAAGAAGTGTAAACCACAGATATTTGGAAATAAACTTGAAGATGCCAAAAGAATTTATCAAATTTGAAAATGAGATAAAAAATGTGGTTTCACAGTATATTTGCCGAGGGAAGGTTGATATATACATTAACTTCAAAAGCTTCAGCGAAAAAGACTACAGGATTATTCCTAACATAGGGATAATGAAGCAGTACTTGGAAGCAATAAATAGGGTTAGGGAAAACTTTTCAGAAATTCAGGACGATTTTAGCCTTTCGACTTTTATAAAACTTCCAGATGCCCTTGTGATTGAGACTGAAGAACTTGACGTTGGTACTGTTAAGTCTGAGCTTTTGGATTGTATTGAAGAGGCACTTCAAAATTTAGATAAAATGAGAAAAACAGAGGGTGAAAATCTTAAAAAGGACATTCTGCTGAGATTAGAAAACATTAAAGCTTTGGTGAGCAGAATAGAAGAGTATTCAAAGGATTTGGTTGAAAATTACAGAGAAAAACTTTACAAACGGGTAAGTGAATATTTCGATTTAAAGAGCATTGATGAAAACAGACTTATGCTGGAGATAACTCTGTTTGCTGACAAAAGCGATATAACAGAAGAGCTTGTGAGGCTTAAAAGTCATATAAGTCAGTTTACTGAGTGTTTAGAAGCTGGAGGAAGTATAGGCAAAAAACTTGACTTTATAGTTCAAGAGATGAACAGAGAAACAAATACAATTGGTGCTAAATCTACTATTTTTGAAATCTCACAGTGTGTTGTAGGTCTTAAAGATGAGCTTGAAAAAATTCGTGAACAAGTTCAAAATATTGAATAGAGGTGAGTTTGTTTTGAGTAATAGTGGTAATATAAAACTTATCAATATAGGATTTGGTAATATAGTTTCAGCAAACAGGCTGATAGCAATAGTCAGTCCGGATTCAGCTCCTATAAAAAGAATAATCCAGGAAGCAAGAGAAAGAGGCATGCTCATTGATGCCACATATGGCAGAAGAACAAGAGCGGTAATAATAACTGATGCTGATTATGTAATACTTTCTTCTGTTCAGCCAGAGACCGTGGCACACAGAATTATAGAACCTGAAGAAGAGTTTGAAGAAGAAGATATTGAAGTTGAGAATGAGGATGACAAGAAATGAGAGAGGGACTTTTGATTGTAATATCAGGGCCTGCAGGGACTGGAAAGGGTACAGTTGTTGGAAAGCTTCTTGAGAAAAATCCAAATATTAAGCTTTCAATCTCCAAGACCACGAGAAAGCCGAGGCCAGGGGAAAAAGAGGGTGTGAACTATTTTTTTGTATCGCGCGAGCAATTTGAAGAAGAGATTAAAAATGAAAGATTTTTAGAATATGCTGAGTATAACAATAACTATTATGGTACGCCCAAGGATTTTGTCTTTGAGGCATTGGAAAAGGGCTTTGATGTAATTTTGGAGATTGAAACACAGGGAGCGCTCAAGATTAAAAAAGCCTTTTCGGATGCAGTACTAATATTCTTATTGCCACCATCCATAGAAGAGCTTTATAGAAGACTTGTAAAAAGAGGCACCGAGTCTGAAGATGAAATCAAGGCAAGACTTGAGATTGCCAAGAACGAGATAAAACTTGTGCCAGAGTATGACTATTGTGTTATTAATGACAATGTGGATGATGCTGCTGAAAAGATACAAAAGATTATTGAAGTTGAAAAACTAAAGAGTAGACGATTTGATATACAAAGTTTTTTGAAGGAGTGAATGAAGGATGCTTTTGCGACCAGGGCTTGACGAGCTTTTAAAGTATGTGGACAATAAATATACACTTTCTGTACTTGTTGCAAAGAGGGCAAGACAACTTCTTCAGCAGGCGCAAAAAAAAGTTGACATTACCAATTTTAACTCTGACAAGTATGTTACAATGGCAGTAAATGAGGTTGCCTCTGGGAAGATTTCTTACAAGTACGTAAAGCCGGTGAAAAAGAATGAGATTAAAAAATAAAAATGTTTTAATAGGAATATGTGGTGGGATAGCAGCATACAAGGTGTGCGAGCTTATAAGACTTTTAAAGAAAAATGAAGCAAACGTGAAGGTAATAATGACAAAAAATGCCCAAAAGTTTATAACTCCTTTGACACTGCAAACTCTTTCCCAAAACAAAATTTATACAGATACTTTTGAAAGCGAATATTCATATGATATAGAACATATCTCTCTTACAACGTGGGCAGATATTCTTGTAGTAGCTCCTGCTACTGCAAACATAATTGGGAAATTTGCAAATGGTATTGCAGATGATTTGCTTTCCACCACCTTTTTGGCGTTTGACAAACCTGTGCTGATTGTGCCTGCAATGAATTCTAATATGTTTGAAAATGCTATTGTGAAGCAAAATATTCACAAGCTAAAATCGGTGGGAATAAACTTTGTTGAGCCCGAATCAGGGTTTTTGGCATGCGGTGTGTATGGCAAGGGAAGATATCCAGAAAATCAAAAGATATTGATTGAGATAGAAAAGCTTCTTTGTAACCAAGACTTGGCAGGAAAGAAAGTGCTCATTACTGCAGGACCTACAAGGGAATATTTAGACCCCATCAGGTTTATTTCAAACAGGTCATCTGGCAAAATGGGTTATGCTTTAGCTGAAGAGGCATACAAAAGAGGGGCTCAAGTTACAGTTGTTTCAGGTCCTGTGAGTATCAACACATATGCTGACATAGAAATTATACATGTTCAGACAGCTTCTCAGATGTATCAAAAGGTAAAAGATATTTACGCGCAGTACGATATACTAATCTTTTCTGCAGCTGTAGCAGATTATAGACCTAAAACTACAAACAAAAACAAGATTAAAAAGGAAAACACGGATGAACTGGTTGTTGAGCTTATTAAAAATCCAGATATCTTAAAGTTTGTGGGAGAGAATAAAAAACCGGGTCAAATAATTGTGGGATTTTCAGCAGAGACAGAAAATGTTTTAGAGAACTCTCAAAAGAAATTAGAAGCGAAAAATGCTGATTTGATTGTTGCAAACAATGTGCTTGAAGAAGGTGCAGGGTTTGATGTTGATACAAACATTGTGACACTCATATCAAAAGAAAAGATAGAAAATCTTCCGAAAATGAACAAAAGTGAAGTTGCTAAAAGAATTTTTGACCATGTATTGACTTACCTCTGCAAAGTGTAGCAGAGGTAATAATTTTTAATGGATGGAGTTTGAGTTTTAAGATGATAGCTCAGGTTTGTATCAACTACCAGGATGCCAATGTTGATAAGGTGTTTGATTATTTGGTACCACCACATCTTGAAAATAGCATTGAGATAGGGAAAAGAGTGTATGTCAGCTTTGGAGTTTCAAATAGAATAGTTGAAGGCCTTGTTGTTGGAATAAAGCAAACTACTGATATAGAGGAAAATAAGCTCAAGAGCGTGCTTGCTGTAATTGATAAGTTTTCAATTGTTTCAAAGGAACAGATAGAACTTGCTTTTTCAATGAAAAATTACTATGCGTTGAATTTGGGAGAGGCTTTGTCGCTTGTTATACCTCCTTTTGTGAGCAGCAAACAGATATATAATATCTGTGCCAAAAAGCATGAAGAAAATAGGAACTTGGATGATGATTTAAAAAAGTTGTACGAAAGTATTTTGAAAAAACCGGTGAGCATAAATTCAAAGATTGCAAAAGAGAACAAAGAAAAAATAGTGAAGCTCTTTTTGAAAGGGCTTTTGGAGTTTGATTTGAAGAATTTTGATACGAATGAAAATACTGAGAAAAATCTGCCGCTGGTAGAACCTAATTATAATTTGACTGAAGAACAGCACAAAGCTCTAAATAGTATAATCTCTGCGTTTGATGAAGGAGGATACAGAAATATTCTCTTATTTGGAGTCACAGGAAGTGGAAAAACAGAAGTTTATATAAGAGCGATACAATATGCAATTGAAAAAGGCAAGAGTGTAATATTTATGGTACCAGAAATCTCACTCACACCACAGATGATAGAAAATGTTCAAAATAGAATAGGCAATAAGGTTTTAGTATATCACAGCAAAATGAAAAGTACAGATAGGCTAAATAGTTGGCTTGCTGCCAGAAACAAAGAAGCGGTTGTGGTAATTGGCCCGCGTTCGGCAGTTTTCGCCCCTGTTAATAACCTTGGTCTTATAATTGTCGATGAAGAGCATGAACCAAGCTACAAATCCGAAAAATCGCCGCGGATAAATGCTGTTGAGGTTGCCCAGATGAGAGCAAAGATAAACAATATCCCGATTATATTAGGCTCTGCCACACCTTCTATTGAGCACTATTTTTATGCCAAAAAAGGAAGATACCTTCTTTGTACATTAAAGAACAGAATAAACAAGACCCTGCCAGAAGTTCTAATTGTTGATATGAAAAAAGAAATCTTAGAAGGTAACAAGTCCATTTTTAGTAGGCTTTTGCTGAATGAAATAGAGAACAATTTGCAAAAAGGTGAGCAGGTTCTTCTTTTTTTAAACAGGAGAGGTTATTCTCCAATTGTTATATGCCGTGAGTGCGGTTATGTTTTTATGTGTAAAAACTGCAGCATTTCACTTACATACCACAAAGAGGGATATTTAAAATGTCACTATTGCGGGTATAAAGAGGAATATAGAGGTGTGTGTACAAAATGTAACAGCAGGTATGTCAGACAATATGGTAGTGGCACCCAGAAGATAGAGGAAGAGATAAAAGTGTATTTTAAAGATGCAAGGGTTTTGCGTATGGACAGTGATACAACTTCAAAAAAAGATGCAACTCAGCAGCTTCTAAAAAAGTTCAGGGAAAAAGAGGTAGATATTCTTGTGGGGACGCAGATGATTGCAAAAGGATTGCACTTTCCAGACTTGACCTTGGTGGGAGTTATAGATGCAGATATTCTTTTGAACATGCCAGATTTCAGGAGTAGAGAAAGAACATTTCAACTTCTTACACAGGTTGCAGGAAGGTCTGGCAGGGAAAAGCCAGGAAAAGTTATAATTCAGACTTTTAACCCTGAAGATTACAGCATTGTGTTTGCTTCAAAGCACGACTATGAAAGCTTTTATACTCAGGAGATGAAACTGAGAAAAATGATGGAATATCCACCTTATTCGTACGTAGTCAACTTTGTTGTTGTGGCAAGAGAACAGCATATGGCAAAAAGAGGAATAGAACATGTATATGCTATTCTCAAGGAGTATGAAAATGAAAGTGACATGAAGATTTATGGTCCAAGTGAAAATCCTATCTTTAAAATAGAAAACCAGTACAGGTATCACATACTAGTGAAGTTCAAAAGAGCTGGGCAGATGATTAGTATAGCAAATCTAATCAAAGAAAGATATAATTATAATAACGCGTCGCTTATCATCGACGTAAATCCTTTGGATACACTTTAAAAAACAGGAGGGTTTAAATTTAGACAAATGGCACTGAGAAAGATAAGAACATATGAAGATGAGATACTGCGCAAAAAATCGAAGGTTGTTGAGAAATTTGACCAGCGGCTTTGCCAGCTTCTTGACGATATGAAAGATACCATGTATGAAGCAAACGGCATTGGTCTTGCAGCGCCCCAAGTGGGAGTGCTCAAAAGAGCAGTTGTGATTGATATAGGAGAAGGCGCAATTGAACTTGTAAATCCTGAAATAGAACACAGTGAAGGAAGTGCTGTGGATGTAGAAGGGTGTCTTTCTGTTCCAAATGTCTGGGGTGAGGTTGAAAGACCACAGAAAGTGATAGTAAAAGCTCAGGATAGGTTTGGAAATGAATTTAGACTTGAAGCAGAGGGGCTTTTAGCAAGGGCTGTGTGTCATGAGATAGATCATCTTGATGGGATTTTGTTTGTTGACAAGGTTATACGATTTGTATCTGAAGAGGAGATTGAACAAAGGCGCTCTAAGGGTGAGAAGATGGATTTAGAATAAACTACTTTTCTTTTTAGAAAGGGGAAAGTGAATTTGGACATTGTATTTATGGGGACACCTGAGTTTGCAGTTGATGTTTTACGAAAACTTACTCAAGAGCCGTTTGTCAATTTAAAACTTGTTGTGACCCAACCTGATAAACCTTTTGGAAGAAAGCAAATATTGACAGCACCAGCTGTTAAAGAGTTTGCTCAAAAAGTTGGGATAGAAGTTGTTCAACCAGAAAAACTAAAGAATAACGAGGAGTTTTATGAACTTCTAAAAGAGATAAACCCTGATACAATCGTGGTTGTTGCGTATGGAAAAATTCTTCCCAAAGAAGTGCTTGAGATACCTAAGTATGGTTGCATAAACGTGCATGCATCACTTTTGCCTGAATACAGAGGGGCTGCGCCAATTCAAAGAGTGCTTATGGATGGCAAGGAATATACAGGTGTTACTATAATGAAAATGGACGAGGGATTAGACACAGGAGATATTCTTCTTCAAAAAGAAGTCAAAATTGAAAATAATGATGACATTTTGACACTTTCAAAAAAGCTTGCAGAAGTGGGTAGCCAGCTTTTAATTGAAACTTTGAGGAATATAGAAAGTATAACTCCTGTAAAACAGGACCACAGCAGAGCAACGTACGCACCACCTATAAAAAAGGAAGAAGGAAAAATTGACTGGGATATGTGTGCAAAGGAAATTTATAACAAGTTCAGAGCTCTTAAGATATGGCCAGGGATTTTTACAACTTTCAAAGAAAAACTTTTAAAAATTCACGATATGGAAATTGCTCAAGATAATAAAGACAACATTAATAGTAATGTACCAAATGGTACTGTGGTTGAGATAGATGACAGCAGCATTATAATAAAAGTTAGAGATGGACTGATAAGACTTAAACTTCTTCAGCTTGAAGGTGGAAAAAAGATTGGTGCAAGAGACTTTGTCAATGGGTATAAAATAAAAAGAGGAGATGTTTTAGCCTAAGCTTAAGAGGAGAGGATGAGAAGTGTTTTACTATTTTGACCCTTTGTATCTTGTGTTTGCTATTCCCGCATTTTTGATATCTCTTATAGCTCAAATGAGGGTCCAGATGGTTTTTTCAAAGTATTCCAGAGTCAGAACATTTTCAGGGCTGACAGGTGCCGAGGTTGCCAAAAATATACTGTGGTCCAACGGTATTTATGATGTCAGAGTAGAATATGTACCGGGACTTTTGACAGACCATTACGACCCGCGATTTAGAGTGCTCAGACTATCACAGGGTGTTTTTGATTCCAATTCTGTTGCTGCAGTTGGAGTTGCTGCACATGAGGCAGGGCATG